>NZ_JNLX01000132.1 GCF_000715495.1 Hymenobacter sp. IS2118 | reverse complement strand
TTTTGCGCGGTTTTTTCCGCTGGTCGTTGGGTAGCGAATTCGGTGGCATCGACGAGCACGGCCCGCCGTTTAGAAAAATAGCGCTGCAACTCGGCGGGGGATTGAAATTCGCGTTCCGGCAAACAACCCGCCAAACGGAGTGCTTCCCGCAGCACGGCTAAGCCTTCGTCTTGTCGGCGCTTGGCCGTGGCCCCGTCCAGGCCACAGACCAATCCCAGCACGTCATAAGTCAGTCCTGATTTGCAACTAAACAGGGTGAAGAAAAGCAAATCTTCCTCATCCTTCATGCGCGTTCCAGCGGGATGAATGACCATCCTTTCAGCGAGTTGCATCTCGTGCAACGCCGCATAGGCCCGCTGGAATACCGCCAGAAGTTGCTCGAAATGATGGGCATCACACCCCAACGCAGAACGCCATTGACGAGGTGTTTTCAAGTCTTGAACGGAGATTTTCATGCTCAAATATCCACACTATTCATTGCCTAGGCCGCTGCAACAAGTCTAATATAATTGCAGGCTTAAGACGCACTCTGTCGCGCTTTGTAATGGCTGCGGTTGCCTTATCAAGCCATTTGCCATATGTATGCTGCGAAATTCCTTGCTCAGTCAAAAAACTAGGAACAGGGTAGCTGTGAGCGCCTCGACTAAACATGATTTTTAGATTGGAATTGTTGAAATTTAATTACTACCCCAACGAAGCGGTAGAGATGCTTCGACTTCGCTGCGCTCCGCTCAGCATGACGTTCTTCTACTTGCCGTTCTTATACACCACCACCGCTTTCAAAAAGTCATCAAACAGAAACTCTGTATCCTGCGGCCCGCCGGCGGCTTCGGGGTGGAACTGGGTGGAGAAGAACGGTTTGGACGTGTGCTTGATGCCTTCGCAGGTGCCGTCGTTCAGGTTCTCGAACAGCATCTGCCACCCGGCGGGTAGCGTTTCGGTATCCACCGCGAAGCCGTGGTTCTGGCTGGTGATGTAGCAGCGCTGGGTGCCGGTGAGCTTCACGGGTTGGTTGTGGCTGCGGTGGCCGTATTTCAGCTTGAACGTGTCGCCGCCCGCCGCCAGGCCCATGAGCTGGGAGCCCAGGCAGATGCCGAAAATGGGCTTGTCCTGGACCAGGGCTTTTTGCAGGTGCCGGATGGTGGCCTCGCACATTTTGGGGTCGCCGGGGCCGTTGCTCAAAAACAGGCCGTCGTAGGCCAGGGTCGTGAAATCGTAGTCCCAGGGCACGCGAATCAGCTCCACGTCGCGCTCCAAAAAGCAGCGGATGATGTTGGTTTTGGTGCCGCAGTCCACGAGCACGATTTTGTGCTGGCCGCTGCCAAAGTGCTCCACGCCGGGCTGGCTCACCTGCGCCACCAGGTTGTCGAGGTTGGGGTCGTGGAAGGGCACGTCGTCCTCGGCCACGATTTTGCCCAGCATCGCGCCTTCCTCGCGCAGCTTCTTGGTGAGCATGCGGGTATCGACGCCGCAGATGCCGGGGATGTTGTACTCCTTCAGCCAGTCGCCGAGGCTTTTGGCGGCGTTCCAGTGGCTGTGCTCCTCGGAGTAGTAGTTCACCACGAGCCCGGCAATGTGGATTTTGTCGGACTCGAAAATGGTCGAAATCGACTCGTACAGGTCCTCGCCGGGCACGCCGTAGTTGCCTACCATCGGGGTGGTGAGCACCAGAATCTGGCCGGCGAAGGAAGCATCGGTGAGGTTTTCGGGGTAGCCGGTCATGGCCGTGCTGAACACGACTTCGCCGGCGGCGGAGGTGAAGGCCCCGAAGGATTCGCCGGTGATGGCGGTGCCGTCGGAGAGGGTTAGGGTTACTTGTGGCATTTTGCGGGCGTTGCGCCTCACCCCCCGGCCCCCTCTCCGAAAAGGAGAGGGGGAGTGTTCTGTTGGGGTGGGGTTTGGGGGTTAGAGGTTGGCTTTGATGGTGGCTAGGACGCGGCGAGGGAGGTTGAGGGTTTGCTCGTTGGAGAAGCGGAGGATGCGGTAGCCTAATTCCTGGAGGTAGGCGGTGCGGCCGTTGTCGTAGTCGGCTTGGTCGGGTTCGAGGTGGCCGGCTCCGTCTAGTTCTACAATGAGCTTGTGCGAGAGACACATGAAGTCTACGATGTATCGGTCGATGCTGTGTTGGCGGCGGAATTTTACGCCAAGCTGGTTGCCGCGCAGGAGTTGCCACAGTTGCGCTTCGGCGGGCGTAGCTTCTTTGCGCATGGCTCGGGCGCGTTCTTTTAGGTCTAGCCGGGCGTACTGCTTTTTATCGGCCGTGAAGATTTTGTCTTGGGGCAGGTATTTATCGGCAGGTTCCATATGCTAGTCGTTTTGGCGTTGCGCCTCACCCCCGGCCCCTCTCCGAAAAGGAGAGGGGAGCCACGGCGGCGCGGGCGAGAAAAGCTAAGACTAAAAACTAGAAGCTAGTCCTCCTCTCCTTTTCGGAGAGGGGCTAGGGGTGAGGCGCAACGTCAGGCCGTCACGGAAACCAGCTCATACAAAGCCACCAAAAACCGGTCAACCTCCGCCTTCGTGATGTTCAGCGGCGGCAGCAGCCGGAGCACCGTGGGGTCCGAGGCGTTGCCCACGAAAATGTGGTGTTCCGTCAGCAGCTTGTCGCGGATTTCCTTGATTGGGAAGTCATATTTAATGCCCACCATCAACCCCCGCCCGCGAATTTCTACGGCCCCGGCATGGGCTTCCAATTCCTGACGCAGGTAGTCGCCCATTTCGGTAACATGAACTAATAAGCATTCATCCTCAATGACTTCGAGCACGGCCAAGGCGGCAGCGCAGGCCAGGTGGTTGCCGCCGAAAGTGGTGCCCAGCAGGCCGTAGGAGGCTTCCAGTGTGGGCGCAATCAGAATGCCGCCGATGGGGAAGCCGTTGCCCATGCCCTTGGCCACGGCAATGATATCGGGGCGGATGCCGGCGTGCCGGTGGGCAAAAAACTTACCGCTGCGGCCGTAGCCGCTCTGCACCTCGTCGGCAATCAGCAGGGCGTTGTGCGCGCCGCACAGCAGCGAGAGGCCTTGCAGGAAATCATCGGAAGGCCGGATGATGCCGCCCACGCCCTGAATCGGCTCGATAATCACGGCGCAGACATCGCCGCCGCGCAGGATTTCGGCCACCGCTTTTAAGTCGTACTCGACGAAGGAAATGGCGTGGTCGGCGTTGAAGGGCGCTACTATTTTGGGGATGTCGGTGGCGGCCACCGCACCTGAGGTGCGGCCGTGAAACGCGCCCCGAAAGGCGATGACCCGCTTTTTGCCGGTGTGGAACGATGCTAGCTTCAGCGCATTCTCGTTGGCCTCAGCCCCGGAGTTGCACAGAAACAGCGAGTAATCCGGGTAGCCCGACACGCGGCCCAGCTTCTCGGCTAGCTCGCGCTGAATCGGAATCTGCACCGAGTTGGAGTAGAAGCCGATGTTTTGCAGCTGCGCTATTAGGCGCTGCACGTAGTGCGGGTGGCTGTGGCCGATGGAAATCACGGCGTGGCCGCCGTAGAAATCCAGGTACTCCTGGCCCTGGTCGTCCCAGAGTTTCGCGCCGAGGGCACGAACGGGCGTGATATTGACGAGTGGGTAAACGTTGAAGAGGTCCATGTAGTGACGGTGTCAGAGCGTAGTTAAAATAAGAGCGTCATGCTGAGCTTGCCGAAGCAGCTCTACCGCTTCGTTGGGTAAGTACTATAACGAAGCGGTAGAGATGCTTCGGCTTCGCTCAGCATGACTGTTCCGTTTTATTATAGAAGCCCTGCTTTTAAGTTCAACCCCGTCGTTTCCGGTAGGCCGAACAGCAGATTCATGTTCTGCACCGCCTGGCCCGATGCGCCTTTCACCAGATTATCAATGACCGAGGTAATTAATAATTGCTTGCCCTGTTTCTGTACGTGCAGCAGGCATTTGTTTGTATTTACCACCTGCTTCAAATGAATTTCCTGGTCCGAAACCGTGGTGAACGGCGCGTCGGCATAAAACTTCTTGTACAGCGCTCGCGCTTCGTCCTGCGTCAAATCCGAGGGCGTGTAGACGCTGGCGAAAATGCCCCGCGCGAAATTGCCGCGGTAGGGGATGAAGTGAATCTCAGCATCTGATTGCGGCTGTAGCTGCGCCAGACTCTCGCTGATTTCGCCGAGGTGCTGGTGCGTGAAGGGCTTGTAAATGGATACGTTGTTGCTGCGCCACGAGAAATGCACCGTTTCTGACAGGCCCTGGCCCGCGCCGGTCGAGCCGGTAATGGCCGACACGTGGATGTCGTCGGTGAGCCGGCCGGCCCGGGCTAGCGGCAGCAGCGCCAACTGAATGGCCGTGGCGAAGCAGCCGGGATTGGCAATGCTCTGCGCTTGTTGAATGCGACTTCGGTTCAACTCCGGCAGGCCGTAGATGAATTCGCGGCCTGCAAACTCAGCATCGGCCGTCAGGCGGAAATCGTTGCTCAGGTCGATGATGTGCGTGGTTTCAGGCAGGGTGTTTTTGTGCAGCCAAGCTTTGGAATTGCCGTGGCCCAAGCATAGAAACACTACGTCCTCATCGCCAGCCAGCTCGGAGGCGAAAACCAGGTCGATTTCGCCCACGAGGTCGTCGTGCACCTGGTGCACGGGGTTGCCCGCGTTCGAGGAACTCACGATGCCGCCCAACGCCACAAACTCGTGGTGCAGCAGAATGCGAATCAGCTCGCCGGCCGTGTAGCCAGCTCCGCCCACGATGCCGGCCTTAATTTTCATCGTGTAGGCTGGCGCTAATTTTCAGCTGGTTGCCAAAAATCTTGATGAAGCCCCGCGCATCCCGCGCGTCCCAGGCGTTGTTTTCCTCGCCATACGTGGCCACTTTCGACTGCATCATATCGTATTTGGATTCGATGCCAAGCAACTCAAACCGGTAGGGGCGAAGCTGCACGAATACCTTGCCCGAAACGTGGCTTTGCGACGATTCCAGGAAGGCTTCCATGTCGCGCATCACCGGGTCGAGGTATTGCGCCTCATGCAGCAGCGTGCCGTACCAGTTGGCGATGTAGTCCTTGTGCAGCAGTTGCCAGCGGGTGCTGGTGTGCTTCTCCAGCAAGTGGTGCGCCTTAATGAGGATGAGTGGTGCGGGCGCCTCAAAACCCACCCGGCCCTTGATGCCCAGAATAGTATCGCCTACGTGCGTGTCGCGGCCGATGGCGAAGGCCGAGCCCAGCTCGTTCAGCTTCTGAATCAGGGCTACCGGGTCCATCGTTTCGCCATTCAGGGCCACGGGTTCACCGCGTTCGAAGGTGATTTCCACAAGTTCTGAATCCTGCCGCTGCAACTGCGACGGGTAGGCGCTTTCCGGCAAAGCTTCGTGCGAAGTCAGCGTTTCGACGCCGCCCACGCTGGTGCCCCAGATGCCTTTGTTGATGGAATATTTCGCCTTTTCCCAGCTCATTTCGAAGCCCTGTTTTTGCAGGTATTCAATCTCGGCCTGGCGCGATAGTTTCAGGTCGCGGATGGGCGTTAGAATCTCGGTTTTAGGCGAAATTACTGAGAAAGCCACGTCGAAACGCACCTGGTCGTTGCCGGCCCCGGTGCTGCCGTGTACGATGTAGTCGGCCTCGTTGGCGCGGGCGTACTCGGCAATGGCCAGCGACTGGAACATGCGCTCGGCGCTCACGCTCAGTGGGTAGGTGTCGTTTTTCAGCACGTTGCCGAACAGCAGGTAGCGCAGGCAATTCTGGTAAAAGCGCGTAGTCACGTCAATTACCTCGTGCTTTACCGAGCCCAATTCGTAGGCCCGCTTCTCGATGGCGGCCAACTCCTCGGCTGTGAAGCCGCCCGAATTGACGATGACAGTGTGCACTTCCAGGTCGAGGTCGCGTGACAGATACACGGCGCAAAACGAGGTGTCGAGGCCGCCACTATAGGCGAGAATGGCTTTTTTCTTCATTATCGGTGTGAGGTAAGCTTTAGCTTGCCGTTGGATAAATGGTGAGTTAGGCTTCGTATTCGGAGCACGGCAAGCTAAAGCTTACCGCACAGGTCTAACCGGCCGCGCCAGAGTTAGGCGAACTTATAGCAACAGCAAAATCGGGCACCTGCAGTTGCACCAGCTGCTTCTCGGGCGTGTCGTAGAGCATGCCAGTGCAAAGGCACAGCTTGCGCTCGTTCTCCATCAGAATGCTGTAGTTCTTGCAACTTTTGCAGCCCTTCCAGAAGTCTTCGCTGGTGGTCAGTTCCGAGAACGTGACGGGTTCGTAGCCCAGGTCGGTGTTGATTTTCATTACGGCCAGGCTGGTGGTGATACCGAAAATCTTGGCCTGCGGGTACTTGCTGCGCGACAGGTCGAACACGGCCTGTTTGATGGCCTTCCCCACGCCGCCCTTACGGATTTCGGCGTTCACAATCAGGCCCGAATTCACCACAAACGTCTTATCATCAAAGATTTCGATGTAGCAAAAGCCCGCTAACTCGCCGTTCACAAAGGCAATGATGCTGTCGCCGCTGGCCATTTTGCGGGCCACATAGTCTGGCTCGCGCTTGGCGATGCCGGTGCCCCTCGTTTTGGCCGACTCGACGTACCATTGGCATAATTGTTCAGCGTACTGCGCGTCCGCTGCTGTTGCAACCCGAATTATCATTGATTTATAAAAACTTAGGGATAGATGCGCGGCTGTCCGGGCCACGCGTTTCTCCCGCGTGATTCCTGCTAAAGCCCAAACCTGTCTGTAAGTAGAGCGGATACTAGCCCGGCTCAAAGGGGATGGCCAAGGGCCAACATGCGGCTGCTGAAGCCGCTAGGGTCGTCGTACCAGGGCGCAAGCCGTTTTGCACACGCCTGCCACACTCAGCCGAATGGCCGGAGGGAGTACTGAAGACGTGGAAAAGTAGCGGGTCATGACGGGTAACTATCGATTCGGCGCTGTAACGAACGGCTGAATCAAGAGGTTCAATTCTGCTGCAAAGCTAAAAGCCCCTACTTTTGCCTGCAACATTTCCCAGGTGTTTTTTGAAATCAGTGCTTTTTACTGTTGGGTTTGCTGGACTGTGAAGAAAAAAATGAAAGCGGCGTTGAAAATTTATAAGATTGGCGGCGGCATCATCGACAACGCGTCCGATTTGCAGGAATTCCTGCTCCTGTTTGCCAATGTGAGCGGCCCCAAAATACTGGTGCACGGCGGTGGCAAAGGCGCCAGCGAAATGATGGCCCGGCTGGGCATCATGCCGCGCCTGCTGCACGGACGCCGCATCACCGACGCTGCGGCGCTCGACATTGTGACGATGTTTTACGCGGGCAAAACCAACAAGCAAATAGTGGCCGCCCTCCAGGGTGCCGGAGTTAATGCCTTGGGGCTCAGCGGGGCCGACGGTAACGTGATTCTGGCTGCCAAGCGCCCGGTACGGGAAGTTGACTACGGCTTTGTGGGGGATTTGAGCGAGGAGAGCATTAATGCCGATATGGTGCGCCAGTTTCTGGAGATGGGATTAACACCTGTATTCTGCGCGATTAACCACGACGGCCAGGGCCAATTGCTGAATACTAACGCTGACACCATTGCCGCATCGCTGGCCAAAGCCCTGAGCCGGCAATATGCGGTGGAACTGCATTTTTGCTTCGAAAAACACGGCGTATTGGCCGACATTATTGATGAAAAATCAGTTATCCCCACCATTACCCTGGTTGATTACGCTGAATTAAAAGAAAGTGGAATAATTGCCGATGGCATGCTACCTAAATTAGAAAATGCATTTGATGCCTTGCAGTATGGGGTAGAAAAAGTAATTATTGAGCACGCGCTCTACATTGATGGCGCACTGAAAACCACATTATGTCTGAATTGATAAATCAACTGAGCGCGGAGGCCGTTGATTTACTGATTCGGCTAATTAAAACGCCGTCGTTTTCGCGGGAGGAAGCCGATACGGCTGGTCTGATTCAGGCGTTTTTAATTGGGCATGGTATAGCAGCGCAACGGCAGCAGAATAACGTGTGGGCTACTTCCACGCACTTCGATGCCAACAAGCCAACTATCCTGCTCAATTCGCATCACGACACGGTGAAGCCCGGCGTGGGCTGGACGCACGACCCATTTGGAGCCGTGCTGCAAGGCGATAAATTAGTCGGCCTTGGCAGTAATGATGCGGGCGCTTCGGCCGTAAGCTTATTGGTGGTTTTCCTGTATTTCCAGGGTCAGGAAAATGCGTTTAATTTAATTTGCGCGATTACCGCCGAAGAAGAAATTTCGGGTAGCAACGGAATCAGAAGCATTCTGCCGCAACTTGGGAAAATTGCCTTGGGAATTGTGGGCGAACCCACGGGCATGAACCTCGCCATTGCCGAAAAAGGCCTGCTGGTGCTGGACGCCACCGCCCACGGAAAAACCGGCCACGCCGCCCGCGAGGAAGGTGAAAACGCCCTCTACAAAGCTCTGGACGATATTGAGTGGCTGCGGTGCTATCAGTTTCCGCGGGTGTCGCCGTTGCTGGGACCAGTGAAAATGACGGTGACGCAAATAGCGGCTGGCGCGCAACACAACGTGGTGCCCGACCGCTGCCAGTTTGTAGTTGATGTGCGCACCAACGAGCTGTACCAGAACCAGGAAATTCTGGATGTTATTCGGGCCAATGTGCAGGCGGAAATTACGCCGCGGTCTACGCATCTGAATTCTTGCAGCATCAGCGAAAGTCACCCGCTGGTGCGCCGGGGGGTAGCAATGGGCAAGCAGATTTACGGTTCTCCCACGCTCTCCGACCAGTCCATGATGCCGTTTGAGACGCTGAAAATGGGGCCGGGAGAAAGTGCCCGCTCGCACACACCGGACGAGTATATTATGCTGAGTGAAATACGCGCCGGCATTCGGGATTACATCGAATTACTAGCTGGGTTTACGTTTTAAGTAGTGCGTTATGAAAATTTGGGAGAAAGGGTTTTCGGTTAATGAGAACATTGAGAAATTTACGGTGGGTCATGACCGGGAATTGGATATGTACCTCGCGCCCTTCGACCTGCTGGCCTCCAAAGCCCAGGCCAATATGCTGGCCCAGGCAGGTTTGATTTCTGAAACCGAACGGCAGCAACTCATCAGTGGGCTCGACGAGCTGGTGGCGCAGGTGGCCGCCGGTACTTTTCAGATTGAAGCTGATTTTGAGGATGTGCACTCGAAAATAGAGCATTACCTAACGGAGAATTTTGGGGATGCGGGCAAGAAAATTCACACCGCCCGCTCCCGCAACGACCAGGTGCTGACCGCCATTCAGCTATTTATAAAAGACTACACCGAGCAGATTGCGACAAAGATGCTGGCGCTGGCCGAGGTGCTGCTGCAACAGGCCGAGGCGCATAAAAACGACCTGCTACCGGGTTACACGCACTTTCAGGCGGCCATGCCGAGCAGCTTCGGCCTGTGGTTTTCGGCTTATGCCGAGCATTTGCTGCTGGACTTGAACTTGTTTGAAGCCGCGCACGCCGTGGCCGACCAAAACCCGCTTGGTTCAGGCGCGGGCTTTGGCAGCAGCTTTCCCATCGACCGCGAAATGACCACCCGGGAAATGGGTTTTGGCAGCGTAGCCGTGAGTGCCGTGGGCGCGCAGATGCTGCGCGGCAAAACCGAGAAAACGCTGGCCTTTGCCATTGCCGGCGCGGCCGGCACGCTGGGCAAGCTGGCCTACGACCTGGTGCTCTACAACAGTCAGGACCTGGGCTTTGTGACGCTGCCCAAGGAGTTCACCACGGGCTCCAGCATCATGCCGCACAAGAAAAACCCCGACGTGTTTGAGCTGGTGCGTGCCCACGCCAACCGCCTGCAGGCATTGCCCAACGACATCATACTAGCCACCAGCAACCTGCCCAGCGGCTACCACCGCGACTTCCAGCTGCTGAAGGAGCTGCTGTTTGGGCCCATGATGCAGTTCGCGGATTTGCTCGATATATTGCTGTTTGCGCTGCCCGAAATCAAGATTAAGCCCGGCGTGATTGAACAGGCCAAATACGACCCCATTTTTTCGGTTGAAAACATCAATCAACTCATCATCGCCGGCGTGCCGTTTCGGGATGCCTACCAGCAGGTGGGCCGGGCCGTGGAAGACGGTAGTTACGTGCCGCACCGCGAATTTCAAACCACGCACCTGGGCAGCATCCACAACCTGGGGCTGGCCGAAATTGCGGGCAAAGCGCAACGGTGGAAGGAGGGAAGCCGGCTGTTTGCACGAGTAGCGCACTAGCGCAACGCCAGCAGTGGTTCGTGGATGCTGTCTGGCCAAACTTTCGCGCCTCGGTTTGCGCAAAGAGGCGTACTAGCGCCACACCAGCACCACGGTGCCGGCCAGAATAAGACCGGCGCCGACGGCGCCGCGCACCGAAATGGTTTCGCCTAAGAACACCACCGCCAGCAGCAGGGCCAGCGCCACGCTCAGCTTGTCTACCGGCGCCACCTGGCTCACGGGGCCCAACTGAAGGGCCCGGAAGTAGCACACCCACGATGCGCCGGTGGCCAGGCCCGACAGCATCAGGAAAACCCAGGTGCGCCCCGACAGGTCTGGCAGGCCGGCTGTGGCCCCGCGTGCCAGGGCTATGGCCCAGGCCAGCAGCAAAATGACCACCGTGCGAATGGCCGTGGCCAAATCGGAGTCGACTCCTCGGATGCCGATTTTTGCGAAAATAGCCGTGAGAGCCGCAAACAATGCCGACAGGAGGGCGTATGGAATCCAGGAAGCCATGGTGGGGTGCATTGAGGTTTTGAGAGCCGGGCGTGCAACCCGCTGAGCCGAAGTACGGAACTGCGCCCGACACCGCCGCCTGCCGCCCGCCAGGGTGCCCGTGGGGAGCCATCCTGCGCTTTTAATTGTTACCTTATTACCTATGCCCGAATCAGCCGTTCCCTACCGCCGCCCCGACCTGCTGCGTCTTGACTACGATACCTACCGCGCCCTGCCCGCCATTGCGAACTCGGACCTCTCGCGCCTGCGCGATGCGCTCGACGGCCGGCCGCCGCGGCCCCAGACCAACTCCAACGAGGGCGCCCTGAACTTTGGGACGGCTTTTCACACTGCCCTGCTCGAACCAGCCGACTACGTGCCCGGCTTGCCCGGCCTGAACGATACACTGGTGTGGTGGCTGGTGGAAGGCGTGAAGCTCGATGCCCGCCTGGCGGAGCTACTGGCACTGGGGCAGCCCGAAACCAGCGTGGTATTTACCGAACCCGACACCGACACGCTCTGCAAGCTGCGCGCCGACCTCATCGTGGACCACCCCGACCAACCGTTCACCATCATCGACTTTAAGACCACCATGGCCCGCGATGCCGACCATTTCCTCTGGCAATGCTCGGCCTACGACTATGACCGGCAAGCTGCTTTTTACACCGACGCGCTGCGCGCCGAGCGGTTTTTACTAGTTGGGGTGCAAAAGGTAGAGCCCTTCGGCGTGTTCACGATTGAAGTGAGCGAGCAAATGCTGACTGAGGGCCGCCAGAAGTACCAACGCCTGTTGCGCCTGCTCAAAGCCCCCGCTACCGCGCCGGCCTATCGGGCCGAGGCCGTGCAGGCCGCCGTGGATGCGCTGGGGCGCAACCCGGAAGAATAGCCGGGAGTTACGACAATGATTGAGAACGGCCAGAGCCTTTCCTGATAACAGGGAAGGTTTTTTTGTGCATATACTACTTACTTACTAATTAGTAAGTAAGTAGTATATTTGCCCTGTCATGTCAACTTCCTCAGCTACCAAATTGCCACCCGACACTCGCACGCGCATCCTCGACCTAGCAGAGGAATTGCTGCTGGAGCGGGGTTTCAATGCCTTCAGCTACCAGCATTTGGCCAAAGAGCTGGGCGTGAAGCCGGCGGCCATTCACTACCATTACCCCAGCAAAGACGACCTCGGCACGGCCATAGTGGCCCGGCAGCTGTGCCGCCTCCGCAAGTGGCGCGACCTGCCCCGCGTTGCTGATTTGCCCTCGAATCAGCAGCTTGAAGCCCTGTTTGCTGTGTATGATACCCACCTCGGGCACAGCCGCCAAGTGTGCCTTTTTGGGGCATTAGCGGCTGATTTTCGGACTTTGCCCGCCCCCATGCAGGTGGAGCTGCGCACCTTCAACCGGGAATTGACTGAGTGGCTGGCGCAGGTGTTGGCCGTAGGCCGGGCTACCGGGGCACTGCGTTTTGTGGGGAGCCCGGCCGCCAAAGCCACGCAACTCCTCAGCACGCTCACCGGAGCCCTGCAAACAGCCCGTGTGCACGATGAAATGCCTTTTCAGGTGATACTAGGCCAGCTACGGCTAGAGCTGCTGAGCTGAGACATAGCATGCGCTTTGGCTTATTTATCAATTGGTTACTGGAAATAATATTATATCCTATTCGGCCGCTGCACAAGCTAAAGCGTGTGCTACAAAACTTCTTCTTCATGCCCGATATTTTGCCTGCCAAAGCCCCGAAAGTTCTGAAAGACATGCTGCCGCCTGGCCTGCGTCTGCTGCGTTGGCAATTGTGGCTAAAGTGGACCATTGCCCCAACGCTGGCGTTCCGGCAGGCGTGGGGGCTATTTGTGACGCCGCGCCGGCTGCCACTCAAAGCCTGGGAAGCCCCGGCCTTGGCCGATGCTGCCCGCCGTACCGTGGCAGCTGCAACGGGCACCGTGGCCGTGTACGAATGGGGCCCGGCCGCCGCGCCCGCCGTGCTGCTGGTGCACGGCTGGGAGCATCGGGCCAGCTTTTGGGGGGCCTGGGTGGGCCCGCTGCTGGCGGCTGGCTACCGTGTGGTAGCCCTGGACGGCCCCGCACACGGCGCTTCGAGTGGCCGGCAGGTTACGCTAACCGATTTTGGTGGGGCCATCCAAGCGGTGATAAATACGTTGGGTGAGGTGCGGGCCATTGTGGCGCACTCGTTTGGGGCGGCGTCGGTGGCAGGGCTGCCGGTGCGGCTGCCGGCGGGGGCGGTGCTGCCACGCCTCGTGTTGATGAGCGCGCCGGAAGGGCTGCAGGTGGTTGCTGAACGGTTTGCCGATTTTCTGCGCTTGCCCCACGGGCTGGTGGGGCGGTTTGCCACGCACATTCAGCGCACCACCGGCCGCCCGGCCGATTCGTTTGCCGCGGCTGTCGCTGGGCCGCGCATGGGCGCCGAAAAAGTGCTGGTGCTACACGATGAGGACGACGAAATTATTCCGTATGCAGAAGGCCAGGAAATTGCGGCGGCCTGGCCCGGAGCGGTGTTTCACGCCACCCAGGGGCTGGGCCACAACCGCATTCTGCGCGACGCCGAGGTAATTCAAACCGCCGTGGCATTCCTTGCGTAGGTCGCCACGCTGCTTGCAGCCAAAACAACTTTACGTTTGTTGTGGATGAAAATTCACCCTTAACACCTTTCTCGTATGGTAAAAGTAGCCCTGTTGGTCCGCCTCGAAGTGAAGCCCGGCCACGAACAAACCGTTGCTGATTTTCTGGCCGGCGCCCTTCCCATTGTGGAGGCTGAGCCCGCCACCACCACCTGGTACGCCCTGCGCCTGGGCCCGTCCACGTTCGGTATTTTCGACACCTTCCCCGACGAAGCCGGCCGCAAAGCCCACCTCGCGGGCCAGGTAGCCGCCGCCCTGGGCACCCACGCCGATTTGTGGGCCAGCCCACCCCAGATTGAAATGGTAGATATTCTGGCCTCGAAAGGCGCCTAAGCCCGCCAATTGCGGCAGCTTCTTGCCGGGCCGGGCCGTTGCGCCTGCCGCCGGGTGAGAATTTGTTTTACAGGGTTTTGCCCGCCAAGCCAGCTATTCAGGTTTTTTACCTGAATAGCTGGCTTTTTTGCTTTTAATCTTGTTAGTGAATAATAACTATATGGATTACAAATTCCTGTAACTGACAAACCGCCGCTTATGCTACTGCTGGCTCGCATTGTACGCTCAACTTACTTGCCTCTGCAACTCATTTGGGAAAGTAAGCGAACAGCTTACGTGCTGAGTGTGGTGCTGGTGACGGTGTTTATCCTGAGCATGGTGTTGGCCTTGGTCAATTATTCCGGCGTGTTGGTTCTGCCGGGAATGTGGGGGCGGGTCCATTTTCTGCAGGCCGTGGAAATATCGTTTACGCTGCTGCTGTTTTTTGAAATGGTGAGCCTGGTATTTGTTATTCCCGCCTCCATTGCCAATTCCATCGGCAAGCAGATTGAAATTTTGAGCCTGATTTTACTGCGGTCTTCTTTTAAAGAATTCTCGCACTATAATTTCCAGATTCCCCTGCAAAGCCAGCTCGAATCGGTGTATAAAATGGTATCCGATGGCGTGGGCGCCCTGCTGGTTTTCCTGCTGCTTTCGGTGTATTACGGGATTCAGCGGCACCGCTCTATCACGCAGGAAGGCGATAAGCTGCAATTTGTGTTGCTGAAACAATTCATTGCGCTGCTGGTGCTCATTACCCTGCTGGGCATGTACGGGTACGATGTTTTCCACATGTTCAGCAGCAGCCACTGGGTGCAGTCGGCGGACCGGTTTTACATGATATTAATTTTTGGCGACCTACTGTTTATGCTCGTGGCCTTTCGGTACACGTTGCATTACCCGGATATTTTTCGGTATTCCGCATTCGTGCTGATAACGGTATTTATTCGATTTTCGCTGTTGGCACCGGTTTATTATAATGCGCTGCTCAGCTTGTTTTCCGTGGTCTTTGCCATCGCCGTGGTGTACTTCCACAACTTATTCACCGACGGCCGGCTGGCCTACATTGCCAAAAACCAGCCCGCAGGGGATGAGTAGTTACAACCGAAACCCGGCGCCGGACTGGCAGCTGCCGCGCTAGAGGCTGCCCAAGCCTTCGGCGGCTAGCTGCCTGAGTACGTCGCGCAAGCCGTCCGGCTCCCGCATGAGCAGGGCCACGTGCTGCACGTAATCTGCCTCGGCGCGCAGGTCGCGTTTGAGCTGGCGCAGCTCCAGTTCCTGCTTTTTGGTGGAAGTGCCCACGAAGCCATCGGGGCCGTATTTCAGCTCGTTCATTTCCTGTTTCAGGGTGATTTGCTGCTGAAGCAGGGCGCGGGTGTAGCGGGCCAGCACGTCGTCAGAATCAGCATCGGCCGGGCCCGATTCGGCCAGCAGCTGCAGCAGGGTGTAGAGGTCATCGGCTTCGTAGGCCTCCGTGATGCGTTGCATTTGGGCAGTTTTGCCGGCTTGCTTTTCGGGGTCGCGCTCCAGGTCGGGGTGGTGGGTGCGGGCCAGCTGGCGGTAGATGGTCTTGGCGTTGGTTTCGAGCTGTTTCTGGTCGGCTTGCTCGGCGTCTTCTTTGGCCCGCTGCGCTTTGGTTTTGCGGCGGGCGCGGGCGGCGGCGGCGGCCTGCTCGTGCGGCGGC
>NZ_JNLX01000131.1 GCF_000715495.1 Hymenobacter sp. IS2118 | reverse complement strand
TGGTGCGGGCGCGGCGCGGCGCGGCGCGGGCGGGGGCATGGCCGGAGGCGCGCCCAGCTGGCGGGGAGGCTCGTCCTGGGCCCGCGCCCCAAATCCGCTCAGCAGCGCGGCCGCCAGCACTGGTAAAAGCACGAAAGTTCTCATAGGAAGGACTACGGAAATGAACAAAGCGCCAAGGTGCGGCAAATAGCTGACTTCTGCGTCAAAAAGCGTGCGAAGTACCGATGCCGAAACGCGAACGCAAGACCGGAGGGGTAAATTCCATTGGCATTTTGCCCGATTTGGCCGCTGAGCAGGGCGCTAGTTCAGTAGCTTTTCCAGCAGGCTCAGGCTGTCGGCCAGGTCGGGGCTGGTTTCAAAATCGAGGGGCTTGAGAATGTAGCCGCTCACGCCCAGCTTTTCGGCCTCCAGCCGGTCCACGTCCATGCTGGAGGTAGTGGTGATGAAGACCGGAATGTGGTGCAAATCGATGTTGGCGCGCAGCTCGGTCAGGAATTCGATGCCGTTCATGCGGGGCATGTTCAGGTCCAGCAAAATGACTTCCGGCAGCGGCCGCAGGGGCTCCACGCCGTTGCGACCCAGCAGCAGGTCCAGCGCTTCTTCGCCGTTGAAAGCGGTATGGAGCTGGTGGGCTACGTTGAATTTGAGGAAGGATTTCTCCGCAGTCATCGTATCAAAAATATCGTCTTCGACTAGTAATACAGAACGCATATGGGGTAGTGATTAGCGGTTGGTGACTGCTGATTAGTGGGGAGTGGCGAGTAGTTGATGGTGAGCGGGTGAGGCCTTACCACCAACCGTTTATCAAGTACTGCTAACCCTAATCATTAATCATTATTAAAAAGGGGCTCATTTCGGCCAGGTAAAGATAAAGCCGGCTCCCTGGCCGGGGCTGGATTCTACCCGGATACGGCCCTGATGCTCATTAATTATTTTTTGCACGATGCTCAGACCGATGCCAGTGCTCTCGGCGGTGTGGCGGTCGCGCAGGGTCTGGAACAGCAGAAAAATCTTCTGATGATACTCTGAGGCGATGCCGGGGCCATCGTCCTGCACCCGAAACTCGTAAAACTGGCCGGCGTCGCGGGCCGTGATTTCCAGCTGACCGCCGCCGCGCTGGTGGTACTTCACGGCATTGCTGAGCAGGTTGGTAAACACTTGCTGCAGGCCCAGGCGGTCCGTCACCAGGGTGGGCATGTCGGGGCCTACGCGCAGCGTAAAATCGGGTGGGACCACCAGCTCGGCTACTTCGCCCAGCAGCTGGGCCACGTCGACCGAGGTGGCGGTTTGGGCCGTGCGGCCCACCCGCGCATAGGCCAGCAAGCCGTTTATCAGGTCTTCGAGGCGGTGCAGGCGGCCTTTCATCTGGCTCATGTAGGTGCGCAGCTGGGGTGAGAGCTCAGCCGCCAGCTCTTCCTCAATCCATTTCACGATGGTGGTGACGCCGCGCAGGGGCGCCTTGAGGTCGTGCGAGGCTACGTAGGCAAACTGGTCCAGCTCCTGGTTGCGCTTTTCCAGGGCGCTGAAGGTGGCGTCCAGGGTTTGGGTCATGCGGTTGAGGGAAGTGGCCAGGCCGCCGAGGTTGTCGGCCGCCGAATCACTGATTTTTACGGTGTAGTCGCCCTGCACCACCTGTTCGGCCAGCTGCCGGATTTGGGCAATGCGCCGGCTGACTTCCGCGTTCACGGTGGCCAACTCGTCCTGCAGGCGGCGGTTGTCTGCCAGCTCCTGCACTATTTTTATCACCAGCCACACCACAATCAGCACCCCCAGCACGGCCGAAACCAGCACAACAATGGGCGTGGCCTTCTCAAATATTTCCTGGGAAGCACTGCGCTGGGCCAGCAACGCCATTTCCCGCGTCTGGATGCGGCTGTAGAGCATCCGGACCTGGCGCAGGGTTTGGCGGTCGGTATCGAGCAGGGTTTGCATGGCCGACCGGCTGACGGAGCTATTTATCTGGGTCAATGGGCGGAGAATGCGAAACTCCTGCTCAACCAGGTAGCGCAGCGAATCAAGGCGTTGCCGTTGAATGGAATTGTCGGCGGTAAGTTCATCGAGGCGGCGCAGACTGGCCGGCAGTTGGCCGGTGGCCATGCTGTAGGGCTGCAGGTACGCCGTGTCGCCGGTGAGGAGGTAGCCGCGCACGCCCGCTTGCGCGTCCTTGAGCACCGCCGTCACATTCACTACTTCCTGCATTACCTGGTAGGTGTGCTCTACCTGTTTGGTTTGCACGCGCAGCCCACGAATGCTCCAGAACGAAGCCCCCGCCGTGAGCAGCAGAATGCCCACAGCCAATACCAGCCCGCCAAGAATTTTAGAGTCAATCTTCGATTTCATTGGGCGCGAAGGTAGTGCGCGGGCTGCGGCGCGGGTCCACGTCTGGGTTGGCCGCGGGCCTGGCGCCCGTATCTTCGCCGCCATGCCTTTTGTTCCCGCCGACCGCCTCAGTAGCCCCCAAAACCCGCGCATCAAGCAGCTGCTGAAGTTGCAGCAGAAGTCCGCCGAACGCCGCGCCCTCGGCCTCACGCTGGTGGAAGGCCTGCGTGAGCTCACCATTGCCGTGGAGGCCGGCGTGCCGGTCGCCACCATCTACTCCTGCCCCGAGCTGGCCGGCGAAACCGGTATTGCTGGGTTACAAAGTCTGTTTTCTGGCAAAATAGACGCGCCCGAGTGGTTCGAAGTGACCCGCCCCGTTTTCGAGAAAGTGGCGTACCGCGAAGGCTCCGATGGCCTGCTGGCCGTGCTCAAAACGCCAACCCGCACTCTGGCCGACCTGCGTCTGCCCGCCAACCCGCTGCTCCTCGTGCTCGAAGCCGTGGAGAAGCCCGGCAACCTCGGTGCCATCCTCCGCACCGCCGACGCCGCTCCGGTCGATGCCGTGCTCATCGGTGACGCGCGCACCGACCTCTACAATCCCAATACCATCCGCTCCAGCATCGGCTGCGTGTTCTCGGTGCCCGTTATCGCCGCGCCAATGGCCGAAATTACGGCCTTCCTGCGCGCCAAAGGCATTCGCAGCTACGCCGCTGCCCTCACGCCCACGGCGCATTCCTACCTCGACTGCGACTTCCGCCCGCCCACAGCCCTCGTGCTCGGCACCGAAGCCGACGGCCTCACGCCCGCTGCCCTCGCTGCTTGCGACGACACCATCATCATCCCCATGATGGGTCGCATCGACTCGCTCAATGTGAGCGTGGCCGGGGCCGTACTGGCTTTCGAAGCGGTGCGCCAGCGCGGGTAACCAGCTTAGCGCGCCGCGGGCGCCATCTCGCCCAGCAGCACCTTCAGGTAGGGGCGCAGGGCGGCGGCGGGTACGCTTGCCGGCAGCCGCCGGGTAGCGCGGTACTGCCGGATAACCGTGTACAGCTGCCGGCGGTTGTAGATGGTGGCTTTGATGAAGCCAAACGTGGAGACGCCCAGCAGACTGAATACCACTGGCGCCACCCACGAGTCGTAATAATACTTGCTGTAGTTGGGAGAGGCCCCGTAGGTGCGCGGGTTGGGCTCGTAGTGCCGGCCCAGCGCGGTGGCTACCGGCACCGGGTACCCGGCGTACTTCATGATAGTGAGGCCGGTTTTCCACCTTGCATAGTACAGCTGAATGACCGCGCGAGCCGTATCGTTGAACCCGTAAGCATCCTCAAAACCCCGCTCCGACAGCCGGTAGTCGCTCGTGGCCGGCTGCGCCATCATGGCTGCCGCGGCGTCCTGTCCGCGCGCTGCCGGCGCGCCCGCCAAACACAGGCCCGTGAGCGCAATAAAAACAGTAGAGTTGGCCAAGGACAGTGCTTTCGCTGAGGGGATAGAATGCAGCCCGATTTTCGGACTGTAAATAAAGGATGAAGCAGCCACTCATAGCAAGCCCTTGCCAGGGGGCTTCGCCCGGCATGGCGAGCGGCCAAGCCTAACAGCTTTGCTACCGCAGAGCGCCCGTCTTATTTGGGTGCGCAGGTTCGGCCGGGGGTTCGGCTGCCAAACGATAAATTAGCAAATCGGCGTGCTGGTACGCGAGCCGATACGGCTGCCGGATAGCCCAAACAGGCAGGGCGCTCCCACGTTTCAGCATGAGGTAATCGTACGTGCCGCTTTCGGGGCCGTCGCCCGCCAGGTGCACGGGTAGGGGTGGATGTCGCAACCCTAATCCCAGGTGCTGCAGATAGGCGTGGTAAATCTGGGCATTGGTGAATACCCGGCGAGGATGCTGCCGCTGCAACCAACGGTGGGCCCGTTCGGCCTGGGCTCGTTGCCCAAGGTTTATCTCCAGACTCTGAACTTGGCGGGGAATCCGGAAGCCCGCATAGCCGGCCACAACAATACCTGCCACTAGCTACGCCACGCGGGCCGGCAGGCGGAAGCGCCGCACCACCGCCTCAAAGAGAAAGGTGGCTAACACCAACCCGAAAAACACAGCGTAGTGCAACGTCCGGGACGGCGCAAACACCCGTTGGGCCATCAGCAGCGGCAGCGGACCCACCAGCCCCACCCAGGCCAGCGCCGCCACCGGCCAGTAGCGCCGTGGCGCCCAGTACCGGATGGCCAGCATACCGCCGCTCAGCAGCAACAGCAGCAGAGGGATAGTAACCCGCTGCTGCCCAAACAACTCTCCGGCCATGCCCCAGAGGTAGTAGGGCCCGAGCAGATTCCAGAATTCGTGGGCACTGAGTTGCGTCACGTATGGATTTGCCAGCAACGTATGCCACCCCGAAAGCAAGCCGATGGGCAAGTACAGCAGGCCCGTCAGAACCAGAACCGTGGCCCCGGCTACCAGTGCCAGGGGCACCAGGGCGCGGCGGCGTCGCTGCCACCACGCCCCACCCACCAACCCGGCCCCTAGGCTCAAGAACGGGTAGATGAAGGTAGGAATCAGGTAAAAACCCAGCAAGCTACTCGTAACCGCTATTGCCCAGGCCAGCCGGTGGTAGGCCGGGCCGCGCAGCAGCACCGCCACCGCCAGAAAAAGCGCGTACACGCAGGCTGCCTGCAAACCGTAGCCCCGCGCCGCAATGGTGTAGTCTATGCTTAGCGGCACCAACTGAAGACAGCAGACCGAAAACGTAGCCGCCCGGAACGAAGTGAGGCGAGCCAGAACCGCATACACCAGCCCCGTGCCGATGATGCCGAACACGAACGAGGGAAGCCGCACCAGCAGTTCCGGGTCGGCGGTTGCCGGGGCCAGCCGCAGCAGCACGGCTCCCAGCACATTATACAGCACGTGGTTGTTGGGAAGCTGATAAAAGCCTGCTGTTAGCCGGGCGCCGTGCCGCGCGAAGTAGTCGAGGCTCACCATCTCGTCGGGGTCGAAGGACGTGTGCCGTAAAAACCAATACCGCGTGCCCACCACGAGCAGCAGCACCAGTCCGGCCGTGCACTGCTCTGCCCGCGCCAGCCTCCGCCAACCCCTGTCCACGGCCCGAAAGGCCCGGCCGGCGTCCCGGGCCAGGCGGCGTGTTTCCTGCCGTCCGCCCCCGCGTGCCAGCGCAATCAGCGCCATAATTGAGCCCCCCAACGCAAGGCCAATAACGCCCCGCAAGGTGGCATAGCGCGCCGCCGTGTGCGCCAGCCCTGGGAGCGTGTAGGGCAGGGTGGCCGGCCTAATCTGCGCGGTAGCAACTATCAGCTCAGCCCGCACCGTCTCATACGCAGTGAAGCCGTAAAGCACGCCCAGATACCCCGCAACTACGAAAGCTGCGGCCGATGCGAAGAGCAGTAAAAACCGCATAAAATTGGTTGGACAACCAGGTGAATCAACGAAAATCAGCCGGCGGGTACCAGCAAGGTATTGCTGCCGTAATCGCCCTGCCAATCCTTCCAGCAGCACGTCAAGCTGTTAATAAACCACCAGCTCAAAGCCCAACTCTATGGCCAGACGCCGGGTGTGCTCCACCTGGTCTTCCGCCACCACGCTCAGGGGGTACGAGTCGCTGTCCAGCGTGAAAAGCACCAGGGCCAGACCTTTCGTTTCCAGGGTGTCCTGCAGCAAGTCCAGCGCCTCCGGGCCCTGGCGCTGGCCGCCCGCCAACGTGCCGGTCGGCAGCACAAAGCCGCGTTTCTGCGTCGCAAGTATCTCGTTCAGGCCTTCCGCTATTTCGGTAGCGGTTTCCTTCCAATCATTTTCCCACAGCAAATCCTCGCTCATCAGCGCATCGATGAGCGCCAGGTCGCGCAGCTCCTGCTCGGGTAGCGCTGCTTCTATGCCGCGCTCGGCCAGTTCTTCGGCATAGTGCTCCTGGTACGCCGCTGGCATTTGCAACGCCAGCGCCAGCCGCTCGCTCACGCGCTGGGTGGCCTCCGCATCATTCAGGGTGAAAAGCTGCACAAAGCGGCTCAGATTCTCTTGGCTCATAGAAAATAAAAGTAGCGTTCAACCAAAGAAAAAGGGCGCGACCAAAGCCGCGCCCTCTTCCAAAAAATAATCAGTGTAATCACGGCTAATCCGTGAAAATCAACGATTTAGTCAGCCTGCTTGGCGTAGCGAAGCCGCTCGTTCTCGTCGAGAAGAATCTTGCGCATCCGAATCGACTTTGGCGTCACCTCCAGGTATTCATCCTTTTGGATGTATTCCATGGCTTCTTCCAGCGAAAACTGGCGCTTGGGGGTGATTTTGGCGTTGTCGTCGGTGCCCGAAGCACGCATGTTGGTCAGCTTCTTGCCTTTCTGGATGTTCACCGTCAGGTCGTTGGGGCGGGTGTGCTCGCCGATAACCTGGCCGCCGTACACTTCCTCGCCCGGGTCCACGAAGAACGAGCCCCGGTCCTGCAGCTTGTCGATGGTGTAAGCGGTGCCGGCGCCGGTTTCCAGCGAAATCAGCGAACCAGCAATCCGACCCGGAATCGGACCTTTGTGCTCCTCATAGTCCATGAAACGGTGGTTCATGATGGCCTCACCGCCGGTGGCAGTCAGCACGTTGTTACGCAGGCCAATCAGGCCGCGCGACGGAATCGTGAACTCCAGATGCTGCAAGTCGCCCTTGGGCTCCATGATGGTCATTTCGCCTTTGCGCATGCTCACCAGCTCGATTACTTTGCCGGCCGATTCCTCGGGCACGTCCACCACGAGTAGCTCGATGGGCTCGGTGCGCTTGCCGTTATCGTCTTCCTTGAACAACACCTGGGGCTGGCCCACCTGCAGCTCGTAGCCTTCGCGACGCATCGTTTCGATGAGTACCGACAAGTGCAGAATACCGCGGCCGAACACGAGGAAGGTATCCTCTTTGTCGGTGGCCTCCACGCGCAGGGCTAGATTCTTCTCAGTTTCTTTAAACAGACGGTCACGCAGGTGACGCGAGGTCACAAACTTGCCCTCCTTACCGAAGAACGGCGAGTTGTTGATGGTGAACAGCATGTTCATCGTCGGCTCGTCGATGCTGATGCGCTCCAGCTGCTCGGGGTTGTCGTTGTCGGCGAGGGTGTCGCCAATGTCGAAGCCTTCGATGCCCGAAACGGCGCAGATTTCGCCGCTGCTCACTTCCGAAACCTTGTTGCGGCCGAGGCCTTCAAAGACGTGCAGCTCGCGAATTTTTACTTTCTTGACGCTGCCGTCGGCCTTCATCAGGCTCATGTTCGAGCCTTCTTTCAGCGTGCCGCGGTGCACGCGGCCAATGGCGATACGGCCCACGAACGACGAGTAGTCGAGCGAGGTAATCTGCATCTGGGGCGTGCCGTCCAGGGTCGGCGCGGGGGGAATCGACGAGATAACCGCGTCGAGCAACGGAATCAGGTTGTCGGTTTTTACTTTCCAGTCGGTGCTCATCCAGCCCTGCTTCGAGGAACCGTACAAGGTCACGAAATCAAGCTGGTCTTCCGAGGCGCCGAGGTTAAACATAAGGTCGAAAACCTGCTCGTGCACCTCGTCGGGGCGGCAGTTTTCCTTGTCCACTTTGTTCACCACCACAATGGGCTTCAGGCCCAGGGCAATGGCTTTGCCCAGCACGAAGCGGGTCTGCGGCATGGCACCTTCAAAGGCATCCACGAGCAGCAGCACGCCGTCGGCCAGCTTCAACACGCGCTCTACCTCACCACCGAAGTCGGCGTGACCAGGGGTGTCGATGATGTTGATTTTGGTGCCGTTGTAGCGTACCGATACGTTTTTGGAAACGATGGTAATGCCACGCTCGCGCTCCAAGGGGTTGTCGTCGAGAATCAGGTCGTCGAAGTGCTGGTGCGCGTCGAAAATCTTGGATGCGTGGATAATCTTATCCACCAGAGTAGTCTTGCCGTGGTCAACGTGAGCGATGATGGCAATGTTACGAATATTGTTGGCCATATGGGTTGTTTTTGCGGGTGCAAAGGTACGGATAAAATGGCGTAAAGCCTTGGCTTACTAAACGCTTGCCCAGGGCCCCGCCGAAGCCGGGGCCGCGTGGCCCGTTGGGCGGCCAAGCGTGTCGCCCTAAATCATTTAGCCCAGGCGTAAGGTTCCCGCCCCTTTTTCGTCTGCCTGGCCGACCGAACCCTGGTGCTCCCTCGTATGTTGAACCCTTGAACCTCACCCCATCCCTTGACCATGCGTTTCCCCCTTTTATTTTTAGCAATATCGGCACTCACCTTCAACTCGGCCTGCTCGCAGAAGCGTGATGTGGCTGCGAACACTGCCCCGCCCGCCCGCACCGTATCGGACAAAACCTATTTTCAGCCCAAACCGGTGACCGGCAAGCCCAATGAGTTTCCGGTGCAGAAAACGGAGGCTGAATGGAAAAAGGCGCTTACGCCCGACCAGTATTACATCCTCCGCGAGCAAGGCACCGAGCGCCCTTTCACCGGTAAATACCACGATAACCACGCTGAGGGCAGCTATTACTGCGCCGCCGATGGCAACCTGCTGTTCTTTTCCGACACTAAGTTTGAATCCGGCACCGGCTGGCCCAGCTTTTTCGCGCCCGCCACGGCCACCAGCCTAAAAGTAGCATCGGACGATACCTTCGGCATGAGCCGCGACGAAATTGTGTGCGCCAAGTGTGGCGGCCACCTCGGCCACGTGTTCAACGACGGCCCCAAACCCACCGGACAGCGCTACTGCATGGACGGCAACGCACTGGTATTTGAGAAGAAAAAATAAAAGCCGCGCGCTTTTTCAAAACACGATTTGTTAGTGCCCCCCGACAATCCACGTCGGGGGGCATTTTCGTTGGTAGGGTGCTGATTTTGGCTACTTGCGTCAAGGCCGAATTAGCAGTTCAACTGTTAAACCAGTAATACATTAAAAAAAAGTCATTCATGGAAGTTACGCTCGACCCCATCGACTACCTGCAGCAGGAAGTAGCCGAAACCCGCCAACTTTTACTTAACAACGACCTTTACCACCGGCTTCACACCATCTCCGACCTGCGGACGTTTATGGAGCACCACGTGTTTGCCGTCTGGGATTTTATGTCGCTGCTCAAGGCGTTGCAGCGCGAACTCACGTGCGTGCAAGTGCCGTGGGTACCTACGGCTAATGCGGCCACGCGGCGCCTCATCAATGAAATCGTGCTGGAAGAAGAGTCTGACGTGGACCCCCAAGGGCAGCCCACCAGCCACTTTGAGCTCTACGTGCGGGCCATGGAAGAGTGCGGCGCCGACACCGGCCCCATCCGTCGGCTGGTGGCCGCCGTGCAGGCCGGCAGCAGCGTGACGCAGGCCCTGGATGCAGCGCAAGTGCCGGATTCTGTGCGGCAATTCGTTGAAACCACCTTTGGCATCATCCGGAGCGGCCAGCCGCACCTCGTAGCGGCTGCGTTCACCTTTGGCCGCGAAGATTTGATTCCGGCCATGTTTCGCCAGCTGGTGGGCGACCTGCGCGACCGGTTTCCGGGCCAGCTCGACACGTTTACGTACTACCTCGACCGGCACATTCAGCTCGACGAAGAAGTGCACGCCCCCCTGGCCCAGCAAATGGTGCGCGAGCTGTGCGTCCACAACCCCGATGCGTGGGCGGAATGCAAGCAAACAACCATTCAATGCCTCGAATCCCGCGTGGCGCTGTGGAATGGTATTCCCACGGGCAAAGTCCATCACTCAGTGGCGTAATTCCGCCAACCGCAAGCCCCTGTCTGCCGTTTGAAGAAGGCCGCCATTGTGGGCGGCCTTTTTCCATAACAGGCCATGAACATTGCTTTTACTTGCCGCAGGCAGCTGGGTTTCGTCCTGGCGCTGGGGCTGCTGGCCAGTTGCACGGCCACCGAACAAACCGCCGAACGGGCCACGCCCTCCGCTGTGCCCACCGAAGTCCGGACCGACGCCGACCGTCGGGCTATCTACAACAGCAACGGCACGGGCGCCAATTCCGCCGTTCCCGATGCCACGCCCAACCGGGTGCGTCTCGGCGAGCAGGCGGCCGACATCAACCGCCAAAAGCGCATTGAAAACGTCAATTCCAACGACCCCAACAACACTGCTCCGGCCACGCGCATTCAGCGGCTGAACTATGACGCGCCCGTGAATACGTTGCCCCCGCCGCCACCGCGCCCTTAGTGGAAACCGGCCAGCCGGCTGCCTGCAATAGCAGCAAAAAGCCCGCCCCAAATTAATGGGGCGGGCTTTTTGCTGTTAGCGGGAGCGGCAAAAAAACTACGCGCCTACTTCGCCGGTATTGGCGCTATCGGCCGAGTCTACCGCGTCGGTAGCGGGTTCTGAGGCAGCCACGGCGCGGGGCTTGGGACCACGGCGGGCGCCGGTAGCGGGCGTGCCAGGCTTGGGGCCACGGCGCGTTGCGGGGGCCGCATCGGCAGCGGCTTTAGGGCCGCGACGGGCACCGGCTGCCTTGGCCGTAGTGGTGGGCTTGCGGCCACGGGTTTTGGGGGCGTCAGCCGTGGCATCCTCATCGGTAGAGGCGGTGGCGCGGGCTTTACGGGGGGTGCCGTCCTTGTTCAGGGTTTGTCCTTTTCTGGTGCTACGAGCTGCCGGGCTGGCCGCGGCCTCGGGGGCCGGCTCGGTAACATCGGTACCGGTGCCGCCCGCTACGGAGTCGTAATGGCGCACGATGGTGTGCAAGGCTTGCTCAAACATGCGCTCCGTGTCGCCATCGAGGCGGCGGGTGGCTTCTTTTACTACTTCTTTCAGCTTGGCTTTCGTTTCTTTGCGAATGCGAGTCACCACTTCGTTCATGCGCTTGTTAAGCTCCTTTTGCAGTTGCTTAGCAGCCGTTTTAAGCGTTTTCTTCTGCGAGGCCTTGTTATCGGCGCGGTCGTCGTTCAGGAGAGTGGCGGCCCGGCCAGCTTTTTTCGCTGATTTACGAACCGACTTTTCTTCGGGCGTAGCTTTTGCGCGTTTTTCCGTCTTTTTCGGAGAAGCAGGTTTTTTCATTAGAAAAAATGGTTAGTGAAGGGTTTGAGGTGAAGTACTACTCCTGTTTCAAAGAGAAATATTAATTCATTAGGCTCAAATATAAAATGAATTAAGTGTCAAACGGTTCGCTTCGTTTTTTTGTTGATACCCATTCGCTTTTTATTCTGTTTTTCTCTTGCGCTTCGGGCAAATTACAGCGTAATATTTTCTTAATTGTTTCGAAAAACAGAAAGTGGTTTTCTGTTTTATTTCTTGATTTTTCATGTCGCTTCTTCCTAAACGTTACACAGTTACCGCTGCTTTGCCTTATGCCAATGGTCCGGTTCACATCGGGCATTTAGCCGGGGTATACTTGCCTGCGGATATTTACGTCCGCTACCTGCGCTCCGCTGGGCGCGATGTAAAATTTATCTGCGGCTCCGACGAACACGGCGTTCCCATTACCATCCGGGCTCAGAAAGAAGGCGTCACCCCGCAGCAGGTCGTTGATAAATACCATGCGCTGATTCGCGACTCGTTTCAGGATTTCAATGTGTCGTTCGATGTGTATTCGCGCACTTCCTCGGCCACGCACGCGGAGGTTTCCAGTGCGTTTTTCACCAAGTTGAACAACGCGGGACAGTTCATTGAACAAACTACGCAGCAATATTTCGACGAGCAGGCCCAGCAGTTTCTGGCCGACCGCTACATTGTGGGTACCTGCCCCAATTGCGGCAACGAAAATGCCTACGGCGACCAGTGCGAGCGGTGCGGCACCTCGCTCAGTCCCACCGAATTAATTAGTCCGCGCAGCATGCTGAGCGGAGCGCACCCCATTTTGCGCGACACCAAGCACTGGTTTCTGCCGCTCGACCAATACGAGCCCTGGCTGCGCGAATGGATAATAGAAGGCCACAAAAACGACTGGAAAACCAACGTGTACGGCCAGTGCAAATCCTGGATTGACCAAGGACTGCACCCGCGCGCCGTCACGCGCGACCTCGATTGGGGCGTGCCCGTACCGGTGCCCGGCGCCGAAGGCAAAGTGCTCTACGTGTGGTTTGATGCGCCTATTGGCTACATCTCGGCCACCAAAGAAGCCTTTCCGGAGGAATGGGAATTGTATTGGAAAGACGAGGGCTCCAAACTCGTGCATTTCATCGGCAAGGACAACATCGTTTTCCACTGCATTATTTTCCCCGTGATGCTGAAAGCACACGGCGAATTTATTCTGCCGGACAACGTGCCCGCCAATGAATTCCTGAACCTCGAGGGCGATAAAATCAGCACCTCGCGCAATTGGGCCGTGTGGCTGCACGAATATTTGCAGGACTTCCCCGGTCAGGCCGATGTGCTGCGCTATGTGCTGTGCGCCAATGCGCCCGAAAACAAAGACAATGATTTTACCTGGAAAGATTTTCAGGCGCGCAACAATAACGAGTTGGTGGCGACGCTGGGTAATTTTGTGAACCGCGCGGCCGTGCTCACGCACAAATTTTTCGAAGGCAAAGTGCCCGCCCTCGGCGAATTAACGGCCATCGATGAGGATGCTTTTGCGCAGCTCGCGGTATTCCCCGCTAAAATCGGTGAGTTAATAGAAAACTATCGGTTCCGCGATGCGCTGGCCGAAGTGTTGAACCTGGCGCGTCTGGGCAATAAATACCTGGCCGAAACCCAGCCTTGGCACCTCATTAAAACCGACGTGGCGCGCACCGGCACTGTGCTGCACGTGGCGTTGCAAATAGCCGCCGCGCTGGCGCCGCTGCTAGAGCCGTTCCTGCCCGAATCGGCTCAGAAGCTGGCCACCATGCTCAACATTGACTTGGGTAACTGGGCCAGTGCCGGCCGTGCCGATGCACTACCAGCTGGGCACCAGCTGCGCGAAGCTGCGCTGCTATTTGGTAAAATTGAAGACGCCACTGTGGAAGCTCAGGTGCAAAAACTGCTCGATACAAAAAAGGAAAACCAGCTAGCCAATACGCCCGTCGCGCCCGCCAAAGCCGATGTATCGTTCGATGAATTCGGGCAAATGGATTTGCGCGTGGGCACCATCGTCGCCGCCGAAAAAGTAGCCAAAACCAAAAAGCTCCTCAAACTCACCATGGACCTCGGCCTGGAGCAGCGCACCATTGTGAGCGGTATCGCCGAGCATTTCAACCCCGAAGCCCTGATTGGGCAACAGGTGCAAGTGCTGCTCAACCTGGCGCCACGCGAAATCAAAGGCATCCAAAGCCAAGGCATGCTCCTGATGGCCGAAAACGCCGATGGCAGCCTCGCCCTCATGCAGCCCAGCAAGGCCGTGCGCAACGGCAGCGGCGTCGTGTAGGGGATTCTAAAAAAGTCACAGTATACGTCATGCTGATGAGCACGGGCAACTTCCCGATTAGCTGTCTAAAACAGAAGCCCCCGATTCATTAGCGAATCGGGGGCTTCTGTTTTATGACACAACGCCAGGTGAATGGGAATGCCTACTTCACATTCACCACGTTCATGGCCCGTTCCAAACCCATCGCACCAAAGGCTAATATCGCATCAGCAGATTTTTCAATCCGCGTCGGCAGTTCAATCAATTCGTCTGCCGAGAATGGATTCAATACGTAATCTACCTGCCGGCCCTTGGGGAAATTAGCGTCCACGCCAAAGCGCAGCCGGGCGTACACGTCGGTGTTCAGGGTGGCCTGAACGTCCTTCAGGCCATTGTGGCCGCCGGCGGAGCCCTGGCCTTTGAGGCGCAATTTGCCGAAGGGCAGGGCCAGGTCGTCGGTCACCACAATCATGTTTTCCACGGAGATTTTGAGTGTAGCCAGCCAATGGGCGGCGGCCTTGCCGCTCAGGTTCATGTAGGTGGTGGGTTTCACCAGCGTGTAGGCGTGGCCTTTGTGCTTGAATTCGGTGACGAAGGCGTGGCGGCCAATTTCGAAACGCGGCGCGTCAAATTTGGCGGCCAGATAATCGGCCACCATAAACCCGATGTTGTGCCGGGTGTCGGCATATTCGGGGCCAATGTTGCCCAGGCAGAGAACCAGAAACTTCATAAATCACGGTTTTTTCGGATGACACACGGATTTTTCGGATTTTGTGCGCGCCCGCGCGGGGCGGCAACGAATGCTTCAACCAGTCTTTACCAATAAAGAATAAAGAGCCGCCCCAACTAATTGGAGCGGCTCTTCGAAGGCAGCAATTAACCAGCTACAAAATCTGATTAATCCAGCTATAATCCGAAAAATCCGTGATTATTACTTGCTGGCGGCCAGTTCGCCTTTCAGCGCACGTGGGATGGTGATGGTGGCGATGGGTGCCTCCTTGCTGGTCAGGATGGTGTAGTCTTTGGCTTCTACAGCACCTACCTTAATGGATTTGCCCAGCTCCATGCCGCTGATGTTCACTTCCACATAGTCGGGGAGGTTGTCCATCGTGGCACGCACGCGCACTTTGCGCAGCTTGCTCACCAGCTTGCCACCGGCCAGTACGCCGGGCGAAACACCGATGTATTTCACGGGGATGTCCATTTTCACCTCTTTGCCTTCTTCCAATTCCAGGAAGTCAACGTGGAGGAGCATTTCGTTCACGGGGTGAAACTGGGAGTCCTGTACAATGGCTTTGTACATGGTGCCTTCCACGTTCAGGTCCACAATGTGAGCCTCCGGCGTGTACAACAATTCGCGGAACAGGATAGCGGGCACGGAGAAGTGCACGGTGTCCTTGCCGCCATATAATACGCACGGTACCTGAGCGTCCAAGCGCAAGGCCTTGGAGTCAGTTTTACCGAGATTCGCTCTTTTAAACCCTACAATCTCGAGGCTTTTCATAAAAAGTGGTTTTTGTGGTGATTTCCGCATCGGCACCTTTGCCGAAACGGGCCGCAAAGGTACCGATTGTGCTCGTGAAAACCTAGGGCTGAGGTTGCTTGAACGCTATGGTGGTGAAAAAGTGCTTCATGTCTTCAGCTGTCTCTGCTTCTTGCGGCAACTGAGTAGAGCAGCGGAAAATGTACAAGGACGAGCCAACAATAACCCACGTGAGTTCCATGCTGGCGTCTGTCTGATGGAAGGCATCGAAACCGCTATATACCTGATGCTCCGCCCGGCCATTGGGAGCGCTGGGCAACGTTACGGAATAACTGGATTGCAGCTTGGGACGGGTAAATAGCTTGTCGGGTAGTTTCATTACCTGCGCTAAGACCTTTTTGGTGTCCATCACCATCCACTCGCCGGGCATAAGGGGCTGGTCTAGCTTTGGTGTGATAATGAGAACATCGAAATTGTTGTCGGAAACAGGAGTGCGGTACATAACCACTCCCTCAGCCGCCAACTCCTCGTTGATACTGCCACTGTAAGGCATGCTAACCGAGGCCACGGAGTCGAGCCGAGTGACCGGCCATGAGCTGGACGATTGGGCTTGCGCGTTGCCTAGTGCAAAAATCAGGACGCCGACGATTAAGGTAAGCCCGCAACCAAAGGATGGCATCAGAGAAAGTAGATAGTAAAGATGGTTTTCGCCAGTATCCGACTCAGCCGGCGCCAGCTTTACACAAACAGCGAGCTGATGCTTTCGTGCGTCACCACGTTGCGGATGGCCTGCGCAAAGAGCGGGGCGAGCGTGATGACGTGGATTTTCTCGTTTTCCTGGTGTTGCGGAATGGTGTCGGTCGTAATCAGCTCGGTGAGCACGCTGTTGCGGATGCGCTCGTGGGCCGGGCCGCTCAGCAGTGGGTGCGTTACCACGGCGCGCACCGATTTGGCGCCGCGCTCCATCACCAACTCGGCGGCTTTGCAGATGGTGCCGGCGGTGTCCACCATGTCGTCCACAAACACCACGTCCATGCCCTTCACGTCGCCAATCACCTGCATGGAGGCAATTTCGTTGGCCCGCAGGCGCATCTTGTCGCAGACCACGATTTCGGCCCCGAATTTTTTGGCGAAGGCGCGGGTGCGCACCACGCCGCCCACGTCGGGCGAAGCAAAAATCAGGTTTTCGAGGTTGAGCGACTTGATGTAGGGCGCCAACACGGTGGCCCCGTCGAGGTGGTCGACCGGAACGTCGAAGAAGCCCTGAATCTGGCCGGCGTGCAGGTCGCAGGTCATCACGCGGTCGGTGCCCACGCTCTGAATAATGTTGGCCACCACCTTGGCCCCAATGCTCACGCGCGGCTTGTCTTTGCGGTCCTGGCGGGCGTAGCCCATATAAGGCATCACAATGTTGACCCGGTGGGCCGAGGCGCGCTTGCAGGCGTCCACCATCAGCATGAGCTCCATGAGGTGGTCGGAGGGCGGGAAGGTGCTTTGGATGAGGAATACCTCACAGCCGCGTACGCTCTCGTCGAAGCTGGGCCCCATCTCGGTGTCGGCGAAGCGCTGCAGGGTGAGGGCGCCGAGGGGCGTGCCGTAGGCGGCAGCAATATTTTCGGCGAGGGCGCGCGACGCGCTGCCGGCGAATATTTTGACCTGTTTCATTGGGGAAGGTGCTGATTTTGTGCGGCAAGCGTTAGCTTGCCGAAGGTTGATGAACTGCTTGATGGCCTGGCGCAGCAAGCGAAAGCTTCCCGTGCCGGGCAAATTGGAAAAAGCGAAAGGCGCTGACCACTCCGGAAATTTGGAGAAGCCAGCGCCTTGCGTTTACTCGAGCTTTGTCGTTGTCCGACCAGGGCTCGAACCTGGACTTTCTTGAATCAAAATCAAGCGTGTTGCCAGTTACACCATCGGACAGTTTCCCATTGGGCTACGTGCCGTTTGGGAGTGCAAATGTACTACGGGAAAAATTCGAGGCAAGGATTTTGTGAAATATTTTTGCAAGAAAATTGCGCCGACCACCTGTCAAAAGCCTCGAAATCGGCTTTTCTGCCTGATTTTCACAAGGTAATGTTGCTCAGGGCTGTTTAAACGCAGGCCGGGTGCCGAAATGGGTGCGGGTTGGAAAAGCCGCGCTTCTGCCGTAATTTTGCGGCCTGAAAAACGCATCATCTTTCTTATAAATACACCTCAATGGCGAATACCGGCAAAATCACCCAGGTCATCGGCCCCGTAGTGGACGTGAGCTTCGCGGGCGAGAACACGAAGCTGCCCAACATCCTCGACGCGCTCGAAGTCACCAAAGACAACGGCCAGGTGGTCGTACTGGAGTGCCAGCAGCACTTGGGCGAGGACCGGGTTCGGACCATCGCCATGGACTCGACCGAGGGTCTGACCCGTGGCGCCATTGTGCGCGACCTGGGCGCCCCCATGTCGATGCCCACCGGCGAAGGCGTGAAAGGCCGCCTGTTCAACGTAATTGGACAGGCCATCGACGGCATTCCCCAGCCCAAGTCGGATGGCCCGCTGCCCATTCACCGCCTGCCCCCGGCGTTTGAGGACCTGGCCACGTCGTCGGAAATCCTCTATACCGGCATCAAGGTAATTGACTTGCTGGCTCCCTACGTGAAGGGCGGTAAAATTGGTCTCTTCGGCGGTGCCGGTGTGGGCAAAACCGTACTCATCATGGAATTGGTGAACAACGTAGCCAAGGCTTACGAAGGCCTGTCGGTGTTTGCCGGTGTGGGTGAGCGTACCCGCGAGGGCAACGACTTGCTGCGCGAATTCATCGAATCCAACATCATTCTCTACGGCGAAGAGTTCAAGCACTCGATGGAAGCCGGTGGCTGGGACTTGTCGAAAGTAGACGAGAAAGAGCTGCTCAAGTCGCAGGCTACGCTGGTGTTCGGCCAGATGAACGAGCCTCCCGGAGCCCGCGCCCGCGTGGCCCTGTCGGGCCTGACCATTGCCGAAAGCTTCCGCGATGGCGACGGCACCGGTGCCGGCCGCGACATCCTGTTCTTTATCGATAACATCTTCCGCTTCACGCAGGCGGGTTCGGAAGTATCGGCTCTGCTGGGCCGGATGCCTTCGGCCGTAGGTTACCAGCCCACGCTGGCTACCGAAATGGGTGCCATGCAGGAGCGCATCACCTCCACCAAGCGCGGTTCCATCACCTCGGTGCAGGCCGTGTACGTGCCTGCCGACGACTTGACGGACCCGGCTCCGGCCAACACGTTTGCCCACTTGGACGCCACCACGGTACTGAGCCGCAAAATTGCGGAGCTGGGCATTTACCCCGCCGTGGACCCGCTGGACTCCACCTCGCGCATTCTCTCGGCCGACGTGCTGGGCGCTGAGCACTACGACACCGCCCAGCGCGTGAAGGAGATTCTGCAGCGCTACAAAGAATTGCAGGACATCATCGCCATTCTGGGCATGGACGAGCTGTCGGAAGAAGACAAGCAGGTAGTGAACCGCGCCCGTCGGGTGCAGCGCTTCCTGTCGCAGCCCTTCTTCGTGGCCGAGCAGTTCACCGGCCTGCAGGGCGTGCTCGTTGACATCAAGGACACCATCAAAGGCTTCAACGAAATCATCGACGGCAAATACGACCACCTCCCCGAGGCGGCCTTCAACCTGGTGGGCACCATTGAGGATGCCATGGCGAAAGGCGAGAAGCTGATTGCTGAAGCCCGATAAGTGGTAAGCGGAACGTCATGCTGAGCTTGCCGAAGCATCTCTACCGCCATACTAAAATAGATTAGTTGCGCGGTAGAGATGCTTCGGCAAGCTCAGCATGACGTTCTTTATTAGCCTGACATTTTATAAAAACATGCATTTAGAAATCATCACCCCCGACCGCAAGGTATTCGAAGGCGAAGTGACGTCGGCCCAGTTTCCGGGTGCCGATGGCTTGTTTGAAGTGCTGAACAACCACGCCCCGATGATTGCCGCCTTGAAGGCCGGTAACGTTACCCTGACCGGCGCGGCCGGCCGCGAGGCCATACGCATCGAGGGCGGCGTGGTGGAAGTACTGCGCAACAACGTGATAGTGCTGGCCGAGGGCGTTGTGGCGTAACTGCCAGCGAACCCCGGCTACGCTGCGCGATTGCGATTTATGTTTTAAAAAGCCGTTCTTGCCTGGCAGGAACGGCTTTTTGCGTTGTAGCCCCACGGCGATGCCCTCAGGTGGTGGGCCGGGACTTTGTTAATCTTTTGCCATGCACCGACCTCCCAAACCCTTCGCATACGTCGAAAATATCTACACGCCCCGGCAGCGCTACGTGCTGCTGGTGCTCTCCATTGTGAGCCTGGCCGGGCTGATGGTGGTGGGGCTGGCGCAGTACCTGACGGCGTTTTTGGCGGCGGGTATTCTGTTTGTGGTGTTCCGGCCGTGGTGGGTGGCGCTGGTGCACCGCCGCAAATGGAACCACCGCTTGGTTACCATTGGCATTCTGCTGGTGACGGTGGTGGTGCTGGTGGTGCCTTTCTACGCCCTGAGCTCCCTGCTGCTGGAGCGACTCGTGACGTTTGCCCGGCACCCCGAGCGCATCCTGGACGCGCTGCACAAGGTGGAGGCGGCCACGGGCTTCACCATCACGGAGCAGCTGAACGTGCGGCAAATACTGCTGCAGGGCGCCGCCAAGGTGAGCAGCTGGGTGCCCACGCTGGCCAGCAGCGCCCTCAATTTTCTGGTGGTGGTGGGGCTGATGCTGTTCACGATGTACTACCTGTTTATGCAGGAAACGTACTTTATGCTGGGCCTGCACCGGTACCTGCCGTTCCGGAACGAGACGCTGGAGGAGCTGGGCGAGTCGTTGAGAAACAACGTGAACGCTAACGTGCTGGGGCAGGTGCTGGTGGCTATGGTGCAAAGCGTATTGACCGGGCTCACGCTTTTGATTTTTGGCGTGCCTGACCCGGTGTTCTGGGGAGTGGTGGCGTTTTTTATGGCGTTTTTGCCGGTGCTGGGTACGCCGCTAGTGTGGGGGCCGGCGGCGCTGTATCAGTTTTCGCAAGGGCAGAACGGGCAGGCGCTTGGCATTCTGCTGGTGGGCTTTATCGTGATTATTAACGTGGACAACCTGCTGCGCATCATGCTGGCGAAGCGTATGGGCGATATTCACCCCCTGGTGACGCTGGTGGGGCTGGTGCTGGGCGTGGAGATGTTCGGGCTGATTGGGCTGGTTATTGGGCCGCTGCTGGTGTCCTACTTTCTGGTATTGATGGAGGTATTCCGGCGCGAAAATCGGCGGGCGATGGAAGAGAAAACCAGCTAGTGGCGAAGCCGGATGCCGTTGCCGACCTTTGCCGCACCTATTCCCACTCGCTGCCTGTATGAACCCAACGGCTATCCATCCCAAAATCACCCCAATTTACCAAACGTCCGTTTTCAAGTTCGACGACCTGGATGCGGTGCAGCAATACTTCGACGAGCCCGGCAGCCGCTACCTGTACTCGCGCAACGGCAACCCCAACTCCGACGAGCTGGCCGCGGCCGTGAACCATTGGGAAGGTGGCGCCGGTGCGCTGGCCACGGGCTCGGGCATGGCCGCCATTTTCGCGGCCCTGATGACGTATTGCCAAGCCGGCGACCACGTGCTGTGCGCCGCCGACATCTACGGCGGCTCGGCAGCCCTGCTCAACCTGGAGCTGTCGCGGCTGGGCATAGGCGTGAGCTACGTGCCGTTTGAGGAGCTATATGACCTCAAGTCCCACGTGCAGGCCAGCACCAAGCTGCTGCTGTGCGAAACGATGAGCAACCCGCTGCTGCGCGTGGTGGACCTGCGCGCCATTGCCGAGGAGTGCCACCGGCACGGTGTGAAGCTGGTGGTGGACAACACCTTTGCCACGCCCGTGATTACCAAGCCGCTGGCGCACGGCGCCGATTTGGTGCTGCACAGCGTGACTAAATATTTGGCCGGCCATTCCGACGTGACGGCCGGGGCCGTGGTAGCCCGCACGCCCGAAGACGCCGCGCGGCTGCGCCAAATCGGCACCGTATTCGGCCTTACGCTGAGCCCCATGGAAAGCTGGCTGAGTGTACGCGGCCTGAAAACCCTGCGGCTGCGCGTGGCCGCGCACAGCCACAACGCCCAGCAAGTGGCGGAGTTTCTGGAGGTGCATCCGGCCGTGGAGGCGGTGTATTACCCCGGCCTACCCACGCACCCGCAGCACGAGCTGGCCGCCGGGCAGGGCCACGGCCTGTTTGGTGGCATGCTCTCGATGCGCCTGCCCGACGATGCCGCGGTGGTGAACCGCTTTATGCAGCGGAGCCAGCGGTTTCCGTTTGCGCCCTCGCTGGCAGGCGTGGACTCGTCGTGCTCGCATCCGCTCTATACCTCGCACCGGGCGCTGACGGATGCGCAGCGGCAGGAGTTGGGTATTACCGTGGGGCTGGTGCGGCTGAGCGTGGGCATTGAGCCGGTGGAGGAGCTGCTGGCGGATTTGGCACACGCGCTGGCCTAGCCTGGATAAACAAGGCCGCTATTGCGGGTACGCTGCGTAAATAGGGACCGTCAGATGCGGCCCAAAACTTTGGCCCGATTGGGCCGGTTGGCGTGTACATATATATTCCCGTCTTCCATGCGCCGCCAGCCCCAAACCCTCCACTTCGACCCTAAGCTCAGCTTAAACGCCGACAAAAAACACGTGCGCGATGGGCTCTCGACCACCTTGCGCACCGGTGACAACCTGTGGCTAACCTGCGATGAGCGCACGACAGTGGAACGGCTGCGGCGCACCGGGAGCAATGAATTCGGCGCGCATTTTTCTTACAAGCTAACCGATTTCCTGGACCTGCCGGGTGGGGTCGATGTGGAAGTCGATATCGAAGGCATTGGAGAAGCCGGGCACTACCTCTGGCTGCTGGGCTCGCACGGCCTCAAGCGCAAGCAGCCCGATGCCGACGACGCCAACGTAGCCAAGCAAATTAAAAAGCTGGCGAAAACCGTATCCGACGCCAACCGCTACCTGCTGGCCCGCATTCCGCTGCTGCTGAACCGAGAAACAGGCGACTACGAGCTGCACAAATCCGCGCCGCACCCCACCGAAAAGGACCAAACGCTGACCGCCGCTCAACTGCACGGCACCGGTAAAACCAACGAGCTGATGGACCTGCTGGCCCACGACCCGCACCTGAAACACTTCGCTAAGATTCCGGGCAAAGACAACGGGCTCGACATTGAAGGACTGGCCGTGAGCAGGCAGGGGCAGCTGTTTGTAGGCTTGCGCGGGCCCGTGCTCCGTGGCTGGGCGCTGGTGCTGGAGCTGCGCCCCGAAGAGGACAAGCACGGCCGCCTGCGCCTGGGCAAAGTGGAGGGCGCCACCGAAACCTACTACAAAAAGCATTTCCTGGACCTGGGCGGCATGGGCGTGCGCGAGTTGCGCCTGCGCGGCCGCGACATGCTGCTGCTGGCCGGCCCCACCATGGACCTCGACGGCACCATTGCCGTCTACCGCTGGTCCAACGCCACGCACCAAGCCACCGACAGCCTTGTGCCGAGCAAAAAGCTGCAACGCATCTTCGACGTGCCGCACGGCCACGGCCCCACCGCCGGCCAGGATAAGGCCGAAGGCATGGGCCTGCTCGACGACCAGCACGTGCTCATCGTGTTCGACAGCCCCACGGACGCCCGCAAAACGGGCGCCAACCAGGTAATAGCCGATTCCTACCGCCTGCCCGACTGAGCCGGCAACTAACGACTGGAATTTAGAAACACTCGGCCAGGGCCCCGGCCACGCGGCGCAGCTCCGTATCGGTCATGGCAGTGCCGCTGGGCAGGCACAGGCCGCGGGCAAACAAATCGGCGCAGACCGCGCCGCCGTACATGGGCGCCGCCTGGAACAGGGGTTGTAAGTGCAGGGGCTTCCAGAGCGGGCGGCTTTCGATGTTGTGCGTTTCGAGCTGCAGGCGCACGGTTTCGGGGGTGACGGCGGGCTGGGGTGGGGCGGCCGGGTCGGGAGCGTTCAGGAGGATGGTGGTGAGCCAGCGGTTGGAGCGGCTGCTAGTGGGCTCGGGGGCCAGGGCCACGGTGAGGCCCGGCAGGTGCGCCAGGTGCTCCCGGTACCAGGCAAATATTTCGCGGCGGCGCTTCACCCGCTCGTCCAGCAGGCCCATCTGGCCGCGGCCGATGCCCGCCAGCACGTTGCTCAGGCGGTAGTTGTAGCCAACTTCGGAGTGCTGGTAGTGGGGCGCGTCGTCCTTGGCTTGTGTGGCGAGAAAACGGGTTTTATGAGCCAGCGCGGCATCGGTGGTAACCAGGGCGCCGCCGCCGCTGGTGGTCAGGATTTTATTGCCATTGAAGGAAAACACGCCGACTTTGCCAAAGCTGCCCAGCGGCTGCTTGTTGAAGGTAGACCCCAGGGCTTCGGCTGCGTCTTCGAGCACGGGCAGCCCAAACTCCGCCGCGATGGCCATGATTTCGGTGAGCTTGGCGGGCATGCCGTAGAGGTGCACCAGCAGCAGGGCTTTAAGCTTTTTGCCTCGGGCCAGGCGGTCCACAATGGCTTCGCGCAGGCGCTCGGGGCAGATGTTCCATGTTTCGGCTTCGCTGTCGACAAATACGGGGGTGGCGCCGAGGTACAAAATGGGGTTGGCCGTGGCCACGAACGTGAACGAGGGGCACAGCACCTCATCGCCGGGGCCCACGCCCAGCAAAATCAGCCCCAGGTGAATGGCCGCCGTGCCCGACGACAGCGCCACGCAATGCGCCGCGCCGGTTGCCGCGCAGATGTCGTCCTCAAAACCTTTCAGGTTTGGCCCGGCCGGCGCTACCCAGTTGTCCTCAATCGCCTTGTGCACATAGTTAATCTCGTGGCGGCCTAAGTGGGGCGGCGAGAGAAACAGGCGGTCGTGGTCTTGGCTATGCATTTGGGGAATTAAAAATTGAGAATTAGGAATTAAAAATGAGCCGTTACCAGCGCCTAAGCCGCGCATGGTTTTTAATTTTTAATTCTCAATTTTTAATTCCTTCGCCGGTACGCCCACGGCCGTTACGTTGGCGGGCAGGTCGCGCACGGCTACGGCGCCGGCACCCAAAATAGTGTGCTCGCCGATGCTGATATGTTGAATAACCGTAGCGTTGGTGCCCAGGTACGCCCCCGCCCCCAGCCGGGCCGCGCCGCTCAGGTTGGCGTGCGGCATGAGGGACGAAAAATCCCCCAGCACGGCATCGTGGCCGATTGTGCAGCCGAGATTCAGCAGCACGAAGCGGCCCAGGGTGATGTCGCAGGTCAGGATGCAGCCTTGCTGAATGATGCTGCCCTCGCCCACTGCAATGCGCTGCTGCGGAGCCAGAGCGACTTTTGGGTGCACCAGCACCGGAAACGACAGCTGCGCGGAGGTGAGCCGCGCCACCACCGCGGCGCGACTGGCCGGACTGCCCACGGCCACGGCCACGGCCAGCGGTTCGGGGGTGGCGTTCAGGTCGGCGCTAGTGCCTAGGTAGGGGAGGCCCGCCACGGTGGCAGTGGTCGGCGCGTGGTCGTCGTAGAAGCCGCGCACGTTCCAGGCCGCGGGAGCGGTGGCGGCATTGAGCTGCTGGATAAGCAGCAGCACCTCGCGCCCCAGGCCGCCCGCGCCAAAAATCACGAGCGGAATACCGGACGGAGCTTCTTCGTATTCGGAGAAAAATAACTGGGTCATGGCGTAATCTACGGGGAAAGCGGAGGGGGAGGGGTGCCCCGAAAGGCCAGCGTGGTGACTTGCCCCGGGGCCGTGATGCCGCTGCCGCGCAGCACGCGCCCGGCGGTGCGCCACAAGATGTTCATATCCAGTCGCCAGGATACGTTTTCTGTGTACCAGACGTCGTAAGCGAATTTTTCTTCCCAGGAAATGGCGTTGCGCCCGTTTACCTGGGCCCAGCCCGTGAGGCCGGGGCGCACGTCGTGGCGGCGGGCCTGGGCAGGGGAGTACAGCGGCAAATACTCGGGCAGCAGCGGGCGTGGGCCCACCAGGCTCAAGTCGCCACGCAGGATGTTCCAGAGCTGGGGCAGCTCGTCGAGCGAGGTGGCGCGCAGCCAGCGGCCCAGGGCGGGCAGGCGTGCGGCGTCGGGCAGGAGGCGCCCGTCGGTATCGCGCCCGTCGGTCATCGTTTGGATTTTGTAGAGCGTGAACAGGCGGCCGTGCCAGCCCGGCCGAACCTGCCGAAACAGCACCCGGCCGCGGTTTTGCCCGGCCGCCAGCGCGGCCGCCCCGGCCAGCAACGGCAGCGCGAGCACCAGCAGCGGCAGGGCCAGGGCCACGTCGAGCAGGCGCTTGCCGTGGCGAACGTAAAAAGAATGGGGAGCGGGCACGGCACAAAAGTACCTTTGCGGCGCAGGCTTTGGCTTGCGCCCTGCTCATGCTCGTGTTTCCCAACGCCAAACTCAACCTCGGCCTCTACATCACCGAGCGCCGCCCCGACGGCTTCCATAACCTGGAAACGGTGTTTTTGCCCCTGCCCTGGACCGACGCCCTGGAAATTCTACCGGTCGAAACCGGCGAGTCCACCAGCATCACCCTCACCGGCCGCCCCATCCCCGGCGACCCGGCCACCAACCTCTGCGTGCGGGCCTACGAGCTGCTGCAGAACGATTTTCCCGAGCTGCCCCCGGTTCAGATGTACCTGCACAAAATAGTGCCCATCGGTGCGGGGCTGGGCGGCGGCTCGGCCGATGCTGCGTTCGCTTTGAAAGCGGCCAATGCGTTGTTTGAGCTGAAACTTTCCTCCGAAAACCTGGAAGGATACGCCCGTCGGCTGGGCGCGGACTGCGCTTTCTTCATCCAGAACAAGCCGGTACTGGCCGTGGAAAGAGGCGACGTTTTTCAGGAAATCGACTTGAATTTGACTGGTACCGGGTGCGTGGTAGTGTACCCCAATCTGCACATCAGTACGCCCGAAGCCTTTGCGGGCATCACGCCGCGGCCACCTGCTCACGGGCTGCGGGAGGCGCTGGCGCAGCCGCTGGAAACCTGGCGCGACACCGTGCGCAACGATTTTGAGCAGTCGCTGGCTCCTAAATATCCCGTGCTGGCCGCCATTAAGGAGCAGCTCTACGCCGCCGGTGCTAGCTATGCGAGCCTGTCAGGTTCGGGTTCGGCAGTGTACGGGTTGTGGAATGCAAATCAGCCCGCAACGCTGCAATGGCCCGCCGAGTACACGGTGTGGCAGGGCGTGCTCTAAACCGGCATAACCGGCGTCGGCGCGGATTTCTTGCTCTTCATCAGCCGGGCTACCAGCGGGTGAATCAGCACGCTGATGACGATGAGTAGCGTGCCCAGGTAGAAGCCCGTGGCCATGCGCTCCTGGCTGCCGAAGATGAGCACCGCCAACCCGATGCCATACACCGGCTCCAGGTTAATGGTCAGGTTCACAGCGAAAGGGGAGAGGCGCTTCATCAGCTCCACCGAGGTGGAGAAGGCGTACACGGTGCACACGCCGGCCAGCAGCAGCAGCCAGAGCCAGTCGTAGCCGTGCCAGGCCAGCTGCAAGCCCTGGCCCTGGGTGAAGTACCGGCTGTAGATGGGGAAGAAGAGCACGATGCTCAAGCACGCGCCCAGCATTTCATAAAACGTGAGCCGCAGGGGCGAGTGAGTTTTAATCAGCTTGGCATTGAGCACGCTAAACAGGGCCGATAGCCCCGCCGACAGCACCGCCACGCCCAGGCCCAGCAGCTGGTCCAGTTCGGCCTGGCTCACCAGGTACAGACCCACCATCGTGATGAGACCCAGCCCCACTTCGTAGCCGCGCACCCGGCGCCAGAGCAGCAGGGGCTCCAACAGCGACGTCCAGAGCGCCAGCGTGGCCAGGCCCGCCAGGCACACGCTCACCGACGAGAGCCGCGCCGCCAGAAAAAAGGTAATCCAGTGCGCGGCCACCAACGCGCCCACCGCCAACAGCCGTAACGCCTGCCCCGCCGGAATGCGCCACACCTGTTTCCGGGCCACGAGCAGCACCGCCAGGCCGGCCGCGGCCAGCAGCGTGCGCCAAAACACCAGCTCTACCGGCGGCACCGTGAGCAGCTTGCCCAGAATGGCCGTGAAGCCCCACAGGAGCACGATAAAGTGGAGTTTGAGGTAGTCTTTGAGCAAGGGAAGTTTTAGGGTAAGAGGGTGTGAGGGTAAGAGGGTGTTAGGGTATGGGGGTAGGAGGGTATGGTCCCAATAACTCCTACCCCCTTACCCTCCTACCCTAAAAACCCTAAAGACTACTTGGGTACAAACCGGTACAGAACCACCCCGATGATGGTGAAAACCGTGCTGGGCACCCAAGCGGCAATGAGGGGGTCGAGGCTGCCTACTTGCGCGAGGTTGCGGCTCAGCATCACAAAAATAATGAACACGAACGCCAGCACGAAGCCCAGCGCAATTTGCCCGCCCACGCCGGCGCGCGACTTCCGGGCGCTGAGAATGACGCCAATCAAGGTGAGCACCACGATGGCGAAGGGGTACGAATACCGCTCGTAACGCTCGCTCAGGTAGAGCTGCGTGTCGTCGGCGCCGCGCTCAATCTTGGTCCGGATGAAGGCGTTGAGCTCGGGCAGGGTCATGGTTTCGGCCAGGCGGTAGGTGCTGGCGAAGTCCTTGGGAAAAAGGTTGAGCGTGGTGTCGCGGGCCGGCATGGTTTGCAGCCGCTCGTCCTTCGGCCCCTGAAACGTGCGCACCAGCTGCGGCGAAAGATGCCACACATGCTTGATGGAATCCCAGCTGATGGCATCAGCCGTGAGGCGGCGGCGCAGGATGGTACCGTCCACGGTTTCGAGCGCGAAGTGAAAGCCGATGTTGTTCACGTTGTCGTAGCTCTCCATGTACACGTAATGGCGCGGGCCAATTTTGTAGTGCACGTTGCGCCCCTGAAACCGGTACGGCCGCTTGGTATAAGCCCGCTCAAATGCCACCCGCGACTTATTGCCAATGGGCAGCACCCAGCCCGTGAGCCCAAAAATGAGCAGCCCCACCACCGCGCCGCCAATGGCATACGGCAGCATTAGCCGCTTGAAACTCACGCCGCTGGCCAGAATGGCCACAATTTCGGTGCGCGCCGCCAGCTGCGCCGTCACAAATACGACGGCAATAAATATGGTAATCGGGGAAAGCAGGTTGGCGAAATACGGAAACAGGTAGAGGTAATAGCCGAAAATAATTTTCGACATCGACAGATTATGCTGAATAAAATCGTCGTTTTTCTCAGTGAAATCAATAACGCAGATAACCGATACCAGAATAACCACCGAGAAGAAAAACGCGGCGAGAAACTTCTTAATAATGTATTTATCGAGAATATTCATGAACAGCTCCGTCTAAATTTAACTGTCATGCCGAGCGCAGCCGAGGCATCTCGCTCGCCCCGTTCAACGAAGCGAGCGAGATGCCTCGGCTGCGCTCGGCATGACCAAATTTTTGCTACCTTTTTGCTACCGTTACTCTTGCGCGAGCGCTAAACACGCCCCCGCCCTAACTGCCCAACCGGGCGAGATATTGCCGCGACGTTTTCCGCCGCCCATCGGGCATCGTCAAAGGTACGGCCCGCGCTATTGGCCAGGCGCCGGGGCGGCCTCCAGTACCGCCACGAAAAACTGCCCGTCGCGGCGTTTGGTGCCCAGGTAAAAGCTATCGGTGCTGGCAATGCCTATGCGGCCCCGCCATGCGGCGGGCAGCCGCTGGGCCAGCGGTGTGGCGGCAAAAACCAGGGCCGGCAGCGCGGGCAAGCTATCGGCCGGGGCAACCCAGGTGGGCACCGCCCGGCCCGCGGCCCACACCTGCGTCAGGTGCAGCTCGTCGAGGGCCAGCCACTGCTTTTGTTGCCAGCTAGGCGTGGTGCGGGCCTCTGACAGGTGCCGCAGGCCGGCGTCGGCCCGTCGGGCGCGTAGCAGCGGGTAGGCGGGTACCAGCAGGACCAGCAGCGCGCTCATGGTGAGGGCCGATGCGGTGATGAGTACCGCGGGCCGGCGCTGGCCCCAGCCGCCCCAGCCCACCCACACAGCCAGCGCGCCAAACACCAGCACGGTGGCGGCAAAGGGCAGCGAAGCAAAGCCGAAGCCAGGCAAGCGCGTTACGCTCAAAAAGACCGGCAGGGCCAGGCAAGCCAGCACCAGCACTCCGGCCCAGCCGCGCAGTAGCCAGTTGTCGGCCTTGGTCGGCAGCGCGCGCCGGCTGGTCCATTCCTGTTCCCAGTAGCGCAGCAGCCCGGTGAGTAGCAGGGCCAGCGGCGGCAGCAGCGGCAGCATGTACCGCTCCTTTTTCTCGGGCACCACGCTCAGCAGCACCAGCGACGCCACCAGCCAGGCCAAGGCAAACGCATACGGTATAAAAGGAGCAGCCCGCCGCCGCGCATACGGCACCGCCAGCGCGGCCAGCGCCACCACCGCCCACACCCCGGCAAAGACCGCGAAGTTGAAGTAGTACCACAGCGGCTGCACGTGCCGGTCGCCCCAGGAGCTGGCTTCGGTGCGGGCCACGGCGGCGGCCACGGCCGGCACGTGCTGCCAGATATAAACCGGCCACGCGCCCCCAATCAGCGCCATGATGACTACGGCCACCGCCGTGCCGCGCCAGTGCGCCCGCAGCTTGGCCCGACCGCCCGGCTGCCAGCGGGTAGCCAGCATGGCTACAAACGGCAGCACAATGGTGTATAGGCTCACCGGCCCTTTGCTCAGGAAGGTGCAGCCCAGCAGCACCCCGGCTCCCACAAACGACGCGTAGGAGCCCGGCGGGCGGTTCCAGCCGCGCATTAGCAGCCACAGGCTGCCCACGGCGAAGCTGTTGGAGAAAATATCCCAGTGCCCCTCGCGGCCCACCGTGATGGTGAGCAGGCTGCTGCCCAGCACCAGCGCCGCCAGCCAGGCCGTGCGGCCAGGGGCCAGCGTTTCGGCTTCGGTATCGCGGGTCAGCTCCCGCGTCAGGCCCCAGAAAAACAGCACCAGTAGGGTGGCCATGGCCGCTGCCGGCAGCCGCAGCAGGGCCGGGTCGGTGGTGTTGCCGGTGGCTTGCATCACCGTGGCCACGGCCCAGGTAGGCAGCGGCGGCTTGGCCAGGCGCAGCTGTCCGTTCATGGTGGGCACCAGCCAGGAGCCGCCGGCCGCCATTTCGCGCGCCGCCACGAAGTTGCGGGCCTCCATCAGGCCCACTTCCAGCACGCCCAGGTGAGCAAAGAAATTGCAGCCGCAAACGGCCAAAATGGCGAGCAGCCGCACCCACTTTTGAGCAAAAACCGAAGGGCGTTGGAGAGTTGGTTCCATAAATAAAGCGGGGCTTATTCCTTGCCTACCGGGCGGTTCAGTAAAGAAAGCAGGCCCGTCACGTTGTCGGTTTCGATGGCGTGGGGGCCAAAGGCCAGCTGCTTTTTCATGGCTCCCGCACTGCGCCCGCCAAAGAGCACGAGCTGCATGCCGGCCGCCTGTATGCGGGCGGCCCGCTCGGGCGTAATCTGGTCCTTTTTCACCAACACCGTCTTAATGCCCGCAGCCTGGGCCTGCGCAAAGACGGAGTCAAACTTCAGCACTATTTCCAGCGCCACGGGCACGGCTGGGAGTAGGGTGCGCACGTATTTCAGGGTGGGCAATCGCATACTGGTCACCAGCACCCGGCCCAGCGGCACCTGGTGCCGTACCAGCTGTCGCACCAGCTGCCGGGCCAGCACCGGCGAGCGGGCATAGGTCTTTTTTGGAGCGGCACACGCATCTTCTTCGTGCAGGTCGAAGTGCAGGTAAGGAAAAGTAGCCTTTTGCTTGAACTCCCCCAGTAATGTGTCCAGTGCAGCCACCCGCTCTTCCTGGAACCAGTCGTAGGGCCACCCGCCCTGGTAGCGCAGCTGCACCAGCTCGGCGGCCGGGTACTGGCTTACGCAGCCCGTGCCGCCGGCCGTGCTGTTGTTGAGCTCCTGGTCGTGGTAGAGCATTAGCACGCTGTCCTGGCTGAGCTGCACGTCGATTTCCACGCCATCGGCACCCTGGGCCAGGGCGTGCCGCACGCCCGCCAGGCTGCTCGGCGGCAGCGGATTGAAGGGGTTGAAGGGCGTGAAAAAGCCCGAGCCCGCATGGCCCAGTACCAGCGGCCGGGGTGCCGTAGCGGGCAAGGCGATGGCCGCGTACTGCCAGTAGCGCAGCCACATCCAGCCCAGGGCAAGCGCAGCGGCCAGGATGAGAAGAATTTTGGTTCGCATGCGTAACTGAACAGCTGTCGTGTTTGAGTGAATGCCAAGTAGTTACTGCGCCACTTTGCCAGCCGCCAACTGCTGCTGCTCGCGCCGCATGAGCACAATATTGCGCGCATACACCACCGTGCCGAAGGCGTTGCCGAGCAGCAGCACGGCGTCGTTGCGCAGCAGGGCGTAGGCCAGAATAAGCACCGAGCCCGCCAGGCTCACCACCCAGAACCCCAGCGGCAGCACCGACTCGCCCTTGCGCTCCGAATAGAGCCACTGGTACACGAAGCGCAGCAGAAACACGCTCTGCCCCACGGCCCCCAGCACCAGCCAGCCACCCGGAATGGGGGTGTTCAGCATAGTCCACAGGCTGAAATGCGGCGTGCCCACCACAAACCAGCCCAAGGCCAGCACCGGCAGCACGTAGGCGCCCACCCGGAACACCTGCGGCAGCTTGCGCCAGTCGCCCAGCAGCTGCAGGTTGCGGATGTAGATGCCGTAGCTGATGATTTGCGCGCCGAGAATGACGGGGTCGTGCCGCAGCATGCCGTAGCCTATCATCATCAGCGACGAAATGAGGCTGATTTTCCAGAATAGCGTGGGCACCAGCACCCGCTTGGCCCGCTCGCTCTGCACCCATTGCAGCACAATGCGGCTCGAAAACAGCCCCTGCGCCAGCAGGCCTATGCCCAGCGCCACGGTTTCGGTTTTAAGCATGGTCGCCGGTGTGCTGCTCGCCTATTTCGTAATTTTTCCAGCGGCTGCGAATCCAGCGGAAGCCGAAGGTGTCGACCAGCGGCTTCCAGGCCCGATTCCAGAGGTTGTACTTGGCCGTGCCGGCAAAGCGCGGAAAGTGCTGCACCGGCAGCTGCTTCACGCGCCCACCCTGCAGCTGCACCAGCGCGCCCAAAAAGCGGTGCATGCCGTGGAAGAGCGGCACGCGCCGGGCGTACTCAATCTTCATGATTTTCAGCGGGCAGCCGGTGTCCTCAATGCCGTCGTTGATGAGGGCGCGGCGCACGGTGTTGGCTATTTTCGACGACAGCTTTTTCACCGCCGTGTCCTGCCGCTTGGCCCGGATGCCGTTCACCATGTCGAACTCCGGAAAGAATTCGAAGAACTTCAGGAAATCCATTGGCGAGGTCTGAATGTCGCTGTCGATGTAGCCCACCAGTGTGCCCCGGCAATGGTCGATGCCCGCTTTGATGGCCGTGCTCAGGCCGCTGTTGAGGCGCAGCGAAATAAACTCGTACTGCGGTGCCGCTTTGCAAATGTCGCGCAACAAGGCCAGCGACCCATCGGTGCTGCCATCGTTCACAAACAGCACGGTGGTGGGCACCGGGGTTTCGGCCAGAAACTTGTTCATTTCGAGCACAAATTGCCCCAGGCTCTCTTCTTCGTTGTACACGGGCACCAGCACCGTGAGCTGCTGCCGGGCCAGGTATTCAGATGATGACATAATGATTTGCTGCATGAAAGGCCCGAAAGCCGCTGCAAGTTCGGCACGTTTTGGCCAAGCGCGAGGCCCCTGGCTTCCCGCAGGCCAGCAGAACAACGTGTGGCCCTGCTTTGGGCTCTGCACAGACAAGCCCGATTTCACCCCGGCCCGTCCGTCGGTTCTTCTGCTGAAGAGGGGCCTTGTTCGTACTTTTCCGGTCCGTTCGCCTCAATCCGCCCATTCACTTGCCATTTCCCACTGTTCTCGTTACCGGTTGCGCCGGCTTTATTGGTTCGCACCTCTGCGAGCGGCTTTTGGCCGACGGCTACCGCGTGGTGGGGCTCGATAATTTCGACCCTTTCTACCCGCGGGCCATCAAAGAAGCCAATCTGGCGGCCTTTGCCGGGCACCCGCACTTCACCTTTCACGAAGCTGACCTGCGCCACGGCCCCGCCGCGCTGCCCGCCATTGCAGTAGATGTGGTGGTGCACTTGGCCGCCAAGGCTGGCGTGGGCCCTTCGGTGCAGGACCCCGCCGCCTACCTCGAAAACAACGTGCTGGGCACCGGGCACCTGCTGGAATGGATGCGCTTGGGGGGCCGCCGCAAGCTGTTTTTTGCCTCGTCGTCGTCCGTCTACGGCAACGCGCCCGAGCAGCCTTTTCGGGAAGATGTCAACACGCTGGCCACCTGCATTTCGCCCTACGCGGCCACCAAGCTGGCCGGCGAGCAGCTCGTGCACACCTACCACCACCTCTACCAGCTGGATGCCCTGAACGCCCGCTTCTTCACCGTGTACGGCCCCCGCCAGCGCCCCGACTTAGCTATTCACAAGTTTGCGCGCCTGCTGCAGGCCGGCAAGGCCATTCCCGTGTTCGGTGACGGTAGCACGGCTCGCGACTACACCTACGTGGCCGATACCGTGGACGGCATTGCCCGGGGCGTGCGCTACCTGCTCGACCACACCGGCGTGTTCGAAACCGTGAACCTGGGCAACCACCACCCCGTGCCCTTGCTGGAGCTAATCGCCGCCGTGGGCCACGCCGTTGGCGTTCAGCCCGAACTCGCCTTCCAGCCCATGCAAGCCGGCGATGTCGACATCACCTTTGCCGACATCAGCAAGGCCCAACGCCTATTCGGCTACGCCCCCCAAACCAGCCTGGCTGAAGGCCTGCGTCAGTTTGTGGCCTGGCTGCCAGCGCCGGGCGAAGTTGTGGTGAGTGAGCATTAACACTTCGCCCAGGCGCAAACCCCTTCCCCTAGCCCCTTCCCCTCCGGGGGCAGGGGGACTAGCTTTTAGCTTTAAAATTCTAGCTGCCAAAATACTATGACTAGAATTAGTCCCCCTTCTCCCGGAGGGGAAGGGGTTAGGGGATGGGGTTTGCGTCTGGGAAAGCTGCACCACTACAACCGCGTCATCACCTGTTTCACCATTCGGTCTTTCCAGGGGCCAAAGGTGCCGGCTACGATTTGCTGGCGGGCTTCCTTCACCAGCCATAGGTAGAAGGCCAAGTTGTGCGCCGACGCAATTTGCGGCCCCAGCATTTCCTTGCACTGAAAGAGGTGCCGCAGGTAGGCCCGGGAGTAAAACGTGCTGGCGTGCCCACCCAATTCGGCGTCGATGGGAGAGAAGTCGGTGGCCCACTTTTTATTCGTCACGTTCATAATGCCCTGCGTGGTGAAGAGCATGCCGTTGCGGGCATTGCGGGTGGGCATCACGCAGTCGAACATGTCCACGCCCAAGGCAATGTTTTCCAGGATATTGGCCGGCGTGCCCACGCCCATCAGGTAGCGGGGCTTGTCTTTGGGTAGAATATCGCAGACCAACTCGGTCATTTCGTACATCAGCTCGGCGGGCTCGCCCACGCTCAGGCCGCCAATGGCGTTGCCCTCGCGCCCCTGCGCCGCGATAAACTCCGCCGATTTGATGCGCAAGTCCTTGAACGTGCTGCCTTGCACAATTGGGAAAAGCGCCTGCTGGTAGCCGTACAGGCCCTCGGTGCTGTCGAAGCGCTGAATGCAGCGCTGCAGCCAGCGGTGCGTCATGTCGAGGGAGCGGGCGGCGTAGTCGTACTCACAAGGCCAGGGCGTGCACTCGTCGAAGGCCATAATAATGTCGGCCCCAATCACGCGCTGAATGTCCATTACGCCCTCCGGCGAGAACAAATGCTGGCTCCCGTCAATGTGCGAGCGGAATTTCACGCCCTCTTCCTTGATTTTGCGGGTGTTGCTGAGCGAATACACCTGGTACCCGCCTGAGTCCGTGAGAATGGGCCGGTCCCAGCCGTTAAACTTGTGCAGGCCGCCGGCGGCGCGCAGCACGTCGAGGCCCGGCCGCAGGTACAGGTGGTAGGTGTTGCCGAGAATAATCTGGGCGTTGATGTCGGCTTTGAGGGTGTGCTGCGACACCGCTTTCACGGTGCCAGCCGTGCCCACGGGCATAAAAATGGGGGTTTCAATGGTGCCGTGCGCTGTTTCCAGGCGGCCGGCGCGGGCTTTGGTCGCGGGGTCCTGGGCAAGAAGGTCGAAAGTCATAAGCAAAGCAGTAGTGGGCGTAGAGTGCGAAGTGTTGAGTTGTTGAAGCGAACCGGTGCTTCCCCCAACACTCAAATCTCAACCCCCAACACTTCCGGCAAAGATACCGCGCCCGCCCGGCGTCCCGTACTTTTGCCGGCCCTTCAAATATGCTTCCGCGTTGCAGTTCTCCGTTCCCACGTCCCCGTTTTTCTGGTTGTTGCTTGCGTGCGTCGGGGTGCAGCTCTTTTACGCGGCGTATTTCTTCTGGCCTTTCGCCCGCCGCGCCCCCGAAGCCCCGGCCGACGCGCCTGGCCCCGACACCGAACCCGTTTCCGTCATCGTCTGCGCCCGCAACGAGCTCGACAACCTGCGCCGCCTGCTGCCTCTGCTCCTGCAGCAGGACTACCTCGCCGGCTTCGAAATCATCCTCATCGACGACCGCAGCGAGGACGATACCTACCTCTACGCCCAGCAGCTGGCCCAGTACTACCACGACAAAGTGCGCCTGGTGAGTGTGGCCCGCACGCCCCGGGACTTCGCGCCCAAGAAGTACGCCCTCACCCTGGGCATTAAAACCGCCCGCCATCCGCGCCTGCTTTTCACCGATGCCGACTGCATTCCGGCCACCAACCAGTGGCTGCGCCTCATGCAGCGCGGGTTTTCGGCCCACGGCCAGGCCGCCGATTTGGTGGTTGGTTTCTCAGCCTACACCACAGCCCCAGGCTTTCTCAATCAGCTCATCCGTTTCGAGACGTTGCTCACTGCCGCTCAGTACCTCAGCTTTGCCTGGCGAGGCTGGCCCTACATGGGCGTGGGCCGCAACCTGGCCTACACCCGGGCCTGCTTCACAGCCACCAAGGGTTTCGCTTCCCACATTCGCCAGCTTTCCGGCGACGATGACCTGCTGGTGCAGGATGCCGTGCGGGCCGGCCAGCGCGTAGCTGTAGTGGCCGACCCTTCTGCCCAAACCCTGAGTGAACCCGCAGCCTCCTGGGCGGCATGGTGGCACCAAAAACGGCGGCATTTGTCAGCGGGCCGGGCCTACCGTTTTCCTGACCGTTTGCGGTTGGGCACCTTCTTAGTAGCCAATATGTTGTTTTATTTAGCCGCCGTTGCACTAGTATTTTCGCCAAACAATTGGATACCTTTGGCAGTAGTATGCGCCCTCCGAACGTTGTTTGTGAGCGCCGTGTACGCCCGCCTAAGTCGCCGCCTCGGCCAGTCCGTAACCGTCGGATTGCTTCCTGTGCTCGATGTAGTCTATTTCGTTCAATACCTGGCCCTGGGAATCTCGCTATTCCTTAACCGCACCCTTCGATGGAAGTAAATAATCAAGATATTCAAAAGCAGTTTTCAGCTAAAGCCAAGCACGACTTTAAGCTGATTCGCGCCGCCGTGGACCACGGCGATGAGAAGGCCTACGCCGAGCTGATGCACATCTACAAAAAGCCCGTTTACCACGTGGTGCTCAAGATGGTGCGCAACCAGGACGACGCCGAGGACCTCACTATTGAAGCCTTCGCCAAAGCCTTCCGCAACCTGCACAAGTTCAACCCCGAGTATGCGTTCAGCACGTGGCTATTCCGCATTGCCACCAACAACTGCATCGACTTTATTCGCAAGAATAAAATCAAAACCATGTCGATTGACTCCGCCATCAAGGTGGACAACGGCGACGAAATCACCATCGATTTCCGCGACACCGACCTGAACCCAGCCGAGCACGCCGTACGCAACCAGAAAATCGAAATCATGCGCCACGTCGTGTCGCGCCTGCCCGACAAGTACCAGCGCCTTGTGAGCCTGCGCTATTTCGACGAGCTCAGCTACGAGGAAATCGCCACCGAGCTCAAAGCCCCACTCGGCACCGTGAAAGCCCAGCTCCACCGCGCCCGCGAGCTGCTCTACGACATGGTGAAGCACACCAAGCAGATTATTTAATCGGGAATCATGAAAAAGCCCCAACGCAGGTTGGGGCTTTTTTTGTGAGGTAAGCTTTAGCTTGCCGGAAAGGGTAGTGAATAAGACGGCAAGCTAAAGCTTACCTCACTCCTCTGCCGAGCGCAAGTCGCGCGGGTCGGGGCGGTGTTCGAGCAGGTCCCCAGGCTGGCATTCCAGCGCCTGGCAAATAGCCGCCAGCGTGCTGAATCGCACGGCTTTGGCCTTACCGCTTTTGAGGATGGACAAGTTGGCTAGCGTGATGTTGACGGCTTCGGCCAGGGCGCTGAGGGTCATTTTGCGCCGGGCCAGCATCACATCGAGGTTTACAATTATCGGCATCAGATAACGAGTTCGGCCTCCTGGCTCAGTTCCACGCCGCGCCGGTACACCAAGGCGATGACGGTCAGCCCAACGCCTACCCACACACTCGGCAACGTGTGCTCGGTGTTTAGCGATACGTGGTGGTTGAGGGTTTCGGCCAGCCCCGGCGCCCTGAAAGCGGGCACAAGCGCCCGCACCAGCACGTAGGCCACTTGCTCCCAGATGTATGAGCCGAGCACGAGCAGCGCCAGGTTGCTAAGCCGCCGGGCGTTGGCAAAAGTGAACGGCGTGGCGGGCGTTACGTCGCGTAGCAGCCGCCACAGCAAGCAGCTGCCGATGCTCAGGAAAAACAGCCAGGGTAGGGAAAAGAGGCTGTCGGAAGCCCCCAGGTGAAACAAAGCCACACGTTTCCAGGGTGTGGGCTCGCGGTAGCGCAGGAGTGGTTCGCGTGGGTTGGCCGCCAGCTCAAAATCCGGAGCAGCAACTTGTAGAGCAGGCAGGGGGCCGCGGTCTGCGCGCAGGGGGCGGCCGTGCCAGCCGTCGTCGAGCCCCGCCTTGGTGTCGTGTATCGCCGGGAATAAATTGGGCGAAAAAGTGTTCAGTGCCAGCCGCACTTCGGAGCCTCCGGTGGCAATATCATACGTTCTTCCAATTGCTTGGATTGAAAACACGAAGGTACCAAACAGCAGCAGGCCCACTACCACCCGGCTTAGGAGCAACAGGCTTTTCAGGCCAAACCAATGCTTCATTTTTTCTTTTTGCATGACGAATAAGAATTAATTACCGGCAGCAAAGGAACACATATTTATTGATATTCAATAAATATGTGTTGATAAAAAGTAAATTTATATTGTGATGCAATCAAGTTCAGGTGTCCATTCCCATGAAGCGGTTGCACCGCACGCAAGCCCACCGCCGGTGGCCCAATACCGCCGAACCGTGCAACTTTGCACCTATGAACCTTCTGCAGCACTACTTCCCCGACCTCACCGCCCAGCAGCTGAAGCTGTTTAAGCAGCTGGAAACTGAGTTTCGGGCCACCAACGAAACCATCAACCTCGTGTCGCGTCCCGACATGGAGAACTTCGAGGAGCGCCACCTGCTGCACTCCCTGGCCATCGCCAAAGTCGTCCAGTTTCCCAAGGGCAGCGCCGTGCTCGACGTGGGCACCGGCGGCGGTTTGCCCGGCCTGCCGTTGGCCATCATGTTTCCGGAAGTGCAGTTCCACCTCGTAGATAGCATCGGCAAAAAAATCCGGGCCGTGCAGTTCATGGCCGCCGCTCTGGGCCTCGACAACGTGACCGCCGAGCAAACCCGCGCCGAGCAGGTCCGCCAGAAGTTCGACTTCGTGGTGAGCCGGGCCGTGGCGCGCCTGGCCACCTTCCACCCCTGGATAGCCAACCGCTACAAACCCCAGGGCGCCCCCGGCACCGGCCTCTACTACCTCAAAGGCGGCGACCTGACCGAGGAAATTGCCGAGTCCGGCCTGAAAGCCCGCGTAACCGACCTGAGCAACTTTTTCAGCGAAGAATTTTACGAAACCAAAAAGGTGGTTTTCGTAGCCGCGAAGTAGGGGCCCGGTAGCCGCCCGCAGCTTTTGCCAACAGAACGCCATGCCTCGGCTACGCTCGGCATAGCGTTCTGTATAGGGCGCCTACGCCGGCACTTCCGCCGTCAGGAATTCCACCGCGCGGCGCTCCGAGTAGTATTCGCCATCGGGAGAGCCTTCGGGAAAGCCGACGTGGCCGCCGGCCGGGGGCGTTTCCAGAAACACAAACGGGGAATTGGTAGCCAGCTCGCGCGGGAAGCAGGAGGCCGGCAGAAACGGGTCGTTTTGCGCATTCACCAGCAGGGCCGGCACCCGAATGCCGCTCAGGTAGCGCCCGGAGCTGGCGTGCTTGTAGTAGGCTTCGGCGGAGTCGAAACCGTGCATGGGCGCGGTGTAGCGGCTGTCGAACTCCTCGAAATTACGCAGCTCTTCAATGCCCGAAAGGTCTACCTGACCGGGCAGTAATTCCGCCTTGGCGCGCACTTTCAGGCGCAGAGATTTCAGAAAGCGGCGCATGTATACCTGGTTCTGGAGCCGGCCGATGTGGACCGAGCTGGCCCGCAAATCGGTCGGGACCGAGAACACGGCCGCCCGCTTCACTTCGGTGGGCACATGCGTCGGCGCCTCGCCCAAATACTTCAGTGTCACGTTGCCACCGGCACTGAAGCCCACCAGGTACACCCGCTGGTAGCGGCCCGTGGCCAACGCATGCCGCACTACCAGGTCCAGGTCGTCGGTGTCGCCGAGGTGGTAGGAGCGGAGCAGGCGGTTCATCTCGCCACCGCAGCTACGGTAGTTCCAGGCCAGGGCGTCGAGGCCGGCGCGGTTGAGGGCGCGCACCATGCCCCGCACGTAAGGCCGGGAAGCGTCGCCTTCGAGGCCGTGCGACACAACCACAACCCCATCGGTGGGGCGCATGGCGGGCAGGCGGCTCCAGTCCAGGTCCAGGAAGTCGCCGTCGGGCAGCTCCAGCCGTTCGCGCTGGTAGCTCACCTCGGGCACCGTGCGCCACAAGCTGGGCACAATCGTCTGCAAATGGCCATTAAAGAGGTAAAATGGCGGTTGGTACCGGGAGTTGGCTACAAGAGGCATGGCGCAAATAGAAGAGGTGGGGCAACTGCGCGATGGGTGGCAAGGGGAGCGGAGTAAAGCTCGCACATAATCGGCATGCATACTAATTTTGGGTTGATTTGACGACCGTATAAAAGTGTTCCGACGAGTTGTTTCAGGGGGCTTTCAATATTTTTGATTTCATGGTTTGATATTGCCGGTCAGCTTCGTACCTTTGCCCTCCCAAACACAGAACTCAAGCATAACGCTCTCATATATTCCAACTCATGGCAAACCATAAGTCGGCCCTCAAACGCATCCGCAGCAACGAAGCTAAGCGCGTGTTGAACCGTTACCAGCACAAATCCACCCGCACGGCCATCAAGAAGCTGCGCGCTGCCACCGACAAAACGGCCGCTCAGGAGCTGCTGAAAAAAGTGACCTCGATGTTGGACCGTTTGGCCAAAAAGAACATCATCCACAAGAACAAAGCTGCTAATAACAAAAGCAAGCTGACAAAGCTCGTCAACGCGCTCTAAGTGCGAGACGAGTTTAGTAGGGCCAGACTGCGCCGCCCCAAGGTCTGGTTCTACGCTCTTAACAAAAAGCCTCACTCCGCAACGGGTGAGGCTTTTTGCGTTCGGAACCGGTAAGTTGCCGGGCCGCGGGCCGGGGCGTACCTTCCGGGTCACTTTCCAACCCAACCTACCCTGGCAATGAAACACACCTACCGCCGGTTACGGCCCCTATTGGTCCTATTTCTGCTGTTCAATGGTTTAAATGCGGGCGCCCAGCAGATTTGGGGCCCCTTCCGGCCGGGATTAATTTACAGCTACGCCCTGCAGAATGGTACCGACGCCACGCACACGCTGCGAGTCGATTCGGCCTACCAAACGGCCGGTGGAGACTCCGTATACACCTTCAACCGGTTGATGCGCCAGTCCGTGGGCACGCCCGTCGCCGGCGGATACGCCAAAAGCCGCAACAACCTTTTTGGTGCGCGCCTGCGCTGGACGCCAGGCCAAGGCTTTTACGTGTTTGAGGCTGACGCGCAGCCCAACGTGCAAGCGGCCAGCAGTCTCCGCATCTATCCGCGGGTGGCCGTGGGGCAAAGCTGGGTAGCCAGCACCGTGCCCCTGCTCACGGCTACTGTGCAGGCGCGGAGCTTTCTGGCGGTGCTGCCGGGCGTGCCAGACTCGGTGGTTACGATTGAGCTGCGCGCTGGCACGGCTACCACGGGCGCTTCCCTGGTGGCCTTCACCCTGAGCCGCAGTTATGGGCTGGTGGCGGCTACGCCCTGGCTGGGCGGTGCGCATGCCGGTACTACGGCGAGTGCGCCGCTGCTGGCGGCCTTGCCGGTGGCGGTGGCGCAGTCGCCCTACAATCCGTTGGCCTTGTTTGCGATGCGGGCCGGCGATGAATTGGGGTATGTGTTCGAGCCGTTCAATTACTTCAACCCGCCTGTTTGCTTGCGGCGCTACACGTTGCGCCGCATTCTGACCCGGCAGGAGCGGGCCGATAGCCTCATTATCAGCTACCAACAGCAAATACAGCAGCAGAATTTAGGTGGCACCGGCTGCGGCACTGCTGCTGGTATCAGCACCGAGCCCGTGCAAACGGGACGTATGGCTTTCTCCACGCTAACCGGCCGCTCGCCCCAGTTTCCGGCGCTGGGCCTGCTCAGCGGCGAGTACCGGCCCGACCCGCTTTTCACCGCTCCGCAAGCCTACCTTGTTGGTGGGGGATTGCGCGATAACTCCCTTGGAAACTGCTTCAGCAGCGGTACGTGGCTGCCCTATCAGCGGGTATACCAGCGCCCCGACAGCGGCCCGGACGTTACTTACGCGCCCGGCCTGGATGCCCTGGCCTGGAACCAGTATCTCGGGCCAGCGGCGGGCATGGGCGATGTGCGAACCAGGCAAACGGAGCTGGTGTATTACCGGCGCGGCGCGGGCACTCCGTTGGTGTGCGGCTCGCCGGTCGGCTTCGCCACGCTGCTGCCCGTTCGGGTGGCGCCGGCCATTGCCGTTGCCAGCCTCTTCCCCAACCCGGCGGCGGAAACGGTCACCCTGAAACTGAACGCCCCTTCTGCCCGCTCCGGCGCCCGCGTCGAGCTGCTGGACGCGCTGGGCCGCCGCCTGTGGGCCACTGCGCTGCGCCCCGGCCAGCAGGCGGTGCTGGTACCCCTGGCGGGCCAGCCGGTGGGCGTGTACGTAGTCCGCCTGCAAGACGCGGCCGGAGCTACTGCCACTTTCCGCCTGAATAAGCAGTAGGTGATTTATGCAAAACGCCTGTTTCCAGCCGGAAACAGGCGTTTTTTTTATACAAAAAGCTGGAAGCCTACGCCACGCTCACCTTCACCATATTGGCTTTGCCCTTTTCCTGAATGGGCATGGAACCGGTGTTGATGAAAACATCGCCCGCCACGAGGTGGCCGGTGGTGGTGAGGACGTAGCGGATGTCGGTAATCGTGCTGTCGGTGCTGATGAGGCGGTCGTAATAGAAGCTGCGCACGCCCCAGACCAGGCTCAGGACCGTGAGCAAGGGCCGGTTGTCGGTGAAGACGAAGATATTGGCTTTGGGGCGGTATTTGGCCAGCTGAAAGGCGGTGTAGCCATGGTGCGTCATGCCGGTGATGGCCTTGGAACCCGTGTTTTTGGCCAAGTGGCAGGCGGCCGAAATTACGCTGTCGGCCATGAAATGGGTGGTGTCAGAGTCGATGGGCCACCACTTGTGGAAGAGCTGCGGGCTGTTGTTTTCCACGCTCAGAATCGTGCCCACCATGGAGCGGATAACTTCGGCAGGGTAGGCGCCCACGGCGGTTTCGGCCGAGAGCATCACGGCGTCGGCACCGTCGAGCACGGCGTTGGCCACGTCGCTGGTTTCGGCTCGGGTGGGGCGCGGGGCCGTAATCATGCTCTCCATCATCTGGGTGGCCACAATCACGGGCTTGCCGGCGGCGTTGCACTTGGCAATAATCATTTTCTGGGCCATTGGCACCTCTTCCATCTTCACTTCCACGCCAAGGTCGCCGCGGGCCACCATCACAGCATCGGTGATGGCGATGATTTCGTCGATGTTGCGCAGGCCGTCAGGCGTTTCAATCTTGGCGATGACGCGGGTTTTCTTGCCGGCTTCGGCAATCAGCTTTTTGATGAACAGGATGTCATCGGCTTTGCGGGCAAAGCTCAGGGCCACCCAGTCCACGTCGTTGGCCAGGCCAAACGCCAGGTCCTCGATATCCTTCTCCGTCATGCTCGGGGCCGACACTTCGGAGTCGGGCAGGTTGATGCCTTTGCGAGGCTTCACGAGGCCGCCGTAAATTACTTCCACGTCCACTTCCTGTTCGCGGTCGGTGGCCAGCACCTTAAGCTCAATTTTGCCGTCGTCAATCAAAATCATGTCGCCGGCTTTCACGTCGCGGGCCAGCCCCATATAAATCGTGCTCAGGCGCGTGGCCGTGCTGATTTCCTTTTCGCCGCACACGAGCTTGATTTTATCGCCGGCCTTGATTTCCACGCCGCCGCCTTCCACCTCGCCAAGGCGAATTTTGGGCCCCTGCAAATCCTGAAGCAGGCCCACCGAGGTGCGCAGGTCCTTGTTCAGCCGCCGCACCGTGTTGATGACCGACAAATGGTCTTCGTGCGAGCCGTGCGAGAAGTTGAGCCGAAACACGTCCACACCCTCGCGAATAAGCATGCCGAGCCGTTCGTAGGTATTAGATGCCGGGCCAACCGTGGCCACGATTTTAGTTTTGTTGAATGCAGAACGATTTTCCATGAATTGGCGATTTAATGACAAAAAAATTCCCCTTCTTGAAAAGCAGGGGAGTTACGAATTTAAGTTAGAGCAGCAGGTTTTCCTTGTATTTCAATGTGTTGGGGTCGAACTGACACACGTACTGCACGGCGTCCAGCGCCGCGAGCTGTTGCAGCAATTCCTCGTCGGCGAAGGCGCCGCAGCCGTTGCTCACGGCCAGCAAATAGTCGTACTCCTTAATATCAGGCGCTAAGAAAGGCTTTTTTAAGTTAGAGGGCGCAATGGAGCGGTTGCGCAGCAGTCGAAAAGTAAGCGTTTCGGTGGCGTGCAGGTAGTGCGTAAACACCAGCCGGCCCCGGCTGAGCAGGTTGAGCAGCAGCTCGGGCTGCTTGATGAGGCGCAGGCGCAGGGCCCGGTTCAGGGTCCAGGCCAGAGTGTAGTCGCGGGAGCTGCTCACGAGCCCAAACAGGGCAAAGTCGCACTCGTAGTCAACGTCAAGAATGAAGGTCTTCATAAGGCCACGGATGGGGCGCCCGCCGGGCGGACAGGGGCAAAGCTACGGCTTGCCGGGGGCCGCTGCCAGACCCGCCGCCATAATCTTATACCCGCAATTGGGAAGCGCGGGCATGGGTTAGTTGGGAAATCTCTCGTTACTTTGCGCCGTAGTTTTCCCTAAACCCCACGGAGATGTCTGAAATCGCAGAAAAAGTAAAGGCCATTATTATTGATAAACTGGGCGTTGAAGCCTCGGAGGTAACCACCGAAGCCAGCTTCACCAACGACCTGGGTGCTGACTCGCTGGACACCGTCGAGCTGATTATGGAGTTCGAAAAAGAGTTCAACGTGAGCATTCCCGACGACCAGGCCGAAAACATCGGTACCGTGGGCCAAGCCATCAGCTACCTCGAGGAGCACGCTAAATAGTTTTGTCATCGCCCACCGAAACGCAGAATTTGAACGAATTACGTTGACCAGATTTTGCGTTTCGGTGGGCACGAACAAGTAGTTCTGCGCATACCGGCCGGCCCGCCGCCGGCCGGTTTTGCTGTTTTATCCTGCTTCATCTTTCGCGCCATTGGCGTTTGCTTATGTCGTCCATCCGACGGGTTGTCGTTACCGGCCTTGGGGCCATTACACCGCTGGGCAATACTGCCGTAGCTTACTGGGAGGGCCTGCGCTCGGGCACAAGTGGCGCCGCCACCATCACCCGCTTCGACCCGGCCAAGTTCAAAACCCGCTTCGCCTGCGAAGTGAAAGGCTACGAGGCCGATAATTTCTTCGACCGCAAGGAGCACCGTAAAATGGACCTTTTCACCCAGTTTGGGGTGGTGGCCGCCGACGAAGCTATTGCCGATTCCGGCATTCTGGAAAGCGGCGTAGACAAGGACCGGGTGGGCGTGATTTGGGGTTCCGGCATCGGTGGCCTGAAATCGTTGCAGGAGGAGTGCATTTCCTTTGGCCGTGGCGACGGTACACCGCGCTACTCGCCCTTCTTCATTCCGCGCATGATTGCCGACTCCTCGTCGGGCAACATTTCCATCAAAAACGGCTTTCGCGGTCCCAACTACGTCACCACCTCCGCCTGCGCCTCGTCGAACGATGCCATTATTGCGGCCTTCAACAACATTCGTCTCGGCCTGGCCGATGTGATGGTGACCGGCGGCTCCGAAGCAGCCATCACCGAATCGGGCGTGGGCGGCTTCAACGCCCTCAAGGCCATGAGCGAGCGCAACGATGACCCCACCTCGGCCTCGCGCCCTTACGACAAGGACCGCGACGGTTTTGTGCTGGGCGAAGGTGCGGGTGCGCTGGTGCTTGAGGAGTACGAGCACGCCAAGGCTCGCGGCGCCAAAATGTATGCTGAGCTGATTGGTGGCGGCATGTCGTCGGACGCCTACCACATCACCGCGCCCGACCCCAGCGGCAGCGGCGTGGTGCTGGTGATGCAGAACGCCTTGCGCGACGCCCAGATTACGGCCGGTGAGGTGGACTACATCAACACCCACGGCACCAGCACGCCGCTGGGCGACGGGGCCGAAATCAAAGCCATTGAGAAGGTGTTCGGCGAGTTTGCCGAAACGCTCAACATTTCCTCGACCAAAAGCATGACCGGCCACCTGCTGGGCGGAGCCGGCGGCGTAGAAGCCGTGGCCTGCTTGCTGGCCATGCACCATAGTCTGGTGCCGCCCACCATCAACCTGCACACGCCCGACCCGGAAATCAACCAGGCCCTGAACTTCACGCCGAATGTGGCCCAGGAGCGCGACGTGCGCATTGCCATGAGCAACACCTTCGGTTTTGGCGGCCACAACACCTCAGTAATTTTCCGGAAGCTTAATCACTGATTGTTGCGGATTAACCGTGATTTCGCTGATTTCTGAGGCTGCCATTTGCCACCCTGTTTCCTCGAAAGCTTAATCACTGATTGTTCCAGATTATTTGTGATTTCGCTGATTTTTGAGGCCGCCACTTCGCCACCCTATTTCCTTCGTCAGGCTTGACTTGATTAGCTGACTATAATCAGCAAAATCACGGTTAGTCAGCGACAATCAGTGATTCATGCTCGGTTTCGTTTCCCGTTTTTTTGGTTCGGATAAAGCCTTTCGTCAGGCAATCAGCACGGTGACGGGCCTCACGCCAACCAATGTGAAGCTGTACCGGCTGGCCTTCACGCACTCGTCGGCGGTGCGGCAACAGCCCGCTTTGGGGCGCCACCAAAGCAACGAGCGGCTGGAGTTTCTGGGCGATGCCGTGCTGGGCACCGTGGTGGCCGAATACTTATTTCGGAAGTACCCTTACGAGCAGGAGGGCTTCCTGACGGAAATGCGCTCGCGCATCGTAAACCGCGAAAGCCTGAACGGCATCGCCCTCAAACTGGGCCTCGACAAGCTGGTGCAGCTAGACACAGCGCAGGGCCGCGCCGCCCGCTCGCGCTCCGTGAACGGCAATGCCCTGGAGGCACTGGTGGGCGCCGTGTACCTGGATTTGGGCTACAAGGCCGCCCGTAAATTTGTGCTCACCCGCCTCGTGAAGGGCTTTGTGGACGTGCACACGCTCACCACCACCACGGCCAATTTCAAGAGTAAGCTGGTGGAATGGGCCCAGCGCCAGGGCAAAACTCTCCGCTACGACCTCACCGGGGAAGCCCGGCCGGGCGGCATGATGGAGTTTACGGCCACGGTGCTGCTGGATGAGGAAGTGGTGGCTACCGGCATGGGCCTGAGCAAGAAGCAAGCGGAGCAGCTGGCCGCTGAACGCGCGCTAACGTCGCTGGGCGTAAGTTAGGGGTGAATCAGGGTAGGAGGGTTTGAGGGTGTGTGGGTAGGAGGGCCTTGCCGCTGCAAACGCCGGTACCCGCAACGTTTTTATCACGACTGTTTCTGCTTCTTTCCCTCCCACCCGCTTACCCTCATACCCTACAACCCATGCGTATTGCCGGAGCCGCCCTCAATCAGATTCCCATCGACTGGGAGAACAACCTTCGCAATATCGAAACGGCCATAGCTCAGGCCAAAACGGCGGGCGTGGAGCTGCTGTGCCTGCCCGAGCTGTGCCTGACCGGCTACGGCTGCGAGGACCTGTTTCTGAGCGACTGGATGCCTGAAGCCGCGCTGACGCACCTGCAAACCGTGCGGCCCTGGACGCACGGCATTTGCGTGGTGGTGGGCCTGCCAGTGCGGCTCAGCGGCCGGACGTATAATACGGCGGCGGTGCTGCGCGATGGCGAAATATTGGGCTTCGCGGCCAAGCAGTTTCTGGCCAACGACGGCGTGCATTACGAAACCCGGTTTTTTGCGCCCTGGGTGGCGGGCGAAACCACAACCGTAAAGTGGGAAGGCGAGGAATGGCAGCTGGGCGACCTGGTTTTTGAGCACCAGGGCGTGCGTTTTGGTTTTGAGATTTGTGAAGATGCCTGGCGGCCCGACGATGTGCGCCCCGCTTGCCGCTTGGTGGGCCGCGTGGACCTGATTGTGAACCCCTCGGCCAGCCACTTTGCCATGAGCAAAACCGACGTGCGCTACCAGCTGGTGACCAAAGCTTCGCGCACCTTCAACTGCACCTACCTCTACGCCAACTTGCTGGGCAACGAGTCGGGCCGGATTATTTTCGATGGCGAAATTATGGTGGCCCGCAACGGCCACCTGCTGCTGCGTAACCAGCTGCTGAGCTTCAAGGAAGTTGATTTGGAGTGGATAGACGTGGATTTTGACGCGGAGCTAGCGCCGGCTGAAGTCGTGCCCCTGCCCGCGCCTGATGAGTATAAGGAGCTGAACCAGGCCATGAGCCTGGGCTTGTTCGACTACCTGCGCAAGTCCCGCACCAGCGGCTTCGTGTTGAGTTTGAGTGGCGGGGCCGACTCCAGCTTTTGCGCCGTGGGCGTGGCCGAAATGGTGCGGCTGGGCGTGGAGGAGCTGGGAATGGAATCGTTTAAGCGCCGCAGCGGCTGCTTTCCTGAGGTTGAAAAAGTAGTGCTGCAAACTGGCGCGGGCGGTGCGGCGGCGCAGGTAGTTGATGCCGCGCCGGCCACCTCCGAAGCCTCGGTTTTGACCGACAACCAGCAACTGGTGCGGCAGCTGCTCACCTGCGCCTACCAGGGCACCGTGAATTCTTCGGACGACACGCTCAACTCCGCTCAAGAGCTGGCCGAGAGCATTGGCGCCCGTTTTCATAACTGGGGCATCGACGCGGAAGTGACTGGTTACGTGGGCAAAATTCAGGGCGCGCTGGGCCGGGAGCTGACCTGGCAAACCGATGATTTGGCCCTGCAAAACATTCAGGCCAGGGTGCGGGCGCCCGGCATCTGGCTGCTGGCCAACGTGCTGAACGCCCTGCTCATCACCACCTCCAACCGCTCGGAGGCCAGCGTGGGCTACTGCACCATGGACGGCGACACGGCCGGCAGCATCTCGCCCATTGCGGGCGTAGATAAAGACTTCGTAAAAAAGTGGCTACGCTGGGCCGAAACCGAGCTGGGCTACGCCGCCTTGCGCCACGTAAACGCCCTGCAACCCACCGCCGAGCTGCGCCCCCTGGAAGACCAGCAAACCGACGAGCGCGACCTCATGCCTTACACCTTGCTCAACCGCATCGAACGGCTGGCCTTCTACGACCGGCTGAGCCCGCGCCAGGTGCTGGCCACGCTGGAAACCGAAGCGACTGGCTTCGACCACGAGCAATTGAAAACCTATGTGCGCCGTTTCTACAACCTCTGGAGCCGCAACCAGTGGAAGCGTGAGCGCTACGCCCCCAGCTTCCACCTCGACGACTACAACGTGGACCCGCGCTCGTGGCTGCGTTTCCCCATTCTCAGCGGCGGCTTCGCGGCCGAGCTGGCGGCATTGTAATTGGGGAGCTTTAAGCTACAAGACTTGTTTCCGAATAAGCAGAAATCAATAAAGAAAGGTCAGCATGACCGTCAGTTTTATGCTTTTCCGTATTTAGGAACAAGCCTTGTAGCTAATGGCTACCTACTAGGCAGCTGCTTCAGTTTGTGCGGCGCGTAGGCAGTGCGCATAAAAAAATAAAAGCACAAGTCCGCGCAAGTTTTCCCGGCAGTTGGGGCCTTATGCTTTGTAGCCCCGGCCGAAACCGCGCCGGGGCTGGCCTTCACTCACCCTGCTGCTCGTTCTTTCGTGGCTTACTCCCTTCCGCTACTTTTGGTGCCCGATTTGCCGGCCAGTATTCCCTTGCCTGATGCTGGAATGGCAGATGCTGAGGCTGACCTGGTGGCGCAGTTGCAGGCGGGCAGCGAAGTCGCCTTCCGAACGTTGGTGACGCGGTACCAGGACCGGGTTTACCGCACGGCCTTTTCCTTGCTGCGCACCCCCGAAGAAGCGGAAGACGTGGCCCAGGAAGTATTTGTGGAGGTTTACCAGACCATTGCCCGGTTTCGGGGCGACGCTTCGCTAACGACCTGGCTCTACCGGCTGACTACTTCGCGGGCGCTGAAAAGCCGCCGCAAGGCTCAGACCAAAAAGCGCTTCGCCTACTTCACCAGCCTGTTGGGCTTCGATAACGACGTGCTGCACGAGCCGCCCGACCACGCCCACCCGCAGGCGCTGCTCGAAGGCCAACAGCAGCTCCAGCTTCTGCTCGCCCACATTGCCCGGCTGCCCGACCAGCAGCAGGTGGCCTTCACCCTGCGCCACGAGCAGGCCTTGAGCTACGACGAAATAGCGGCGGTGCTACAAACCACCGTGCCCGCCGTGGAATCCCTCCTATTCCGCGCCCGGCAAACGCTTCGCAAACACATTCAACCCCACCTTCGCTATGTCTGATTCTGCATTTCGCCCCACTCCCGAGCAGGAATGGGAAGACCTGGTGCGCCAGTTGCACGACCAGGCGCAAGGGCAGCCCCGCCCGTTCTTTTATAACCGGGTAAGCGCCCGGCTCGCCGGCCGCCCCACTACTCCGGGCCGGGCCGTGCCCGTGTGGATGCGCCGTCCGGCCTACGCGGCGCTGCTCGGCGTGATAATGCTGGTACTCAGCGGCGATGTTGGGGCTTTGCGCCCGGCACCGGCCGCTACTCCTGCTACTGCCCCGGCCGCAGCGTCCCCGCTACGTTCTCATCCGCAGTAGCCAAACTGCCAACCAGCGCGCTGCCTGGCGTCGCTGTTATCATCAAAAACCATCAAGTTCACCGGTCGCAGTACCTTTGAGCCTTATTTAATTCCTTCGCCGCATGTTGCCATTTCTCGCTTCTATTTATTGGGACGTCGACCCCATCATTCACGCTTTTGGTCCGTGGACGGTATTTGGTACACAGTTGGGGCCGATTACGCTGCGCTGGTACGGGCTGTTTTTCATGCTGCCCTTCGTGGTGGGTACGTTCGTGCTCACCCACATCTATCGCTCGGAGCGCACGTCGCCGCAGTGGGTCGATGTGATTACCATCTACATGCTGATTGGTACCATCGTGGGTGCCCGGCTGGGCCACATGCTGTTTTATGATTTCGATGCGCTGATGGCCGACCCCATGGTGGTGTTTCGCATCTGGCAGGGCGGTTTGGCCAGCCACGGTGCTACCATTGGTATCTTGTTGGCCTGCTGGCTGTTTGCCCGCAACAACAAGTTTGATTATCTGTGGGTGCTCGACCGGATTGTGATTGTGGTGGCGCTGGGCGGCGCCTGCATCCGCACCGGCAACCTGATGAATTCCGAAATCGTGGGCAAGCCCACCGACGTGCCGTGGGCCTTTATTTTCCCCCGCGATACCGAGCATTTAATTCAGGGCGTGGCCGTGCCGCGCCACCCCACGCAGCTCTACGAGGCTATTTTCTGCGTGTTCCTGCTCATTCTGCTCTACTTCATGTGGAACCGTACCAAGGAGCGCACGCCACGCGGGCAGCTGTTTGGCCTGTTTGTGGTGCTGCTCTTCACCCAGCGGTTTTTGGGCGAGTACCTCAAAGAAAATCAGGTGGCTTTCGAGGATGGTAACCTTTTCAACCAAGGCCAGCTGCTAAGTATTCCGCTGATTTTTATCGGTATCTGGGTGCTGTGGCGGGCCGGTAAAGACCCGCAGAATCCCTACGGCTACGCCCCCCGCGACCTGGGCCGCGAAGGCGACCCGGTAACCACGCTGCCGGCCGTGCCCGCCCCCAAAAAATAAGTGCCTCAACCACCTGAAAAGGCCCGCCTGGAGCAAACCAAGCGGGCCTTTTTTCGGCGCGATGGCCAGTTGGCTACGGCAGCGTGAATTCGTACAGGTTACCTTGTTCAGTGCTGATAACCAGCGTATTTTCATCTTTGAAAGCAACGCCTTCGGTTTGGCCGGCGCCTTTGAGGTCAATCTGGCGGGGCGTGGCTTTGAGCATCTCGGCCCACGAACCACCCTCCAGTACAAACAGCTCTTCCCGCCCGAGCAGGACCAGCCGGCGCCCGCCGGGACTCAGGGCGGCATCGGTTACCTGCCCCGGAATAGCGATGCTGCCCACGCGTTTGGCGGTGTGCGTACCGGGCTGGTCGGATACGGTGTACACGTTGCTGGACTTTTCCTGCTGGTCTTTGGTAAAGAGCCACACCTGGCCTTCGTGCCAGAGCGTGGCCTCGCAGTCGAAATTGCGCTGCTTTTTCTTGGGTGGAAACTCGTCTTGGTCAGCGTAGGTGAAGTTGATTTCGCCCACCTGCTGCGGCGTGGCCGGGTTCAGACGCAGCAGGCGCAGGTTGCGGCGGTTGGAGCCGTTGTTGCCGCAGTCGCCGATGAAATAGTTGCCCTGTGGGTCGCGGGTCAGGCTTTCCCAGTCGTGGTTTTTGGCCTCTACTTTCACTTTATTCATGACGCCGCCCGAGTCGTTTATCTGGTAAAGAATGGCTTTATTGCCATTATCACCAAACGTGAAGTAGCTGCCCGGTTGCGGGCCAGGGGCCAGGCCCGAGCTTTCGGATACGCCCTCGAGCAGCCCCACCTGGCGTAGGCCGGGCACGGCAGCATCAGTAAGTCGGTCTTCGAGCGATTCCTTGTTCTCCTCTTGGGATTTGCCAGTCTGTTCACCAGTAGAATTTTCGCTGCTTTTAACTTCCGAGCAGGCAGTAGAAGTAAGGAGAACGGCTAAGGCCGCAGGCAGGATGGAGCTAAAATGCATTAAAATTCGGAATTGCTAAGCTAGAGAATGAATCCTGTCTATACGCGCCCAAAGCACTAGGGTACGGGGTCGAAGCCGTGGCCGCCCCACGGATGGCAGCGGGCAATGCGCCGCAATGCCAACTGCCCGCCGCGCCACGGCCCGTGTTTGGTGATGGCCTCGGCCGCATAAGCCGAGCAGGTGGGCGTGTAGCGGCAGCTGGCCGGCGTGAGCGGCGAAATAAAGTGCCGGTAGAACCAGACCAGACCAAGGAAAAAGGCACGAAACAACCGGGACATGGCAGAAATTTAAAAGCTGAATTTGAGAAGCTGAATTACTGAGGTTGCTACCTGGGCAAGGCATTCAGCTCGTCCTTCCACCGCTCCCAGTCGGGCATAAGCCGCGTTTGCAGGTCGTAAAAAGCCTTGGAATGGTCGCCCACCAGCAGGTGGCAGCACTCGTGCAGCAGCACGTAGTCGAGGCACTCGGGGCGGGCCCGCACCAGCTCGGGGCTGAGGCGAATGCGGGCCGAGCGGGGCGTGCAGCTGCCCCAGCGCGTCCGCATCTGGCGCACCACCAGCGTGGGCCGAAGCAGGCCAAACTCGGCAAAGCGCGGCCACACGCGCACCAGCGACTCGGCAAAGTGCTGGCTGGCCTGGCGGGCATACCAGGCCAGGAGCAGTGCTTCGGTTTGGGCTGTGGAGAGCGGGCTGGGCGAATAAACCAGCAAGTCCTCGCCCACAACGGCAACATCGGGGCGGGGCGCTGCCATAAAGCGCAGCCGCAAGGGCTGGCCCTGGTAGTAATGCACGCTGCCGGCATCGAAGTGCCGCGTGGGAGCGGGCGCCGGGCGGGCCGCAAAAGTGGCTTGATGTTTCAGAATCCAGTCGGCCCGTTTTAACACCTGCTGGGCTACCCACTCGGCCGGCAGGCCAGCCGGGGCGCTCACTTGCACGCTACCATCGGGCCGCACGGCAAAGCCAATGGTGCGCCGCGACCGGAAGACGAGGGTGTAGCTAAGGGGTTGGTTTTTGTAGAGCAGGGTTTCGCGGCGCGGCGCGGCAGAGAAGGAGCGGGGCATGGGCTGGCAAGTTCGGCAATGGGGCCTGAATGAGTAACCCCCGAGCGGGGTAAAATAATTTCGGCCCAAACCTCAGCCATTTGCCAGCAGCATGTTACCTTCCCGGCATGCAACACTATTTACCCCGCTATCTTTCAATTTTTCGATTCTTTTTGGGCTGTTTGAGCCTGCTGCCGGTGGCTTCGGCCGTGGCCCAAAGCAATGGGCCGGGGGTGCGGGGCGCGCGTGCGGCCGCGCTGGGCAACGCCTCGGTGGCGCTGGCCGGCGAGGTATGGAGCATGGGCAACAACGCGGCCGGGCTGGGCGAGATGCAGCGGCCCACAGTGGGCTTCTACGCCGAAAACCGCTATTTCAGCTCTGCCCTGAACGTGGGGGGCCTGGCAGTGGCCCTGCCGCTGGGCCGCATTGGGGTGGCGCCCGTTGTGGCCGGCGAGGTGCCTGCCGCAGCCGTGGCCCCCAGTTGGGCCCGTCACGGCGTGGTGGCGTTCGAGGCGCAGCGCTTTGGCGGCCAGCTCTACAACGAAACCCGGGTGGGGGCCGGCTACGGCTACCGCTTCGGGCAAATCAGCCTGGGCGGGCGCGTCGATATGCTGCAAGTGAGCATTGAGGGGCTGGGTAGCCGGCGCGTGCTGCTGGGCACCCTGGGCGGCCAAATCGAAGTTATTCCCCGGCGGCTCAGCTTCGGTGCTTCGCTCTACAACCTCAACCAGGCCCAACTGGCCAGCTACCAGGACGAGCGGGTGCCCACTGTGCTCAAGGCCGGCCTGGCCTACCGCCCCACCGCGCAGGTGCTGCTGGTGGTCGAAACCGAAAAGGACGTGGAGCGGGTCGCCAACTTCAAGGCCGGCCTGGAGTACCGGCCGGTGCCCGCGCTGGCGGCCCGCATCGGGCTGGCCACCGCCACGGAGCAGGCCAGCGCGGGCATCGGCGTGCTGGCCGGTGCGTTTCAAATTGATTACGCGGCAGCTTTTCAGCAATCCCTGGGCTTCAGCCAGCACCTGAGCGTGAGTAAATCCTGGGGAAATTAATTTTAATTAGTAATTAACAATTAGTAATTAAGAATGAAAAAACTCGTTACGCTCAGTTTTTTGCTGATTAATAATTTAATTCATCAGGTTTATAATCTGCTGATTTGCAATTATAAGCGCATTTTATTTCTTCTGGTAATTATTAATTCTCAATTACTGATTACTAATTATACCCAAGCTCAGGATTATATCCGGCGGGCGCCCGATTTGGACCGGCTCACGCAGGAGCTGTTCGCGGAAATACAATCGGACCAGGTGCCGTACGAGGACCTATACGAAACGCTGCTTCAATATTATCAGACGCCCATCAACCTCAACACTGCTACTCGTGAGGAGCTGCGGTCGCTGCTGCTGCTGACTGAAAACCAGATAACGACCCTGCTCCGGCACCGCGAGGCCAATGGCGACCTGCTGAGCGTGTATGAGCTGCAAAGCATCGAGGGCTACGACTTGCGGACGATAAACCGCATTTTGCCGTTTATGAGCGTGCTGAGTGGCAGCCAGAACGCGGCCCGTGGCTCGTTGTGGCAGCGCATTGCCCGCGAAGAAAACAACGCTCTGTACCTGCGCTACGAGCGGGTGCTGCAGCAGCGCCAGGGCTACACGCCGCCCACGCTCTTTCAGGGCCGGCCCACCACGCGCTACCTCGGCTCGCCCGATAAGATGCTGATACGCTACCGGGTGAGCCACACCAAGGATTTCAGCCTGGGCTTTTCACTGGAAAAAGATGCCGGCGAACAGCTCACCTGGAACCCCAAAAATGGTCAGTTCGGCGCCGATTACGTGTCGGCGCACTTCCTGGTGCAGGAGCGGGGCCGGCTGAAAACGCTGGCTTTGGGCGACTATCAGCTGCAATTCGGGCAGGGGCTGCTGCTCTCGTCGGGCCTGGGCGTGGGCAAGGGGGCCGAAACGATTACCACGCTGCGCCGCTCGTCGGTGGGCGTGCGGGCGTATTCATCGCTGCTCGAAAACTCGTTTTTTCGGGGGGGGGCGGCCACGGTGCAGGTGGCGCCCACCGTGCAGGCCACCGGCTTCGTGTCGCACAAAAACGTGGATGCCAACCTACAGCAAGCCCAGGATTCGCTGGCGCAGTTCGACGAGTTTACGTCGGGCCTGCTCCTGACCGGGTTTCACCGCACGGCCTCGGAGCTGGCCAACCGCCACCAATTGGCCGAAACCGTGGGCGGCGGCAACCTGGGCTACACCAGCCGCAGTGGCAACCTGGCCGTGGCGGCCACCGGCGTGTTCACGCACTACGGCACGGCGCTGCTCCGGCGGGCCGAGCCCTACAACCGGTTCGAGTTGAGCGGCAAGCAAAACCTGGCGCTGTCGGTGAACTACAGCTACGTGTGGCGCAACCTGCTGCTGTTTGGCGAGTCGGCCCGCAGCAGCAGCGGGGGGCTGGGCACCGTGAACGGCCTGCTAGCCAGCCTTGGCCCCACGGTGGACGCGGCCGTGCTGGTGCGGCACTACGACCGGAATTTCCACACCATCTACGGCAACGCCTTTGGCGAAAACACCCGCAACATCAACGAAACCGGGGTGTACCTGGGCCTGAAAGTGCGTCCCGTGGCCCGCTGGGAAGTGTCGGCCTACTACGACCAGTTTAGCTTTCCGTGGCTGCGCTACCGGGCCAGCGCCCCCACCGACGGCCACGACGCCCTGTTGCGCCTGGCCTTCACGCCCAGCAAAACCAACCTGCTTTATGTGCAGCTGCGCCAGCGCCTGAAACCCCGCGACCTGCCCGCCGACGGTGCCACCCGCCCGGTGCCGCTGCCCGGCGAGCAGCTGCGCCAAAGCGTGCTGCTGTACTACAATACCGCGCCGGCCCCCAACCTGGAGCTGCGCACCCGCGTGCAAGCCTCGCGCCTGCGCGACGACGACGGCCGGGCCTGGCGCCGGGGCTACGTGCTGGCCCAGGACCTGAGCTACCGCCCCAACTCCGTGCTCAGGCTCACGGCCCGCTACTCCCTATTCGATTCCGACGACTATGACACCCGCCAGTACGTGTATGAGCAGGACGTGCTGCTGGCGGTATCCATTCCGGCCCTCTACGGCCAGGGCACGCGCGTCTACGGCATCGCCGAAGTCCGCGTGAATCGCGCCATTACCCTCTGGCTCCGCTACGCCGAGACGCGCTACCGCTACCAAACCACCGTCGGCTCAGGCCTGGAAACCATTCAGGGCCCGCTGCGCGGCGAGGTGAAAGCCCAGATGCGGGTGAAGTTTTAGGGCACGTTTCAAGGCCTCAACGCGGATTAGCCATAGTTTAACGGGGGATAATAAAAAATTATTAAACGCTATGGTGTTTAATTGAAATTCTATAGTAATTTCATCCTGTTATATTTTCTTTCGAAACCAAAAGAGAGGGTCAGGAAAGCTTTTTCATGTAGTATTTTTTCTATGAAAAATACTACATGCCATTGTCTGGCTCGGGTATCATTGCGGTCACTTGCCAGCGCTGTCGGTCAGGCCATTCATCACGCGCACTAATTGCCCTGAGTGGCTTTTTTGCGATGGTAGTTGATGAACTCACTTACTCCGGTTTCTATGTAAAACATTTGTTGAGTCTTGGTTTTGCACAAGTTTCATCAGTGCTTTTCGCACCCTAATCAATGTTTGTATGAAACACCTGTTTCCCCTCTTTTTCGGCGCGGGCCTGCTGCTGAGCGGTTCCGCCGCTGCCCAGGACCTGACTAATGCCGGGGCCGCCATCACCGTCGAGGCTGGTGCTACCCTTTTCGTGGGTGCCGGCGGCTTCATAAACCAAGCGGGCAGCTCCCTCACCAATACCGGGACCCTGCGCGTCGATGGCGCCCTGACCAACCAAGCCGGCGGTACACTTAACTTAAGCACCGGCACCGTTGAAGTGCGCGGCGACTTCACCAATGCCGGTACGCTCTCCCCCGGTACCAGCCCCGTCAGCTTCACCGGTACCGCCGACCAGCTCCTGACCTCCGGCGGTGCTTCCCTTTATCAGGTGCTCCTTAATAAAACCACGGCCGGCGCCAACACCCTGCACCTGGCCGGCGACCTGACCCTGACCAGCAACCTGACCCTGACCAACGGCCTGCTCAATACCAAGAACGGGTCCACCATCAGCACCCTGCGCCTGCCCCACGGCGCTACCCTCGCCGGGGAGGCCACGGGCCGCTACGTGCTCGGAAGCCTCGAAATCACCCGTAACGCCGTCAATAGCGGGCTGGTTGACTTCGGCCACGGGGCCAGCCTCAGCCCCGGCTCCGCCCTGGGCACCGTGGCCATTACCCGCACCGCCGGCCTGCTCACCGACAACGTGAGCCGGGGCGTAAACCTGGCCAGTAATATCTACAAGGGCATCGACCGCATCTGGACCGTGGTTCCGACCACCCAGCCCGCCGCCAACGCCCCCGTGCAGCTCACCCTGAGCTGGCTGGCCGACGATGACAATGGGATGAGCGGCTTCACCCAGGCCCGCATCTACGGGCAAACCGCCAACGGACAGCCCTGGGCCCTGCACGGCCCCGAAACCGATGCCAGCGGCCGCAGCATTACGGCCAGCTTCGGCACCCTGAATCGCTTCACCGTCAGCAACGCGGCCAGCCCGCTGCCCGTAACCCTGCTCGATTTCACGGCCCGTGCCGAGGGGCTGGCCGCCGTGCGCCTGAGCTGGGCCACCGCCACGGAGCTGAATAACGCCGGCTTCACGGTGGAGCGCAGCCGCGATGCCCGCAACTTCGCCGCCATCGGCAGCGTGGCCGGGGCCGGCAACAGCACCGCCCGCCACGATTACGCCCTGCTCGACGACCGGCTGCCGGCCGGGGCCACCCTGCTCTACTACCGCCTGCGCCAGACCGACGTGAGCGGGGAGGTGAGCTACTCGCCCGTGCGCTCGGTGGGCCTCGCGCCCCTGGCCGCTGGCTTTGTGGTCTACCCCACCCGCGTGGCCAGCGGGCAGGCAGTCCGCTACCTCTACACCGGCCCGGCTGAGGCGGGAACGCTGGAAATACTGAGCGTTGTCGGGCAGCTAATGGGCACCATAGCCCTTGATGGTCGCGCCCAGGGTGAGGTGCCAATGGCCGGACTGGCTACCGGGGCCTATTTCCTGCGCTACGCCGGCCCTGCTGGCCGCTTCACCACCCGTTGCGTGGTGGAGTAGGCGCCGGCCACTGCACTCTTCAGTTCTGCTTTTTTGGGCCTGATACATCAGAAAGCCTTAAAGCCAACCACCCATAACCCCCCGAAAACTCAAACAACCAAGAAGTCCTGCCCGATATCAGTAAGCGCCTGCCCCAACATTTTCACCTTATTCATTCCCTTCAAGATGAAGCAATTTTTTATTCCCCGGCGCGGGCTCTTGCTGCTCGCTTTTCTTACTGTTGGCGGCCTGACGGCCCGCGCCCAGAACGGCGTAGGCATCGGCACTACCGCCCCCAATGCCTCGGCGGCGCTTGACATCGTAAGCAGCACCAAGGGAATCCTGCTGCCCCGCCTGACGGTGGGCGAGCGTGGGCTCATTGCCAGCCCGGCCACTGGCCTCATCATCTTTCAGACCAACAGCACGCCCGGCTATTACTACTACGACGGGGCGGCCTGGCAGCAGCTCACCACGGCCAGTGCCAGCAGCGACAACTTCATCCAGAACCAGACCACCAGTGCCCAGACCGCGGGCTATAACATCAGCGGGGCCGGCACGGTGGGCGGCCTGCTCACGGCTGGTAGCGCCACGCTAGGTTCCACCACCATCGTCGGAGCCACCAACATCAACACCAGCGGGGGCGCGCTTACTAACATCGGTACCACCGGTGGCGCGGTTACCAACATCGGTACCACCGGTGGCGCGGTTACCAACATTGGTACCAGCGGGGGCGCGGTCACCAACATCGGTACTGGCGGCGGCGCGGGCACCGTGAGCATCGGTACTGGCAGCGGCACGGGCAACGTGAGCATCGGGCGCACCAACGGCACCAATACGGTGAGGGGCACCACCGGAATCACAGGTACAACTACCATTAACGGAACCACCAGCATCAACACCAACAACACTACCACTGCCGTTACCAACATCGGCACCGGTAATAATGCTGGCATCGTTAGCATCGGGCGCGACAACGGCACCGTGGCGCTACCGGGCCTGAACACGGACGGCATCGTGACCAACTCCGCCGCCGGGGTTCTGGGCACCACCACCTTCGCCGCCCTCGCCACCAGTCTCGGCACCAACTTCATTCAGAACGGTACCACCCTGCAGGCTTCGTCTAACTTCAATATCAGCGGCAACGGCCTCGTGGGGGGCAACGTGGGCGTTGGCATCACCAGCCCCAGCGCCCGGCTCGACGTGGCCGGCAGCACCCGCCTGCGGGGCCTGACCACGGCCGGCGTAGTGACCACCGATGCCCTGGGCAACCTGAGCAGCAGCACCGCCACCACGGCCTTCGGCACCGACTTTATCCAGAACGGCACCACCCAACAGGCCATGTCCAACTTCAACATCAGCGGCGACGGGACCATTGGCGGCAGCGCCGTGGCCAAATCGCTGCAAGCCGTCGGCACCACGGCCGTTGGCAGCCAGGGCGCTTACCTGCAATGGAACCGCCTGGGCGGCGACGGCTCCAGCTGGCTGCTCAACCAGAAGGGTACTGGTGGCAGCGATGCCGGCATTCGTTTCGGCCGGGTGACCACGGGCGACGCGGTTACGGAGTGGGCCCGCTTTATTGATAACGGTTTTTTTGGCCTCAACACCAGCCCCACCGCGCTGCTCGACGTGAACGGCAGCACCCGCCTGCGGGGCCTCACCACGGCCGGCGTAGTGCAAACCGATGCCCTGGGCAACCTGAGCAGCAGCACCGGCAGCGCCAGCTTTATTCAGAACCAGACTACCCTTCAGGCTGCGTCCAACTTCAACATCAGCGGCAACGGTTTCGTGGGGGGCAGCGTGGGCATCGGCACCACCGCCCCCCACGCCCCGCTGCAATTGGCCAACACCGACGCCAACCGCAAGTTGGTGCTGTTTGAAGCCAATAACAACGACCACCAGTTTCTGGGCTTTGGCAGTGACCCTAACACCCTGCGCTACCAGGTGGCCAGCGCCAGCTACAACCATATTTTTTATCGGGGCAATGACAGCGGGACTTCCGTGGAGCTGTTGCGCATTGGCGGCGATGGCAACGTGGGCATTGGCACCCCCAGCCCCAGCGCCCGGCTCGATGTGGACGGGGACTTTAAACTAGGCACCAATGGCACGGTACTGGCCAGCGTAATTAAGGCCACCGTATTCAAGACGGCCATCGGTCCCATCGGTACCAACAGCGCCGTTACCGTCACTTTTGCCGTACCCAATGCCGTGATTGGCGCCACGGTCGCCATCTCGCCCGCCAACGACCTGGTGAACGGCGCCAACATCAGCTACGCCCGCGTGAGCAGCCCCGGTACCGTGACAGTCAAGTTCTCCAACAGCACTGGCAGTAGTATCAACGTGGCAGCCGGTAACTATTACCTGACCGTGATTCAGTAGGCCGCGCCTTCATCCCATAATCGGTCGGACACCACGGTAAAACGCCCCCGGCCGCGCTGGCCGGGGGCGTTTTGTTGCGGCGCCGTGCCGCTTTTTCATCGAGGTCCGGGAGGCGGGCCGTGGCCAAGTCTTTTGCAAGGGCTGCCATGAAGCTTGCACGCAAGATTTGTCAGGGTTTTAAGCAACAGCAGTTTCGCCGCCCGGCCGCCAACCTTACCCATTTCAGCAAACTGTGGCTGACTCAGCTTTCCAGTTTCAGCAGCACTACCTGGGCTTTGTCGGCGATGCTGATTTTGCGGCGGAAGTCCAGGTAGCCCGCGTAGGCGGTGCTGGGTAGCTTTCCGCGCTTGAGTTCGAGGCGGCGAATGTATTGGACCGTGCCATCGGGCAGGGCGAGGTAGTGGCTGGCGTAGGTGCCGTAGGCGGTGCTGAGCTGCACGGCGGCGGGCAGAGTTTCAGCCCGGAAGCCAGCGGGCAGGTGCAGGCGCACGGTGTCGGCGTGCAGGCAAGCATCGGATAGCCACACCGGGGCTTTGCGCTCGCCTATTTGTGCGGGCAGGGCGGGCAGGCGGCTCAGCAGGTTGGCCGTCACGAACACGCGCTTGCCGCTGGGCATGGCAAAGCCCGGCAGCGACAGCCCCAGGGTTTCCACCACGCCCGGCACGGGGCTGGCCGGCGTGGCCGCCAAGTTGAATTTAGTGAGCGTGAAGGTGGGCAGCCGGAGCTGGTCGGTCACGTACTTTTTTTGCTCGGTGGGGCCAAGTCCGTGCAGGAGCTGGGCGTAAAAGTCCTGGTCCTGGCCGGTGCGCAGGGTACGGGCCGTGGCCGTGGCGCTGCCCACGGCGTCCAAGAACAAGTCGATGCGGCGCACCTGCCGGTTTTCAGTTGCCCCGTAGCGGGGCGTGGCCACCAGCTTGCCGCCCTCCGGAGTGAGCAGCAGGGCGTGGCGGTTGCCGGTGAAGCTACCCATGTAGCCGAACCGGTCGGTCTGGCTGGTGCATTCCAGCCACAGGGTATCGGCGCGGCTGCCTTTGGCCGGGGGCACGCACAAAATAACGTGGTCGAACTGCGAGCTGGGGAAGTCGGCGCGCAGGTCGGGCCTGTCGTTGCCCGACCCCACCAGGGCCACGTAGGAGGGCACGTCGGCCGCCGTCAGCAGGGCCTTGGTGTAGTTGCTCAGGGCCTTGCAGTCGCCGTAGCCATTGCCGGCCACCGAGCTGGCCGGAAAGGTTTGCCAGCCGCCCAGGCCCAGCTGTATCGAGATGTAGCGGGTACTGCTCTGAAGCATCTCGTAGATGCGCCGGGCGCGCTCGCGGGCATCGGGCACGTCTTTTACCAGGGCGGTTACTTTGGCCAGCGTGGCGGCCGGCAGCTGGTCGCGGCCCGCGTTCAGCTCGTAGTTCCACTGCCCGAGGCTTTGCCAGGTGGCCGCCGAGCCCTTGTGGCCCTGCACCTCGAAAGTGCCGGGGGCCAGGGCCACGGCCGGTGTGGCGTAGGCCAGGGGCGGGGCGGCTTCTTCCTCCTCCACGGCGGGCAGGTCGGCTAGTTGCCACTGGTAGGTTTCCAGGCCGCCGGCCGTGCTGCGGGCCACCGCGCCCCCGGCCGGTAGCTGCCGCTCCTGGTAGCGCAGGGGCAGCGCGGCGGGGGTAATCACGCGCAGCGTGGCGCTTTGCACGGCCAGGCCCTCGGTTTCCTGGGGCTGCCATTTGGGGTAAAACAAGGTATTGTCGGACACCACTTCGTAGTCGAATTCCACGGTATAGGGTGCCTGAGGCTGGCGCAGGTCGGCGTAGCGCACCCGCACATCGGTCATGAAGCTGCCGCCCGCGTCGCCCATGCCCTGGTCGTGGATTTCGGCGGCCCGCAGCTGGTGTAGCAGGCGGCCGTCGCCGTCGTACACGGCGCCGCGCAGGTAGCTCACGGCATTGAGGGCATCGTAGCTCACGGCATGGCGCCCCAGGTCGTCGCCGGCCGCGTCGAGCACCGTCACCACCCGGTGCACGGTGTGCACCAGCCGGCCCGCCGATTTCACGGTTACCACCTCGTCATCGGCCCGCAACACCGCGTGCGCTCCCTCGCGCAGCGCGGCCGGAATGTCGGCCACCGCATACTTGGGCGCGGGCGCGGCCGGGGTAACCAACAGAAAGCTGCTCAAGGGCAGCGCGGCAAGCAGGGGTAGGAGATTTTTCACGGGATAGTAGGATAATTGATTATCGAGCTTGTTCCTGATTAATACAGAAAGGCATCAAATCGACGGTCATGCTGAGCTTGCCGAAGCATCTCTACCGCGCAACTAATCCAAATGAATCAACGAAGCGGTAGAGATGCTTCGGCAAGCTCAGCATGACGGTCCTTTCTCATTTCTGCTTGTTCGGGAATAAGTGCAAGGAGCGGCATGGCAGCCATTCGGGTTAGCTATGCCTTCTTTTTAATCACCAGCTTCTCGCCCTGCTTTTGCAGCATCAGGCGGTAGAATTCGCGCAGGTTGGCGTATTCCTCGGCTACGTACATGGTTTTGCGCAGGCTCAGGCGGCTGGTGAGCTGCACCACGCCGGGTGTGACGGCGGCCACGCTGTAGAGGTAGCGGCCGCCGCCGTCGGGCAGGTCTACCACGGCGGGTTTGGGGGTTTCGGCCAGTTCGTAGCCGGCGGGTAGCGTCAGGGTAATCATGGTAGTCACGTCCTGCAAGGCCCCAAAATCCACTGGAAACTGCCGGTCGTCGTGCCGGAAAGGGTTTTGCTCGCTGGCAAAGTCGCGCAGCGGGCTCAGGTAGATGGTGCCAGCCGTGGTGTTGTCGTCGGCGGGCTGGGCAAACTCGTAGTTCACGGTCAGGGGCTTGTCCACGGCGTCGCGGTCGACCACGGCAATTTTGGGCAGCGTCCAGCCGGTGTGCTGGCTGCCGAGCTGGGCGAAGTATTTTTTCTCGCCCAGCTGGCTCAGCTCCTGGCGGGCATCCACGCCCGAGTAGCCGCCGTGCTCCTCGTGCACCTTGCCGGTGAGGCCGCCCTGAGTATCGAGGGCCATGCTCACCTGCTGGTAGTGTACAAAGCGCTGCGTAGGAGCCAGGTTCACCCAGCGGGCATCCTCGGGCTTGCTCATGATGAGGCGGCCGGTTTGGTTAAGGCAGCGCTCGGGCAGCACGCCGCAGGGCAGCAGCGGCTCGGTGGCGTCCACGAGCAGGTCTTGGCCTTCGGCCAGCGGCACGAGGGCCACCACGTAGTTGAAGCGGTCGAGCAGCGGTAGCTGCTGGTTCACGCGGCCATGGCTGCGGGTGCTCAGCAGCAGCGGGTGGGCCGGCACGCCCGCCGTGCGCAGGGCCGCGATGAGCAGCAGGTTCACGTCGGCCGCGGTGCCGCGGTGGGCGTCGAGGGCTTTGCGGAACGAGCCGTTGGTTCGGTAGCGGTTGGTGCCGTCGTAGCGCACGGCGGCCATCACCACCTGGCGCACGGCCGCGGCGCGGGCACTCAGGTCGGGGTATTTGGCAGGAATTCCTTGCAGTTGGTCTTTCAGGAAGCTGCCGCGGCCGAGCTGGGCGCCGAAATCGTCGTCAATCAGCAGCTCGGTGTTGATTTTATCCCAGGTGCCGGCAATGTTGCGGTAGGCTTCGCCCGGAAACCGCTCGCCGGCCAGCTGGAAGTTGAGCCGGGCCACGTAGTCGTCGGAGGTGGTCATGTAGGGCTCGTCGCGGAAGGCGGGCACGTCCTTCATCACCCATTGGTAGCTGTTGACGTGGGCCGTAATGGTTTCGCTGCTGCCCGCCTCGCGCTTAACCTCAAAGCCCCCGCCCGAATAGCCGCCGCCCGAGGTTATCGTGAACTGGGCCAGGTTATCGGTTTTTTGCTGCACAGCCAGGGGCTGGTAGCCCTGGAGCACCATTTTGTAGTCGAAGTACTCGGGAATAGTGGCCCGGAACTCGCTCCAGCGCGTGGGTATCTCGCGCTGAAATGACCAGTCCTGCAGGTTGAAGGTGAAATCCGATATCACGGTGTACCCGTGTTCGATGACGGACCCTTCGCGCACGTCGGGCAAGGTAAACTTGCGCACCCGCCAGTTCTTGTCGCGCTCCTCGACAAACGTGTTCGCGGTTTCCAGCTTCGATTTCACCACCTTGCCATCCACCAGGTTGTAGGTAAAACCGCGTAGGGAGGACAGCTTCTCGTCGCCGCCATTGCGGTGGAACAGCGGTACCGTAACCGTGGCCACGTCGTAACCCGCTTTCTTCAGGATTTTGATGCGCGTAGTACGTTCCGACACCAGCTTGAAGCTGTTGTTGACGTACTGAAAGCTGGTGGTGCCGAAATCGCACAGCACCACGGCCGCCGCCGCGCTGTCGCCCACAAAGGGTGCGGCGGTCAGGTCCTTGGGGTCGGGCTTACCAAATTTGATGGGTTCGGTCTGGGCCTGGGCAGCCAAGGCACTCAGCAAGATTGCGGCTAGCAGAGAAGGGTAGCGTAAGGGTAGTTTCATGCAAAAAAACAGGAAGGGGGTAGGGGACAATCCAGGAACCTAAAGCTAGTGAGGTTTCGAGGAATAGTAGTCTTATTGGGAGAAGTGAGTTTGGGAGTGGGGATTGAAATTGAGTTTAGCCACCCGGTTTTTTTCGGATGATGAGCTTCTCGCCCTGCTTTTGCAACAGCAGGCGGTACAGCTCGCGGAGGCTGGCGTATTCCTCGGCCGGGTACACGGCATTGCTCAGGGTGAGGCGGCTGACGAGCTGCACCACGCCCGGCTGGGCCGTGCTGACCGAGTAGCGGAACCGGCCGGTGTCGTTGGGTAGGCTCACCACCGCCGGCTTGGGCGTTTCGGCCAGCTCGTAGCCGGCCGGCAGCATGAGGTTGAGAACCAGCGTTTCTTCTTGCGGCGCGCCAAAATCCACGGCAAACGCTCGGTCCTCGTGCCGAAACGGGTTTTGACCGGGCCCGAACTCACTCAGCGGGCTCAGGTAGAGCGGGCCGGGTGCGGGCTGCTCCGCACCCGCCTGGCTAAAGGCGTAGTCCAGGCTAAGGGGCTTGTCTACGGCTTCGGCCTGGTTCACGGTCATTGTGGGCAGGGTCCAGTTTTCGTGTCGCTGCTGCAGACCGGCCAGGTATTTTTTCTCGCCCTGGGATGCGATTTCGCCGCGCGCGTCGGCCGCGGCGTAGCCGCCGTACTCCTCGTGCACCTTGCCGGTGAGGCCGCCCTGCGCGTCCAGCGCCATGTCAATTTGCTGGTAGTGCACATGGCGCTGGGCGGGAGCCAGGTCTACCCAACGGCCTTCGGCGGGCACCTTGCTCACGAGGCGCCCCACGCGGTTGAGGCAGCGTTCGGGCAGCACGCCGCAGGGCAGCACCGGCGCGGTGGCGTCCACGAGCAGGTCTTTTTCGCCGGGCACGGGCACCAGCGCCACCACATAGTTGAAGCGTTCCAGCAGCGGATATTCCTGGCTCACCCGCCCGTGGTCGCGGGTGCTCAGTAGCAGCGGATGGGCTTTGATGCCGGCCTGCTCCAGGGCCGCGAGCAGCAGTAGGTTCACGTCGGCCGAGGTGCCACGGTGGGCATCGAACGCCTTGCGCAGGGGCTCCGGGGCATACAGTCGGTTCTGGCCGTTGTAGCGCACGGCGGCCATCACCACCTGGCGCACGGCGGCGGCGCGGGCCCGCAGGTCGGGGTATTGGGCGGGCAGGCCCTGCAGCTGGTCCTGTAAAAAGCCGACGCGCCCAATGCGCCCACCAAAACCCTCCGATGCCAGCAGCCGGGCATTGATTTTTTCCCAGCTGCCGGTGAGGTCCTGGTAGGGCTGCTCGGGCCACTGCTCGCCGGTGAGCTCAAAATCCAGCCGCGCGGTGTAGTCGCGGGCCGTGGTCATGTAAGGCTCAGGGCGGAAGGCGGGCACGTTTTTTAGCACCCAGCGATGATTCTCGGTGGTAGCCGAAAGCGTTATGTTGCCCGCGCTTAGCCCGGCCCCGATGCCGGCGCTGCTCGACAACTTATTATCCAGCACCAAGCTCACCGAGCCTGTGCTCAGCACGTTCACATCGAGCGGCCGGGTACCCTGGTAAATGATGTTGTATTTGTAGAACGTGGGAATGCTGGAGCGGTACTCGCTCCAGCGCACCGAAATAGCGCGCTGAAAATCCCAGTCCTGAAAGTTGAACAGGTAATCCGACGCCAGAATATACGAGTACTCAATCACGGAGCCTTCGCGCACGTTGGGCAGCGTGAATTTCTGCACGTTCAAGTTGGCAGTGCGCTTTTCGATGAACGCGCCGCTGGCTTCGAGAGTGGTTTTTTCCACCACGCCGTTCACCAGGTTGTAGGTGACACCCCGCAGGCTGGACACCTTTTCCGAGTCGCCGTCGCGGTGGTAGAGCGGAATTTCTACCGTGGCTTCTTCGTAACCCGCTTTCTTCAGGATTTTGATGCGGGTAATCCGCTCAAACACCACTTCCAGGCCGTCGCGTTTGCCCCGCAGGCGCGAGCGGCCGTAGTCGCAGAGCACCACGGCCGCCGCCGCGCTGTCGCCCCGAAACGGCGCGGCCGTGAGGTCCGCCTTATCAATCTGGCCGTATTTGATGGGGTCGGGCGGAGCTTGCGCCCACGCAGTGGCCGAAAGCAGAATGACCCCGAGTAGCCCGGGCAACGCCCGGCACAGGCGGTAAAAGAGAAGCAGAGCGGGCATCAACAAAAAAGAAAGGGGTAGACAGTCTTCGAAACCATAAATGTAATGGGGTGAGAGGCTTAGTTGGCGAAAGGTGACGCAAACTTATTTCGCCCCAAAGCCACCCCTTTGCCCGTCGAGCCGAGCGGTTAGCAGGGTTAGTTCTTCGCTATCAACTTTTGAAGCGCCCCGCCTCACACCACCCTTTCGGGGGCGGGCTCGGGGGCGGGTTCCGAAACCACTGGGTGCACCATGGGCCCCGAAGCTTTCACCCGGAACAAATACCCCACGGCCCCGAGCACGCACAGCAAACTCAGGCCGTGCACGTAGGGCAGGCGGCTGGGCTGGTTGGCGAAAATCCAGCCGGCCAGCAGGGCGCCCAGGCCGATGCCGATTTCGAGGGCGATGTACATGGTGGCCACGGCCTTGCCCCGGTATTCGGGGTGGCTCAGGTCGATGGTCCAGGCGTAGAGGGCCGGCGAGTTCAGCCCCGCGCCGATGCCAAAAACCGTGGCCGCCGCCAGAAACCACGCCGCCGAGGGCGACCATACCAGCAAGGCCAGCCCCGCCGCCAGTATCAGGCTCGACCAGCGCAGCACCGGCACCCGTCCGTGTACGTCCGACACCTTGCCCGCCACGAGGCGAATGCTCAGCGAGGCCACCGTGAGGAAAACGTAGAACAAGCCCTTGGTGGGGCCGTCCAGGCCCAGCAGCCGGCTTTGGTCGGGCACCACGGTGAGCACCGCGCCGTAGGGAAACAGGCACAATCCCGTGACCACGGCTGGCGAGAGCACCCGGCGGTCCAGAATTTCATTCCATCGCAGCCGCAGCAGGCCCAGGCGAAAGCGCTGCCGCTGGGCTTTGGGGAGGGTTTCGGTGAGGCTGCCCTGCACCAGCAGCGAGAGCAGCGCCACCGCGCTGGAGCAGTAAAACATGGTATTCAGCGAGAAGGCGTGGGTTAGCCAGGAGCCCAGGGCGGGGCCGGCTGCCAGGCCCATGGCGCCCGTCACGCCCAGCAGGCCCATGGCCTCGCCGCGCCGCGCCACGGGCACGATGTCGGCGATGTAGGCGGCCGTGCCCGTGGGCTTAAACCCCGTGCTGAACCCGTGGAGCAGCCGCAGCAGCAGAAACCCCGAAACCGTGAGCGCCCAAGGATAGAAAAACCCGCACAGAAAACACACCAGCGACCCGAACACCATCACCGGAATGCGCCCCACGGTGTCGGCCAGCTTGCCCGAGTACGGCCGCGAAATGGCCGCCGTGAGCGTAAACAGGGCAATGATGTAGCCTTTGTACTCGCCGCCGCCCATCCGCGCGAGATGGTCGGGCAACTCAGGCAGCAGCAGGTTGAAACTCAGAAAAAACAGGAACGACGACAGGCACATCAGCCAGAAGCCGAGCGTGTAGGGGCGGGAAGCGGGAGGGGCCATGAGTACCGCAAAGGTCGGCAGGAATTCGGGCGGGTGGCTGCGGCTGGGGCTGCCGGCGCGGGTTTCTCTGCGACTGGCGCGCGTCCGGTGACGCTACCTGCGCAATTGTCGGGTAGCCCTACTTGCGCTTCTGAGGTGGGCCACAAGTTTGCGTGTGCCCTTTGCAACGTCTCCATGAAGGCATCCAATGGCAATGAGAGGTATTGCTTTTGCCCGCAATGCAGTTCGATACACTTTACACCTAGTGCATCTTCATAGACTTCGGCAATGTAAATGTTATTCAGCCATACTTCCGCCACAAAGCCCTGCCGGTAATCGGCGTAAGTAACAAGCAACCTGAATGGATTTTGCATCGCCCAAGGTACTCTGTTGGCTTCGAGCTTCAGGCTTGGGCGTGTAATGACGTTGCAGGCGCTCGCAGAGAGCGACAAAAACCAGAATGTATCAGCTCTGCTCTCCCAACCCGAGCCAGAGGCTCGAAGCCAATAGGCAGCGCGTCTGAGACGCGCGCCAGCCTCACTGCGTAACCGCTCATCACTTGGCCGGTTTTTTCTGTGCCAGCAGCAGCATTTCCTTGCCGAAGGTTGATTGCTGCCAGGTAGGGGTGAGGGACTGGTACATCTGCTGGTAGTCGGCGGCGGTGAGCAGCGGGCCGAGCGTGCACAGGTTGGGGAGCATGGCTCCGGTGGCGGAGTCGTGGTAGCGGGCCACGTAGTCCTTTAGCAACCGAACGCGGGACTGTTGCACGGCGGCCATCACGCGGCGCAGGGCATTGGCGTTGGCCGTGTCCTGCTTTTGGGTGAGGGCCTCGGCCACCAGCCGGATTTTGTAGCGCTGCGTGCCCAGCTCGGTGTCGTCGCGGTACCAGTCTTTCCAGTGCTGGTCAATGTCGGAGCCCGTCACAACAATGCGGTTGTAGTCGGGCTGCTCGCCCTGCACCCGCACGGTGCGGTTGTCGAGCAGAATATCCGCGAGCTTAACGGAAGCGCGTCCTTTGCCGGCGTGCAGGTACATGTGGGTGGGCTCAGCCAAGCGGCCGGCGAGTTCGAAATGGTTTTTCTGCACCGTTGCCGAGTCGATGGCGCGGAGCAGGCTGCCGTTGATGAGGTACACTTTTGAGCCCGCCGGCAGCCCTTGCACGTCGCCGATAACGCGGTAGCCCGCCGGGTTCTGGGCGCAGCTCAGGCGCGCCGCCAGTAGTAGTCCCGCCTGAAGTAAGAGCAGCTTTTTCATCCTGGATAACGGGCTGGTAGAATGCTTATTGTGGTGCCCGTTTACCCCAGCATCTGCGCCTTACGGGTATTGTATTCCTGCTCCGTAATGGCGCCCTTTTCTTTCAGGATGAACAGCTTGGCCAGCTCGTCGCTCACGCTGGCGCCGGGCGCGGAGGCATAGCCCCTGCGGGGCGACATGCCTTGGTTGTACTCGTTGTTGAAGTCCTGGTCCGACATCATGAGCCAGATAACGGTGTGGTAAAAACCGATGAGCGAGGGGATAAATGTCCAGCACAGCAGCAAGCAGGCGATGCCCCGGCCGATTTTACCTAGGTAAAAGTATTGGCCGCCGAAACTTCCGAGGAAGAAGGCGATGAATAGGGCGGTGATGCGGTCTTTCATGCAGAGTGGGGGAGTAAGTGGTATTTGAGAAGGGCCTTTTGAATAGTCACGCAAAAGTAACCGTATTGCGTTTGGTCATGCCTCGGCTACGCTCGGCATGACAGCTTGGAAACTGCGGTTACTTGTGCGCGGCTACAGAAGCATAGCGCCTGAGGGAACACTACCCGGCGGGCGCTGCCATACAGCAGCCCCAGCCGCTGGCAGGGCTGGGGCTGCTGGAAGATACCCCGCCTTTTTGCTGAGCGCCGCGCCATAACTTGCAGCCCCGCCGGGGCCAGCTGCTGCGGCCAAACCGCTGGCATCCCGTTTTCCTCGCCCGCTCTCGAACCAGCCTGACCGGTGCAGACCCGTACCGCAACCACCCCGGCCGAAACCCCGCCCAGCCCAAGCCGCAAGGCCCACCGCCCACCCATGACCATCCTCCTGAGTTGCCTGTTATTTTTCAATCTCCTGTGTTTCCTGCTCTTCGCCCTGGATAAGCGCAAAGCCCAACGGGGCCAGCGGCGCATTGCCGAAAAAACGCTGCACCTCGCCACGCTGCCGGGCGCGGCCCCCGGCGCCTGGGCCGCAATTTTCCTGCTGCACCATAAAAACCGCAAAGCCGCTTTCTGGGGCGTTACCCTGGGGCTAACGCTGCTGCAAGGGGCTATGGGCTATTTTGCATGGCCCTATTTGCAGGCGCCGTTTTAATCGGGCTGGTGGGCGGTGACACGAAGAAGCTCCAGCCGCTGGTGGGACTGGGGCTTCTTGGGGAGTTGTGTGTTACGGTGCTATGTATGTAGGGATGGCGGGCACAGCAATTTCGTGTAAAAACGAAGTTTAGCGGAAAATAGTGAACTTCGCGGCTAGATTAAGTCAGTGCTTACAGACCTGATGTAGTTGATTTCCGTTGTATTCTCATGTTGGACCGAGATATCAGACAATTTCTATATCAGAACACCCTTCATCATTACACAGAGGATACCAACTCCCGTGTAATAGATGAGATGGGACTTTCAGCTCATGCAGCTAGGATTGACATTGGAGTGATTAATGGTCAATTGGTAGGATATGAGATTAAAAGTGACCGAGACAATCTTCTCCGATTACCGCGTCAGTTAGAGATATACAACCAAATATTTGACTTGATAACAGTTGTGTGCGGCCCAAAGCACGAGGCTAAACTGCTTGCTTACCTTCCAACACATTGCGGCTTATTAGTTACACAAAAGCATGGTGCTGATTCTCCTTCTCTGCGAACTGTAAGAAACGCTACTCAAAACGAAGGGCGCAATGGTTATATGGTGGCTAGTCTACTATGGTGCGATGAGGCCAAAGAGTTATTGATTCGTTTAGGAGATAAGAAAGGGCTCAGCAAATTGCGTAAATGGGAGCTTTGGGAGAGGTTAGCGTGTTTTTATACAGATGATATCGATGCTTTGTCAGAACAAGTAAGAGGAATTCTCAAAAATCGTCAGACATGGCGGGAAGCATAGAAACAACCAGTTCTATGTGGTGTGAGGTGTTGACCGCAACCCAAGTAGTAGCATTGCCCCTGGGATGAGAACCTTCTTTGCTGGCTTGATAGATAAACTCGTCTCCCCAACTGAAAGCTGGTCCTGAGTAATCTGGGCGCTTGACAATAAACTGGCTAAGCCGATGAAATTGCTCAGCCATTGTATTAGGAGTACGCCCGGTCTTTTCACCTTTTACTATTCCATATTCGTTTGGAAAAGTGTAGCGTATTTTTGGTGAGCCTTGGCGGCTTGGTGTTGGTTCTTTGATGATGTTACCAGTTGCGTAGTCACTAAACTGTACATTATACTCTGCGCCTGCTCTCACGTTCCGGAATACATCAATCTCCCGTCGAACAGAAGGGACAAGTTTCCACTTGGGTAAGGATTGAATATCCATTGGTAGAGCACCGGAGGCAAGAATTACTCCCGCTACTTGCAGTCGAAGCAACTGATTGATAGCGCCAACTGTTGCTCCCTCGTATAAAGTGATGGGTAAATTTTGGTCGCTGATATCTCCCATATCTAGAAGAATCAGCGTTTTGGAGGCTTCTAATTGATAAGCCTCCAACGCAGTTCTGACAGCCTTCATTAAACTGCTGCTCATCTCATTGAGGGTTATTCGAATTATAGCCTCTTTCGGATTACCAATGAGCTTTTTGTACAACTGAGCATAACTCTCGGAGCCTGTCAATTTAAAGACTGGATGTGGCGTTCCACCTACCTTAGCAATAGAGAATAGAAGGTCAGTAATTAGGTCATGATTTAGTCCAGCAGGACTGATATCCAGAAAGCAGGTGAAGGGACTGTTGTAAGCTAAAATAGGCTGAACTGTATTAGCTATTTTTGTCACAAATTCACCAGAAGGAGCAGTTGGAATCCCAGCCATATCAAGTTCTGGTGGGGGTATTTGAAGAATGGGTCTGACGTGCGGAATGGAGGAATGCTTGAGCGTAGAAAGAGCATTCAATTCTCCTTTTTTGGTGCGGAGTAATGGATAGTAGAGCATGGTTGATGGCCGAAGAGAAGTCCGCCTGCTGGTAATGTGACAAACGTACCTACTTTTTGGCCCAACGTAGATAATACAAAAAGTAAGGGTCGAGAATATTCAATGTTTCCAATTCGTGGTCGTAGTCCAACACTCGGTCTTCTCCCAACCTGTCTTTGACAGAGTTGCCCATTTGAATGAGTGCTTTGGTAATATCGATGCCGCGTGGCTCCCCAGAATCATCGGTTATGAGTGCTTTAACCCGTTCTTTCAGGTTCTGATAGGAGAACGAAAGGGCTGGCTCACCACTGGCGATAGCATCTAGGATAATAGAATAAATATCTCCAGTGCTCCCATTGGCAAGCCGGTAAGAGTTACGCTGGAAACCCCGGGGTTTAGGCCCATTCCTTAGAATACTATAAGCGGTAGAGCAATTAGCATTATTAGCAGCGCGTTCAAATATGAGTCGTAACTCCTGAGCTGTGAGAGTGACAACGAGAGGATTAGCGAATCGAGAGATATAATCATACTCATTGCAAATACGCAAGCATAAACTCTGCATAAGTTGGGGTGAAGACACACTTTCCTTCACGAGTAGACGCAGGTTGGATTCGTCGATGGTGATATTCAACTCTGCAAATCCTCGGCGTGGGATTTCAATAAGTTCTTCATTCTGCCAGTAAGGAATATCAATGGCTGACACTCGGCCGCGCAGGTCGCCATTCGCCCGAATAGCTTGGTCGGAACGTTGTGTTACGGTGACAATGACGATACGTGTGCCTTCGCGTGCAGCTTCTTTAAATTCCTGAGCTAACGTTATCTGGACGGCTGCACTGGCGTAATGGAAGTCATCAAGTACCAGCGTTATCCCTCGCTCACGAAGCACTTGGAATAACGCTTTAGCACCGTTTTTATCAAAAGCTTGACTGCTGGACTGTTGACCCGCAGCCGTTACTTTCCCGCTTATAGCACCTTTAGCTTGGCCGACAAAAGGGATACCGCCGCTAAGCTCGCCAGTACTCGTCAAATCGCCTCCGTAGGTCCGACCATCGGTACGCGTGGTGGATTTCTCAATGCGCAATGCTTGACGTATTTTGGCCCAGAACACGTCAATGCTGGTGATAGAAGCTCCAGTTACAAGAAGCATATTGTCAATGACCGTTTCACAGAGGACGGTCTTCCCGCATTTAGACGGCCCTGAAATCGAGCAAATCATTCCCTTTGTATCTAGTGCTAGGGCTAATTCCTTTTCCAGAGCTAGATTTGGCCGGTCGTAATACGTAATGCTTGGAAGGGAGCCAGGGGTGAAAATGTCACTCGCTTTCATTGACAAAACTGATTTAAGTAGATTTAGGTATCGTCATAGATTGTGTCGCAATATAACCGCATTCCCCCAACTACCCCCTGCCAAAACGTCGCCCCGCCAAACCCGGCCCCAACCTTGCCCCTTGGCCGGCAATGTTTGAATTCCTAAAATCCATTTCCGCCAAGAACCCCAACGCCCGGCGCGGCCCCGAGCAGCCCACCGTGAGCGTGCGCGAGCGGGTGTCGGCCCTGAAAAACCTGCCCGCGTTTCTGAAACTCATCTGGCACACCAGCCCCGGTTTGGCGCTGGCCAATATTGCCTTGCGCCTCGTGCGGGCCTTTTTGCCGCTGGCCATGCTCTACGTCGGCCAGCTGATTATCGACGATGTGGTGGCCCTCACCCGGCTGCCCGCGCCCGAGCGCCTGCTCACGCCCGTGCTCACGCTGGTGGCCGGCGAGTTTGGCCTGGTGCTGCTGGCCGATGCCCTGGGGCGCGGCGTGGCCCTGCTCGACAGCTTGCTCGGCGACCTGTTTGCCAATCAGTCGTCCATCCGCCTCATGGAGCACGCGGCGTCCCTCGATTTGGACCAGTTCGAGGACAGCACTTTCTACGACAAGCTGGAGCGTGCCCGCCGCCAAACCCTCTCCCGCACCGTGCTCATGAGCCAGGTGCTGGCCCAGGGCCAGGATACCGTGACGCTGGTGCTACTGGCCGCCGGGCTGGTGGCGTTCCAGCCGTGGCTGCTGGGGCTGCTGCTGCTGGCCGTGGTGCCCGCCTTCCTCGGCGAAAGCCATTTCAACGAGCGCAGCTACTCCCTCTCGCACTCCTGGACGCCCGAGCGCCGGGAGCTCGACTACCTGCGCCAGACCGGGGCCAGCGACGAAACGGCCAAGGAAGTCAAGATTTTCGGCCTCTCCGGTTTCCTGGTCAACCGCTTCCGCGAGTTGTCCGACGACTTCTACCGCCAGAACAAATCCCTGGTGCTGCGCCGCGCCGGCTGGGGCACTTTGTTCGCAGCTGTGGGCGCGGCCGGCTACTACGGGGCTTACGTCTACATCATCGCCCGCACCGTGTCGGGCAGCATTTCGCTGGGGCAGCTCACGTTTCTGGCCGGCTCCTTCGCCCGGCTGCGCGGCCTGCTCGAAGGCATCCTCAGCCGCTTCAGCTCCGTGGCCGATGGCGCCTTGTACTTGCAGGACTTCTTCGATTTCTTCGCCCTGCGGCCCCGCATCGTGCGCCAGGCCACTACCGGCGATACGGCCCGGCCTTTCCCCCGGCCCATCCGGCTGGGTTTCGAGTTTGAGAACGTGGGTTTCCAGTACAAGAATGGCGCAAAATGGGCCATTCGCAACCTCAGCTTTAAGCTGCAAGCCGGTGAAAAGCTGGCCCTGGTGGGCGAAAACGGCGCGGGCAAAACCACCCTCGTCAAGCTCCTGGCCCGCCTCTACGACCCCAGCGAGGGCCGCATCCTGCTCGACGGCCACGACCTGCGCGAGTACGACCCCGCCGAGCTGCGCCAGGAAATCGGCGTCATTTTCCAGGATTTCGTGCGCTTCCAGCTCCCCGCTGGCCAGAACCTGGCCGTGGGCCGCATCGAGGAGCGCCAGAACCAGCCCCGCATCGTCACCGCCGCCCAGCAAAGCCTCGCCGATACCGTCATCGCCAAGCTGCCCGGCGGCTACGACCAGATGATTGGCCGCCGCTTCAACGGTGGCGTGGACCTGAGCGGCGGTGAGTGGCAGAAAATTGCCCTCGGCCGCGCCTACATGCGCGACGCTCAGCTCCTCATCCTCGATGAGCCCACGGCCGCCCTCGACGCCCGCGCCGAGTTCGAGGTCTTCGAGCGCTTCAAGGAACTCACCCAGGGCAAAACCGCCGTCCTCATCAGCCACCGCTTCAGCACCGTCCGCATGGCCGACCGAATTTTGGTCATCGAAAACGGGCAGTTCGTGGAAATCGGCTCGCACGAGGAATTGCTGGCGAATGGCGGGCGCTACGCGGAGCTGTTCGCGTTGCAGGCCGCCGGGTATCGGTAGGAGAGTGGTTGGTTAACTTGTAGGTACCGGGCCGATGGTGGTGCGGTGCCCGCAAGTAGCATGGGTGGTTAGCGGCGGGCACGTGGGTTCTACTTTGTATTGCAGTTGCAGAAAGCAAGTATGAAAAAAATCGCCCTTACCGATGATTCGCAAACCCATTGGTTTGGAATGGGTAATTATGAAATCAAGCTAACGCTGATTAATAAAACGGTCAGAATAATGTATGTTTCAGAACCACCTTTCGGCGATTCATACCATCAGCTTTACATTGATAATGTTGAATTTGAAGGGTTTGTCTGGGGCTGCGAATTCTTGTTTCCTTTTGGACAAGCGTACTTGATTTGTTCCTGGATGAAGAATCTATACCAACGGAAAACTCTGCTAATAGACCTGAAAACCTCAAATTATTACGTCTTTCCAATCTATTATGGAGATTTCAAGCGACGAGGGAACAGCATCGATTTTGAGAACAAACTGCTCAGCCAAACGAAAACGCTTGATTTGAACGACGTAAGAAAGCTGTTCGGCTGAAATAGGTGCAGCTCCCACGAATCCGGGTCTGACAGTACGGCCGCTAAAGCACAAACCCAACGGCATGTGAGGCCGGTGGCTCAGACTGCCGCTCCTGCTTCAAATACGCAACCGGTACTTACTCCTGCTGCCCTTTTCTACCGTCCTGGTGGCAGGCAGCCCGCGCGCGCTGCGCCGGCTGCTGCTGGCCGGATGCTACGGCCGGCTTGTTGGCGGAAATGAGCTTTTCTTCCAAACCACCGCCCCCAATGCTCACCCGCGCCCGCGCATCGTCCTCATCCGGCCCGGCGAGAAGCCGGCGCAGGGCATCCAGAACTTCGGCTAGGGTGGCAGTGGCGGCCAAAGCCAAGCGCCCAGTGCTCCGCTAGAGTCGTGAGCACATCCGCACTTCAGGCAGCTGCCCCGACTGAGGAGTCTGCTGACTGGAGGCATCCGGTCTGCAAAAAATCCCCGAAGAAAACACTGCCGTCCTCATCAATCTCCGTTTCAGCACCGTGCGCACCCTGCTGGTTGGAAACGGCTAATTCGGGGCAATCGGCCTTTGTGAAAACTAATTGGCGAAGTGCAGGCGTTGCGCCGGGCTGCCAGTGCGGGCGGCCGCGAGAGTTTGATTATCAGGGGGCTTTGTGTAACTTGGAGTACTCATTCCCACCCGGTGTTCCATGGCCTTGTTGCGACGCGTATTATTAAGCCGACGTGTTTGCACGGATTTGGGGAGCGAGCTGGCCCGCTGCGGCCCCAGCACCAACTTGCGCTCTGGTAACGGCGGTCAGCGGGGCCGCTTCCGCAGCGCTGGCTTGCTGGCTATTTACGGGGTTTTCTGCGATACCGGCCGTTTTCGGGTGGGGCTTTGTGCTGCGCCAGATTTTCCGATGCCCAAAGTTGTCCCGCACTATGATGGCCGCTGGCGGCCGTAGTGCATGGCAATTGCTTTGTTCGATTTTTTCATACTTGTTGGCTGATAATCAGTCCGTCGCCGCCCCTATTTCGTAACTCATTTCCTTCCTCATTTTTCTTTCCTCATTTGTAAAATTTATACGAGTATGGGCCGCATCATCAGATTTTTATTCATTGTGGGCATTGGGGTAAGCCTGGCTGCCTGCGTGAGTACCCGCGAGGCACGGGTTGATTCCGATTATAGCTATCGGGGCAACTTCAAATCCTACCGCACCTTTAGCTTCGTGAGCGGCACCGGCCTTTCATCTGATACCAGTCGCCTGGGCAATTCCGTGCGCGAAGCCATTCAGCAGCGCCTGCACGTGCAGGGCTACCGCCTGGCCAAGCGCCGCCCCGATATGCTGGTAAATTTCCGGGTGTACGAGGGCGATATGCGGTTTCACGGCTTCATTCAGGAAGACATCAGCGAGTGGATAAAACGCAATATTGAGGAGGACGAAGACACGCCTAAAGATAGTCGGCAAGGCTACCAGCCGGTGCGCCTGCTGCTGGCCGAAGGCACCCTGCTGCTCACCCTCATCGACGTGAAAACTAACCGCGCCGTATGGAACGGCTACGCCTCCGGGGTGAGCGTGCCCGAAGGCCCCATGGGGGAAGTGGTGCTGCGCCGCTCCGTGCGCTCTATTCTGGACCGCTACCGGGTATTCACCCAGGAGCTCGCCAACGGCCAACTGCCCCGCACCGAATCCGAAGACCCGGGCCGGTAGCCATTCCCGAGCTAATGCTCCAGTCGATGGCGTTCCTGAATCAACTCCGCGGCAATGCTGATGGCGATTTCCTCGGGGGTTTGGCTGCCGATGGGCAGGCCAATGGGGCCGCGCAGCTGCGCCACGGCGGCGGCCGAAAAGCCCTGAACCAGCAGCCCGCGGCGCAGCTCGGCTACTTTGGCGGCGCTGCCCATCACGCCGAGGTAGCGGTAGGGGCGGCCCAGCAGGTGGCGCAGTACTTCGGCATCGGTGCGGTAGCCCACGGTCATCACCACCACGTACTGGTGCGGGCCGGGCAGAATTTCCAGCGCCGCCTGCTCGTAGCTCACCACGCGCCGGTGGTGAGCGGCCTGGTTGGCGGCCAGCGTGGGCAGGCCGGGGCGGTCGTCGAGCACGGTGAGCTCAAAATCGAGCAGGGCCAGGGTTTTGGATAACGCCAGGCTCACGTGCCCGGCGCCTACGATGGTGACGTGGTCGCGAAAGCCCAGCTGCTCGCGATAGCACCACGCCGCCCCCGGCTGGTAGTGGTAGAACGCAGCGGCGGGTTCTGTGTGGTTTTGCAGCTGCAGGCCGCCGTCGGCGCTGAGGTGGAGCTGGCTGTTATTTCCCAGCGTCATTGCTGCCACAATGGCTTCCGTTACGGACAAGTCAGCGGCGGTTAGGGGCCAGAGCAGGACTTCCTGCTCGCCCGAGCACATCATACCGGAGCGGTCGGACGGGGCTTCGCGCCGATGAATCTGCGGGCGCAGCACGGGGCGGGAGTCGCCGGCCAGCAGGCGCTGCCGGGCCAGCTCCACAAACTTGTGCTCCATAATGCCCCCGCCAATGGAGCCCGCCAGCGCCGCAGCCGTCACGGCCATTTTGAACCCTTGGCGGCCGGGGCTGCTGCCGCTGCTGTGCACCACGCACAGCAGCGCCACGGGCGTGCCCGCCCGCAGGCTGGCCACGGCCAGGGCCCAAACTGGTAAATCGCGGGGAAAGGCGGGCATACATGCGTGGTCTAATAGAGAATGAAAAGGTCGTGCTGTTGAGCTTGTCGAAGCATTCATACGCCGTAACCAACCCATTCGCATAGATTACTGGTGCGGTAAAGATGCTTCGACTGCGCTCAGCATGACGGCCTTGATTGAATCGTACACTTCTGCACGTCTGCTTAACGCCTACTTGTATCCGGGGACTTGCTGCCCCGCGAAACCACCTTACAGCCAGGCCACGCTCAGGGCGTAGATTACGGCCATAACACCCGAAAAAACGGCGCTGGCCACGAAACGGCGGCTGGTAGCCACGCAGTTTTGAATGTAGTAGTTGGCGGCCAGCGAAACCGGGGCGCTCAGCAGAAATGAGCGGCCCGCTAGAGGCAAAATTGCCAGGGAAAGCGTCTTGGCCGCGCCCCCGAACAAGGCCAGAAACACGTAGTGCCGGGCAATCCAGAGCGGGTTGAAGTAGAGCAGGGTGAGGGCCGCGCGGCCGGTTTTGCGCAGCTGGCTGCCGTCGGGGCGGGAAGGTACCCGCGCATCCAGCCACCGGAAATAGGCCGGTACCTCAGTGGAGTAGAGCAAGCCGCCCACCAGGGCCATGCCCAGCAGCCGTAGCCAGCTGAACTGGCCTAGAATAAGCGCAGCGGCCGTGTCGCCGGCGCCATAAATCAGGAATCCCCGGATGTGGTTACAGAGTTGAGTTGGGCGGGTGAGCTGCAAGTAGCTGGGGTGTTCGTAAAATCGGGGTGCAAAATTAAGGAATTCCCAGCCCGATAACTAACCCGCGTCTGCCCAAACGCTCCCGTCCAGCCCCGCGCTACGACAGAAACTGCAAGAGGCTGAAGCTACGGGAGCTTCAGCCTCTTTTTTATGCATTTGGCCAGATGTAACCTCTGACTTTAAAGATGCCGTCGATTTCTTCAAACGGTATGGATTGGCCTATTAATGCTGCTCTAAGCCATTCTGTGAAGTCAGTCTGTTTGTCGTCAATTAACTGGCCAACATAGTCTTTGCGGATAGGACTCAATTCCATCCAATCAATATATTTTGTCTCACCATACTTTACCCATTCCCAATCCAAAAAAGTGAAGCCAGCCGGCTCTACTTTGTCAAGCAAGTGTTTTTCTCGCACTTGTGGCTCGAAATCTGGATTTGAAGTCATCGCAGCGGCGAGCTTTCGCCACTTCGTTTTATTCATGGCTGATGCAAGTTGATTTGCGTTGATATAATCAACAACTGGGTCTTTAACACGCATGTCCATCCACTGAATTTCCTTAAATTAACCGCCTAATGTGCGGCGTTAAAATTCGGCCTCTTTATTTCCTGCTGGCGAAAATATCGTTGTCGTGATTACATCCAATTAACCATTCTTCGAGAAAGGGCAGAACCCAAATGTCCAGCCCAACTTCGCCATCTAATTCAATTTGATTATCAATGAATTTCTGTAAATCAAGCCCATTGGTTTCGTAGCTGCGATTCAGAAAAACATGAGATGGGTGTTCCAGAATCAGATAATAAAGTCTGTCTAGAACGAGATATTCTGCGAAAACACGCTCATCAGTGCGTAGCCAATTGCCTTCGTTGCGGTTGTCCTCAAGGCGTCGGTGCGCTTCCCTGAGCAAGGTTGCCGTGAGTACCGTGTCCAAGCGCGGGGCAGGAAAGATGTCTTTTCTTCTCATGACACTTCAACCGCAAAAGAGATTACTGTTGCGGAACAGGCTCCCCTCTCTTTTGGAGAGGGGCCGGGGGTGAGGTTTGTCCGTTAGCAAAATCCGGGTACAACCCCCCCAGCACCTTTTCCGGCGTGAGCGGTGCCGAAAACGGCAGGGCCGTGTGGCCCTGGAAGGCCCGCACCGCGTCGCGCAGGGCGAAGTAGGTGCCGATGCCGTACATGAGCGGCGGCTCGCCCACGGCTTTGGAGCGCAGGATGGCCTTGGGGTGGCCCGGCGTGTCGAGAAAATGCACGTCGAGCACGGCGGGGGCGGCGTAGATGTCCGGGATTTTGTAGCTGTTAAGCGAGTTGCTGAGCAGGCGACCTTCGGCGTTGTAGGCAATTTCCTCCATCGTCATCCAGCCAATGCCTTGCACCGCGCCGCCCTCAATCTGGCCCCGGTCAATGACCTCGTTGAAGCTATGGCCGAAGTCGTGGGCAATGCGCAGGGCATCCACCGTGTAGGTGCCGCGCAGGCAGTCGACGGTGACGGTAGTGAAGGCCGTGCCGTAGACGTGGTAGGCGAAGGGGTGGCCCGTGTTGGTGGTGGCATCAAAATGCAGGTCGGGCGTGGCATAGTGGGCGTTTTCGGTCAGCGCCACCCGCTTCCAGAACGCCGACGACACCAGCTTCTCCCAATTGGTTTCGGCGGGCACTCCGGCCGCCAGCACCTGCTCGTCGTGGATTTCGAGGCCCTCGTAGTTCAGCGTGTACTCCGTTTCGGCGTGGCGCAGCAGCCGCTCGCGCAGGGCCGCGCAGGCCATTTCGGTGGCCTTGCCGTTGAGGTCGGCGGTGGCGCTGGCGGCGCTGGGGGAGGTGTTGGCCACGCGGGTGGTGTTGGTGCTTTCCACCTTCACCCGGTTCACCGAGATGCCCAGGGTGCGGGCCGCCACATGGGCTATTTTGGTGTTCACGCCCTGGCCCATTTCCACGGCGCCGGTGCTCACGCCCACCGAGCCGTCGGAGTAGATGTGCACCAGCGCGCGGGCCTGGTTCATGGGCGTTTTGGTGAACGAGATGCCGAAGCAAATCGGCATCACCGCGAAGCCTTTCTTTTTCAGCTTATTGGTTTGGTTGAACTGCTCTACTTCGGCCCATAGGCTGGCCAGGTCGTAGTGCCGGCCCGCGGTGTCCCAGGCCTGTTCGGCGTGGCACATTTCGGCCGGCTGCCGGTACGAGAAAAGGTCGCCCTCGCGCAGCAGGTTCTTCCGTTGAATCGTGCTGGCCGGCACGCCCAGCTCCTCCGCCGCTTTGGCAATGGCCGACTCAATCACGAACATGCCCTGCGGCCCGCCAAAACCCCGAAAGGCTGTGTTGGGCGGCAAATTGGTGCGGCAGCTGTAGGCCGTGGCCGTCACGTTGGGCACGAAATACGAATTGGTGGCGTGGAACAGCGTGCGCTCCATCACGGCCGGCGAAAGGTCGGCCGCCGCCCCAGCATTTTGGAAAAACGTGACCTCATAGGCCACTATTTTCAGGTCCGCATCCAGCCCGATTTTGAAGTCGGACGAGTAGGGGTGGCGCTTGCCGGTCATGCGCATGTCGGCCATGCGGTCGAGCACCAGCTTCACCGGCTTTTTGGTGATGAACGCGCCCAGCGCGGCCAGGGCGCCCCAGGGCGTGGCCTGGTCTTCCTTGCCCCCAAAACCTCCCCCCAGGCGCGTCACGTCCACTTCTATTTGGTGCATGCCCAGGCCCAGCACGTGCGCCGTGTGCCGCTGCACCGCCGTGGGTCCCTGCGTAGACGAAATCATCCGCACACCGCCCATTTCCGTGGGAAAAGCGTACGCGCCCTGCGTTTCGATGTACAAATGCTCCTGCCCGCCCGATTCTGCCACTCCCTCAAACACATGCGCGCACGCCGCCCAGGCTGCCTGAGAATCGCCGATTTTGAACGTGCGCGGCGGCACAATCAGCTCGCCCTGCGCTGCTGCCACCCGCGGGTCGGTGATGATGGGCAGCGGGTCGATTTCGACCTCGATGAGCTTGAGCGCGGCGTGAGCCTGCGCCTCGGTGCGGGCCAGTACCAGCGCCACCGGCTGCCCCCGAAAATGCACGTGCCCCGTAGCCAGCAGCGGCTCATCGGGCACAATGCCGCCAATCTGGTTGATGCCCGGAATGTCATCGGCCGTGAGAATGCGCGCCACGCCCGGTGCCAGCAGCGCCGCGCTGAAATCGAGGCTTCGAAGCACGCCATGCGCCAGCGGGCTCTCAAACACGGCCGCGTACAGCGTGCCTTGCTGCACAAGCACGTCGTCGAGGTACTGCGATTCGCCGCGCACGTGGCGGTTGGGGTCGAGGTGGTTCATAGGTTGGGTTTCGTTCTGAAGGCTAACCTCACCCCCTGACCCCCTCTCCCGTGGAGAGGGGGCACCGGCTATGCACCAGACTGAAGTCGTAAGGCTCCCCCTCTCCGCGGGAGAGGGGGCCGGGGGGTGAGGTGAACGCAGAGGGCGACGTTAAATTTACATTGCTTCTTCAAGCTCCGGCGCAAACTGCAGAAAATGCGCCCACAGCAGCTGGCGCAACAGCAGTCGCTTGTAATCCGCCGTGCCGCGTACATCTGAAATTGGGCTGATTTCCGCCTGCATCACGGCATTGGCGGCAAGTACGGTGTCGGCCGTTAACTCGCGGCCCACCACAAACGCGCTGGTACGGGCTAGGTACAGCGGCACCGGTCCTACGCCGCCGGCCGAAATGCGGGCCTGCTGAATGAGGCCGTTCTCAACGCGCAGCCAGGCGGCGGAATTTACGCTCGCAATGTCGAGGTGCGTGCGTTTCGAGACCTTTTCAAAGTGGAAGAAGTCGCCGGGTAGGGGAGTGGGAAAGCTGATTTCCGTGACCTGCTCCTCGGGTGTTTTTGCCAGTTTCTTGTAGTCCAGGTACAGGTCTGGCAGGGCCAGCTCGCGGGTGCCGCCGGCCGGGTTGGCCAGGGTAATGGACGCGCCCAGCGCCAGAAACATGATGGTGAGGTCGCCGATGGGCGAGCCGTTGATGAAGTTGCCCGCCACCGTGCCCATGTTGCGAATGGGCGTGCTGCTCACCAGCTTCAGGTACTGCGGCAGCTGCGGAATCAGGCCGCGCATCAGCTCCGATTCGAGGAGGTGGCTGGCTGTGGTGGCCGCGCCCAGCACCACGCGGCCGCCCGCCTCCTGCCGGATGCCGCGCCGGCCGCTCTGGTCAAACACCAAGCGCACGGGCTGCTCGCGCAGCTCCTCCAGGCGCTGCACCAGCAGGTCGGTGCCGCCGCCCAGAAGCGGGTGGGCAAATGGGTGGGCGGCCGGGGAATCGTGGCCGTTTTGGCTTTGGCAATGGCCGTTGGGCGAAGTGGAAACGGTGCTGCCGCCGTTGGCGTGGGCCGTGGTGGTGGAGGCGGCTGAAGCGGCGGAAGAAGCTGCTGCTGCGTTGGTTTCGGGGCGCAGCTTGGCCAGTTGGGCGGGGATTCCGGCGAAGTAGGCGGGCACAAACTGCTTCTCACTAAGCCAGGCCAGGGCGTTTGCATTAGGCCGGTCGGCCAGCTCGGCGGTGAGGCGGGCGGCAGCGCGCTCCAGAGATTTGTAGCCCGTGCAGCGGCAAATGTTGCCGTCGATGGCCGCAATGGTGTTTTTCTCCGTAGCCGGCTTTTCGCTCAGGCTGTGGCCCGTGAGCGACATCACAAACCCCACCGTGCAGAAGCCGCACTGCGAGCCGCCTTCGTCCACAATGGCCTGCTGCACCGGCGTGAGCTGGCCGGCCGCGGCGTTAATGCCCTCCACAGTTGCCACATGCTTGCCGTGCGCGTTGCCCAGCGGCGTGAGGCAGCTGGTCATGCTCTGGTAGTTCACCGTCAGGCCATCGGGTGCTAGCTCGCCTACCAGCACGGTGCAGGCGCCGCAGTCGCCCTCGCGGCAGCCTATTTTGGTGCCTTTCAGGTGCTCGTGGTAGCGTACAAAGTCGAGGAGCGTGCTAGCCGGCGCCTCGCCGGTGCGAATGGGCTGGTCGTTGAGGTAAAAGGAAATCATACGGGGGGAATCAATAAGAATGCCATGCTGAGCGCAGCCGAAGCATCTCTACCGCGCAACTAACTCAATTTAATGGATTACCGCTGCGGTAGAGATGCTTCGGCTGCGCTCAGCATGACGGCCTTTTTTGCGCAACGAGGCGCCTCGTAACTCAATACTCCGTTTTGCCTTCTTTCTGTTCCCAGGCCTGAAAACCAGTCAGGGCTTCGTCGCGCAGCAGCTGCGTCATGGGCAGGCGGCGGGCGTCCATGGGGCGGTCCAGCTCTTCGTAAATAAACTGGTCGTCGAAGCCAATGGCTGCCGCGTCGGCCTTGGTATTGCCGTAGAACACGCGGGCCGGCCGGGCCCAGTAAATGGCGCCCAGACACATGGGGCAGGGCTCGCAGCTGGTGTAGAGGTCGCAGCCGTCGAGCTGGAACGTGCCCAGCTCCTTGCAGGCCTTGCGAATGGCGTCGACTTCGGCGTGGCAGGTGGGGTCGTGGGTGCTGGTAACCTGGTTGAAGCCGCGGGCAATGATTTGCCCGTCCTTCACCACCACCGCGCCGAAGGGGCCGCCGTGTCCGGCCTGCATTTTTTCAATAGACAGGCGAATGGCTTCGCGCATGAATTCAGGGTTGGGAGCTTCCATAAAACAGCTGTGAGGTAAGCTTTAGCTTGCCGTCCAAAGAAAATTAAGACGTAAACCCGCTTCCATTAAATTATAAATCTATCCAAAAAATGGACAACAAAGAAAGCGATGGAATACCTCATTCGCGGCCCTTACGGCAAGCTGAAGCTTACCTCACACTCGCTTACTTGAACAGGTTGGGCACGCGCAGCTGAAAGCCCAGCGAGGGCACAAACGTGACGCCGCTCAGCGAAGTGCTGGCGCCGTTGAGCAAGGCATAGTCGCCGTAGTTCTGGTAAAACACCGAGATGGCCGGAATGACATACACGTACCGGTAGCCCAGCTTGAGATTGACAAAGCCGCCGAAAGAAGAGAAATTCCGCTTCTGCAACGTCAGCTCCGGTACTTTCACCGCGCCGTTAAAAATTTTCTCGGGGGCAAAGCCGTAGCTCACCCAGCTGTGCCCGTACACCAGGCCGTAGCTGATGGCCCCGATTTCCTCCTCCGGGCCAAACGACTGGCTGAAGGTGAGTGGCACGAGCAGGTCGTTGCGGGTGGCCCGGAAGTTGAGCACCGAATTGATGTCGTCCAGGAACGGCAGGCTGGGCAATTTGGCCCGCTGGGTGGCAAACTGCAGGCCGATGCTGGCGTAGGTGGTGCCGCTGGCGGCGCCGGTACCGGGGTTCTCGGGCGAGCCGGTGGGCCCCAGCAGCTGGAGCTGGGTGTCGAAGACGTGGGAGCCGAAGGCGTATTTATACCCCGCGTCGAGGCGTGGGATGATGCCGTAGCGAATGCTCAAGTCGGCGGTGGGCTGCACGGGGTCCAGTACGTAGGCCAGGGCCGCGGCCTGTAGCTTGGTGGTAGCGTCGGTGTAATCTACTTTTTCCTGGCTGGCGGCCTGGCTGGCGGCTTCTTTCACGGCGCTGCCCACTTTGCTCAGGGAAGAGGTGGCCACGTTGAAGCCCTGGTTGTATCCTACCCGAAACTCGCCCTGGGGCGTGACTTTACCGGTGGTGACAATGGCGCGGGGAGCCGTGCACGACGTGGCTAGCAGGAGGGAGGCCGCTGCCAGCAAGGCAACCGGCCGCTGGCGAAAAAACAGTAGCAAAGTGGTTTTCATAGCACAAAGGTCAGGGATTGCGGGCCTAAAAAACGAAAATCGGTCCGAAACTACCCAAACAAATTCCTGCGGTCGGTTACCGAACTACGGGCGACTTCTCCGGTCCCGGCACCAGTCAATCGGCGGCGGCGCGCATCTTTGCGCGCATGAATATTCTATACGGAGTGCCGGGCGAAGGCCTGGGCCACGCCACCCGCAGCAAGGTGGTCATCGCGCATCTATTGGCCCGTGGGCACCAGGTGTGCGTGGTGAGCAGCAGCCGGGCCTACCAGATGCTGGCCGCCGCGTTTCCGGGCCGGGTGCACGAAATCCGGGGTTTCCACCTGGCCTACCGGGGGCTGGCCGTGAGCAGGGCCCGCACCGCCGTGCTCACGCTGCGCACCGCGCCCGCCGACCTGCGTGTGAATTTCGCCAAGTACCGTGAGCTACTCTGTGATTTTGAGCCGGAGCTGATTATTTCCGATTTTGAGTCGTTCAGCTACTTGTTTGCTAAAGTGCGGCGCCTGCCCATTATCAGCATTGACAACATGCAGATTATCAGCCGCGCGAAGTTGAATGTGCCGGTGCCAAAATCGGAGCGCGGCAATTTCGACCTGGCCAAAACCATTGTGCGGGCCAAGCTGCCGCGCAGCCGGCACTACTTCGTTACCACTTTTTTCGAGCTGCCGCTCAGCAAGCCCAATACCACGCTGGTGCCGCCCATCATCCGGCCCGAAATCTTGGCCGCCCGGCCCACCACCGGCCGCCACGTACTGGTGTATCAGTCGGCCACCACGCAGCAAAACCTGGTGCCGCTGCTGCAGCAGCTGCCCGACCAGGAATTCCGCGTCTACGGCTTCAACAAGGAAGAAAGCTACGGCAACGTGCAGCTGCGCGCCTTTTCCGAAGCCGGGTTTATTGCCGATTTGGCCAGCTGCCGGGCGGTGGTCACCAACGGCGGCTTTTCCCTGATTTCGGAGGCCGTTTTTCTGCGCAAGCCTATTTGTGCCGTGCCCATTCCAGCCCAGTTTGAGCAGTGGCTGAATGCCGCCCAGGTAGAGCAGCTGGGCTACGGGCGCCATTTCGCGGCCCTCGCCGCCGACAACCTGCGGGCGTTTCTCTACGGCCTGGCCGGGTTTGAGGCGGTGCTGGCTAGCTATGAGCAAAATGGTAACGAAACGCTTTTTGCGAAGCTCGACCAGGCCTTGCTGGCCCTCGCCGCCGAAACCGCCCGTGCCGGAGCAGCGCGATAGGAATTTGATTCCGTACTTGACGGCCCGCTTCGGCCAGTGCAATTCTACCCGCTGCGGCTTCATTCTTCCCCCGACTATGCCTATTCGTTCCCTTCGCCTCTGGCCGCTGCTGTTGCTGCTCACGGCCTGCGCGCGCACGCCCCGCCCCAGCGCCGCCCTGGCCAATAAGTACCACGACCCCATCAACCGGCAGATTGGTACGGCCCAGGATGAGCGCGACACCGCCGCCCTACTCCCGTTTCTGACCAACGCCAACCCCGCCTACCGGCGCGAGGCGGCCCTGGCCTTTGCCTCGGTGCAGGCACCGGCCGCCGTGCCCGGCCTGCTGCCGCTGCTGCGCGATGCCGACCCCGGCGTGCGTCGGGCTGCCGCCTACGCCCTGGGCCAAACCGGCGACAGCACCGCCGTGGACAGCCTGCGCGCCCGCGCCCGGCTGGAGCCCGACCCGGTGGTGCGCCGCTACGTGTACGAGGCCCTGGGCCGCACCGTCACCCGCCGCAGCCTGCCCGCGCTGTGGGCCGTGGGCGCCTTGAACGATACCGCGCGCGTAGCGGCCCTGGCCTGGGGCCTGAGCCGCGCCGCCCTGCGCGGCGTCAGCTCGCCCGAAGGCATTCGCCAGGCGGTGCTGGTGCTGAACACGCCCAAATTGCCGGTGCGCGCCCGGTTACTGGCGGCGGTGGGCCTCTCGCGCACCCGTGGCTACGACGCCGACCTGGCTCAATTAACGCAGGAAACCCTGCTGCGGCTGGCGGTGAAAGACCGGTCGTATGCCGTGCGGGCCGCAGTGGCGGCCACGTTGGGTAAAATCGCGGCCTTGCCGGTTTCGGCAGCGGCCCGGGCGGCGGGGAGCCCGGCGGCAACGCTGGCGCGCCTCGCCGTGAAGGACCGCGACTACCGGGTGCGGCTGAGCGCCATCCGGGCCCTGCCCTTTGGCCCGGAAACCTACGCTGACAGCCGCAAAGCCGTGTTCTATGCCCTCAGTCACGACCGGGCCCCCGTGGCCCTCACGGGCGCCGAGTGGCTGCTGGCGCATGCCAAAGGCGAGTCCGGCCCGTTGCTGGCCGCCCTGGCCGATGGTAATAAGCAAGCCTCGGCCAGAGTGCGGGCCGCGCTGCTGCAAGCCGCCGTGCGCCACGCCAGCCCGGCTTCGCGGCCCAGCCTCACCGAAACCATTCGCAAGCGGTACGCGGCCGCCCCAACGGTATACGAGAAAGGCTTTTTGCTGCAAGCATTGGCCGAAGACGTAACTTCCTTCGACTTCGTGCGGGCCGAGGCCGCCGCAGTCGGGCCGTCGCCGGTAGTGGCGGGCTACGCGCTGGGCGCCCTGCTGGCGATGCGCCGCGATGCCGCTTTCCCCGCCGCTCGCCACCCCGATTTTGCCGCAGCCATGCGTCAGGCTCTGGCCTCCGGCGACGTGGCCCAGATAGGCACGGCGGCCGAAGCCCTGGGCGATGCCAAACTGTACCCCGCACCGCAGCCCGCCGACCTGGCCGCGTTGCGTGCGGCCCAGGCCCGGCTGCAGCTGCCGCGTGAGATTGAGGCCTGGCAAGGCCTGCAGCAAGCCCTCGACAAGCTGGAAAAGGCCCCGAAACCGACGCCTTCGCCCATCGCCACGGCCCGGCAGCATCCCATCGACTGGGCGGTGGTGCAAGGTGTGCCGCTCGGCCAGCAGGTGCGCCTGCGTACTTCCAAGGGCATTATTATCTTGGAGCTGAAGCCCAACGAAGCGCCCGGTGCCGTGGCCAGCTTCGTCACGCTTGTGGGGCATAAATTTTATGATAACCTGTATTTCCACCGCGTGGTGCCCAATTTCGTGGCCCAGGGCGGCGACCCGCGCGGCGATGGCAACGGCAGCGCGCCGTACAACCTGCGGTCTGAGTTTGGCGATGTGCAGTACGAAGAAGGCAGCGTGGGGCTGGCCTCGGCGGGCAAAGACACCGAGAGTTGTCAGTTCTTCATCAACCATACCGCTACCCCGCACCTCGACGGCCGCTACCCCATTTTCGCGCAGGTAGTGGGCGGCATGGACGTGGCCCACAAGCTCGAAATCGGCGACCAGATTCTGGGCGTGGAGCTGGTGAAATAACAGGCTGCCGCGCATCGGCCGCTCTGCATCAGCCGGCAAAGAAAATGGCCCAACAGTGTGAGCACATGTGATTACACCTTATGCCAATTCGTGAACTGAAAAATCAACCAGGAATATTAAACTTGCAGTTGAGCCAACCGCAAATAAAACAATGTGTTACCTTGTGAAGCTGAGGGAAAACCGCATATGACTACTGCCGAGCTACAACACTCCTTGGAGTAGCAGCAAGCCGATAACGCGGCTTTGCGGGCGGCACTGGCTCAGGCCACGGGTGCCGTTCGCCTTCAGGCCGCCGCCGACGCGCCGCCGCCCGCCCACGAGCAGCTGGTGCTGCTGATGCAGCAGCTGTACCCCGCCGTGCTGCTGACCGACGCCGACGGACGGGTGATGTGGGTGAACGAAGGCTTCTCGACTCTGTGCGGATTTGAGCTGCCCGAAGTGCTCGGGCGACTACCGGACACCTTCCTGCGCCCCGACCTCGACGACCCCCAAACCCTGGAATACGTTGCGACCCGGCTGCGCGACAAAGTGCCGTTTCAGTACGAAGTGCGCAACCCGCGGGGCGGCAGCCAGTCCTGCTGGATTCGGGTGAAGGTGCAGCCCATTCGCAACCAAACGGGCGAAACGGTGCTGGCATGCTTGCTGGAGGACATCTCAGAATGGAAAAAAAGCCAGCTCACCCTGGTCGAGAGCGAACACCGGTTTCGGGCCCTGGCCGAGAATGTGCCGGTCGTGCTCTACGAATGGCGTCACAACTTCGATGGCACATTCGGCTTTAACTACATGAGTCCGAAAATGCTGGAGCTGTTTGGCATTCCGCGCATGGGCTTCGGCGATGTGTTCCGGTTTTCGCACGCCGACGACCTGCCCGGCCTCTGGCAGTCCATTGAGGACGCTACCCGCAACCAGACGCCGTGGTTTTATGAGGGCCGGCTGATGGTGCCGGGGCAGCCCTTGCGCTGGGTTCGGGGCAACTCCGTGCTCACGGGACGCGACGCGACAGGGGTGAACTACAGCGGCATTCTCCAGGATATCACGTCCCTGAAACAAGCCCAGCGCGAAACCGACCTGCGTTGGCACCTGGCCGTGGAAGGCTTTGGCGACGGCATCTGGGAGTATGACCTGCGTGGCCCGCGAAACGTTACGTATTCTGCCGAATACAAGGCCATGCTCGGGTACCGGTCCGACGAGTTTCCGGACGGGTACGAGTCCTTCGCAGCGCACATTCACCCCGAAGACGTGGCACCGGTCCAGCAAGCCGTAGATACCTATCTGGCGGGTGATTCGGCGCTGCTAACGGTTGAGTTTCGCATGCGCTGCAAGGACGGCCGCTACAAGTGGATACTCAGCCGCGGCTTGGCCACCGAGCGGGCTGCCAACGGCGAACCGCTCATTATTTCGGGAACGCACACCGAAATTTCGAAGCTGAAAGAGGCCCAGGAAGCGCTCGATGCCTCGGCCCGGCGCCTGTCTACGGTCATCGCCAACTTCCACGAAGGGTTGGTGCTGGAAGACGAAAACCGCCGCATCGTGCTTTCCAACGAGGCATTTTGCAAGCTGCTGACCGTGCCCGGCACGCCGGCCCGGCTCGTGGGCAAAGACGGTGGCTGGCTCACGGAAGGCTCGAAATCCTACGTGAAAAATCCCGCCCAGTACGTGGCCCGGATTCAGAGCCTGCTCCGCGCGCAACAGCCTGTGGCCGGCGACGTGCTGAGCCTGGTCGACGGGCGCACCATCAAGCGGGACTTCGCGCCGATTTTTGACCAAAGCCGCTACATCGGTCACCTGTGGAAGTACGAGGACATTACCGCCCGCACCAAGGCCGACGCGGACCTGAAACGGCGGGAAGAAAAGTACCGCGGCATCATCGAAAACATGTCGCTGGGTCTGGTAGAGGCTGATTTGGACGACCACCTGCTCTACGCCAACCAGAGCTTTTGCGGCATGACGGGCTTCTGCACCGACGAATTGATGGGCAGCCGCCTGTCGCCGCTGCTGCTGAAGGGCGAAGATTTGGTGCTGGTTGAGAGCAAGCGGGCCGTCCGGCAGCAGGGCATCGCCGATTCCTATGAAATTGCGGTAACCACCAAATCCGGCGAAGTGAAGTGGCTGCTGGTGAGCGGCGCCCCGCTCTACGACGATAATCAGCGGCTGATTGGCTCCATTGGTATCTACCTCGACGTGACGCCGCAGAAAGTATTGGAAGCCAGCCTGCGCGAAGCCAAGGGCCAGGCCGAGTTCAGCACACGGGCCAAACAGGAGTTTCTGGCCAACATGAGCCACGAAATCCGCACGCCCATGAACGCCATTCTGGGCATGAGCCAGCTGCTGGCCAAAACCGACCTCGACGGCCCCCAGGCGAACTACCTGAACGCCATCGCGGCTTCGGCTGAGAACCTGCTGGTCGTTATTAACGACATTCTGGACCTGTCCAAAATCGAAGCCGGGCGCGTGGTCGTCGAAACTATCGGGTTTAGCGCCGCCCGGTTGTGCACGCAGGTCGAAAAAACGCTGCGCTACAAAGCCGAGGAAAAAGGCCTGCGCATAGTGACCCGCATTGACCCGCGGCTGCCGAAAGTCTTGCTCGGCGACCCTTACCGCATCACCCAGATTTTGCTGAACCTGGTCGGCAACTCCTTGAAATTCAACGAGCAAGGAATGTTAACCATCGCCTGCAACCTGCTGGAGCCCGCTGCGGCGGACACGGTCACCGTCGAGTTTGTGGTGCAGGATACCGGCATCGGCATCGACGCCGACTACCTGGCGCAGGTATTTGATGACTTCAGCCAGGAAGACTCGTCGGTGACGCGCAATTTTGGCGGTACGGGCCTGGGCCTGGGCATCAGCCAGAAGCTGGTGGAATTGCTGGGCGGCACCCTGCGCATCGAAAGCCAGAAAAACCAGGGCACCACCAACCGCTTCACCCTGCAGCTGCCCATCGGGGAGGAGCACGACTTGCCGCAGAAGGAGTACTCCGACGTCAGCCACTTGCGGCCTGCGTTGCGCGGCAAGCGCATTTTGCTCGTCGAAGACAACGTATTCAACCGCATGCTGGCCACCATCTTCCTCGCCAACGCCGGCATGGAAGTGACCGAGGCCGCCAACGGGGAAGTGGCCCTGGCCCTGGCCGCCCACCAGCCCTTCGACCTGGTGCTGATGGACGTGCAAATGCCCGTGATGAACGGCTACGTTGCCACGGCGCTGTTCCGCGAGCAGTTCGGGCCCACGGTACCCATCATCGCCCTCACGGCCAATGCCATCAAAGGCGAGCGGAGCAAATGCCTGGCCGCTGGCATGAATGACTACCTCACCAAGCCGTTTCAGGAAGCCGCGCTGGTCAAAATGGTGCACGATTGGGTGGCGGGTCCGCTCAGCACGGCGCCGGATTGTTGATTCAGGTTTTAGCACCCGCTGGTTTCTGGTCGAATAAGCCGTTGCGCCTAGCGGTTCACCAGCTTCAGGGCCCCTTCGCCGTAGCGGGCGCCGGCTATGGGGTGCGCGGCCAGCAGCTGCGTCAGTCGCTGTTTGTCGGTCTCGGATAGGGTGATTTCGGCCGCCGCTGCGTTTTCTTCGAGGTACTTGCGGCGCTTGGTGCCGGGAATTGGCACGATGCCGGCATCCTGCGCCAGCAGCCAGGCAAGGGCCAGCTGCGCCGTGCTGATGCCTTTTTCGCTGGCCATTTGGTGCAGGCCGGCCACCAGGGGCGCGTTGGCATCACCCACCTCCTCGCCAAAACGGGGCATGCTCCGACGTAAATCCCGCGCGGCCAGCTGCGGCCCGGGGTTGGTGAGCAGCCCGCGGCCCAACGGCGAAAAGGGCACCAGACTAACGCCCAACTCGCGACAGGCCGGCAAAATATCCGCCTCCACGTCGCGGGTGAACAAGGAGTATTCCGATTGCAGCGCCGCGATGGGATGCGTGGCCTGAGCCCGGCGCAGCGAGGCCGCCGACGCTTCAGAAAGCCCCAGAAACCGAACCTTCCCGGCCTGCACCAGTGCGGCCATGGCCCCCACCATTTCCTCCACTGGCACGGCCGGGTCGATGCGGTGGGCGTAATACAGGTCGATGGTGTCGATGCCCAGGCGTTTCAGGCTGGCCTCGCAGGCGGCCGCGATGCGCTCGGGCCGCACATCAACCGCGGCTCCGCCCTGGCCATCGGCTACAAAACCAAATTTGGTGGCCAGAAAAACCGCGGCCCGGTTTGGCACCAGCACTTGCCGCAGTAGCTCCTCATTGGCCCCGAATCCGTAGACGTCGGCCGTATCCCACAGGGTCACGCCCAGGTCCAGGGCGCGGTGCAGCGTTGCCACGGCCTCGTGCGAGTCGCTGGGGCCATAGGCGTAGTCAGAGGCCATCGACATGCAGCCCAGGCCCAGCGCTGATACCTGCTGGCCGGTGCGGCCCAGTTCACGGGTTTTCATCTGAAGGAAGGATTGAAAAGGTGATTTTGAAGGGATAATGACTGGCAATAGCCAAAAAAACTGCCAAGCGAAAGCCCGGCATTGTTAACGAAACCCATCTCCTTGAAGGAGAAAGTCTGCGTTAGCAATGCCGGGCCTGCGCCTGGCAGGGCAGCTGCAATAGCCTGTTGTTGAGTTCCGGCGCTATTCTTCGTCGCGTCCGTGCACCTGCGCCGGTGGCGAAGTGGCTTCCACGGCAGTGAAGGGCTCCAGTATCTTGTAGGTATGTTCGGCTCCTTGCGGCACCACCCACGAATTTCCGGTTTCCAGAATGACAACCTGACCGGCCAAATGCAGCTCGGCGCGGCCGCTCAGTACGAATCCGACCGTTTCGTAGGCGCTGGCGGAAGGTTCTTTGGGTTCGCCGGGCTGCTCGTTTTCCCACATGCGCATGGCAACGTGCTTGCCGGAGGCCAGGTATTTTTCGCCGTCTTTGCCCTTGGGCGAATGGCGCGAATCGACTTTGGTGATGGTGGTATCAGACATGGGGCTGCTCTTAAAAAGGAAGGAAAGGAGTATCTTTTGGCCCGGCCGTTGAGCGGAGTAGCCTTCGGGTGGGGCTGCTGGCTAAACGGCCAACTCGTCCTCACCGTTGCCTGGATGCTCCGAAACCTTCATCCCACGGCCGGGTTTAACTCCTTCGGTTCTTGTTACCGTTTTTTCTGTCGCTGTGCTCCCTTCTCCTTCTTTTGCTGCCGAATTGGCCAAGGCCCACGCCACCGTGCCCGACGCCCTGCCCGGCACCGCTTTTTGCGCGCTGGCCGATGGGTTACTAGCCCTGCTGTTCCCGCAACGCTCCGAACGGCCTTTGTCTACGGCCGATGCCGTCGCGGCCGAGCTCTACCATTTCCGGGCCGAGCTGGCGGTGCTGCTGGCGCAGGTGCCCGCGCTGCCCGCGTCGGCCCCGACCCTGGCCGACGAATTCACAGCCCAGCTGCCGGCCTTGCGCAACGCCCTGCTGCGCGATGCCACCGCCATTCTGGCCAGCGACCCGGCGGCGCAGGGCTTGGGCGAAATCGTCAGCTCCTACCCCGGTTTCTACGCCACGGCCCTGCACCGCCTGGCCCACGCCCTGCACCAGCGCGGGCTGCCGCGTCTGCCGCGCCTGCTTAGTGAGTACGCCCACCAGCGTACTGGCATCGATATTCACCCCGGCGCCCAAATCGGGGCCGCGTTCTGCATCGACCACGGCACCGGCTTGGTTATCGGCGAAACCGCCGTTATCGGGGCCAACGTGCAGATTTACCAGGGCGTGACTTTGGGGGCGCTCAGCGTGACCAAGGGCTTGCAAGGCACCAAGCGGCACCCCACCATCGAAGACCATGTGGTCATCTATGCCGGGGCTACTATATTGGGCGGCAGCACGGTAGTGGGCACCCGCAGCATCATCGGCGGCAACGTGTGGCTGACCGAGAGCGTACCCTCACATTCGCGCGTTTACCACCGGGCCCACATTCAAATTTCGCGCAACGTCGACCCCGCCGCCGAGCTGGTATTTTCCATTTGATTTAGGAGTTTGGGCCTTGGTGTTTTCGGGACCTGGTTTTCTCGTCTTGATTTTTAATACCCGGTCCCAATGCCCTTATATCTAAAATAAACAAGTCCCCAAGACCCCCAAAACATGAAAGCTAATTCCATTCTCGATACCATCGGCAATACGCCGCTGGTGCGTCTCAATCGCCTTTTCGCCACTATCCGGCCCGACGTAGAAGTATGGGTAAAAATGGAGCGCGCCAACCCCGGCGGCTCCATCAAAGACCGGATTGCCCTGTCGATGATTGCACAGGCTGAAAAAGACGGCCTCCTCACCCCGGACAGCCTGATTGTGGAGCCCACCTCCGGCAACACCGGTGTGGGCCTGGCCCTGGTAGCCGCCGTGAAAGGCTACCGGCTAACCCTGGTAATGCCGGAGAGCATGAGCATTGAGCGCCGCCGCCTCATGGCCGCCTACGGGGCCAACCTGGAGCTGACGCCGCGCGAGAAGGGCATGAAAGGAGCCATCGAGCGGGCCCAGGAAATCGTGGCCACCACGCCCGGCGCCTGGATGCCCATGCAGTTCTCGAACCCTGCCAACTTGCAAATCCACGCCGATACCACCGCTCAGGAAATTCTGCGCGACGCCCCCGAAGGCTTCGACTACCACATTACCGGCGTGGGCACCGGCGGCCACATCACCGCCGTGACGGAAGTGCTCAAGCCCTTGTTTCCCACCATGCAAACTTTCGCCGTGGAGCCGGAGGCCTCGCCCGTTATCAGCGGCGGTGCGCCGGGCCCGCACCCCATTCAGGGCATTGGCGCCGGCTTTATCCCTGAAAACCTGCACACCAACGTCCTCGATGGAGCCATTCAGGTGTCACAGCAGGAAGCCTACGAGATGACCCGCCGCGCTGCCCGCGAGGAAGGGCTCTTCATTGGGGTTTCTTCCGGGGCTTCCCTGGCAGCTGTGGCCAAAAAGCTGCCTGACATGCCCCAGGGCGCCCGGGTCCTGACGTTCTGCTACGACACCGGCGAGCGTTACCTGTCCGTCGACGGCCTGTTCGTGTAAGGCAGAGATACTGGGTTTTAGGCCCGCCGCCGGTTTGCTGACACCTTCTCGAATAGCAATACGCTGGTTGTAAGCAAAGCCAATGGAAACAAATGCGGGGTGCCCGGTACAAAACCACGTACCGGGCGCCCCGTATACTTTATACATGGGCCACACATGCCGTGGGCTTGTTCTGGTGCCTTGTAGCTTCCCAGCCATTCAACCCAGGACTTGCTTCCCCTGTGGCTGCGGCCTGGCGAAATCTTCGCCGAAGAAGGCCACGCGCTACCAACTATGCGCAACTGCCCCGGCACCTGTTGATACTGTTTTTTTATCTATTCACTTTTTAATCTTGAAAATCATGGCAACTGACAACACTGATTACAGCGATAAACTAACCACCAGCGAGAACGAGCACCACCGCACGCAGCAGCAGGTAGCCAACTCGGGCAATAATGCAGCCCGCCCCGAAAATGTGGGCGGCGTGAGCGTACAGCAGCAGGGCGGCGGCGAGCTCACCTCTTCGCCCGATAGCGACGGTGACAACGGAGGCAACCGCGGCGGCACGCACGAAACCGCCCAAAGTGCCAAGGGCAGCAGCAACCGCGGCGGCCAGCCCAGCGCTGACCAGAAAAACGACGGCGGCGGTTCCGATGCTGAAAAAGCCAATCAAACCCCAAACACCACTGCTTACAACTCTGAATACAGCAATGCCCGCTCGGCGCCCAGCTCGGCTAATGACGGTGGCAAAATGGGCGATGCCGACAATCCAGCCGAATAAGTGTGATAAAGGCCAAGCACTCAAACGCACGGCCCTCCCGCTTACACTGACCCCAAAACTGCTGGTCGGTCCCATGTTCATGCCGACAGTCCGGGGTAAAGCAAAAAAGGCAGTTACGGTATTTACCGTAGCTGCCTTTTTTGCTTTACTCTATTTTCCGTGGAGAATATCGGAGTCGAACCGATGACCTCTTGCATGCCATGCAAGCGCTCTAGCCAACTGAGCTAATCCCCCGGTTTTGCATTTTAACCGCCGTGCCTATTGCGCTTTGGTTCGACAAAAGTACGGCCAGTTCGCGGTTTGGCAAGGGCCCGGTGCATCTTTTTTGGGTATTATCCGCAAGCGTCAAGAAATCAGGCACAAAAAAAGAGGGCCGGAAATAATTCCGGCCCTCTCAGGAGCTACGCTAAGCGAAAATGCTTAGTTGAAGCTGTAGCGAACGCCCAACTGACCCTGCCACCGCGAGAAGAAGGGCGAGAAGTCATACGAGCGGTTGGTGGTAGCAAACGAGGCAGGGAAGGAGAAGGTAGGCTGAGCGCCGGCACTCGTCGATTCTGCGCGCAGCAATTCGATGGCGTTGTTCGACACCGTGTACTGACGGCCCCAATCGTTGTTGAGCAGGTTGCCTACATTCTGGATGTCAAACGTCAGCTGAAGCGTATTCTTTTTGCCACCAGCTAGGAAGCTGAAGTCCTGAGCCACGCGCAAGTCGATTTGGTGCGTCCAGGGCAAGCGGGCGGCAAACCGCTCAGCTACCTTGCCACGGTTGTCGCGCAGGTACGGGTCGTTCTGGATGAAGGCCTCCAGCTGGTTCTGGATTTCCTCAACCGTACGGGTATCGGTCGGGCCGCTGGGCACGAGGATAATCTGGTTGCGGTCGCGAACGTTGGTCGGGATGTAAAGCAAGTCGTTGCCGTTGTTACCGTCGCTGTTTACGTCGCGGCCTTGACCGTAAACGTAGGCCAGGGGCTGGCCCGAACGACCTTCGTAGAACATGGTGAAGGTGGTAGCCAATGCATCGTTGGCGTAGCGGAAGGTGTAGCCGGCGCTGGCGATAACGCGGTGACGCTGGTCATTGCGCGAGAAACCCAGCTCGGGGTTGTTGGGGTCGGCCATTACCTGGTTGAAGCCGAAGTTGGAGCCGGCCGTGCTGCTGGAACCGCTGTTGATTTCTTTCGAAACGCCGTAGGTGTAGGCAACAGTAGTGTTCAGGCCACTGTTGAAATTCTTCTGCAGCTGCACGGTACCATTGTAGCGGTAGCCCTTGCTGGTGTTGTCGAGCAAGTACACGTTGGTGTAGCGCGAGTCGACGCGGCGGGCTGCAGTGGACGAAGCGTAAATTGGCCGCTGGTCGGGACCGGCCAAGCGGCCCACGGGAGCCGTGAGGTTGATGTCCTTGTAGTAAATGTCGTTGAGCGTCTTCGAGTAAATACCTTCGAGGGTAGCCACGATATCGCCGGGCAGACGGAAGTCCACGGCCAAGTTCGAGCGCCACACCTGTGGCAGCTTGAAGTCGTCGCGCGTCAGGTTAATCTGCGAAGTCGCGATTGGCGCGTAGGGTGCCGATGTGTAAACCCGCTGAATTTCTTCCGACGTCAGCGGAATAGACGGCAGGTAAGAGGCCGGGGTGGTGTTTGGAGCCACTTGGTTCAGACCGCCCTGGATGAGGCCGCTGTTGGTGTAGCTGTTCGAAATCCACACGAAAGGTACTCGGCCGGTGAAAATGCCCGTACCACCGCGCAATTGTACTTTGGCATCGTTGTCAACATCCCAGTTGAAGCCCATTCGGGGCGAAAACAACAGCTGGCCATTGGGCGTGTTGCTGGTTTTAAACTCGGGGCCGAAACCAGGGCGGCCGGGACCAGCCGAGGTGTTGAGGGCGGTGTTGTCGCCGGGCTTGTCGAGGAACACGGGTACGTCAACCCGTACGCCGTAGGTCAGGCGCAGGCTTTGGATGGGTGTGTACTCGTCCTGGGCGTAGAAACCAAGCTGAGCGGCTTTGAAACGAGCTTCGCCGCCGTTGGCCGTTGGGTAACTAGCCAGCACGCTCGTGGCCCGGCCATTGATAAAGTTGTCGATGGACGTGAAGCCGTAGAAACCCGCGCCGTTGTTGAGGAACAGGTTGCGGAATTTGAAGCCTTCGTTGTGCGTGCCAATGGTAACAGTGTGCTTACCGAATGCTTTGGTCAGGTTGTTGGTGATTTCCACAATGTCCTGGTCAAGCTGGTTGGCCACCGAACTGCGGTCCTGACCCAGGTTGTAGGTGATGCCGTTGTCTTGAATCTGGAAGGCTGGGCCACGTGCGCCGGCAACGTCGCGGAAGTCGCGGATGGCGGTGTAGGTCAGAATCAGCTTGTTGGAGAAGCCGCCCGCGAAGCGTGAGTTCAGTTCAGCAACAGTGCTGTTGGTCGTGTTGCTGAATTTGTAGGCGTTGTTGCCAAAGCGGAAGTTGTTGGCCGTACGACCGATGTTGTCGTCGAAGGCACTAACGTAGTTGTGGCGCAGCGTCAGGGTGTTGTTTTCCGAGAGGTTGAGGTCGAAACGGGCGAAAATCTTGTCGCTCTCAGTCTTGGCTGTGATTTCGCCGAAGCTGCCCACGTCGTAGTTGCCGTAGAGAGGCGTGTTGGCAGCGGTAGCAATGCGTTGCACGTCAGCAATCGATATACGCGACTCAGGACTGCCGGGCGTGAAAGCCAGCGGCGTGGCTTCACGGGCAATTTCAGCGTTCAGGAAAAAGAACAACTTGTCCTTTACCACGGCACCACCCACCCGGAAACCAGTCTGGTACTTGTAGAAGTCGGCCGCTTTGGTGCGGGGCTCTGTTACGCTCTTGCCGATGCTGTTCTGGTTCCGGCCAAAACCGTAGATGGAAGCCGACAGGTCGTTAGTGCCCGAACGGGTGGTAGCGTTTACGCCACCGCCGGTGAAGTTACCCAGGGTCACATCGTAAGGAGCCAATACTACCTGAATCTGGTCGATGGCGTCCAGGGCGATGGGGTTGGTGCCTGCCTGGCCACCGGGCGTGCCCGAACCGGCAAGGCCAAACACGTCGTTATTAACCGCGCCGTCGATGGTGATGTTGTTGTAGCGGTTGTTGGAGCCGCCAAACGACGAGCTGCCGCCGCCGCTAGCCTGTGGCGTGAGGCGCGTAAAGTCGTTGAGCGAACGGTTCAGCGTGGGCAACTTGTTGATTTGCTCGCGGCTCACGTTAGTTTCCGCCCCGGTCCGGCCGGAGTTGATAACGTTGTCGCGGCGCTGCGTTACTACTACTTCGGCCAGTTCCGTGCTAGTGTCGTTCAGCTGCTGGTCAAAACGCAGGTTCTGGCCCAGCGACAGGTTAATGTCGCTCCGGTTAATATCCTTGTAACCCACAAAAGTGATGCGGACTGTGTAAGGACCACCTACCCGCATGCCCTGGATGTTGAAACGACCGTCTGAGTTAGTGGGCGCAACGTACTGGGTATTGGTGGGGGTGTGCACGGCGATAACCGTGGCACCGGGGAGCCCTTCCCCCTTATTGTCGGTGATTACTCCACTCATAGCCGCCGTGGTGGCACCCTGAGACCAGCCCAGGCGGGCCGTGAAGAGCATCAACGCCAACAGCAACAAGTGGCGTAAACGTAAATTATTCATACAAAAAAAGGTTGGTGGAATTAGTTGGCTTGGTGAAAAGCGGGACAAAGGTACGACCGGCGCGAAAGGCTGACATTACCCTAATTTTACTATTTGCCTTTTTGGACACAGTTGGCCGATTAGGCCGCAAAGGTAGCAGTATGGTTTCACAGTTGGGGCCGGACGGCCCGAATAAAACGGCTGAGGTAATAGTCCGATTCCAGGCTGTTTTCCACTACTCCTAGGGAGGTTGAAGCGTGGATAAAGTCCACGCCCTCATCGTCTACCACCGTCACCATGCCCACGTGCGTGATGGTGCGACTGCCCGGCGAGCCGCCAAAAAAAACCAAATCCCCCGGCCGCAGCTCCGTGTTACGTACCGGGGTTCCCCACACCGCCTGCTCGTTGGACGAGCGGGGAATGCGAACGCCTGCCTCGCCAAAGGACAACTGCAGCAGCCCCGAGCAGTCGAGGCCCAGGCGCGTGGTGCCGCCGTAGAGGTAGGGCGTGCCCTGATAGGAGCGGGCCGCATCAATCACCGAAGCCAGGGTGCCGGTGGCGTTGCCCGCGCGCGGGGCACGTTTGGTAACTATCTTGGTTTTGGTGCCGCTGGGGGCCTTGCCGATGGTTTTGGCCTTGCCCGTGGGCCGGGTGGCGGCGTAGCGGCCTTCTTTTTTGAGGCGCACCATTTCGCGGGCCGAGCGGTACTGACCGTTGCGGTAGTTGAGCTTCTGTTGGCAGCCGGCTAGCAAACCTAACGCCAGCAGTACTGGTAGTATCTTCGTTATCACCCTCCCCATTGGCTGCAAAGATAGTTTGTGCAGCCGGACCAGATTAGCCAACCGATGAATTTTAACGCCTTGACTGCCGAATTAATTGTTGCGTTTGAGGCCATTGTTGGGCCCGCGCACGTGCTCACCGCCCAGCGGGCCGAGGCTGCCGCCACTGCCGACGCTTACGCCGACTACGGCCGCGACCACACCGAGGACCTGCACTACGCCCCCGACGTGGTGCTGCGCCCCGCCGACGCCGATGAAATCAGCCAAATCATGCGCTTGTGCCACGAGCACCGCGTTCCGGTTACGCCCCGCGGCGCCGGCACGGGCCTGAGCGGCGGCGCGCTGCCCCTGCACCACGGCGTGGTGCTGAGCACCGAGCGGCTCAATAAAATCATTCAGATTGACGAGCGCAACCTGCAGGCCACCGTGGAGCCCGGCGTGGTGAACGAGGCGTTCCAGAACGCGGTGAAAGAAGTCGGGCTGTTTTACCCGCCCGACCCGGCCAGCAAAGGCAGCTGCTTTTTGGGTGGCAACCTGGCCCACAGCAGCGGCGGCCCCAAAGCCGTGAAATACGGTACTACGCGCGATTACGTGCTGAACTTACAGGTGGTGCTGCCCACCGGCGAAATCATCTGGACCGCCGCCAATACGCTCAAAAACTCCACCGGCTACAACCTCACGCAGCTTATGGTGGGCTCGGAGGGCACGCTGGGCATCATCACGCGGGTGGTGTTTCGGCTGTTGCCCTACCCGCAGCACAATATTCTGATGCTGGTGCCCTTCCGGCAGGAGGCACAGGCGGCGGAGGCGGTTTCGGCGGTGTTTCGGGCGGGCATTATCCCGTCGGGCATGGAGTTCATGGAGCGCGAGGCCATTGCCTGGTCGTCCGATTATCTGAAAATTCCCCTCGCGCTGCCTGAAGACATTACCGCCCACCTGCTCATCGAGCTCGATGGCCAGGACCTGGACCAGCTTTATAAGGAGGCCGAGCAGGTGTACGGCGTGCTGGAGGGCTACGATGTGGGCGAAATCCTGCTGGCCGACAATGCCACCCAGAAAGACGAGCTCTGGAAAATCCGCCGCAACATTGGCAATTCGGTGCGCTACAATTCGGTATATAAGGAAGAGGACACCGTGGTGCCCCGCGCCGAATTGCCGATTCTACTCAAAGGCGTGAAGGAAATTGGCGCCCGCTACGGCTTCAAAACCGTGTGCTACGGCCACGCCGGCGACGGCAACATGCACGTCAACATCATTCGCGGCGACCTCGACGATGAGATGTGGAACGTGGGCCTGCGCCAGCCCATCAGCGAGATATTTGAGCTGTGCGTGAAGCTGGGCGGCACCATTTCCGGCGAGCACGGCATTGGCCTGGTTCAGAAAGGCTACATCGGCATCGCCTTGGCCGAAACCAACCTGAACCTGATGCGCGGCATCAAAAGCGTGTTCGACCCCCACGGAATCCTAAATCCAGGCAAGATTTTCTAGTGCTTGATTGCCTTGTGGCATAAGCTTTAGCTTGTGCGGCGTTGCCCGAAATTCGTCAGGCGCCGCACAAGCTAAAGCTTATGCCACAAGTTTACGCTTGCACCGTAGGTAAAAACTTCGGGGCTTCGCGCTTGCGGCTGGCCTGCTCGTACGCGAAGCCTAGCGCCAGCAAACGGCCCTCCTCATACGCCGGCCCCACAAACGACAACCCGACCGGCAGCCCCAGCACCTGCCCCATGGGCACGGTGAGGTGCGGGTAGCCAGCCATTGCTGCCGGCGAGGAGAAATCTACGCCCGTGGAGTAGTCGCCGTTCACCCAATCGATGCACCAGGCCGGGCCGGTGGTGATGCCCACAATGGCCGCGAGTTGGTTACCGCGCAGCGTCCCATCCAGCGCCTTGCGCGATTCCGAGACGGTTTTCTGCACGGCTGCTCGGTACTTGGCGCTGGTCAGCCCATCGGTTTTTTCGGCCATCACCAGGATTTCCTGCTTGAAGAAAGGCATGGCTTCCGTCTCATTTTTGGTGTTGAAGGCAATGACCTCGGCTAGGTTTTTCACCGCCGTGCCCGCAGCTTCCAGGTACTTATTCACGCCGTCCTTGAATTCGTAGAGCAGTACGTCGAATTCGGCCTCGCCCAGCGGGTTGGTCTGTTTGAGCAAGTCAACTTCTACAATGGTGGCGCCCTGGGCTTTCAGCACGGCAATGGCCGCTTTAAGTAGGGCCGCCACGGCGGGCGGGCCGTTGAGATGGGCCTTCTCCACGCCCAAGCGCTGGCCTTTAAGGGCATCAGTTTTCAGAAACGTGGTGTAATCGGCGGGCGCCGGGGCCGGGATGGGAAGCTTGGCTGGGTCGGCCGGGTCGGGCCCCTGGAGGGCGCCGAGTAGTATGGCTGCGTCGCGCACGGTGCGGGCCATGGGACCGGCCGTATCCTGGGTGCTGGAAATAGGAATAATGCCGCTGCGGCTCAGCAAGCCCACCGTGGGCTTGAGCCCCACCAGCCCGTTGCAGGAGGCCGGCGAAACCACCGAGCCGTCGGTTTCGGTGCCGATGGCCATGGCGCACAAGTTGGCGGCCACCGCCGCGCCCGAGCCGGAGCTGGAGCCGCTGGTGCTGCGGTCCAGGGCGTAGGGGTTGCGGCTTTGGCGGCCCCGACTGCTCCAGCCGCTCACCGAGTGCGTAGAGCGGAAATTAGCCCACTCGCTCAGGTTGGTTTTGCCCAGGAGCACGGCGCCGGCGGCCCGCAGCTTCTGCACGATAAAAGCATCCTGCTTTGCCTTGTGGCCGGACAAGGCCATTGCGCCGGCCGTGGTCATCATCTGGTCGCCACTATCGATGTTATCCTTAATCAGCACCGGAATGCCGTGCAGCGGCCCGCGCACCTTGCCGCCTTTGCGCTCCTTATCCAGGGCGTCGGCAATGGTCAGCGCCTCGGGGTTGGTTTCGATGACGGCGCGCAGCATGGGGCCCTGCTCGTTAACCTCCTTGATGCGGGCCAAATATTTTTCGCACAGGCTGCGGGCGGTTTCGGTGCCCTTGGCCATGCGGGCTTGCAAGTCGTCCACGGTAGCTTCGTGGAGGGCAAAAGCCGCGCCGCTGGCATCGGGAGTGCCGGCGGCCGCCGCACCGGGGGCTTTTTCGGCGGTTGGTTGGCACGCTACCATGGGTAGCAGCGTGGCAGTAGCGGCGGCCAGCGCCCCCCGATTCAGAAAAAGACGACGATTCATTGGTAAAGAGGCGCTAAAATCCGGTGAGTCCGCAACACGTGTTCGGTCCGGCAATAATACTGCGGAACCGGACAGGCTTTTCCGTCCAGGCAAAGGAATAATCGTATTTTGAACAGGCACCCAGCAAAACAGCCAGCCCGGTGGGGGCTGGCTGTGCTCTTGAAATCGGTCTGAATTCCTTGCAAACGTTATTTCGCCTGCTGGTCCTTGAGCCGGTCTTCGCCGCCGTAGGGAGCGCCGGCCGTGATGTCGCCGCGCAGGCCGCCCGTGGTGTTCTGGTCGGCCGGAGCCCCGGTGGTCGCGTCGGTGGCCACCGCGTTGGCGGGCGTATCGGTGGTTTGGGTGCCTGCAATTTCGCCGGCTTTGGCCACGTAGCGCCGTTTGGCTTCCTCTTCGGGCACACCCTTAAACTGGTTCCAGGAGTCCCACTGGGCTTGCGAGAGGCCGCCAGGGCCGTTGGCCTTATCGGCCGCGTCGGCGTCTACCTCGCCGGATTCCATGTTCACGTCGCCTTCGGTAGCCTGTTTGTAGAGGCCGTAAAGTTCGGTCATGTGCGCGGCGGCGGCATCGCCGGGCAGGTTGTTTACTTGGTCGGCCGCGGCCTGAAATTGCTGGTTGAGGTCCATGAGGTGGAAAGCTGGTGGTTAGGAAAATGAAAGGATGCAAGGCCAGGCAACTGGGACGATGCTGGCTAAATGAAAGAGAGCGATGCGGGCCGCCGCGGCGCGTGAAAATGCGTACAAGCGGCGAAGTCGGCAGAAATCACCTTTTATTTTATTCTGCTGATAATACCTTGCGGCTGGCCTTTAGGTTGCGGGGTCGTACTTTTGCTGGCTACTATGTGTGGAATTACCGGAGTATTTGCCTTTACCGAAACAGGTCGTCAGTCGCTGAACCGCCTGCAAGCATCAACCGATGCCATCATTCGCCGCGGTCCCGATTCGGAGGGGCATTTTGTGTACGACCAATGCGGCCTGGGCTTTCGCCGCCTGGCCATTCTCGACCTTTCGGCCGATGGTAACCAGCCCATGACCGACGCGGCGGGCCGCTACACCATTGTCTTCAATGGCGAAATCTTCAACTTCCGCGAGCTGCGTGAGAAGCTGATTAAGCGCGGCTGTCAGTTTCATTCCCAGACCGATACCGAAGTTATTCTTCAGCTCTACATCACCGAAGGCCGTAGCTTTATCAAGAAGCTGAACGGCTTTTTCGGCCTGGCCATTTTCGATAAGGAAGAGAATTCCCTTTTCATTGCTCGCGACCGGTTTGGGGTGAAGCCACTGCTGATTTACCGCGACGAGGACCAGCTGTTTTTTGCTTCGGAAATGAAGTCGATGATGGCCCTGGGCGTGCCCCGCAAGCTCGATTTCGTGGCCCTGAACCAGTATTTGCAGCTGAACTACATTCCCGGCCCCGCCAGCATTTTCAAGGGCGTAAAAAAGCTGCTGCCCGGCCACTACCTCTTCATTAAAGACGGCAAAGTGGTGCGCAAGGCGTGGTACAAGATTCCTTACGACGCCAAGAAAGTTGCCAAAAACAAGTCCAGCTACGAGCAGCAGCAGAAAACGCTGGTGGAGCTGATGGACGGCGCCGTGCAGCGCCGCCTCGTGGCCGATGTGCCCCTAGGCTGCTTCCTGAGCGGCGGCATCGACTCCAGCGTGATTGCCGCGCTGGCCTCCCGGCACACGCCCCACCTCAATACCTTCAGCATAGGTTTCAAAGACGAGCCCTTCTTCGACGAAACCAAGTACGCCAACCTGGTAGCGGCCCGGCACAATACCAACCATACGGTGTTCTCGCTCACCAACAACGACCTGTACGAGCATATTCACGACATGCTGGCTTATCTGGATGAGCCGTTTGCGGACTCCTCGGCTCTGGCCGTGTACATCCTCAGCCAACGCACCCGCCAGAAAGTAACCGTGGCCCTGAGCGGCGATGGCGCCGACGAAATGTTTGGCGGCTACAACAAGCACATGGGCGAGTTCAAGGTTCGGCAGGGCGGCTTCAAGGCGGAGGCCGTGACGGGCTTGGGCTTCCTCTGGGACGTGCTGCCCAAGTCGCGCAACAGCTTCATTGGCAACCGGGTGCGGCAGTTTCAGCGCTTCTCGCGGGGCATGCTCGCCGGCGTGAAGGATCGGTACTGGGACTGGGCCAGCTTCGCCTCGGCCGAGGATGCTAATAATCTGCTCAGCGCGGCCAGCCGCCGCAAAGTGGGCGCAAAAGCCTTGGTCAAGCGCCGGAAAGATATTCTGGAGGACTTGCATGCCGACGGCGACCTCAACGAGGTGCTGCTCACCGACATGAAGTTGGTGCTGCCCTACGACATGCTCACGAAAGTGGACCTGATGAGCATGGCCAACTCGCTGGAAGTGCGCACGCCGTTTCTGGATTACAAGGTGGTCGATTTTGCCTTCTCGCTGCCCGTGAGCAGCAAAGTGGACGCGACCATGAAGAAGCGCATCGTGCAGGACGCCTTCCGCTCCGAGCTGCCCGTGGAACTCTACGACCGGCCCAAGCACGGCTTCGAAGTACCCTTGCTAAAGTGGATGCGCGGCGAGCTGCGTTCCCTGATTGAGGACGACCTGCTGCGCGACGAATTCATCGAAAGTCAAGGGATTTTCGACGTTGATGCCATTCGTGCCCTCAAAACGCAGCTTTTCTCGCGCAATCCGGGCGATGTGCATGCCCGCATCTGGGGCCTCATCGTGTTTCAGACGTGGTGGAAGCAGTACATGGCTTAGGGCACTCCCCAAGTGGGTCTACCGTTTTTAAGGGAATTAAAAATGAAGAATTAAAAATTAAAAAATTGACCGTCAGATTTTTAATTTTTAATTCTTCATTTTTAATTCTGCTCATGGCGGCGGAAACCGCTGTAAAGTCGTGGTAGGGCGGCTCGTGAGGTGGTGGCAGCAGCTGGGTCGGCTCCGGCAGCTGGCCGTGCTGGCGGGCGTGGCCCTCACGCTGCTTCGGCTGAGTTTCATTGGCACAGGCACCATGGCCTTCGTGGATGAGCGTCGCTACATCACCGCCATGCTGGGCCTGCGCGCATTGGGCGAGGGCCACGGCCGCGATTTCCTGCAAGCCATCAACTCCCTCGGCGCTCGCCCCGGCGATGGCCTCTGGCGGGTGCTGCCCGGCCTGGGGCAGGCCTTTTTGCTGATATTCTTCAAGCTCAACCCCAACGCGCCGCCGTCGTTGGAGGTGCCGCAGGCCTTCAACGTTTTTATTCTGGGGCTGAATGCGCTGCTGCTCTACAAGGTATACCGGCTGTTTTTGCCACTGGGCTTCGCGCTGCTGGGCGTGGCGCTGTACTCCAGCTTGGTGAACACCAACGTGTACCTGCGGCACATCCTGCCGTACGACCACGCGCTGTTTTTCTTTTTGCTGGCGCTGTGGCTGCTGCTTTCGCAAACCAAACGCTTCGCAAGCCGTCGGCAATGGCTGGTTGGGGGGCTTGCCGGCTTTAGCTACGCGTTGTATCCGGGCTATTTCATGGGCCCGTTGGTGTTGTTGGCGCTTGGCTGGCTGCTTGCGACCTATTCAAAGCAGCAAACTGCTCAAACTACCCAATTAGCTCGTTTAAAGCCGGTTGCGGCACATTTTACAGGGCTTGCCACGGTGCTGGTGCTGTTTGAGGGCCTCGCGCGACTTTCCGGAACTTCCTACCTGGCCAGCAGCCGCTACATTGCCACCACTATCACGCAAGGCAGCTTCGCGGAAGGTTTCAGCTTCACCGGCGCGTATTTCTGGCGGGTTGAGGGCGGGGTAGGAGTGGGGTTGCTGGTGCTTGCCGGCCTGGGCCTCGGCCTGAGCGTGGGGCAAGTGCGCGGCCTGTTTGCGCGGCGCGGCGCGGGGCTTTCCGGCCGGCCGTTGGCTGCGGGGCTGCTGCTCCTCGTATTTGGTGCGTGGCTGGGCTATGCGGTGGCGGTGCAGTTTGGGCAGAAGCTGGTGTTTTACGGCCGCATCGTGCATTTCTTCGTGCCCTTTATTGTGCTGAGTGCCGTGGTGGCCCTCCGCTACGCGGTGGAACTGTGGCAACCGGTCAGGGTTATAATAATGTGGGGCAGTGTGATAGTAGCAATCGGCCACTTTGGGGCTTTCAGCTTAGCCTATCGGGCCGTGCGCTACCCCGGCGATGTTGCCTATGCCCAGGGAATTAACGATGCCCGGCAAATTGAAAGCATTGAAACGACTGGCTGCGGGCGTGGCCTTATCAACTACCGGGTATTTGGTCCCCGATTACGCAACCAGCCCACCGCCGGGCAGCCACGCTACCAGTTAGTGAATTTTGCCTACCTCTACCCCCTGCGCTGCTACCGGGCGCCCCGGTTGCGCGCTGGTCGGCTGGTAGCCTCCGTGCCGTATTTCATGAAATACACGCCCTACCAATTTGAGGGGCACGATGCAAAGGAACGGTTGATGCTGCAAAATCAACCCTATGTTTTTCAGATATTTGCTGTTGATTCAAAGTAGGTATCGCCTGAAGAGTAAGGTGTTGCGTCTGGGGCTGGCTAAGCCGACCGTCTTACTTGCGGTACTGCTCGGGCTCAATTGAGCCGTGAAAGACTAAATTTGCCCGATAAATTATTAACTTTTCGGCTTTAGGCAGCTTATGAAAATTGCAATTGTTGGAACCGGCTATGTTGGTTTGGTATCAGGTACGTGCTTCGCCGAGGTTGGCATAGAGGTGGTTTGCGTCGATATCGACCAGAAAAAGATAGACAGCCTGCACCAGGGCATTATGCCCATCTACGAGCCCGGCCTCGAAGAAATGGTGAGCCGCAACGTGGAGAAAGGACGGCTTAAGTTTTCTACCAGCCTGGCCGAGGCCATCCAGGACTGTGACGTGGCCTTCATCGCAGTGGGTACGCCTCCCGGCGAAGACGGCTCGGCCGACTTGAAGTATGTGCTGGCGGTGGCCCGTGGCATTGGCGAAAGCATGAACAGCTACGGCGTAATTGTGACCAAAAGCACCGTGCCGGTGGGAACGTCGGCCAAGGTGCGGGCCGAAATCGAGAAAGCGCTGGAAAAGCGCGGTGCCGCCATCGAATTTGATGTCGCTTCCAATCCGGAATTCCTCAAGGAAGGGGCTGCTATCGAAGACTTCCTGAAGCCCGACCGCATTGTGGTGGGTGTAGCCTCGCAGCGGGCCGAGGAGGTAATGAGCAAGCTGTACAAGCCCTTTTTGCTCAATGGCCACCCCATCATCTTCATGGATATCCCGTCGGCCGAAATGACGAAATACGCGGCCAACTCCATGCTGGCCACCAAAATCAGCTTCATGAACGACGTGGCTAACCTGTGCGAAATCATGGGCGCCGACGTCAACATGGTGCGCCGCGGCATCGGCTCCGACCCCCGAATTGGCACCAAATTCATTTATCCCGGCATCGGATACGGCGGTTCCTGCTTTCCCAAAGACGTAAAGGCGCTTATCAAAACCGCCAAGGAACACGGGTACGACATGCAAGTGCTGCGGGCCGTGGAAGAAGTGAATGACAATCAAAAAGTAGTGCTTTTCGATAAGGTAAGCCGGCACTTCGGAGGCGAGCTGCGGAGCCTGAAAATGGCCGTTTGGGGCCTGTCCTTCAAGCCCAAGACCGACGACATGCGCGAGGCGCCGTCCTTGGTCATCATCGAGAAATTACTGGCCGCCGGTTGCATCGTTACGGCCTACGACCCCGTGGCCATGGCCGAAGCGCGCCACACGCTGGGCGATTCCATCACCTACGCTAAGGACGAATACGAGACGCTGGTTGATGCCGACGCCCTTTTGGTGGTAACGGAATGGCCCGATTTCCGCTCCCCCAATTTTGAGGTAGCGGCCCGGCTGATGAAGCAGAAAGTGATTTTTGACGGCCGTAATATTTACGAAGCTGGAGAGTTAAAAAAACTTGGCTTCTCCTACCACTGCATCGGCGTCAGGACCGACCACCGCGAGCCCCTGGCTTAGGCTGCCGGGCGCGGTTGCCCTGGCTGCCTGAGGCCGCTCCCTTTCAGAAAGCAAGCGGCTGAATTCTCTGATTCTTGATTGTAGACGATAAGATAAAGCCAGGCCTAGTGAAAATGGAAGAGACGAAAAGAATTCTGGTTACCGGCGGCGCCGGGTTTTTGGGCTCGCACCTTTGTGACCGGTTTATTGCCGAAGGCTACCACGTCATCGCAATGGATAACCTGATTACGGGGTCACTCCAAAATATTGAGCACCTGTTCGGTAACCAGAATTTTGAGTTTCATCACGCCGACGTAAGCAAGTTCGTGTTCGTGCCGGGTAAGCTCGATTACATTCTGCACTTTGCTTCGCCTGCCTCGCCGATTGACTACCTGAGAATCCCGATTCAAACCCTGAAGGTGGGTTCGTTGGGCACGCACAACCTGCTCGGCCTGGCCCTGGCCAAAGGGGCCCGCATGCTGATTGCCAGCACTTCGGAGGTGTACGGCGACCCCGAAATCCACCCGCAGGTAGAAACCTATTTTGGCAACGTCAATCCCGTGGGCCCGCGGGGCTGCTACGACGAGGCCAAGCGCTTTCAGGAAGCCATCACGATGGCTTACCACAACCACCACGGCTTGGATACGCGCATCGTCCGTATTTTCAATACCTACGGCCCCCGCATGCGCCTCGACGACGGCCGGGTGTTGCCTGCCTTTCTCTCGCAGGCCCTGCGGGGCGAGGACCTGACCGTGTTCGGCGACGGGTTGCAGACCCGTTCGTTTTGCTATGTTGATGACCAGGTGGAAGGTATTTACCGCTTGTTGCTCAGCGACTACCACCTGCCCATAAACATTGGCAATCCCGACGAAATTACCATCAAGGAGTTCGGCGAGGAAATTGCCCGTCTCACGGGAGTTGAGTTTCGAGCAACCTACCAGGAATTGCCCGAAAACGACCCCCTGAAGCGCCGTCCGGATATTACCAAAGCGAAAGAAATCCTGGATTGGGAGCCCAAAATAGACCGTGCCGAAGGCCTGCGCCGCACGCTGCAATATTTTAAGGAGCACGTCAAGTAGACTTTCATGGCCGAATATCCTGCTCCCTACCTCATTGAGTTTCCTAAATTAGGGGCCGCGGACATCGGTTACATTTCTGTAGGCGAGAATGCCAAAGACCCGCTGCCCTTTGCCGTGCAGCGGGTTTTTTGGACCTACCACACCCCCGAAAGTATCCTGCGGGGCCGCCACGCCCATCACCGCACCGAGCAAGTGCTGCTTGCGGTGGCCGGGCGCATCATCGTGACCACGGAGCAGGCCAACGGCGACATCCGGATTTTCCGGCTCGAAGACCCTTTCGTGGGGCTTTACGTGCCGCCTTGCGTTTGGCACACCATGCAGTACTCGCACACGGCGGTGCAGCTGGCCCTGGCCTCGCAGCCTTACGAAGAAGCCGATTACATTCGGGATTTTCAGGAATTCCGGCAGCGATGGGCACCCCACCGCTAAGCCACCTGCTGGGGGCCCGTGCGGCCGCACTGGCGCATTACTCGCCCTACTCTTTCCTGCGTCAGCTGTCGGGCGAGCGGCAGCAGCAGTTGTTTGGCACCGGAGCCGTCGCGCGCTGGAACGAGCAAGCCGGGGCAGAAATAGTTGACACGAGCGCGGATTCAGCAGTAATACAATGGCTGCTGCGGCAATTACCCTGGGACTCTGAATACTTCGGAACACCCATGTTTCGCTTATTTACCGGGCTTTTCGATGCGCAAACCGCTCAGTCGGGACTAGCAGAATCGGCTCGTGCCTTGCGCCAGCACCTGGCCACACGCAACGGCGCTTTTTACGCCTTTAGCGTGGTGCCTGCCGAGGACATTCGCTTGTTGCAGGGGCTAACGGAGGCCGGCTGGCGGCTGGTTGAAACGCGCACTACTTTCTATCGGGACCAGTTGCCGGGCGTCGATTTTCCGCGTTACCCGGTACGGGCGGCCCGCGCCGATGAAGCCCCGTACATTGGCCAACTGGCCGCCGCAGCTCGCAATCCCTACGACCGGTACCATGCCGACGCATGGTTTGGGGACGCCCGGGCCGATGCCTACCTGGCCCGGTACGCGGAAAATACCGTGGCCGGCCAGCTAGCCGCCACAGTTCTGGTTCCCGACATGCCCGGCCTGGTGGTTGATTCTTTTTTGGCTATCAGCGACCTTCTGGAAGATTCAAGCGCCTTGAATACCGCGCTTTCGCGGGTGCTGCTCACGGCTGTGGGGCCCGCCAACCGGGGCTGGCATGCCCGGCTCGTGAGCGAAACCCTACACCGGGCGCAAGCGCTTGGGCACGAAGCCGTGCTGATGACCACGCAGGCCACCAACCACGCCGTTTTTCGTACCTGTGAAAAGCTGGGCTTTCGATTTGGAGCCACGGCCCACGTGCTGGCGTGCCACGGCCATTAAATTTACTGCATGAATGTCCCGTTTCTGTCCTTTGAGGCGCAACACGCGCCGCTGAGCGCTGCGCTGACGCAAGCCTTCACACGCGTGCTCAATTCCCAGTGGTACGTGTTGGGAGAGGAGGTAAAGCAGTTTGAGCGCGCATATTCGGCCTTCAACGAAGTGGCCCATACTGTGGGCGTAGCCAATGGCCTCGACGCCTTGGTGCTGGCCCTGCGCGCCCTCGGCATCGGGCCGGGCGACGAAGTAATTGTGCCGTCCAATACCTACATCGCCACCTGGCTGGCCGTCACGCAGGTCGGGGCCACCATCGTGCCCGTGGAGCCCGACCCTGCCACCAGCAACCTCGACCCGGCCCGTATCGCCGCCGCGATTTCGCCCCGTACTCGCGCCATTATGCCGGTGCATCTGTATGGCCAAGCCTGCCGGATGCCGGAAATTATGGCCCTGGCTGCTCAGCATCAATTATTTGTGGTGGAGGACAATGCCCAGGCCCAGGGCGCGGCTTTCGACGGCCGCCGCACGGGCAGCTACGGCCACATCAACGGCACCAGTTTTTATCCCGGCAAAAACCTGGGCGCCCTTGGCGATGCCGGGGCCGTCACGACCGATGATGAGGCCCTGGCCCAAAAAGTGCGAGTGCTGCGGAATTACGGTTCTCAGCAAAAATATTACAACGAAACAATCGGTTACAACTCCCGCCTCGACGAGCTACAAGCCGCTCTGCTCCAGGTAAAGCTGCCCGTGCTGCCGGAATGGACGCGCCAGCGCCAGCAAGTTGCTACCTGGTACGAACAGCATCTGGCGGGCATCGCCGGCCTGCGCCTGCCCCAGGTAGCCGCTGGCGCCACGCACGTCTACCACCTGTACGTGGTGCACACGCCCGACCGCGCCGGCTTGCAGCAGCACTTGGGCCGGCAGGGAATTGGCACCTTGATTCATTACCCAATTCCTCCGCATTTGCAGCAAGCGTACCAGTCTTTGTCCTTCTCGGAAGGAGATTTCCCCATTGCTGAGGACTTGGCGGCAACTTGCCTGAGCCTGCCCATGTGGCCGGGCATGAGCGAGAGCCACGTGGCGGCCGTAGCAACGGCTATTCGCAGCTACCACTAAAATCGTTAAGTTGAGTTAATCCAAGAGCGGTGCTTCGCAAAAGTATCGTTTGTCCCTGTTCGCCATGCCCAAGCTCTCCGTTATCGTTCCCTGCTATTTCAACGAGGGTAACATTCCCGTTACGATTCGTGAGTTGGTAGCGAATGAGGCAAAATTTCCCCCTGAAGTCACCTTTGAGTACGTATTCGTGAACGATGGCTCGGGCGATGATACGTTCGGAGCCCTGCAGCAGGCACAAACCGAGTTTCCCGGTCGTATCCGCATCGTGGACCTGGCCGGCAACGTCGGCTCCTACAATGCCATCGTAGCCGGCATGGCCTACGCTACCGGCGACTGCCTAGCCGTTATCACTGCCGACCTGCAGGACCCGCCCGAACTGATGGCGGAAATGTATGGTCATTGGCAGCAGGGCTTCAAATTGGTTATTGGCAACCGGCAGAACCGCGAAGAAACCGGCTTTTCGCAAACACTAGCCAAGGTGTTTCATTGGCTGATGAAGAAGCTGGCGCTCCGCAACATCCCCGACGGCGGGTTTGATTTTGTCTTTTTCGACCGGCAGGTTGCCACGGAGGTCCTGAAACTGCACGAGCGCAACTCTAACGTGTTTTACCTCATGGTGTGGCTGGGATTCGCGTACGTGAACATCCCGTACACCCGCCGCAAGCGCAGCATCGGCAAATCCCGCTGGACGCTTTCCAAAAAAATAAAACTGCTCATCGATTCGCTGATGGCGTTTTCCTTCGTCCCCATCCGCGCCATCTCGGTACTGGGCTTGGGCTTGGGCGTAGTGGCGCTTATCTACGGCCTGTACGTTGTCGTCCTAAAAATTGTCAGCCCAAATGAGCCTGCCGGTTGGACAACCCTCATGGTGGTGCTGCTGGTGGTATCGGCGTTTCAGATGATTGCCCTGGGAGTAATCGGCGAGTATGTCTGGCGGGGACTGGATGCGGCCCGCAAACGGCCCCTGTACGTAGTGCGCGAAGTGCTGGATTAAGTAACTGCGCCATATACTCCCCACAACATTCCTGGTGCCCAAGCGCCCTCCATGCTCAAAATCGTGCCTGCGGTACTTGGTTGCAAGGCAATCGGCTACCAGTGGCCGAAGGACGCTTGGGGTATGAGCTGTTGATGGTTCGGAGTGGGCGCAAGGTATTACGAGTGCTTGAAAGTGATGCAGTTGGCGTCGAAAAATCGGTTCTTTATACACGGGTTTGAGAGGTAGTATGCTCTTTTGCCGCTGCGAAACCCGTACATTTGCGGATTCTAATGCCTTTCTGAAGCAGGCACCAAAATAAAATTGATTTTATGAAAGGCGGAATTATAGCATATTCTATTAATAGTATTCGATACTATCTTAACCCTTCCCAGAAGCGAAAATCCCTATGGATGCTGACATTACTGCTGCTAACATCTTTTTTGGATGTGCTAGGTCTAGCATCGCTCGTTCCCGTGATGATGGTAGCAGCCGAACCAGGCGGAGTACAGAAAAGCAAAATTTTCGGACCTGTCTACAGCTACTTTGAATTTAGCTCGGAAAAAAGATTTTTGCTTTACTTAATAATATTGATTTTTATCTTCTTTTTGGTAAAAAACGCATTTTCAACTTGGGTAAACTATATGCAGACCCGGTTTGTAGCCAATATAGCCCTAACCGTTATCAACTCCCAAATCAATAAATACATAAACTTTCCATTTTGGTACTTGAATGATTTAGGTTCGCCGAATTTGATGCATAGTGCTATCAATATACCCGGAAATTTTGTGGCGGGTATAATGCGACCCCTATTTGTATTCTTTGCGGAAGTAGCAATAGTACTTGTTACTGTAGTTAGTATTATCGCTTACAAGCCCCCGCTATTCGCTATTCTGGCGTTGATTCTAGGTCCAACTACTTGGCTCACATATCGGTCTTTGCGCAACAAATCGCAAATGATTGGTAGTCAAATCCATAAATTGAAGCCGCTTTCTCAGGGTATAATCGGAGATTTGTTCACTGGGTTTGTTGAAATAAAACTGGCAAATAAGCAGCACCGGTTTAGAGAGGATTTGCTTGAAAATCAGGAAAAAGTGCAGCGACTCGATGCCTTGAGCTATCTGTACTCGATGCTGCCGTTGAAAATGATAGAAATGGTTGCCATTCTGGGGATATTAACCATATTTCTGTACGCCATTTTCAGCCAGGATAATTCAACCTCCCTTATCCCTTTAGTAGGTCTTTTTGCGGCTGCGGCTTACCGGCTGATGCCTTCGATAAATAGAATCATTACCTCGATGATGCAGTTGAAAACAACACAATATGCTATTCAGAATTTGGGTTCTTACCGGGAGAAAAAATTCAATGAAACCCCTCCAGCAGAGCAGCTTCCGGTAATATTCAAGCAGAATCTGCGCTTTCAAAACGTTACTTTTAGCTTCCCAACCGCTGAGCGGCCGGCTATTGATAATGTAACGCTTACAATCAACAAAGGTGAAAAAATTGGTTTCATCGGAAGCTCCGGTTCTGGTAAAACGACGCTGATGAATGTGTTGCTGCGTTTTTACATTGAGCAGAGCGGAAACATACTCATCGACGGCCAACCCCTCACGCCTCAGCATTTACTGGGGTGGTACCGAATTATTGGTTACGTCAAACAGGATACTTTTCTGATGCAGCGGTCTATCAGAGATAATATTACCCTTGGCGATACTGAAGTGGACGAAGCCCGGCTTGATTATGCCATTAGGCAGGCCTCTTTATACCAATTTGTGTCTGGCTTACCAGCGGGCGCCGATACCATGGTGGGGGAACGGGGCTCCAAGCTATCCGGTGGTCAGCGCCAACGCATTGGCATAGCCAGGGCGCTGTACAAGCAAACCGAAATATTGGTGCTCGATGAAGCTACCAGCGCGCTCGACAACGAGACAGAACGTGAGGTGAATGAAGCTATTGACAAGTTAGCAGAAACAGAAATTACCATTCTGATTATTGCGCATAGGATAACAACCCTGCGGAACTGCGATAGAATTTACGAGTTGAAGGATGGACAAATTATTGCGGAGCATCGTTATGAAGAGTTAGTCCGCTCGGTGTTGCAGAATTAATCCGTACTCTGTGCTTAATAAGTTAAGCTGAGACTGATAGAACGGTGCTGCTACGGTCGATAAAGATTGAGTGCGACTAAATACAATTATATAAGTCGAGTAATTGACAACGCTGCTGGTTGTTTGTCACCAAACAAACGCTGGCCTGAGGCTAAATCTGAATATGTGCAAAGTATCGGTAGTGCTGCCAGTTTACAATGTTGCGTCCTATATCAAGGATACAATTGAGAGTATACTCCGGCAGAGCTTCCAGGATTTTGAGCTGATTGTTTTAGATGATTGCTCAACTGACAACACGGTTGAACAACTCCATGCTTTTAAGGATGATAGACTAAAGATTATTGTCAATCCTAAAAATTTAGGCCGTGCGGGTACTGACAATGCGGCCTTGCAACATGTCAGAGGCCAGTACATAGCCAAGATGGATGGTGATGATATCTGTCACCCCGAGCGTTTTGCACTACAAGTCGATTATCTGGACCAGCATCCCGAAGTGAATGTGGTCGGGAGCTTTATGCAGAACTTTGGGGCCAGTACCTATTTAAATCGTTATCCTGCTCATCCCAACGACACGCAGGTTCTGACGTTGTTTACACTGCCTACCGGGAATCCGTCGGCTATGATGCGTTCCAGCTTGTTTTTGGAAGAGGGCATGCATTACGACGGTGCACTGCGGCAGACGGAGGACTACGATTTTTGCGCTCGGTATATCCGCCAATTACGGATTGCAACTATCCAGACACCTTTGGTGCAATACCGAGTGCCGGATAACGCCCAAAAAAAGACCATTCTGAACGAGCGCGCTTCAGTTTCGGATGTGGTCCGAGAACAACTATTACGACATTGGGGAATACCATTTACTAAACGTGAAATACTGATTTACAATAAAATTGCGATGTTACAGCCATTGCTTGATGTTACGCTCTCGGAAGTTGAGCGCTGGTTGCATAAAATGGTTGAATACAATGAAGCTAATCCGCTATTTGACCAGGATGCTTTGAAGCGGGGATTGGCACAACGGTGGTTTGAGGTTTGCTACCATCATCCACAGGCGAAATTTCAGGGCCTGCGGGCGTACAATAGCAGTGAGTTTTCGGTGCACGCCACTGTGCGGCAGCGCCTCAAAATTTTCGCGAAGGCACTGCGTAATCTTTGATTTTTAGAATTGGGCCGAGCAAAATGCGCTGATTTTGTGCCTGAGACAGCGTAGGGGTTTAGTAGTGTTTTATTATTTGTCCCTTTCTCTATTCTGCAAGCCGACGCGATGGCTATGTAGTGCCTTATGCTGACCAGTACGCGAAAAAATGGTGTGCTTGCCACTTTTCTACAAACTCAGCCACTCCGACTAACAGCTTATTATCTAAGTAGTGCGGGGATTTTATCAAACCCTATAAATTTTGCCGGTGCGTATCTTATTTTTAGTGCCTTACCCTCATGGCAAGGCGCCTTCCCAGCGGTTTCGGTTTGAACAGTACTTGGACCTGCTACAGGCCCATGGTCACACCTACCGCCTGGCGGCGTTCATTGACGAGGAAACATGGTCCATTCTTTATAAGCCGGGCCATGCAGTAGCCAAACTCTGGGGTATTGTGCGGGGATTTGGCCGGCGAGTAGCGCACCTGCTGGCTGCTCCCAGCTACGATTTTGTTTTTATTCACCGGGAAGCTGCGCCCCTTGGCCCGCCAGTATTCGAATGGATTTTAGCCAAGGTATTGCGCAAACGCATTATTTACGATTTTGATGATGCCATCTGGATTCCGAATATTTCGGAAGCAAACCGGGTTGCTGCTGGCCTCAAATACCACCACAAAGTAGCCAGTATTTGCCGCTGGGCTTATCGTAATAGCTGCGGCAACGAGTATCTGGCCGCCTATGCCCGGCAGTACAATTCCTCGGTGGTCATTATGCCTACTACTATCGACACGGAGCACCACCACAACCAAGTGCGGGACCAACTCGCACCCGGCCCACTCGTTATTGGCTGGACCGGTACTCATTCCACGCTCAAATACCTGGAACCCATTGTTCCTGTGCTGGCGCAACTGGAAGCAGATGGCTTAGACTTTGAATTCCAGGTTATATCTAACCAAGCACCGGCGCTGCAATTACGCTCTTTGCGCTTCGTGCCCTGGCGCAAGGAGACCGAAATAGCAGATTTATTAGCCTTTCACGTGGGACTCATGCCTTTGCAGGATGACCCTTGGGCCAAAGGGAAATGCGCTTTCAAGGCGTTGCAATACATGGCCTTGGGCATCCCAGCTTTGGTATCTCCGGTGGGCATGAATACCGAGGTGGTGCAGGATGGCCAGAACGGGTACGTTTGCCTGGAGCCCACGGATTGGTACTCGCATTTAAGCAAATTGCTAACCGATGCTGCTGGCAGGCAGGCATTGGGCACAAACGCCCGCGCCACTATTGAGCAAAAATATTCGGTGGTTGCCAACACACCAACCTTTCTGAAACTGTTCAGCTAAATGCGGAACGGGCCATTTGTGGAGATTTGCCCGTGACCTGCGCCGGCTTGCTACTGGAGCGTTTCGCAGATACATTCATGCTCTGTAGAATATACAGACCGCTCAAATAAAAGGGCATCAGCGGTATCTTATAACGAACAAGCGTTCCAAAGTTGCCACTGGAAATGCCCACCGAAATAGCGAAAACAAGGCTGAAAACGAAGCAAAGCGTTAGAACAGGCGTTGTGGTGATAGCAGTTAGGGTTTTTAGAATGCCCACTCGCCACAGTATTCGGAGGGTGAGCAGCATGAAGTAGCTGGCTTCCAGGGCCGAAAGCGCCATGGTCGGGTTACGGGCTTCCCAGATAAACGGCCGGAACAAGGCCACTACCAGCGCCTGTGGAGCCAGTTTGGCCATGCCTCCTAAGGTCCCGTCCTGTTCGCCGATGTTGTAGCCAGAACCTTGCTCCCTGCTACTAACGCCCTGTAGGTAATCGGCGGTAAGTTTGCTCTGCGCCCCGATTTTGTCAATGTTAAACCGCGCATCGGCCGCCGAAATCTGCACGAAAGCGTAGCCTGCTACTAGGAGGCCAACACCCAAAAAGATAGGTTTAGCAATCCAGCGGACAATTGGGCTTTTAATTTTACTGGTGCTTTCATTAAATACCCACAAAAGTGCTGGGGGCATGAAGGCCAGAATAATATAAACCTTCATGGACATAATTACCGCTACGGCTGCCGTGCCCAGCAGCACGCAACGGATGATGTTACGGCGTTCAATTGCCCCACGATAGAACGTGTAAAATAACCATCCTAAGGCGCCCATACAGAGTGAGTCCTTGAGCAGGCCCGAGCCCCAAAAAAATACCGAAGGCAGGAAAAAGACGGCAATTGCGAGTTCCTTGTAGGCTTGCGGCCGAATCTTGGCAAAGGTCATGTACATCACCCACATGCCGCTAAAGGTGACTACCGCGAACAAAACGGCAATAACGGTATAGGTGTTAAAACAAAAAATCGAGAAGAAACCCGCGACCCGAATCACAAAATATTCGTTGCTGGTGCGGCCAAACCACCACATGCGGTCGGTATACTGCTTGATGTTAGGAGTTACGTCGCCTGACGTAGTAATTAGCTCAAAACCCGCCGAAAATGAGTCTCCAAACGCGTCGTGGATAACGCGTGCGTGGTGGAAGTAGTTATTAGTGTCGCCACCGTAGAGCGTGTGGTATAGAATGCCCAGCGCGATAGCACCAACAATTTTGACCGTTAACGCCGGAATAAAATACTTGACGGTGTATTGATTGGTAAGTGAAGGACGTAGTTGAAAAGCTATTGCATATATAATAGCCAGGTATATGGGTGTAATGTATAAGTCTTTTAATTCCATGATACTTTACGCTCTGCCATATTTGTTGAGCCAGGCTTTCGCTTCCTTGTATTGCTCTGATTTATGGGCGGCCTTGTCGGCCACGACCGTGTAGTAGCGCTTGGCTGAGGCTATATCCTTTTCTTTGACAGCTAAGCGGGCCAGGTTCATGTTGGCAAACAGATAAAAGCCGCCGGAGGTATCTCCGGTGCTTTCCGAAAACACAATGCAGCGCAGGTAATAATCTTTGGCTTTGGCAAAGTCGCGGTAGCGGTTGTGCATGAGATACCCCATGAAGTAGCTGGCATAGCGCCCGCTGACGCCCTCGTAGCCGGGCATGCCTTTATTTATCTTATCCAGGATTTCGCGGCTTACCCGCTCACATTCTGAGAACTCCCCTTGGTCATAAGCCAGGTGCGCGTAGAAGCGTTGGAAGTAGCCGTTGTCGGGAAATGTAGTGGCCAGCGCGCGGGCTACGGGCAAGGCTTCTTCGGCGTTGTTTTCCTCGTTTTTGAGGATGCGCATGAGGTAAACGCGGGCTTCGGTGGCGGTATAAAAGCCGTTTTGGGCCACGCTGCGCAGTTGTTGCATCCCTACCCTTTTGTCGCCCTTGGGAAAGAACAGCAGCACCGGCTTCAGCAACGGGTAGTTTTCGCCAATCCACACGGCGTAATAGTTGAAAAGGGCTTGGCCAAATTGAAATTCGGGGCTCAAACTATTGGCCTCCTGGCTTTTTTTGAGGAAGTTTAGCGCCCGTCGGGCATCAACCGTAGCCTTGCGCCAGTCGTGGCGCTCGCCGTGCATACGCGCGCTAAACCCATAGGCGGCGGACAGAAAAAAGCTCGCTTCGTAATTGTTATTGTCCTTGTCGTAAAGTTTCTGGGCCTTGGTAATGGCCGTGTCCATGTAGGCAAAGAAAGGCTTATCGTACTGCTTCGCCTGAATGTTGGTGGGCACGATTTTCCACCACGTACTCAGCCCCAACAGGAAATAGGGCATGGGATGGTTGGGGTAGCGCCGCCGCAACGAGCGGAATTGCTTCTCGGCCTTATCGTACTTAAAGTTGTAAATGTTGTAAACCGCCCCGTCCAGCTCCGTCTGGATATCCTTGTCCAACAAAAGCCAGCCTTTCGTGTCAATCGCCGAAGGCATTATCCCGACCGTATCAAGCGCCACCGTTTCGATGGGCGGCGGAATGCGTATTGTATCAGATGTCTGGGCTGTGCCGAGCAGTGGCATGAAAAGCAGGCCCCAGCAGATACAAAACAGCGAACGCAACATAAGTAGAAAGTCGAAAGCGGACCCTAACCGGTTTTCACCCAAATTTTGGGTGGGGCAAACGGGCCTGCTAAAGTACGGACTTTGGTCTAGCTTTGGACGAAATTCCCTTTTCCCATGCATCTGTTGCAATCCCTTTGCCGCACCGCGGCTCCCGCCGGCAACGAAGTGGCCCTTAACCGCTTCGTGCTCGATTATGTGCGGCAAAACCAATCTACATGGCTGCATCAGCCCACCATCATCGCCGATGAGCGGTTTCAGGACTGCGTGCTGCTGGTCTTCGGCCAGCCGCGCACGGCCGTTTTTGCCCACCTCGACAGCATCGGGTTTACCGTGCGCTATGGCCGGCAACTGGTACGTATTGGTGGGCCCCAAGCCGAGGCCGGATACCGCTTGGTAGGTATAGATTCGCAAGGACCGATAGATTGTACACTAACTATAGCCGAAGAAACCGGTGAATTGGGCTACGCGTTCCACCGGGATATTGACCGCGGCACCGAACTCACGTTCTACTGCGACTTCCGCGAAACCGATACTACCGTCCAAAGCTGCTACCTCGACAACCGCTTGGGCGTTTGGAATGCACTGCGGCTGTGCGAAACGCTGGAGCACGGCGTGGTGGCCTTTTCCTGCTGGGAAGAGCACGGCGGGGGCTCCGTTGCGTACCTGGCCAAGTTTATCAACGAAACGTACGGCGTGCGCCAGGCCCTGATTTCGGATATTACCTGGGTGACGGAAGGCGTGCACGCGGGCCAGGGTGTGGCCATTTCCCTGCGCGACTCGCTCATTCCGCGCCGGGCCTACGTGGACCGCATCCGGGCTATTGCAGCGGCCTCGGGCATTCCGCACCAGCTGGAAGTGGAAGGCAGCGGTGGCTCCGATGCCAAGGAGCTGCAGCACGCCGCCGCGCCTTGGGACTGGTGCTTCATCGGGGCGCCCGAAGACCACGTGCACTCGCCCGACGAGCTGGTTGATAAGCGCGACATTGCCAGTATGCTAGCGCTCTATCAGGTTTTGATGCGAGAATTGTAATGCCTTCGTATATCTTTGGCCCCCTCGCTTTCAAATAAATACTCTTTCACCTTCACCCTTTTCGCCTTTTCATGACGCCATACCTTTACGCAGTGCCCTTGCTGGGCGTGTTCGCGCTGTTATACACTTGGATTAGGGCCGGTTGGGTGTCCAAACAAGATGCCGGCGACGAGCGCATGACGACCATCGCCGGCTACATCGCCGATGGCGCCATTGCCTTTCTCAAAGCCGAATACAAAGTACTGGCCCTGTTCGGGTTGATTGCCGGGGCCTTTCTGTTCTACCTGGGTACTGCCAGCGAGAATTCGAGCCCGGTCATTGTCATTGCCTTTCTGATTGGGGCCGTGTTCTCTGCATTAGCGGGCTTTATCGGGATGAAAATTGCCACCAAAGCCAACGTGCGGACGGCGCAGGCGGCCAAAACCAGCCTCAGCACCGCACTGAACGTGTCGTTTTCGGGCGGCTCGGTGATGGGCATGGGCGTGGCCGGTCTGGCCGTGCTGGGTCTGGGCTCGCTGTTCATCATCTTCTATAAGATGTTTGTGCCGAGCGGCCTGGCCAACGGCGAGGAGATGGTGAAGGCGCTCGAAGTGCTCACCGGCTTTTCGCTCGGGGCCGAAAGCATTGCCCTCTTTGCCCGCGTGGGCGGCGGCATCTACACCAAAGCGGCCGACGTGGGCGCCGACCTCGTGGGCAAAGTGGAAGCCGGCATCCCGGAAGACGACCCCCGCAACCCCGCAACCATTGCCGACAACGTGGGCGACAATGTGGGCGACGTGGCCGGCATGGGTGCCGACCTGTTCGGCTCCTATGTGGCCACCATTCTGGCCACTATGGTACTGGGCCGCGAAGTAACCGTGACCAACGACCAGTTTGGTGGCCTCTCGCCGATTTTCCTGCCAATGGCCATTGCGGGCATGGGCATCATCGCCTCGCTCATCGGCATTCTGTGCGTGCGGGTAAAGGAGGGCGGCAACGTGCAAACCGCGCTGAATACGGGTAACTATATTTCCGTGGTGATTTCGGCCGTGGCTTCCTACTTCCTCATTATGTGGATAATGCCGCCCGGCAATTTCAGTATTCGGGGCTTCTCCTTTGATGCGATGGGCATCTTTTATGCGGTGATTGTGGGCCTGGTAGTTGGCACGCTCATGAGCATCATCACGGAGTATTACACCGCAATGGGCAAGCGCCCGGTGAACACCATTGTGCAGCAAAGCAGCACGGGCCACGCCACCACGGTTATCGGTGGTCTTGCTATGGGTATGGAAAGCACGGTGCTGCCCATTATAGTGCTGGCCGCCGGCATTATCCTGAGTTACGAGGCGGCCGGCCTCTACGGCGTGGCCATTGCGGCGGCCGGCATGATGGCCACCACCGCCATGCAATTGGCCATTGACGCCTTCGGTCCCATTGCCGATAACGCGGGCGGCATCGCCGAAATGTGCGAGCTACCCAAGGAAGTGCGCGAGCGGACCGATATTCTGGACGCCGTGGGCAACACTACTGCGGCCACAGGCAAGGGCTTCGCCATTGCCTCGGCGGCGCTCACCTCACTGGCGCTGTTCGCTGCCTTCATGGGCACGGCCAGAATTACGTCCATCGACATCAGCAAGGCGCCGATTCTGGCGGGCGTATTCATTGGCGCCATGATTCCGTTCATCTTCTCCTCGCTGGCTATTGCCGCCGTGGGCCGCGCCGCCATGGCGATGGTGCAGGAAGTGCGCCGGCAGTTTCGCGAGATTCCCGGGATTATGGAAGGCACGGGCCAGCCGGAGTACGAAAAGTGCGTGGCCATCAGCACGCAGGCCGCTATTCGGGAGATGATTCTGCCGGGCGCTATTGCTTTGCTGACTCCTATTATCGTGGGTTTTGGCTGCCGCGGATTGTTTTCGAATGCGTCTTCGGCCGAGGTGCTGGGCGGGCTGCTGGCCGGTGTCACGGTGAGCGGCGTGCTCATGGCCATGTTCCAGAGCAACGCCGGTGGCGCCTGGGACAACGCCAAGAAGTCGTTTGAAAAAGGCGTGCTGGTGAACGGTGTGATGCAGTACAAAGGCTCGGAGGCGCATAAAGCTTCCGTGACCGGCGATACCGTGGGCGACCCTTTCAAAGACACTTCCGGCCCGAGCATGAACATCCTCATCAAGCTGATGAGCATCGTGTCCTTGGTTATCGCGCCCCACATTGCCGAAAAAGGCGGCGAGCGCGGCATGGCCCCGGTGAAGCTGGAAAGCGAGCGCACCGAAGTCGCTACCCGCCCACACGTACGCTTCGCCGACAACGTGGCGCCCGCCGCCATGCGGGTGATTTACACCACGCTACGCGAGGTGAAGTAGTTAGCCGCGCCGCGAAATCATTCCAATTTCAGGCGTCAATAGGACGCATCGTAAACAAAAAGGCCGCTTCATCAGAGCGGCCTTTTTGTGCGCCCTGCCGCCGAATTCGACTCAGGCAAAAGCGCCAAATAGCTGGTTCCACCATCAGCGAGCCTTCACCATGACGCCGACAAAATCCGTGAAATCCAAAAAATCCGGTTAAATCCGTGATTAGCTTTGCACCTCATTCTTCCCGCGCCGCATGGGTCAGTCCCAGATTACCATTCACAACAAAGCTTTCCGGCCGTATTTATCGGTCGCCCAACTGGATGAAGCTGTAACCGGGCTGGCCGCGCGCATCAGCGCCGACTATGCGGGGCGCGAGCCGCTGTTCGTGGTGGTGCTTACTGGCGCTTTTATGTTTGCCTCCGACCTGCTGAAGCGCGTGACCGGACCCTGCGAAATCGTCTTTATCCGCGTGGCTTCCTACGAAGGCACGGACAGTAGCGGCGTGGTGCAGGAAATTATGGGGCTGCGTGAGGAGGTGCATGGCCGCCACCTCATCATCGTCGAAGACATCGTGGATACTGGCACCACCATGCACCACCTCGTGCCGAAGCTACAGGCCAACGGGCCGGCTTCGGTCGAGATAGCCACGCTGTTCTTCAAGCCGGAAAGCCTGCGGCACGAAATCAACCTACGCTACGTAGCCCTCGAAATCCCCAACGACTTCGTAGTGGGCTATGGCCTTGACTATGATGGCCTGGGCCGCAATCTGCCCGACGTGTACGTGGCGGTATAGCCACGCCTTTGGCCCCGATTGCTTAACTTGCCCAAACCACTTTCCTCTTTCCCCTCGCGCAACTTCTCTATTCATGTTGAATATCGTGCTGTTCGGCCCGCCCGGTGCCGGTAAAGGAACCCAGAGCCAAAAACTCATTGCCCAATACAACCTCGTTCACCTCAGCACCGGCGACCTGCTCCGGGCCCAAATTGCCCAAGGCACTGAACTCGGCATGACGGCCAAAAAGCTCATGGACGAAGGCTTGCTGGTGCCTGATGCCGTAGTTATCGGCATGATTGGCAGTGCTTTGAAAGATAACCCCCAGGCGGGAGGCTTTATTTTTGATGGTTTCCCACGTACTGTAGCCCAGGCCGAAAGCCTCGACCAGCTCATGGCCGAGCACCACACGCACATCGGCTGCATGATTGCGCTGGAAGTGCAGGAGGAAGAGCTGGTGAGCCGTCTGTTGGAGCGCGGTAAAACCAGCAACCGCCCCGACGACCAGGACGAAACCAAAATCCGCCGCCGCGTAACGGTTTACAACACCGAAACCGCGCAGGTGGCCGGCTACTACGCCGCCCAAAAGAAATTCCACGCCCTCAACGGCATCGGAGCCATCGACAGCATCTTCGCGCAGATTTGCGGCCTGATTGACCAGCACCAAACCGCCAAGCCCGAAACTCCGGCCGAAGCGACCAAGGAAGTAAAGGCGTAGCAGGCTGCTCCAGTCATGAGTTGAAAGTTATGAGTTATGAGTTTCGAGCGCATAGCCCGGAGTTCATAACTCATTTCGTTATCTCCAAACTCAACTCATAACTTTTAACTCATAACTTATAATTCAACCCCGTGGCTTCCAATAACTTCATCGACTACGTTAAACTTATCTGCCGCTCGGGCAAAGGCGGCGCGGGCTCGCACCACTTTTTCCGGGCCAAGGGCCTGCCCAACGGCGGCCCCGATGGCGGCGACGGCGGCCGCGGCGGTCACATCATTCTCGAAGGCAACTCGCAGCTCTGGACGCTGCTGCACCTGCAGTACCAGCGCCACGTATTCGCCAAAGACGGCGACGGTGGGGGCGAAAACCTGCGCAGCGGCGCGCAAGGGGCCGACATCGTGCTGCAAGTGCCCCTCGGCACTGTAGCGCGCGACCCCGACGGCACCCAGCTGCTGGAAATCACGGAGCACGGCCAGCGGCTCATCCTCGTGCCCGGCGGGCGCGGTGGTTGGGGCAACGACCATTTCAAGAACTCCATCAACCAGGCCCCCGAATACGCGCAGCCCGGCGAGCCCGCCATCGAAGCCATTGTTATTCTGGAGCTCAAGCTACTAGCCGATGTGGGCCTCGTGGGCTTCCCCAACGCCGGCAAAAGCACGCTACTCTCCGTGGTGTCGGCGGCCAAGCCGAAGATTGCCGACTACGCCTTCACTACGCTGGTGCCCAACCTGGGCGTGGTGGCCTACCGCGACTACAAATCGTTCGTGATGGCCGACATTCCCGGTATCATCGAGGGCGCGGCCGAGGGCAAGGGCCTGGGCACGCGCTTCCTGCGCCACATCGAGCGCAACTCCATGCTGCTCTTTATGATAAGCTGCGATAGTCCCGATATTGAGGCTGAATACAAGGTGCTAATTGGCGAGCTGGAGCAGTTCAACCCCGACCTGCTGGACAAGAAGCGCCTGCTGGCCATTACCAAATCCGACATGATTGACGAGGAGCTGGAGGCCGAAATCCGCGCCACGCTCCCGGCCGAGGTTCCCGCCATCTTCATTTCCAGCCTCACCAATAAGAATATCACGCCGCTGAAGGACATGATTTGGAAGGCGTTGCACGACTAGGGTGCACTACTCTTGCTCCAAGAGTAGTGCACTCCTGGAGCAAGAGTGGCAATGAGATGCTGGCTAACCAGTGCTCTTTGCTCCGCCAGATGCTGCCGGCTGCGGTGTCCGCCTTCATTTCCAGCCTCACGAACAAGAACATCACGCCGATGAAGGGCATGATTTGGAAGGAGTTGCATGAGTAGAAATTACTCCTTCAAACCGATGATTCGGTAGGTGTTTGGGGCAGCCGGGATATACTGAACCAGAATAGAATCGCCCTTTTGGAAGTTGTTTAGATTACTATGAGAAGAAGTCTCATGCGCTTGTGAATCTGATTGAAATCTGGCTCTGAATAGTTTCTGCTGTCCACCATTTTTTGTTCGCGCTTTCCAAGTTGCAATTACAATCCCCTTCGTGGTCACGCCTTTCGAGTCAAGCTGAAGGTTCTGCAGATAGGTTGTCCAATTGCCCCACGTTAAACCAAAAATTAGTGGAGATAAGATAGCTGTGATTAAAGTATAACGACTGTTGGGAAACGTTTTATAGATGGTAAAAGGTATTGCAGCAAAAATTAGTATAAAGGCAAGAAAACCCAATGCGTCGGACGAACTGGTACTCAGTCCTAGAAATAGGATACCTGTCAGTAATAGTAGTAAGCCCGCCCAATGGTATTTCATCCCACAAAGATTGATAAAAGTCGCCAGTAGCCTGTAATGCCACTCTGGCAGCCCCAACCCCTTTGGCCCACTCCTTGCGCCCGCAACGTGACTAACCGGCTAACCCCGTGAAAAACCCCTTCCGACGCATATTCCCGACAATGGCTAACGAGCAAAACCTCCCCGAGGACGACAACCTGACCGCCGATTCCACCCACGTAGCTGGCGAAATGGCCGACGGCGAAACTACCGACCCAGACCAAACCGCCACCGGCGCCCCCCAGCCCGAAGCCTCCCGCACCGAGGCCGAGCTGGCCGAAATAAAGGACAAGTACCTGCGCCTCGCTGCCGAGTTTGAGAACTACAAGCGCCGCACCAGCAAGGAGCGCATCGACCTGTTCAAAACCGCCAACCAGGAGCTGATGGTGGCCCTGCTGCCCGTGCTCGACGACTTCGAGCGCGCCCGCAATGCCACGGCTGCTACCGATGATGCTAACGCTGTGCGCGATGCCATCGAGATTATTCAGAGCAAGCTGAACAAAACCCTCCAGCAGAAGGGTTTGACGCTGATGGAAGCCCAGGGCGGCCCCTTCGATGCGGAGCTGCACGAGGCCATTACCCAGATTCCCGCGCCGAGCGACGACCTGAAAGGGAAAATCGTGGACGTGGTGGAGCAGGGCTACTATTTAGGTGACAAGGTAATTCGTCACGCCAAAGTGGTGTTGGGACAGTAAATTTGAGGTTTGGTTTTAGATTAACAAATAAGAGCTGTCATGCTGAGCTTGCCGAAGCATCTCTATCGCAATAGTAATTAGTTACTTCACCGGTAGAGATGCTTCGGCAAGCTCAGCATAACGGCCAGATACCACCGGACAGATGGCTACGAAGTGCGATTATTACGAAATATTAGGCATTGCCAAGAATGCGGCGGGCGACGAAATCAAGTCGGCCTACCGCAAAATGGCCATCAAATACCACCCCGATAAAAACCCCGACGACCCCACGGCCGAGGACAAATTCAAGGAAGCGGCCGAGGCTTACGAAGTCCTGAGCAACGCCGATAAGCGCGCGCGCTACGACCGCTACGGCCACCAGGGCATGGGCGGCGGTGGCGGCGGCGGTCCGCAGAACATGGAGGATATTTTCTCGCAGTTCGGCGATATTTTCGGCGGGGGCGGGGGCTTCGAGGGCTTCTTCGGCGGCCGTCAAGGCGGCGGCCGGCGCCAGAAGAAGGGCTCGAACCTGCGCATCAAGCTCAAGCTTGATTTGGAGGAAATCGCCAACGGCGTGGAAAAGAAAATCAAGGTGAAGCGTTACGTGGCCTGTTCGCCATGCAGCGGCACCGGCGCCAAAAACGGCACCGACCTCAAAACCTGCGCCACCTGCCAGGGCCAGGGCCAGACCAAGCGCGTGGTGAACACCATGCTCGGCCAGATGGTGAGCTCGAGCACCTGCCCCACCTGCAACGGCGAGGGCAAAACCATTGTGGCCACCTGCGACGTGTGCAAAGGCGAAGGCCGCCAGCTGCACGAGGAGGTGATTCCCATCAACATCCCCGCCGGCGTGGCTAACGACATGCAGCTGAGCATGAACGGCAAAGGCAACTTCCCCGAGCGCGGCGGCGTGCCCGGCGACCTGCTCATCCAAATTGAGGAGGAGCCACACGAATTCCTGAAGCGCGACGGCAACAACATCATGTTCGAGCAGTACATCTCGTTCGTGGATGCGGCCCTGGGCGCGAGCCTGGAAGTGCCCACCATTGAGGGCAAGGTGAAAATCAAGGTGGACCCCGGTACCCAGCCCGGCAAAATCCTGCGCCTGCGCGGCAAGGGCATTAAAGACCTCAACGGCTACGGCCGCGGCGACCAGCTCATCCACCTGAATGTGTGGACGCCCAAAAACGTGAGCAGCCAGGAGCGTGAGCTACTGGAGAAGCTCCGCGAGTCGGACAACTTCACGCCGCACCCCGGCAAAAACGAAAAGGGCTTCTTCGAGAAGGTAAAAGAGTATTTCGCCTAATCACGGATTTAGCCGGATTCGGCGGATTGCACGGATTGATTGTGGCCCGGTTGCTTTTTTAGTGGCCGGGCCATTTTGGTGGCTGTTGTATGCCTATTTCTCGCAGAGGTTCGCAGAGGTTAAAACGCTGAGTTTCGCAGAGGTTAGATGACCAACTCTGCGAACCTCAGCGTTTTAACCTCTGCGAACCTCTGCGAGAAATAGCGGCCTGAACGCGAACGGCATTACAGCACCGGCTTTACCTGGTAACCTTGCTGACGCAGTAGGGCCAGCACGCCGGCCGGGCCGCCCAGATGGGCCGCGCCCACGGCAAAAAACGTGGGCTTGCTGGCGGCCTGCTGCGCCATAAGTGGAATCCAGCGCTTGTTGCGGTCGGTAAGGAGCATGGCCTCGTATTCTTCCATGCCGAACTTAGAGCCTATCCGAAAAATAGGAGGGAGTGTCGCCAGACGGTGTTTGCGCAAGCCAGGTGGAGGAGGGCTTCGTAGTTGGCGACTTTCTTTTCCCAGCGGATGAGCAGGCGGCGGAAACGGTGGAACCAGGCGTGGGTGCGCTCGACGACCCAGCGACGGGCGCGGTAGCCGGGGGTGCGGCATTTGTCGGCTTCCTCTCCCCGGCTCAGGATGTGCACCCGGTAGCCCCACTGGGCCAGTAGGCGCCGAATGGCCTCGGCGTCGTAGCCCTTGTCGGCGCAGAAACCGGGGGCGAAATCGCCTTCGGCCGGTGGGGGCAGCACGGGCATCGAATCGAGTACGGCCTGTACTTGCGTCACTTCGTGGACGTTGGCTCCGGTCACGGCCACGCCGACGGGCAAGCCCTGAGCCTCGGTCAGCACGTGGCGTTTGACGCCGCCCTTGCCCCGGTCCGTCGGGTTGGGGCCGACGGCCTCGCCGCCAAGCGGGGCCTTGGTCTGGCAGGCATCCAGACACTGCCAGTCCCAATCCAGGCGGCCTTCGGCCTGTAACTGCACCAAGCCGCTGGTCCAAAGCCGCTTAAAAACGCCAGCCTGGGCCCACTGCTGGAACCGGTCATGGACCGTGGAGGTTGCCCCCAAGCACCGCGGCAAGGCCTTCCACTGCATCCCCGTAACCAAAATATAGTAGATGGCAAAAAA
>NZ_JNLX01000130.1 GCF_000715495.1 Hymenobacter sp. IS2118 | reverse complement strand
ACTGATGTTACGCAGCCATTTTGGTTAACGCGTAGTGCATGGCTTTGAGTCCGCGCAAATAAAGTTGGGCTTTGAGGCGAAAATGACCAATGCCTAATTGTCGGGTTATCTTCTCTAACTTGATGTAGGCCAGGATGGAAGAAAAGAAATGATTGGCCTGCGTATCGATGGTTTTCGTAGGCGACTTGCCCATCGACGTGTTTTGCTTGAGCGATTTGTGGTACTCCTCGATTTTCCACCTTTTCTGGTAGATTACCGTCACTTGTTCCCCGGTCAAATTCGTATCGCTGCTCACCAGATATAACACGCCCTGCGAACCGTCCTTATTTGTAAAGACTTGCCGGACCACGAGCACCGCCTCCACGACGCTCCGTAGCCAGACGCGCAAGGGCTGCCCATCCGGGAAAGCCAGCGTATCAAGGGCCTGGAATTCCCCATTGCCGCGCCCCACTTCGCTCAGGGCCACGGTGCGCGAGGTGGGCAGGGCAAAAATAAAGTCGTGGCCCAACGCGCGCACCTGGTTCATGTTCTCAGCCGAGGCATACCAGCTGTCGGCCAGCAGGTAGCCGTAGGCCACTTGCTCTTGGGCCACGCGCAACATGGCGCGGAGCATCTCGTTTTTCGTCAGCGGGCTTTTCTGACTCACTTTCTGGGTTTTAGGGTCGGTTACGGCCTGCGTTTTCTCCACCAGCTCCACGGCAATCGGCACGGCGAGCGAACCGGCCACATAGAGCAGGCTCACGAAATTGAGCCCCTTCACGTACCGCCCCAGGCTATGGTCGTAATGGGTACAGAGCAGGGCATTGGCATCGGTGTGGGCCTTCTCCAAAATAGAATCATCGACGATAAGAACAGCAAAATCGGCTGCTTCCAACGTCCGCTCGGTTTGCCGAATCAGCGGTTTGGCATGGCCCCAGACCTGGCGTGAATCCAAGTGTACGCTGCTGAGCCAGCGCGTCACCTGGTCGTGACTAAGCTGCCCATCGAACAGGCGTGAGAGGCCCGTAGCCGAAGTTTGGCCCGTCGAGCTGATGAGATAATCCGTGTACAAATCCAGGGTGCAGGCCATCGAAAACGGTAGTTAGAACGGAAAAATACTGCGTAACATCAGTTATTCTAACTCTAGAATAGACCTTATCAAGGAGGAATGGAATCAAAGAGGTAGTCTCAGAAACTATATGATAGTTACGTTTTTCTTCTTATCGCTTTTCATTTACTGCTTCAGTTTGGTGCTCTTTTAGTTCGTTGCTTTCCACCGCTTCTCAAACCCCTTTTAAATGCCCAGCGCCAAGTAGCTAGTAGCCTCTTACCGTGTGGCAGAGTTTAAGAAACTGGTTTATCAATCAAAACTTATAAAACTGCGCTAGCTGATAAGTTTCATAAACTTCCCCAACATAACGCAAACCTCGTCAGAACCTGGCGGGTTTTTCGTTGCCCCCGGGCTCTTTCAAAGTTGCCTTAACTGACGCGAGTTTAGCGCAGCGTAACTCGTAACCAGCAATGATATGGAGGCTGTGCCTGCACTACCGCAAGGCAGCAAGCCGGAGCTTGCAAATCACATCGCGCTTCGTTTCACCGCGGGAATCAGCCTCGCCCGCAGAAGCGGCACGAGTTACGCTGCGCTAAACTCGCGCCAGTTAAAGGCGAACTGCTGGGCTGGCTACTGGACTCTGAAACCGTTCGTTGGAACGACATCAAGGCCCCCCTCACCCGCCACCTGCATACCGGCATGCTCACGCAGCTGGAGCACATTGCCGGCGGGCTGGGCGGCATTAAGGCGGTGCTGGAGAAGGAGTAACCTTCGGCGCGCTTGAGCAGCAAACAGTCGACATCCAAGCGCAGCCCGGTGAGCCTTGATTAAGCGGCTACAATTACATTTGACCCATCACTTCCCTTTCAGCTATGAGCACCTTGATTCAATTTGTTGCCAACCACGACGACCTTTCCACCGACAAAGGCTTTCAGTTCAAGTTTCACTGCGACCGGTGCCGCAATGGCTACATGTCACGGTTTCAGCCCAACGCCATCGGCATTGCCGGCGGCTTGCTACAGGCGGCCAGCAGCCTGTTTGGCGGGGCCTTTAGTGGGGCCGGCAACGCGGCCTACCACATTCAGCGGGCGGTAGGTGGCAAGGCGCACGACTCGGCTATGGAAACGGCCGTAGCCGAAGGCAAGCAGCAATTCAAGCACTGCACGCGCTGCGGCCATTGGGTGTGCCCCGATGCGTGTTGGAACCACAGCGCTGGCCTATGCGAAGACTGCGCGCCCGACGAACAGGAGGAGCTGCGCGCCCAGCAGGCCCAGGCCACCAGCGAGCAAATTCGCACCAAAACCCGCGAGCAGGACTACACCAAAAACATTGATTTCATGAACCGCGACGGGCTGGTGCAGTGCCCCAGCTGCCAAACCAAGCTGGCGCCCGGCCAAAAGTTTTGCCCCAGCTGCGGCACGCCCAACGCCGCCGCCCAAACCAAAGACCGGTTCTGCACCGGCTGCGGCGGCGGCCTCAAGCCCGAGCAGAAGTTCTGCGCCGAGTGCGGCACCAAAAACTAATGTCTTGTAACTTTTGAGCGGGCTATTAATACTCGATATAGCTCGCTCAAAAGTGCTGAGCTTGCTTTTTCTCAATCGCCGCCGCAGCCGCCACAGCCACCGCACCCGCTTCCGCCATCACCACCATCGCTGCCGCCGCTGCCCGAATCGCTGCTGCTACCGCCGTCGCCGCTGCTTACCAGGGGCTTCAGGCTTATGGCCAGGTTGTTCATTCCCAAGTCACTTAGTGCACTGAGCCCGAAAAACGCCACGCACAAGGCCACGGTAGAGCGGGAGTGTTCGCCCGCTTGCTGCTGCTGTTTTAGCACGGGGGTAAACTCCTGCAACAGCCGGGCTCCCCGCCCGGTGGCCCACACGCCGTTGCCGAAGCAATAGATACTCCCCAGACCCAGGATTATCAGCGAAAGAACGAGGAACCCCACGGGCTTGTCCCGGCTTATTCCGACCGCCAACTTTGCCAGCCCAAACAAGCCCAGAGCCAAAATGGTGAATAGCACCAGCCGGTCCAATTTTTTCCGTTTCGGGGGCGGCAATAGCAGGTCTTTCGCCACCAGCGCGGCGTCCAACTCCTCCAGCGCCGGAGCATTGGGCTGGGTGGCCGCTTCCCGAAGCTGCTTGATGTCGGACGAGCCTTCCGGCGCTATCAGGTCCCACACGGCACGCTCGTAGGGCGCGGTGGGCGGGGCGGCCGTGGAGCGCCGGATGCGGCGGCCGGGCATCAGCTCGGCTTTGCCGGTGTAGACGAGAGCTGCCAATGCGCTTTCGACCACCAGGTGCCCGCGCCGGGCCAGGCGCACCAATTCATACGTGGTGGGCTCGGGCCCGGCATAAGCCGCGGCTGGCCCCCGCCCCCAGTGGCGGAGGAGCAGCGCCAGCGGCACCAGCGTGAGGCACAGCGCCCAAAATAGCTGCAAGAATTCGGTGCCGTACCAGTTCAGCGGGTTGAGCGGGGTGCGGGCGGTACAGCCCACCAGCAACAGCCCGGCCGCCACCGTGCTCCACCCGCGCCAGCCTAGCCGCACGCGCCACTGCGGGCGGGACAGCAACCATTTCCGGCGCAGGTTTACGCGTCGGAAATAAGGCGCCTCGCCAAAACGCACCGCCGCGGCCGGCCAGACATCAACCGGCGGCAGACCGAATACCGCCGCATACGACTGCAGGGTGCGGGCGTACCAGTCCTGAAATTTGTTGCCCTCGGCGGTGCCGCCTTTGGTGGGGCCGTGGTGCAGCGCGAAACCCAGCACCTGCCCGCACATGTCGTCCCAATAGGAGCGGGTGTACACCAAATGCAGGTGCCAGGCCTGGTCCACCTCGTCGGAGGGCGTGACGGGGTGCCCGCAGGTAGCCGCCAAAAACACAAACTTCTTGTATTCCAGCACCACGCGCCGGGCAAAGGCCAACGACCAGCCGTTGTCGCGCGCCAGGCGCTTCGAAAACGACAATTGCTCCCCGCCGTCCAGGTCAAGGGCGTCTAATTTGGCCCACAAATCGGGCGAAGCTGCCTGGGGTGACGCGGAAAACATGGGCCGGAAAAGCAAGGGAGAGTCAGTGCGCCAAGGTAGCAACCCAAGCCGAATATGGTACGGGTACTGGCAACGAATGCAAGGGAAACGTTGGCCTCCCGGCTGCGAAACCGGAGCCGGGCTGACTTTTGTCGCGGCCAGGCATGGTGCCCGCCCGGAAGCGGCAAATCCGACGGTGGCGGCCGTTGAGCCGTATCTTGAGTTTGGATTCGTGTTGTTTTAGGCTTTTTTATGTTTGCAGTTGTGACCGAAGTAGAACGCGCTTTTGATTTATTATCCGGCAAACTGCTGGGTTGGTTTCGGCAATTAATCGTGATGCTACCCAACCTGGTAGTGGCCGCTATCTTACTGGCCCTCACCTTTGTTGGTGCGCAGGTAGTGCGGCGGGTACTGCGGCGGGTGCTGCCCCGCGTATCCGCCAGCGACACGCTCAACAACCTGCTCATCACGGTGCTTTACGTCCTCACCCTGCTGGTGGGCACGTTTTTCGTGCTCACGGTGCTGAACCTGGACAAGACCGTGACCTCGCTGCTAGCCGGCGTCGGCATCATCGGCCTGGCGCTGGGCTTTGCGTTTCAGGACATTGCGGCCAACTTTATTAGCGGCATCATCATCGCCGTGCAGCGTCCCTTCAACGTGGGCGACGTCATCGAAACCGACAAGTTTTTCGGTACGATTGAACGCATCAGCCTGCGCACCCTCAACATCCGCCAAACCACGGGGGAGCTGGTGATTATGCCCAACCGCAAGGTGTTCGAAAACCCGCTCATCAACTTCACCCAGCAAACCATGCGCCGCGTGGACCTGGAGTGCGGTGTGGCCTACGAATCGGACCTGGAGCTGGTGCAGCGAGTGGTGCAGCAGGCCGTGGCCACCGTTCCCGAGTTGATACCCGAACGGCCGCTGGAAGTCATGTTCACCGCCTTTGCCGACAGCGCCATCACGTTTCAGGTGCGTTTTTGGGTGCCCTACCGCCGGCAGGTCGACTACGTGAGTGCCCGTAGCGAGGCCATTATCCGCATCAAGCGCGCTTTCGACGACCACGGCATTTCTATTCCGTTCCCCATCCGCACCCTGCACCTGCACCCCGAAACGAATACCACGCTTGCTCCGGTGCTCAAGCGCGACAGCCCCAAAAACGAGAACCAGTAGCGGCGGCGCCGCAGTCGCTCACTCGCGCGTCAGGCCCAGGCGCTCTACGGTTTCGCCCTCAAAGTCAAACTCAATGAGAATGGCTGGCTCGGTGCCCACCACCCAGCCGTCGTGGCCGGGCGCAATGGCCACGGCCTGGGGCGCCACAAAGTGCTCCACGGTACCATCGGCGTACTGAATATCGAATTCGCCGCTAGCCAGGAAGCCCACGTGGGCGTGCATGCACAGCTCGGTACCGACAATGTCCTTGAGACTTTTCGACCAGCGGAAGCCCAGCGGGTACACAATGCGCTTGACTCGGGCATTGCCGGTCTGCACCACGTCAACAATTACGCCGCCTATTTCGCGGCGCGTGGCGCCCTTCATCGGGCTCAGGAGCGGGTTCGTATTCATGCCCCAACTTACAAATTAAAAACCAGGCATCTGATTTATATTATTTATCCAGGGCCGCACTTCGGGGCGAATTACTGAACCAAAAACGCCCCGGCTATCGTGGCAGCCGAGGCGTTTTAAGGTTTTTTCGGCTGGCTTCCCGGCTTTTTATTGCAGGGCGGCGGCTACTACGGTGGTGTTGGCCGGCAGCGGAACCTCGCGGGAGGTTTCGAAGGTGCCGGGCTCGGCGGCGGTTTCTTCCACGCGGCGCTGCACGATGCGCAGGCGGCCCTCCACGCTCAGCACGGCCAGGTCGGAGCTGGTGCCGGAGGCGGCGTGGTAGCTGCGAAAACCCATGAGCATCCCGTTGGGAAACCCGGCTAGCTTAGCTTTTTCGGCATCCACTACATCGGGCTTGCCGGCAAAATTACCAAGGTCGATGTCCAACGGCTTGGTGCCCTGGAGCAGGAGACGGGCGTTGATTTTGGGGCGGCTGGGGTCCTCAGGATTCGGCGCCGGCTTGAAGCGAAAAGTTGCTTTCAGCGTTTCGGCCCGAACCAATGCGGGCGCGTCGGGCGCGGGCGCCGTAGCCACGTTGTCGATGGGGGCAACCGTCGAATCCGGGCGCACGGATGGCGCGGGTGCGTCGGTAGCAGTGGCAGCGGGCTGCTCCGTAACGGGGGCGGTTTGGTTGCAGGCGGCCAGCAACAGCGCGGCCCCGCTCAGAATGAAGTACAAAGGTTTCATGCAGGAGAGTTTGAAGATTGCAGGCGGCAAGGTACACGGTGCGGCGGTGTCGGTTCCCGGGGCGATGTCGAATACCGTTCTCACCCGGCCAATAATGACGGTAGCACCTATTCCGCGACTGGTTTTTTGGCGGACCCACGGGTTGCCAGCAGGCCCAGCACCGGCCCCGGCACCAGCAGCAGAAACAGGTAGCGCGCCTCCAATACCGACTGCAAAGCCGCAAAAAGCTGGAGGCTGACAATGGTGAGCGCAAAGCCGAGGCAGGTTACAAGCGTGAGGGCCGTGCCCGTGGCGAACTTGGGCGCCCGCTGCGCTACCACCGCCGAAAACTGCGGCGAATCGGCCACCACGGCCATTCCCCAAACCAATACGCCCGCGCCAAACGCCGGGCGCGGCAGCGCCAGCAGCAGCGGGCTAAGCAGGCAGCAAACGCCCGATACCGCCAGCGCCACCCGTGCCGTGCCCAGGCTGCCCCAGCGCCGGGCCAGGTAGCCGCCCGCCACGCAGGCCGGCGCCCCGGCCGCAATCAGCCCGAAGGCCCAGGCGGGACTTACCGGCCCGGCCTCGGGGTGCAGCTGGGCGTGCGTGGCCAGCAGCAGCGGCACAAACGCCCAGAACGTGTACAGCTCCCACATGTGGCCGAAGTAGCCCAGCACCGCCTGCCGAAACGCCCGCTCCCGAAACACGTTCCACGCGGCCGATAGCCGCACCCGGACGCCCGGCCGGCGAAAAGGCCCGCTGGGCACCAGCCCCCACAGTAGCCCGCCGCCCAGCAGCGCCAGGCCCGACGTGGCCAACACCACGGCCTGCCAGGCAAAGCCGGCGGCCAGCCACCGCAGCAGGTGCGGCAGGGCCGTGCCCAGCACCAGCGCGCCCACCAGGTAGCCCAAGGCCCGGCCCAGGCCGTTTTCGTAGTAATCGGCCGCGATTTTCATTCCTACCGGATAAATACCCGCCAGGCACAGCCCCGTGGCAAAGCGCAGCCCCAGCACCGTGGCGGCGGTGGTTCCCGGCAGCAGCAGCGCCGCATTGGTGAGGCTGCCCAGCACGGCGCACCCCATAAACAGCCGCGCCGGCGGCACCCGGTCGGCCAGCCGCAGCAGCCCGAACGCCAGCGTACCCACGATGAAGCCCAGCTGCACTGCCGAGACCACTGCGCCCAGCGAAGTACCGGTTAAGCCGGATTCGCGCAGCAAATCGGGCAGCACCGCGTTGCCGGCAAACCACAGCGAGGTGCACGCAAACTGCGCAAACACAATGATTGGCAGCACCCACCGAGGCCGCTGGTAGGTGGAAGCGAGCGAAAAAGCCGAGGGAATAGCCAATGCAGAAATGTCAGGAAAACGTGCATCAAAACTACACGCAAACGCCCGCCGCCGCGCCATCGTAGCCCATCGGCGCCAGTTGCATTGCCCGACAGCTAGCTGCCCGGCCGGCCCTGGCCCGGGGCCTGATTGAGCCAATAACGAAACGCCAACGTGCCCACGGCGTACGCCACCGCATCGAATGGGTCGCCCACGGCGGTAGCCGAAAAATACGGCAAAACGACTTCAAAAAACACCGAAACGTAGGCCCAGGCCGATAGCAGCCACGCATCGGGCAGCACAAAGGTGCGCGACCGGGCTACGACGCGGCGGTGCGCCGCCAGTGCCAGGCTCAACATGATGGGCATGGCCAACGCATCGGCCAGGTAACTGGTGAGCACGGCCGGCAGCGGCCAGCGCAGCACCTGCCGGTTGAGTTGGAAAACGAGGTACAGGAGCCCGGCTCCTACAAACAAGGGGTGCCGGAATTCAGGCCAGCGCTTCATCTTAGCCCGCCACTGCGGCTACTACCCACATAATGAAGCTCAGAATGGCCGCGAAAGCCAGCTGCCCGCCCCGCACGATGGTCTTGAAAAAGCGTTTCACGGGCCCGTCATCGGGGCTGATTTCCATCAGAATGACCGAAGGCATCTTTTGATTCGCGAGCTCTTCCCGCGCAATCGCGCTTTTTTCGGCCTGGGGGTCCAGCAGGTTACCGCAGTGCTCACACCGGTCATCGGGCTGTTGCTGCCAGGTGGACCATTGCAAGCAGACCGGGCATTTTTTAGACGCAAACAAAGGAGAATCAGCCATGCTATAAGGTACGTGCTATAGGTAATAGAGGTACCGTTGTATGGACAAAAATACCGCAGCCTGGGGCCCAACCCGACACAAAAAAGAGCATTCCGCCGTGCGAAACGCTCTTTTTCAGATACATCAAGCGGTAGTGCTGACTACTTGCGGTACTCCGAGTTCAGGTACGCCAGCACGGGCGTGGTGATGTCGAGGTCCTTCTGGCCATAGGCGATGGTACCGCTGGGGGCGGCAATCAGAATGAGCTTGTAGCCGTTGGCTTTGCCGTAGGCTTCCACTTTCTTATTCACGCTTTCCAGTACTTTTTGGGTCAGTTTAGCCTCCTCTTCCTGGGCCTGCGCCTGGAGCTGCTGCTGCTGCTGGCCCACTTGCTGCTGCTGCTGCTGCAGTTTCTGCTCGGTGGCGGCGCGCTGCTCGTCTGTGAGGCTGGCGGCCTGCTTCTGGTAAGATTCCACCGCCGTTTTGAAGGTCGTCAGCATGGCTTGGTTCTGGCGCTCCCAGCCGCGGGCTTTGCTTTCGAAAGCTTTGCGGGCGTCTTTCATGCCCTGGTAGCCGTCCAGCATCTTGGTCGATTCCACGTAAGCAATTTTGCCGTCGGTGCTGGCATTGGCAGTCATCGCGACGGGCGCGGGGGCGGCCGGAGAACTGATTTCGGGAGTGGCAGCGGTTGCGGCAACGGTAGTGTCGGCCGTGTTCAGGTCGGGCGAAGCCATTACGGCTACCGATTTATCAGTAGCGATAGCCGGCGCCACCGGGCGGCCGCTGAAATGCAGGAAAAACAAAACGGCCACCGCCAGCAGCAGCGCAATGTTAATGGTTAATTGAATCGGGTTTTTCATTGACAAGTGAAGATGAGGAAAGGACAAAAGTAAGTAATGCTTCACCGAATGAAGAATCAGCAAATCCGGTCAAAGGTCAATTTTCTTCCATCCTACTTCCGCAAAGCAGTTTTTTGCCCCGGCACGGGTTTTCGGCTCAGCGCCCCATCTTTGGGTGGGTTCGCCTGGCGAACACCCATCTGACTCGCGAATGACACGATACGAAAAGTACCTCCTCTACCTGCTTCTCTCCCTCCTGGTGCTGCAAGCCACGGGAATAAGTACAAGTAACACTTACCTGTGGCTGTGCATCTGGCTTTTGGCGCTTTCCTACATCGTGGGCGGGCGCTGGCTTTTCAAAGACCAACAAGCTTTTTCTACTTCGTTTTATGTGGTAGCGGGCATTTGCCTGGGCACTTCGCTGGTTTCCCTGTCCTTTACCCTTCGGGTGCGGCACGAACCCCTGGAAGTGTTGCTGCCGGTGCTCAACGGTATTTTCTGCGTGGGGCTTGGCATCTACTTTTACCGGCACAGAGCGCACCAGCCGGAGCAAAATTCTTTGCGTGGGCTATGGCTGCGCTCTGCGGTGCTATTGGTTTTCGCAGGCTTTTTCGCCTCCACTCCCATCTCTTTCACGCCCTACCGCCTGGCCTTGCTGGCCTTCAATCGGGGAGACGTCCGCATGACCAGCAACCTGCTCATGCACCACCACCGAATAGCAGCACAGGAGGCGATGCGAAAAAAAGATTACGCCGCCGCCATCAGCAACGCCCGGAAATCTTACTTTTTTGGCAACCGCTGGCTGGGCTCCGACTCAATTAGCAGGAAAAACGAAATCAGTGGTGCCTATAAGCTGGCTTACGAGGCGTACGAAGGCCGCGGCGACGCGGCCTTCGCAAAGAAAGAGTTTGCGGAGGCGTTGCAAGCTTACCAACAAGGGCACTCGTTTTTGATTCGCTCAGACAACCGCGCAGAAGGTGCAACCGCGCCAAGCCCCTATTGGGAAGAGGAAAAAGCGTGGTCCCTGCGCAACATGGCGGATTGCCACCTGGGACTAGGAGCATTTGCCGCCTGCGACTCGCTTTTTATCGCCGCCCTAAACGCCTACAAACTGGTAAACCCCAGGCCGGACCTGCCTTATGCCCGCATTGCCAGTGGCCTGGCCCGGTCCTACACCGCGCAGAATGAGCCCGGATTATCCACAACAATCTACCGGAGGATTAACCGCTACCTGGCCACGGACAGCGCCCGCGAAGCGGCGGAGGAGCTGCTGACAAACCGCATTCGCATCGTTGGAAACAGCATTCAACAAGACAGTCTGGCTGGGGCTTTGCGCGAACTAAGCACCCTATCCTTCGCGCCGGGTGATACCTCAAACCGCCGCTTCGACGCGGATATCTACAACGGCATCTGCCTGTATAAACTCGGGCAATATGCCGCGGCCGAACGCGCCCTGCGCGCGCCCTGGCGTTTTTATCGGGAGCGGGCCGAACGCAACTGGGAGGCCCTGGCAGTTGCCGAGATGCTGCTGGCAAACAACAGTCTTGCACAAGGCCGCTATGCTGAAACGCAGACCCTGGCAACCGCGGCGCTGGGCCGCATCGAGCAAAAGCGAGGCTCGGCCAGTTCTGCCTATGCCACTTGCTTGCGCGTCGTAGCCGCCCTCAACAAAGCGCTGGGCCAATATTCCCGGGCCGACCAACAGCTGCGACAGGTGCTGAGCTTGGTGCGAAAAGACCCGAACGCCTCAGGAACCGAACCCGAAGTATTGGCCCAGCTTGCCGAGCTGGACTTGATTTTTGGCCGTGACGCGGCAGCGCAGGCCACCATTGGCAAGGCTGTTTCGCTCCTGACGGCCGGCAAGCCCATTGCCCTACCCCGCCAAACCGGCATTCTGGCAACGGCCGCTTACGTGGATTATGCCACGGGCAACTACCCGGCCGCACAAGCAAAATACCGGCAGGTGCTGGCCATCAACGCCAAATTCGAGCAGGCCCAAACGGCGGCGTCCGCCGCCGCCTGGAATGGGCTGGGTTTGCTGGCCACATCTCAGCACCAGCTTACCCGCGCCGATTCGCTCCTGACGGAGGCCGTTCGTCTGCACGAAAGGCTTTTCACGAAACGCAATCCACTCACGGGCACCGTTTACCTGAACTTCGGCCAATTGCGCCGGCAACAGGGACGCCTCGCCGAGGCCGAACAATTGCTTCAGCAGGCCCTCGGCATTGCCCAAGCTTTTCTGCCCAAACAGCACGACCAATTTGGAGATTTGGCCCTGGCCTTTGGCGACCTGGCCCAGCGGCAGCAACGCCCAACGGCGGCGCAGACGCACTACCAGCAGGCACTGGACATCTACAGCCGCAAGTTTGGCGAGGCGCACTGGAAAACCCGTCTGGCACGCCAGAAAGCGTCCGCGTCGGTCAGCAACTAGCGGAACCCGGAAGCTCCTTATTCTGCCCCACCCTATTCCGGCACCGCAATGTGCAGCAGGGCATCGCCCTGGTTCACCACGGGCATGTGGTTCAGCCCGATAACGTAGCCACTCAGCGGCGACTCCAGCCGCACCGATTGCTGCCCGTAGGGGTCGGCCACGGAACCGTAGACGTCCCCTTTTTTCAGGAACTGCCCGTTTTCGACCAAGGCCCGAAAAATGCCCGCAAAGCGCGCCCGCAGCCACGTATGGCGGCGGCACACAATGCCGGGCCGCGACGGCACCGGGGCGGCCACACCCATGCCCAAGTGGTGCAGCACCCGTAGCGTGCCGGCCAATGCTCCTTCAATGCCCGGCTCGTCGAGGCGCATGCTTTCGCCGGTTTCGTACACGATGATGCGCTTGCCCAGGCGCTGCGCGGCCTCGCGCAAGGAGCCCGGCCGTAGCGCCGCGTGCAGTGTGAACGGCGCCGCGAAGGCCGCGGCCATGGCATCCACCTCGGGGTCGATGCCCAGCAGGCAGCGCACCTGCGGGAAGTTGGCCCGCGTGGCGCCGCCGGTATGGAAATCAATGCCGTAATCAATCAGGGGCATGATTTCGCGCATGAAGCGGTGGGCCACGCGCCCGGCCAGCGACCCGCGCGGAAACCCCGGAAATGAGCGGTTCACGTCCTTGCCATCGGGCACATCGCGGCTGAAATTCAGAAAGCCGTAGATGTTGAGGATGGGAATGGCAATGATGCTGCCCCGCAGCGGTTGCAGCAGGTTGCGCCGCACCAGCCGCCGGATGGTTTCGATGCCGTTCACCTCGTCGCCGTGCATGCCGCCCATCAGCAGCAGCGTGGGGCCGGGCTCGGTGGAGCGCAGCACGTGCACCGGCACGTCAATCACCGTGCCCGAGGGCAGTCGCGAAATTACCAGCCGCGTGAGCACCTGCTCGCCGGGCTGAATGGTGAGGCCGTTGAGGTGAAAAGGAGGAATAACCTGGGACATTGATTGTTGAGCTGCAAGCCTCAAGCTGCATGTTACGGGCTTGAAGCTTACAGCTTACTTGTCAGCGGGAATGTCTGACTGCGCATCGACTTGCTCAGTCGCTTTTATGGCCTTGGGCTTGTTGCGGCGCTTGGCGGCCAATTGGGTAGTGTATTCGATAATGCGTCCCGCGATGTCCTGTTGGGTGGCTTTTTCGATGCCTTCCAGGCCGGGCGAGGAATTTACTTCCAGCACCAGCGGGCCGCGCGCACTTTGCAGCATGTCGACGCCGGCAATGCCCAGGCCCAGGGCCTTGGTGGCCAGCAGGGCCGCCGCTTTTTCGGCGCGCGAGAGTTTCACCAGGGTGCCGCTGCCGCCGCGGTGCAGGTTCGAGCGAAACTCTCCTTCCTTGCCTTGGCGCTTCATCGCGCCCACTACTTCGCCATCCACCACGAAGGCGCGCAGGTCGGCGCCCTTGCTTTCGGCAATAAACTCCTGCACAATAATGCGGGCCTTGAGGTTGTGAAACGCCTCAATAACCGACTGGGCGGCCTTTTCCGACTCGGCCAGTACCACGCCCAGGCCCTGCGTGCCCTCCAACAGCTTGATGATGACCGGCGCGCCACCCACCTGCTTTATCATGGCGGGCACATCGGCCGAGTAGTTGGTGAGGGCCGTTTTGGGCATGCCCACGCCGGCGCGGCTCAGAATCTGCATCGAGCGCAACTTGTCGCGCGAGCGCACGATGGCCTGGCTGTCGATGGCGGTGCGCACTTTCATCATCTCAAACTGCCGCACCACGGCCGTGCCGTAGAACGTGACCGAGGCCCCGATGCGGGGGATGATGGCGTCGAAACCCTCCAGCCGCTTGCCCTGGTAAATAATACCGGGGTGGCCTTGTTCCAGCACGAGGTTGCACTGCAGGTGGTCGACAACCACGGCTTCGTGGCCGTGGGCGATGGCAGCTTCCACCAGCCGCTGGGTGGAATACGATTTCGGCTCACGGGAGAGGATGGCCAGTTTCATCGGAAAGGATAATGAGATATGCGGGTGCCAAATGGCCGGGGGCGGGTGTACGGGGACGGGCGGCGAAAAGCCAAAGCAACGGGTAATTAAGCAAAACCAAGGACAGTGCACCAACCAAAAGCGGCCCGGCCCGGCGCTGCCCGCGCCGGGCCGGCCCTTTTCCGGCCTCGAAATTACTCACCGCGGCGCGCGGCGGGCGGCGGCACGGGCCAAATACTTAGCAGAAACATTACGCCGAGCCACATCAACCACGAAGCGGCCCTGACGCAACAGGCTGCGGCCCAGCAACACCGGGTACTTCATATCGGACCGGTCGGAGAGGGAAAATTCAGCTTCAAAATCCTGCCCGTACAGCTGTACTATTGCCCGGATGACGTAGCGTTCCTGCACTTCGCCGTTCGAAGAGCGGATATCGCGCAGGGCAAACTCGGAAAATGCCAGCAGCCGGCCGTCGGTGCCCGCGTGGCCGGGGTCGAGCAGGTGCACCACCAGCCGGGGCTGCTGCCCGGCATCGGTTTCGATGCGGATATCGGAGCAGTGCAGGGCGCTGGTGTAGGCGCCGGTATCGACTTTGGCCTCGATGCCACCCAGCTCAAAAGCTGGAAAATCCACAAGCTCGCGGCGGCCCAGCAGGCGTTTCAGGGGGCGGTTCATGGCGGTGAAGATAGGAAAGTCCGCGGCGTTCCCGGCCGGCCCTTGCGAGGCAAGCGGTCCGGGAGGCCGACTACGATTAGGCCATTCGGGGGGTATTATCCTGCTGTTTCTGCTGCTGCTGCCGCAACTGCAGCCGCTCGTACTCCCGCTGGGTGCGCTGCTCCTGGCTGAAACCGCCGTAGGCCGCTACTCCCCGCAGCACCAGCCCAATGCCCCAGAAAGCCGCCACCCAAACCGGCCAGGGCAGCGTTTCCGACTGTTTAGGGCTGAACGCCCAGATAGCCCACAGGCCGGCGTTCACCACCACGTACACCACCAGGTGCGATTGAAATTTGGCGCGGGCTTTGGCTTTCTGCCACAGGTAGGGGTCGCGGTTCAGGGGTTCCATGGGGCTGGGGTTTTAAATGATTGAAGTTGATGCTCAAAGCTAACTGCTGGTTTCGGGTGGCTGCTATTTTTATTTCTGAAGCGTTATCTGATGCCTCCCAGGCATCTAATTCCGGAGGCGAAGCGTAAACCCGCGCCAGCTGGTTTCGCTCAAAATTCATTTCCCAAGCCGGCGCGATGCCGCCCTGCGGCTTGCCCCGGTCATTTTCCTGCCATGGATTCCAGCCTTGCCAACCGTATTGAAATCACTCAGGGCGACATCACCAAGCAAAAGGTCGATGCCATCGTCAACGCCGCCAATTCCAGCCTGCTCGGCGGCGGCGGGGTCGACGGGGCCATTCACCGCGCCGGCGGCTCCGCTATTCTGGACGAGTGCCGCGCCATCCGGGCCCGCCAGGGCGGCTGCAAAACCGGCGAGGCCGTCATCACCACCGGCGGGCGCCTGCCGGCGACGCACGTCATTCACACCGTAGGCCCTGTATGGAACGGCGGCCAAAAGGGCGAGTCCGCGCTTTTGGCCGCCTGCTACCGCAACAGCCTGCGCCTGGCCACCGGGCACCAGCTCGCCAGCGTAGCCTTTCCCGGCATCAGCACCGGCATCTATGGGTATCCTAAGCAGGAAGCGGCCGCCATTGCCGTGCGCGAGGTGCGGCAATGGCTGGCCGCGCACGACTTTCCACGCACGGTCGTCTTCGTGGCGTTTGATGAGGAGAACCGACGGCTTTACGAGCAGGCGCTAACGCTTCCGGCCCTATTTATTTGGCCTCGGGTTGGGCTGGCACGGCCTGCGCCTTGTGTTGGTTGAAGAGCCGCCCTATCGTGAGCACATCCCGGTAGTGCAGTTTCCCTGCGCTTATCAATGCCACTAGCTCGGCATCGTCCTGAAAATAAGCTGTCATCTGCGGAATGAAGTTCTTGCGCGAAACTTCCACCAGTTCTCCGTGCCGGCGCAAGTACCAGGAGCGGTTCGGGTAGGCCACCATTAGGCCCGTATACACAATCTCTGTATAGTTGAAAACCTCAACGGTACCGTTGGACAGGCGGGCCGCTAAAATATGCTTGCGCTTCCCTCCCACCAGCATGTGTTCCAGGTACAGGGCACTCATCCGAATGGATTGCACCTTGTCCACACTGATGTTGAGCGGCTGATTACCAAACCGGCGCAGGTCTTCTTCGCGCTGGTAGTAAGGCAGAACGCGGGCAAACCCATTCAACGTGATGGGAATATAGACGTGGTGGGTTTTGCCGTCCGGCCCCAGAATTTCGGCTTTTCCAAAGCCTTTAATGTTGTTATCCAGGTACGAGGTGCCTATTTCCAGCGTCAGCGAATCGGTTGCGGCCGAAGCGACCGGGGCCGGCTGTTGAGCACGGGCTTGGCCCGCGCTGAGCAAGCCCAGTAGTCCAACCAAAGGGAGTCGAATGTTCATCAAGTAGAATAAAGACCGTTGTGAGCAGCGTAAATCACCCAAAACTAACCGTCTGGCTGCTTACGCCAACTCCCCCACGCCCTCAATGCGGGCGGCCACCTGCTGCATCAGCCACAGCGGCGTGCTCGTAGCCCCGCAAATACCCACTGTTTGCGCCCCAACCAGCCATTCCGGCTCAATCTCCGATTCGTTTTCGATGAAATAGCTGCGGGGATTTCTGGCGTGTACCACCGAAAACAGCGCCTTGCCATTGGAGCTTTTGCGGCCGCTCACGAACAGCACCACGTCGTATTCCACGGCAAACTTGGCCAGTGCGGGTTCGCGGTTGCTCACCTGCCGGCAGATGCTGTCGTTGGCATCGAAGCTTTCCAGCGCGCCGCCGGCAGCCGTGATTCGGGCCTCCATCAGGGCTTTCATCTTGTAGAAGCCGGCCGTGCTTTTGGTGGTTTGGCTGAACAGGGTCACGGGCCGGGCAAAGTCAATCTGGTCGAGGTCGGCTTCGTTCATCACGATGATGGCGCGGTTGCCGGTCTGGCCCGTGAGGCCGGCAACTTCGGCGTGGCCGGGCTGGCCGTAAATCACAATCTGGCCGCTCTGACGCTGGCTCAGGTCGAAGGCGTGCTTCACGCGGTTTTGCAGCTTGAGCACTACCGGGCAGCTGGCGTCAATCAGCTCCAGGTTGTTTTGCAGGGCCAGCTGGTAGGTTTCGGGCGGTTCGCCGTGGGCCCGAATGAGTACTTTGGTGTCGTGCAATTCGGCCAGCTGCACGCGGTCGATGATGCGCAGGCCCCGCTGGTGCAGGCGCTCCACCTCCATGCGGTTGTGCACGATGTCGCCCAGACAGTAAAGCTGCTGGCCCTGCGCCAGCTCGTCTTCGGCCATCTGAATGGCGAATTCTACGCCGAAGCAGTAGCCGGAATTTTTATCTATCGTGACGTTCATGCTAGTAGTTTAACACCGCGCGGGCCCGTGGGGTTTGCCGGGGCAAAGGTACGGCCCATGCCGGCGCGCCCTCAGCAAAATTCTGCCCAATTTCCCCGACTTTCACATTGCTCCCGCGCGAACCTCATCCGTCATCAACAACGGATTTGGCCCATATTTGCCGCTATGAAAGCCGAACACGCGCTTATTCTGTACGCCCTCGGGCTGAGTGCCGACGCCATCGGAGCCCTGTTTAAAATTTCGCACTGGGCCGGCGCCGATGACATTCTACTGGCGGCCACCGCTCTGAAAGTGAGCGGTATTTTGTTGCTCACAATCAAGCTGCTGGCTTATCCGCGCATCAAAGAGTTTCTGAATTCCTAGCTTTTCTACGCTTCCGGTCTACGCTTCCGGCGCAAACAGTGCGGCCGAAACCCGCTCCAGCACAAAATCTACCTGCTCGTCAATCACCAGGTGCGTGGTGTCGAGCAGCACGGCGTCGGGGGCGCGGCGCAGGGGACTTTCGGTGCGGGTCGAATCGAGGTGGTCGCGCTTGCGCAGGTTTTCGATGATGTCGTCTAGTGCTACTTGTTCGCCGTTGTTGGCCAGCTCTTCCTGCCGGCGCTCGGCCCGCACCACCACGTCAGCGGTCATGAAAACCTTCACTTCAGCGTCGGGGAAAACGGTGGTGCCGATGTCGCGGCCGTCCATCACCACGCCGCGCTTGCGGCCCATGCGCTGCTGCTGGGCCACCATGGCGTGCCGCACCATCGGAATGACCGAAACCTCGCTCACGGAGTTGGAAATCACCATTTGGCGAATGTCGTCCTCGCGGTTCGCGCCATCCAGAAACACCTCGTTGCGGCCCGTGCGGCGGTTGCGACGGAAGCTGACCTGCAGCGCCTGGAGCGCCTGCTCCACCTGGCCCAAATCATCGAACGGAATGTGGTGCTCCAGCAGGTACAGCGTCACGGCGCGGTACATGGCGCCGGTGTCCACGTAAGCGTAGTGCAGGGCGGCGGCTACGGCCTTCGCAGTCGTGCTTTTTCCGCACGAGGAGTAACCATCAATGGCGATAACGAGTTGTTTCATAACGACGCGGGCGGCCATTGGCCCCGCAAGATTACGAAATCCAAGCCTTACGAGCGGCGGGCGGTGCCTTCAAGCGGCCGGGCACCGAGGCAAAAAAGGCCGCTACCGATGCGCTTTCTCCCTCATTCAGTTGCGCATCGACCAAATAAAAGGGATTAAAAAAAAACTTCCCGGCCAGTCCGACGCCCGTCGTACCGTCGCGGCCGGTGCCCCATTCGGCCCGGTACACCTGCACCAGGCACTGCCCCAGAAAACACCCCAGCGCCATCACCACGCCTTCGCGCTCGGCGGCGGGCAGCTTGCCGCGTTGCGCCTCAATAAAGTTAGCCAGGTGTGCGACGCCCTCCGCATCGAATGCTTTTAACTTTAGCTGCGTGCGTACCTGCTCGGCGGCAGTCTGGATGGAATCGAGAGGCGTGGGCGTGGGGTCGGCCATACAGGTCAGGGTGTTTTTTGGTGGCAGGGGTTGCTGAAGCGGTTTGGAAATTATAAACAGCTTCGCCGTAGGTTTTACAACTTTCCCCCGCCTCCTGTTTTTCTTCGGACCGCAACACGGCGGGGACATTACTGGCGCTACCGGTCGCAGGGGCAGGGCTCGGCTTTGCCGCGGCCGTGCTTTTTGTACCAGCTGGTTTTCTTCTGCTGGGCGGTGCGGCGGGCGCAGCTGCTCAGGGTGCTGGCGCCAAAGCTCAGCAGCAACACAAGTACGAGCAGCAGCAACGGAGATTTCCTCATGACAGGTATTTTACTCAAAGTTAAGGTTCTTTGCCGGCTGGGCCGCTCGTACTGGCCCCATGAATTTTCGCTTTCCGCATGACTTCTTCTGACTTCTCCCTCCGCGCCAACGTCGTCAACGTCCTGGCCCGCACCATTCAGCCCGCCACCATCGCGGTAGCGGGCGGACGTATTGCCAGCATCACGCCCACCGGCGCCACCGCGCCCGATGCCACCCTGCCCTACGCCCTGCCGGGCTTTGTGGACGCCCACGTGCACGTGGAAAGTTCCCTGCTGGTGCCCACCGAATTTGCCCGCATGGCCGTGGCCCACGGCACCGTGGCCACCGTGTCGGACCCCCACGAAATCGGCAACGTGCTGGGCGTGGCCGGCGTCGAGTTCATGCTGGAAAACGCCCGCCACTCGCCGTTTAAGTTCTGCTTTGGAGCGCCCAGCTGCGTGCCTGCCACGCCGTTTGAAACCGCTGGGGCCGAAATTACGGCCGCTGACATCGCCAAGCTGTTCGAAAACCCCAAAATCGGCTACCTGGCCGAAATGATGAACTGGCCCGGCGTGCTGCACCGCGACGCCGACGTGATGGCCAAAATTGCCATTGCCCAGGCCGCCGGCCGCCCCGTCGACGGCCACGCGCCTGGCCTGCGCGCCGATGACGCGGCCCACTACGCCAGCGCCGGCATCAGCACCGACCACGAGTGCTTCACGGCGGCCGAAGCCCGCGATAAGCTGGCCGTGGGCATGAAAATCCTCATCCGCGAAGGCTCGGCGGCCCGCAACTTCGACGCCCTCATCGAGCTGCTGCCCGAGCATTACGCTAACCTGATGTTCTGCTCCGACGACAAGCACCCCGATACGCTGGTGCTCGGCCACATCAACCAGCTTGTGCAGCGCGCCATGGCCCTGGACAACGATGTGTTTCAGGTGCTGCAAGTGGCCTGCATCAACCCGGTGCAGCACTACAACCTGCCCGTGGGCCTGCTGGCAGCGGGCGACCCGGCCGACTTTATCACCGTCAAAGATTTGCAGGATTTCACCGTACTCCAAACCTACCTGAATGGCGCACTTGTGGCCGAAAACGGCCAGTCGCTGCTGCCGGCCGCGCCCATCGCGGTGGTCAACAATTTCCACGCCTTGCCGGTAGCGTCCGAGGATTTCCAACTCCCCGCTCCCGGCACCGAAAACCCCACTCTGCGCGTCATCGAGTGCTTCGACGGGCAGCTCATTACGGCTCGGGTGGACTTGCCCGCGACCGTCGAAAACGGCCTCGTGGTACCCGACCTGGCAGGCGACGTGCTCAAGCTGGCCGTTATCAACCGGTACCAGCCGCAGGTGGCGCCCGCCCTGGCTTTCATCCGGGGGTTTGGGCTGAAGCACGGGGCGCTGGCCAGCAGCGTGGGCCACGATTCGCACAACATCACCGCCGTGGGCTGCGACGATGCCAGCCTGGCGCGGGCCGTCAACCTCGTTATTGCGGCCAAGGGCGGCCTAGCCGCCGTGGGCGCCGATGGCCGGGAAATACTCGTGCCGCTGCCCGTGGCCGGCCTCATGTCGGACCAGGAAGGGCCTGCCGTGGCCAGCGCCTACGCGGCCGTCGACGCCCTGGCTAAAGACCTTGGCTCGCCGCTGGGCGCCCCGTTTATGACGCTCTCCTTCATGGCCCTGCTCGTAATTCCCAGCCTGAAGCTGAGCGATAAAGGCTTGTTTGATGGGCAGCAGTTCGCTTTCGTGGATGCCGTGGAATAGGCTGATTTCGCTTATTTATGCCTTTTCAGGCAATTTTACCGGAGGTAATGACGTAGTAGCCATCCGCGCCGCCGTGGGCAGCACTGCTCACGCCCCGCCTTCGCCCCGACCCAATATTATGTTTTTCTTATTTCCTTCTCAGTTGCTGCGTTTCGCTTCCTTTCAACCAAAACCGTGGGCGGTGTTGCTGGCGGCAGGGCTGGCGGCAGGCTTCGCGCCGCCGGCTCTGGCGCAGAAATACCGCACGACGGCGGGCATTCGCGCGGGCGGCAGCGCTTACGGCCTCACCGTGCAGCAGTTGGTGCTGCCCAGCACCACGCTGGAGGGCCTGGCGCTGTTTTCGACCCGCGAGCGCAGCGCTACCGTGCTGGCCGAGCGCCACTTCGGCATTCTCGGGCCCAGCCTCAACTATTACCTTGGGGCCGGCGCCCACGTCGGCAGTCACAAAGACCACGGTACTTTCTGGGGCTTCGACGGCATTGTAGGAGCCGAGTATAAAATCCCCTTTGCCCGCGTCGTGCTTTCCGTCGATTTCAAGCCCACGGTCGAGTTCAACTCCGCCGACTGGACCCGGTTTCCAACGGCCTTTTCGGTGCGCTACATCCTGGTGAAGCAGAAAAAGGAAAGCGTCAAGGGGTTCTTTGAGCGGATGAAAAACAAAATAAAAGGCTCCGACTCGGAATGAGCGGGAGCCTTTTGTTTTGTCAATACCTTCAATTCAGTACTTTGACCAACAGAATTTTAAGTAGTAGAGCGCAAATAACCCTACTGTATTTAAGCTGTCATGCTGAGCTTGTCGAAGCATCTCTACCGCACCGTTGAAACCGCCCAACGAAGCGGTAGAGATGCTTCGACAAGCTCAGCATGACAACTTTTTGTTACGCTTACTTGTGAACCCTCAAAAACGTTTTTGGAGCAGCTTGCGCATCTTTTCTTCGGTGAGCGGCTTGGTGAGGTATTCCACGTTGGGGTATTGGGCTACGCGGGCCGTGTCGGCGCTGTGCATGGAGGTGGTGAGCACGGCCATCACTGTTTTGTCCTGCACGGGCTGGGGCAGGGCGTTGTACAGCTCCAGGAACTCGAAGCCGGACACGCCTGGCATTTTCAGGTCCACGAACACCAGGTCGGGCGCGGACGCCTGGCCGTCTGTAATAGCGTCGCCCCAAAGCGTTTCGAACGCCTCGTCGGCGCGCGAAAACGTGCTGACCTGCTCCGCTACAGCCAACCGACCCAGGAGGCGGTTGTTGAGAAAACTGGTGGTTTCGTTGTCATCAACCAGTACAATGTGATTCAAATTCGCCGACATAGATAAGGTTTGATTTATAACTTTTACGAAGATACCAACCCCGGCGCGTTCCCACAATAGGCTGGCCTCTTACAGCCAACCCTGGGCGCGCATCCACTCGTCGTTGTAGATTTTTCCAAGGTAGCGGGTGCCGTGGTCGGGCAGCACAATCACCATGGTATCGTCCTCTTTTAAATGCTCACGCGCATATTCCAGCGCGCCAAAAACCGCCGAGCCGCACGACCAGCCCACAAACAGGCCTTCCTCCTTGGCCAAACGACGGGTCATCACGGCCGCATTCTCGTCGGTCACTTTAATAAACAGGTCAATTACCTCAAAATCAACATTCTTAGGCAGAATATCTTCGCCAATGCCCTCTGTTTTGTACGGGTAAATCTCATTCTCGTCGAACACGCCCGTCTCCTTGTATTTTTTAAATACGGACCCGTAGGTGTCCAGACCAATGGTGACGATGGCTGGGTTCTGCTCTTTCAGATACTTGCTGACGCCCGAAATGGTACCGCCCGTGCCCACACCGGCCGCCCAGTGCGTGATTTTGCCCTCGGTCTGGGTCCAGATTTCGGGGCCGGTGGTGTCGTAGTGCGCGGCGGCGTTCGAGAGGTTGTCGTACTGATTGGGGTAGTAGGAGTTGGGGGTTTCCTGGCTCAGGCGGCGGGCTACGGAGTAGTAGCTACGCGGGTCTTCGGGGGCCACATCCACGGGGCAAACCACGACCTGGGCGCCCACGGCGCGCAGCACGTCCTGCTTTTCCTTGCTCTGCTTGTCACTCATCACAAAGATGGTTTTGTAGCCCTTGGCAATGGCGGCCAGCGCCAGGCCCATGCCAGTATTGCCGCTGGTGCCCTCGATGATGGTGCCGCCGGGCTGGAGCAGGCCGGCCTTTTCGGCGTCCTCAATCATGCGAATGGCCATCCGGTCTTTCACCGAGTTACCGGGATTGAAGTACTCTACCTTGGCCAGAATGGTGCCTTTGATGCCGTCGGTTACTTTATTGAGCTTGACGAGGGGCGTATGGCCAACGGCCTCGATAACGTGGTTGAAATACATGGAAACCTATTGGAAGTTGCTTGGGAATTAGAGTACAAAGGTAATGATTGCGGCGCCGGGGAGGGATTGAGCGACGTTGGGCGGTGCATAAGGAAGGCCAGGCCGCGCGCAGCCGAAGCACTGCTACCGCAGCAGGCACCTGTTTGCGACTGCAGTAGCGATGCGTCGGCAAGCTCCGCATGACGTTCAGTGGATTGCACAGCTTCCGCCTTGCCCTTGCCCTAAAAAGCCCTACTTTTGCACCACCGTTGCCCAGCCGGGCCACCCTTTCCCACTCCATCAATATTCCCAAAAACACCTCCGAATGAGCGTTCTGGTTAATAAAAACTCCAAGGTTATCGTGCAGGGCTTCACGGGCTCCGAAGGTTCGTTCCATGCCCAGCAGATGATGGACTACGGCACCAACGTGGTGGGCGGCGTGACGCCCGGCAAGGGCGGCTCCGAGCACCTCGGCCGTCCCGTATTCAACACCGTGGCCGAAGCCGTGGAGAAAGCCGGCGCCGACACCAGCATCATTTTCGTGCCGCCGGCCTTCGCCGCCGACGCCATTATGGAAGCCGCCGATGCGGGCATCAAGGTGATTATTACCATCACCGAAGGCATTCCGACCAAGGACATGATTGCCGTGAAGCACTACCTCAAGGACCGCAAAGGCGTGACCATGATTGGGCCGAACTGCCCCGGCGTGATGACCGCCGGCGAGTGCAAAGTGGGCATCATGCCCGGCTTCATCTTCACCAAAGGCAAAATCGGCATCGTTTCCAAGTCGGGCACCCTGACTTACGAAGCGGTTGACCAGCTCACCAAAGCCGGCCTGGGCCAGACCACGGCCATCGGCATCGGCGGCGACCCCATCATCGGTACCACCACTAAGGAAGCGGTGGAATTGCTCATGAACGACCCCGAAACCGAAGGCATCGTGATGATAGGCGAAATTGGTGGCGGCATGGAAGCCGAAGCCGCCCGTTGGATTAAGGAAACCGGCAACAAAAAGCCCGTCGTGGGCTTCATCGCCGGCCAGACGGCTCCTCCCGGCCGCCGCATGGGCCACGCCGGTGCCATCGTCGGCGGCGCCGACGACACGGCCGCCGCTAAAATGGCCATCATGCGCGAGTGCGGCATCCACGTCGTGGATTCGCCCGCCGAGATTGGCGACACCATGCTGCGCGTGCTGGGCGGCAAGTAATTGTTGCTTTCGCCCTCAATACAAAAAGGAGCCCTGGCCGATGCCAAGGCTCCTTTTTTGTGGCCCTGCCGGCTAGCGTTGCCCGCGGTTTCCTATCCTTTGTTCTGCATGAAATTTTACCGACAACGTCTGGCCACGGTTCTGCTGGCCGGCGCTACCGTAACCGCTCACGCCCAAAATACCCCGTCGCTGCCGCCGCTCCGCGCCACGCTCGACACGGTGACCGTGACGGGCACCACTCGCGTGCTCACGCTGAGCGCTGCGCCAGGGCCCGATATTTCGGTGCGCTCGCTCACGCCGGGCACTAAAATGGCAGTGCTGCACACACCGCCCGATGGGGCGCACGAGTACGACCTTGTCGGCATCCGCTTGTTAGTATCGAAGCAGTATAACAGGAGCAGCACTGGCCTGGTGCTGGTGAACCTGTTGTTGCCCGACAGCAGCACCCAGGCCCCCTCCGACCGGGCACTACTCCCCGCTCCCATCGCCGTAACCGACCGCGAAATACGCCGCGCCAAAAACGGCGTGCTGACGCTGGACGTGCGGGCCTACCACCTCACGCTGCCAGCTTCGGGGGCTTTTGTAGTGGCCGAGGGTGCGCCCGAGCCGCCCTACCGCTACCTGGGCGACACCGTTTTTGCCGACCGGGGCCTGGGCCGGGCGATGCCCTCGCAGCACGTGCGGCTGGGCAATCCGGCTACTCCGGGCCAGCAGCGCATTGTGAACGCGACTGACTTTATCTGCGTGCGCGACGTGCGCACCACTGTGCAGCCCCAAACCTGGGACTATTCACCGAAAAAAGGGCTTTGGACGCGGCGGCAAGCTTCTTATCCCAAGTGCCCACGGTGCGTCATCAGCAACGCGGGGCTGGAGCTGGTGGTGCGGGAGCTGTAGCGCGGTACATAGGCGTCGAAAGTACAACGCCCTTTAAGGCACCATCGTAGGCGGCAGCGACGGAATGGCGGCCGCCCTCTTAATTTGCCCGCCGAAACTGGCGATACCATGCTGCATATGCCGAGTATCAAGTAGCTGTTGCTGAACCTTAGAAATGAAAGGTATCTGCCAAACCAGAGGGTTTTTGTGTCAGGGCTTTTCCAACTTCAATATGTCAGCCAACTGGGAAAAAGAGGTTTTTCTTAGTGAATCGCGAAGAGAATACAATCGCAACGTATCGTTTTTCAATCGGAAAATGTCGTCTGCAAAAATTCCGCGATTTTGGGCCCTTCGAGAATCTTTTGGCTTTTGGTCGTCACCAAAACTTTTTGACCTCAATACCAGCCGTTCAGGTGACTTTTTCCAATATCCATAATTGATAACTGGATGCCTACTATTATGGCTGTGAATGTAGTAACGGTAAGTGGAATCGGTGTAGAGGGTTAATGACTGATGTTACGCACTGATTGCGCCTACGCTTCACAAAGAGACTTTAGGTGCATCAGCAAAGGCCGTTTCCAGGCAGTCCGCTAGGATGGTGCGTAACATCAGTTAATGAGACCCAAAGGTGGTACCTATCACCACCGATGTATTTCTCTTGCAGCACCCGCGTGGTTGAACACGACATGAGCATTAAGCCAAATCCAAAAATTAGTGGTCTCATTTTTCTATAGAAAAGTCAGGGCTAAAACTTGACTTGACCTTCGCCAATGTTGACCACAATGCCGACCTGGAACACCGAGTTGGCGGCTTTCAGAAATTTATTGTTGCGGAAGCCGAAAATCTGGCCGCTCATTAGCTGCAGCTGCACGGGGCCGGCTATTTGGGTGCGGGTGAAGGTGATGGGCTCAAAAAAAACGTTGTTTTCGCCGGGCGCCACCTGGCCATCAATGCGGAAGTTGTTAAGCTGCATGTAGCTCATGCGCAGGGCCGCGCCGTAGGTGAGCGGGAAATCGCGCTTGAAAAGATGAATGTTCTTTGTCTTTTTGCGGGCGTAGTTCACTTGGGCAAAAACCTTGGACAGGCTGCCGTCGAGAGTTTGGGTGGTTACTTTTTCGGCGTTGCGCTCGATGCGCTCGGTGGCCCCGCCCCCGGCGCCCACGTACACTTCCAGCACGCGCTTATCAGACAGACGAGTGAAATAGCCGACGCTCAACTCCGCGAAATCCAGGTTTTCGGTTTTGCGCGACTTGCTGCGGTGCAGCGAGGAAAACGTGCCCGCCACGCCCAAGTGGTTGGTGACGGCGTAGGCGCCCTGCAAGGCAAAATTATTCTGCAGATTGGTACTCACCGACCCGTATGCCTCGCCCTTGTGCGTGAGCAGTGGCGCATGAGGCGGCGGCGGGAAATACAGCGAGGCGCAGCTGGAAAGACCGGCGAAAACGGGGACATAGGCAAGGCGCAGCAGGTGCTTCATAAGGACGGGCAAAGCGGGAGGAAGGCAAAACAACGCCTGATACGGCAATTTCGTCTTTCTGCCTGACTTTGCAGTTTATTCCCGCCGGTGGGGAGTCGCTTTTCTCCGCCGCGCCGTTTTTTTGGGATGGGCTTCGTTCCCTTGCCGCCCCTGTCCGTATGCCAAGCAGCTACACTCATTTTCTTACTTATGCCCGCAACTCCTTTCGACGCTATTATTATCGGTTCCGGCCAGGCCGGCAACCCCTTGGCCACTGCCCTGGCGGGTGCGGGCCGCAAGGTGGCCCTCATTGAGGAAAACCGCCTGGGCGGTTCCTGCATAAACTACGGCTGCTCGCCCACCAAGACGCTTATTGCCACCGCCGACCGCCTGCACCAGCTGCGCACCGCCGCCCAGGTAGCCGCCCCCGAAACCGCCAACGCCGCCGACCTGCGCGTGGACCTGGGCGCCGCCGTGGCCCGCAAAGACCGGGTGATTGCCGCCATGCGCGACGGTGTGCGGGCCAATCTCACCAAAAAGCAGCCCAACATCACCCTGTTTGAAGGCCATGCTGCCTTCATGGGGCCGCACGCCCTGCACGTGGCCCTGGCCACCGGCCGCAGCCAGGACCTCACGGCGCCGCTCATTTTCATCAACACCGGCACCCGCGCCGCCATCCCCGACGTGGCCGGCCTGGCCGATGTGGGCTACCTCAGCACTACGCAGCTACTCGATTTGAAGGAGCTGCCCGAGCACCTCATCATCCTGGGCGGGGGCTACATCGGCCTGGAATTCAGCCAGATGTTTCGGCGCTTCGGCAGCCGCGTTACCGTTGTGGAATCGGGCCCGCAGCTGCTGGAGCGCGAGGATGATGACGTGTGCCGCGGCCTGCAGGACGCCCTGGGCGCGGAGGGCGTGGAATTTGTGCTCAACGCCCGCGCCCACAGCGTGAGCCGCAGCCCCAGCGGCACCATCACCCTTTCGGCCACCACCCCCACCGGCGAGCGCCGCCTGCGCGGCTCCCACCTGCTGGTAGCCACGGGCCGCACGCCTAATTCCGACAAGCTGGGACTGGGATTTGCCGGCGTTAAAACCGATGAAAAAGGCTACATCCTGGTCAATAATAATCTGCTAACCAACGTGAAGGGCGTGTATGCGCTAGGCGACATTCACCCCGGCCCGCAGTTCACGCACCTGGCCTACGACGACTACCGCGTGGTGCGCGACGCGCTGCTGCACGGCCGGAAACGCTCGGCCCGCGAGCGACCCCTGCCCTATTGCGTGTTCACCGACCCGCCCATGGCCCGCATCGGCCTCGACGAAGGCCAGGCGCAAGAACAGAAACTGCCTTATCGGGTGGCTACCATGCCCGTGCGCACCATTGGCCGGGCCCAGCACACCAGCTACACCCAGGGTTTCTGGAAGGTACTGGTGGGCAAAGACGACCGGCTGCTGGGCGCCACCCTGCTCGGCCCCGAAGCCGGCGAAATCATGGCCGTTATCGAAGTGGCCATGGCCGGGCGGTTGACGTACCAGCAGCTTCAGGAGATGATTTTTGCCCACCCCACCTGGGCCGAGGGCCTGAACAACGTGTTTCGGGATTTGAAAAAGGGCGGGAAGTAGTTGGCTGATAGCGCTAGCATTGCGGTTTCGGCGTCTGGGTGTAGGGACGCGCCTTGGCGCGTTCGACGACTGGGCGGGCGGCCCCCCTGCCATCGGCTCTCAGACGCTGAACGCGCCAAGGCGCGTCCCTACGCTCGGCGTTGGCCTGCTCTATATTCCCGTAGACGCACCCCGAAACTGCGCTAATGCTTCGATTACCAAAAAAAGAGCAGCGCCGCCCGGTTGGGTAGCGCTGCTCTTTTGCATGTCTGGTTACGTGGCGCGGGCGGGGCGGCTGCCTACATTTTCGAGAGTTTTTCGAGGTCCATGTCTTCGGCTATCGATTTCAGCAGGGACATATCTTTCTGCTTATCGGCCGTGAGGTTGAGCAGGAATCGGCCATTGATGGCCAATGACATTTCGGCCCGGCCGTCCTTTTTATAGAAGGTTTCCATGCCGTTGACGCCGTCCATCTTCAGCGTGGTAGGGCCTAGAATCTTTTCGTCGTTTTCCTGTTCCAGACCCAGGCTGTACATAGCAGCCATGCCCTGGTACATTTCGTCGGCGCCGTTGTAGTCAACCAGCGACACTTTTACGGTGCTTTCGCCGGCAGTGTATTCCCGGTCGGCCATCGAGAAAGAAATCCCACTCATTTTCTGCGACTGGCCGCTGAGCTCGCCCGCCGTGTAGCCGCTCACCGTTGTGGGCAAGTACTGTTGCAGCTCTTTGTAGGGCAGCGAAAGCGTATCGCCGCGTTGCTCGCGCTCCGTGCGCTGGGTTTTGGCTTTGTCCATGGTTTCCTCTATGTTCTCGCCGGCCTTGCTCAGCTGCGAGATAGTCGAGTAGGATTCCTGGGCTTTTTGGGCTTGCTCGCAGCCCGTAACCAGCACCAGGGCGCTGGCTAGTATCATCAGTTGTTTGTTCATAGTCTCAGAAAGCGTGGTAAAAGAAGAGGAAGCCTAAAAGTAGAAAAATATTCTTTTATCATGTTATCTAGCTATTTTTATACAGCACCGCACCCGGCCGGGCCGGGGATTACTAGCCGGCCGGCTTCCGCTCGGCGGTTCAGCAATTCCCCGGCCCGGCGCTTAATGGGGCAGCTTTTCGCGCAGGGCGCTGTAGGTCCAGGTGCCGGCCAGGGCGGCCAGGATGAGCACGGCCGCCGCGCCCACGCCGCTGCCCAGCTGCGCAAACAGCGGGCCGGGGCAGGCCCCGGTGAGGGCCCAGCCCAGCCCGAAAATGAACCCGCCAATCCACACGCCGTGGTTGAATTTCTTGTCGGCGATGGCAATGGGCTCGCCATTCAGCGACTTCAGGTGGTTGCGCTTGATGAGCTGAATCGAAATCAGCCCCACCACCACGGCCGAGCCGATGACGCCGTACATGTGAAAGGACTGGAAACGGAACATTTCCTGAATCCGAAACCAGCTAATAACTTCGCTTTTGGTAAGAATAATGCCGAATAAGGTACCCAGCACCAGGTATTTAAAGTATTTCATAAGGCTGGCTTAAAATAGCAGCGGATAAATAACCCAGGTCATGACCAGGCCGCCGGCAAAGAAGCCGATAACCGCCACCAGCGACACCCATTGCAGGTTGGAAAGGCCCGAAATGGCGTGGCCCGACGTGCAGCCGCCCGCGTAGCGCGTGCCAAACCCCACCAGAAAGCCGCCCAGCACCAGAAATACCCAGCCCCTCCAGTTGGCCAGGTTGTCAAGGGCAAACAGCTCGCGCGGCAGTAGCCCGGAAAAGTCCGTCAGGTGCATCTGGGCCTTCAGGTCGCGCACCGTTTCGGCCGAGATGCCGATGGTTTCGGGGTGGCCCAGCACGCGGTAGCCGATGAAGCCGCCCAGCGCAATGCCAAGCACAAACACCAGATTCCAGATTTCGGCCCGCCAGTTATAAGTCAGAAACGGGATGCCGGCCGGCACGCAGGCCGCGCACACGTGCCGCAGCGAGCTACTGATACCCAGTGCTTTGTTGCCCACCAGCAGCAGCGCCGGCACCGTGAGACCAATGAGGGGACCGGCCACATACCAGGGCCAGGGCTTTTGCAATAATTCGAGCATGGAAACGGATTTCGGAATAATAAAGCAGGCTATTTGGTCGTCAGCGGCTCGGACCAGTCCAGCACGCCGCCCAGCATGTTGCTGACCTGCGCAAAGCCGGCCGCAGTGAGCTGCCCGGCGGCATTGGCCGAGCGCGCCCCGCTGCGGCAGTACACGTAGGTGGGCTGAGCGGGGTCCAGCCGGGCCACGCGGGCCCCGAAGTCGGGCCCGGTCACGTCGATGTTGACCGCGCCGGGCAGGTGGCCGGCCGCGAATTCGTCGGGCCGGCGCACGTCCAGCAGCACCGCGCCGGACTGGTGCAGGCCCTCGGCAAACTGCGCGGGCGTGAGGTTGTGGTAAGCGGGCGCGGAAGATTTAGAAAAACCGAACATGAGGAAGGGGTTTAGAGATGAAGGGGAGAAAAATTGACTGGCGTGCTTTATCTGGCATCCGCACAGCCGAAGCATGACTTTCTGGTTGTTGAATAGGGGTCTAATGCGCTGCCGAAGCAATCTGAAACGACTTCACGGCCTCGCCCAAATCCATCACCTGCGTGCCGGCCAGCGCATCGGCCAAAATGCTGCTGCCGGCCGCCGAGCGGTAGCCACCCGCGCAATGCACCACCACGGGCTTGTTGGTAGGAATTTCCTGGGCGCGCTCCCGCAGCTCGGGCAGCGGAATGCTGAGGGAGCCCGCAAAAATGGGCTCGTCGCGGTGCTCCACCGGGTTGCGGATGTCCACGATGGTGTAGCGCTCCGGGTGCTGGCGGAACTGCGCAACGTCCAGCGCAGGGATGGTGGCAGCGGTGGCCGGCGTGCCCACCAATGCGCCCTTAATCAGCGGCTCGTAGCCAATTTTGGCGGTTTTCTGAATCAGGTCTTCCAGCGTCGCCGCGTCGGCGGCCAACAGGTAGAACGGCTCTTCCGGGCCCACAATCGAACCCAGCCAGGTTTCAAATTTGCCGCCCTGCTGAATGTTGATGGCTCCGGCCACGTAGCCCTTTTTAAATTCGGTTTCGGGCCGCGAGTCGATGACCACGGCTCCGGCGGCCAGCGTGGCGCCGGCAGCTAAGCGCGGCACCTCTTGCACGCTGGGAGCGTAGGCGGGCGCGCCGGCCTTGTTCAGGGCCACGTCGTAGCCGAAGTATTTGGGAATGAAGGGCTGGTCGGCCAGCAGCTCTTCAATGAAATCCGCCTCGCTCATGGCGCGCAGCATAGGGTTGCCGGCTTTTTCGGCGCCGATGCTGCTGCTGTTGGCGCCGCTCGTGGCTTTGCCGCAGAGGCTGCCCGCGCCGTGGGCCGGGTACACCAGCACCGCGGCCGGCAGCGGCATCAGCTTCTCGCGCAGCGAATGGTAAAGCTGAGCCGCCAGCTCCTCGCGCTTCGCCTGAATATTGCCGGCTTTTTCGCGCAGGTCGGGCCGGCCCACATCGCCGATAAAGAGCGTGTCGCCGGTGAACACGGCCGCGTCCTGGCCCTCGTGCGCCAGCACAATGCTGATGGAATCGGGCGAGTGGCCGGGCGTATTCAGGGCCCGAAAGGTGAGCTTACCCACGGTAAACGAGTCGCCCTCATCAAACGCTTCGTGGGCATAATCGGCCCCCAACAGCTTGCTCACGCGGATAACGGCCCCGGTGGCCTGTGCAATTTCGAGATGCGCCGACACGAAATCGGCGTGCGGGTGGGTTTCGATGACGGCCACGATTTTGGCATCGTGCTGCTTGGCGTAATCGTAATACGGCTGCGGGTTGCGGGCCGGGTCAATGAGCACAATTTCGCGGGCGCACTCGCTCAGAATAGCGTAGGAGAAGTGGGACAGGCCCTTGTCATCAAACTGTTCGATTTTCATAAAAAAAAAAAAAAAACGGATGGAATAAGGGAGAAGGAATTGCTTCTAAATTGTCAGTTGCTGGTTGTCAGTTGTTCGATAAACAATTGACTAACAAACAGCAACTGATACCCCGTTGCCTACTTAGGCGTGGTGAAACAGCAGCTCTTTGGTGAGGATAAACGTGCCCATGGCCAGGGTGAACCAGCCAAAGGCGGGCTTGAGCCTGGCCCCCGGAATGAAGCGCGCCAGGTAGGTACCCAGCACGATGCCGCCCAGCGCAAAGGCCAAAAACCCCAGCAGAAACGACCACGCAATGGGCGTGCCCGCACTCAAATCGCCAGTAAAACCGATGAGGGAATTGAGGGAAATAATGGCCAGGGACGTACCCACGGCCAGTTTCATGGGCAGGCGCGCCCCCAGCACCAGCGCCGGAATGATGAGGAAGCCGCCCCCCGCCCCCACAAAGCCCGTGAGCGCCCCCACCACCAGCCCGATACCCAAAATGAGCGGATAGTTGAAGGAGTGCGCCGACGCTGGCTCGCCATCGGGAACTACCTCGCCTTGCTTGCTGCGAATCATGGATACGGCCGCGCCCACCATGAGCACGGCGAAGGCCACCAGCACCAGCAAATCTTTGGTGAACACGATGCCGCCCAAAGTGAACAGCTCATTCGGAATGGCTGGCATGAGCACCTTGCGCACCAGAAACACGGCCAGTAGCGAAGGAATGAGGAACACCACGGCCGTGCGCGGCGACACCAGCCCCTTGCGGAAGTAGCCCACGGCCCCCACCACCGACGTGCTGCCCACCACAAACAAGGAATACGCCGTGCTCAGCACCGGGCTCACCCCCATCAAATACACCAGTACCGGCACCGTGAGAATAGAGCCGCCGCCACCCATAATGCCCAGAGAAAGCCCAATAAAAATGGCCGCGAAGTATCCGAAGTGCAGTAGCATAACAAACGTATGAATTTATGATTGACTGTTCATGTGTAAGACCAAAAAAAGCCGCCATCGCTACAAAAACGTGCAGGCGGCCAGGCACTGAATCACATCCACTACTTCATGCATCTTCAGGGCGTAATAGATGTTTTTGCCTTCGCGGTGCGAGCTGAGAATACCCTTGAGCTTCATGCCCGAGAGGTGATGGGAAAGCAGCGACTGCTCTACGCGGAGCTTTTCGCTGATTTCCGTCACCGACAGGCTTTCCTGCTGGGCCAGCAGCTGCACGATGGCGATGCGCGTGGGGTGCGCCGTGGTTTTGAGAATGAACGCCACCTTTTCCATCTTCTCAGTGGTCAGGTTCAGGTCGGCGGCAGCGGCAGGCATTGTCATAGCGAATACAAACTTATGAACGGATGTTCATTTATACAACTATCAGGCCCCACTCGGTTCCCGGCCCCTCCCCTTTCTCCCCCTGCCGGGCCAACGAAAATGCGGCTACGGCTGCTTGAAAACTGCTTACGCGTGGCAGTGAAAAGAGCTTTTTCCGCAGCGGGCGCAGTGGTAAAAACGGTCGGAAGAAGATGCGCGCAAATCGAACTTAAGACGCTTTTTTGCGCCCGAAGGCCCAGTACAACGCCGGCATACCCAGCAGGTTGAGCACCGTGGACGTGACCACGCCGCCCAGAATCACCACCGACATCGGGTGCTCGATTTCCGAGCCCGGCTCGTTGCCGGCCAGAATGATGGGCAGCAACGCCAGCACCGAGGTTAGGGCCGTCATAATGATGGGTGAAACCCGTTCCAGCGAGCCGCGAATGATGAGTTCCTTGCTGAAGGGCATGCCCTCCTCGCGCTCCAGATGCTGGTAGTGGCTCACGAGCATGATGCTGTTGCGGGCCGCCACCCCAAGCACCGTGATAAAGCCCACGATGGAGCCCAGCGACAGCACCCCGCCTGTGAGAAACGCCGCCAACAGACAGCCCGACACAGCGAAAAACAAGCTCAGCAGGCCCAGGGTAGCCAGCCGCACGGTGCCGAAATCGGTGTAGAGCACCAGGAAGATGCCCACCAGCGAGAGCAGCACCAGCAGCGCCATGCGGTTCTGGGAGGCCTGCCGCTCGGCATACTCGCCCAGAATTTCGGGGTGGTAGCCGGCACTAAAAGCCACGCCGTCGACCTGCGCCTGCACGTCGCGGGCGACGGACCCCAGGTCGCGGCCGCGCACGTTCAGCGTCACGTCGATGCGGCGGGAGGAGGCTTCGCGGGTGATTTCGTTGGGGGTGGGCACGATGCGGACGTCGGCCACTTCTTTGAGCGGTACGGCCCCGCCGCCGGGCAGGCCGATGAGCAGCTCGCGCACGGCTCCGAAGTCGGAGCGCACGGCCGGCTGGCCCCACACGGCCACGTCAAAAATCTTCTGCTCCTGGTAGATTTCGCCCACCTTGCGGCCCTTCACCAGCGTGCTGATGGCCTGCAGCACGGTGCCGGGGCTGAGGCCAAACCGGGCCGCCGCCTCGGGCTTAATCTTCACCTGAATCTGCGGCACCAGGGTTTGCTGCTGTACTTTCAAGTCCACCACGCCCTCCACGCCTTCCAGCTTCGCGCCCACTTCCTTGGCCTTGGTGTAGAGTTGGTCGAGGTCGGGCCCGAAAATGCGGACCACGATGGTGGCCGAGGTGCCGGTGAGCACCTCCTTGATTCGCTCGCGCAAATACGTCAGTAGGTCGCGGTAGAGGCCGGGGTAGCCGTCGACCACGGTCTGGATTTTGGCCACTGTGGCCTCGTAGTCCACCTTGGGGTCCACGGAAATCCACAGCTCGGTGAAGTTCGGGCCCACCACTTCATCGGCCACCTCGGCCCGGCCGATGTGGGCGCCGAAGTTGCGCACGCCCGGAATGGCGCGCAGCTCCTTGCTGGCCCGGATGGTGATGCGCGACATGGCCTGCAGCGAGGTGCCGGGCTTCTCCACCCAGTGCATCAAAAAGTCGTATTCCTTGAAATTGGGCAGGAATTCCTGGCCGAAAAACGGCAGTGTAAGCATTGACACCACGGCAATGCCGGTCAGCGACCAGGCCACGCGCTTGGGCCGGGCCAGCAGGCCGGGCAGCAGCCGGGCGTAGTGCCGCTTGAGCCAAGCCACCACCGGCGCATCCTTGGATTCCTTTTCAGCCGCCTTGGGCAGCAGTAGGAGGGCCAGCGCGGGCGTGAGCGTGAGGGCCACGAATAGCGAGGCCAGAATGGCCAGCACGTAGGCAAAAGCCAGCGGCTGGAAAAACGCCCCCGACAAGCCCGGCAGCAGGAAAATGGGCAGCAGCACCAGCGCCACGATAACCGAGCCGTAAATCACGGCCGAGCGCACTTCCATCGAGGCTTCGTACACCACCGCAAACGACGTTTTGGGCGAGCCCGCTTCCTTGTTCAGCCGCAGCCGCCGCATGATGTTTTCCACGTCGATGATGGCATCGTCCACCACTTCGCCCAGGGCAATGATGAGGCCAGCCAGCACCATCGTGTCAATGGTTTTGCCGGAGTAGCGCAGCGCCAGCGCCGCCGCAATCAGCGACGTGGGCAGCGCCAGGGCGCTGATGAGGGCCGTGCGCCACTCGTAGAGGAAGAACAGCAGCACCAGCACCACGAGCACGCAGCCAATGAGCAGCGACTTGTTGAGGTTGCTCAGCGACATCTCGATAAAGGTCGCGGGGCGGAAGATGGTCGAGTCGATTTCCAGCCCTTTCAGGCCGGGGCGCATGGCGTTCAGGGCCGCTTCCACTTGGCGCGTCACCTCCAGGGTGTTGGCGCCGGGCTGCTTTTCCACGATGAGCAGCAGGCCGGGCACGTCGTTAATCACGGCGTCGCCGATGGGCGCGGGGAAGCCCTCCACCACCTGGGCCACCTCGCCCAACTTCAGGCTCACGCCGTTGCGGAAGGTCACGGGCATCTGCGCCAAATCGGCGGCGCTCTGGATGGCGGCGCTCTGCGATACGGCCAGGCGCTGGTTGGGCGAGTCAATGAAACCGCCGCCGGCCAGGGTAGTGGCATCGGCGGCGGCCTTTTCCACCTCAGCCAGCGTGAGACCTAGGGTGCGCAGCTGCTCGGGGTTCACCAGCACCTGCAGCTGCCGGTCGCGCTGGCCCCAGATGGCCACGTTGGCCACGCCGGGCACCGCCATCAGGCGCGGCCGGATGCTCCAGCGGGCCAGGGTGGTCATTTCCACCTGCGTGAGGCTGTCGGAAGTAATGCCGATTTTCAGCACCCGGCTCGTGGACGACAGCGGCGAGAGCATCACCGGGGGCCGGGCCACGCCGGGCAGCGTGGGCGCCACCCGCGCCAGCCGCTCCTGCACCGCCTGCCGGGCGTTATTAATGTCAATCCCCTGCGGAAAGTACAGCACCACCGACGAGAGGCCCAGCACCGATTTGGAGCGGATTTTCTTCACGTCGGGCGTGCCGTTCAGGGCGTTTTCCAGGGGCACGCTGATAAGAGCTTCCACCTCGGCCGTGCTCAGGCCGGGCGCTTCGGTTTGCACCTCCACATAAGGCGGCGCAAACTCCGGAAATACGTCCAGCGGCGTGTTGCGCACCACCTGCAGGCCCGCTACCAGCATCACCCCAAACAGGATGACGACCACCAGGCGCAGCCGCAATGCTGATTCAATTATCCACTTCATAAGTCAATGGGTGAATGGGTGAATGGGCGAATTGGTGGATGGGCAACCAACTCCGTTAGAGCATTCACCCATTCACCCAGTCGCTCATTCACCTATTGGATTAATGGCTCCCGCCAAACTCTGTTCCGAATAGCTCCGCCGCGCCGTCGGTTACGACTTCGGCCCCGGCTTTCACGCCCCGGGAAATGACGATTTGGTCGCCCACGGCCCGCTGCACTTCCACGCGCTGGCGGGTGTATTGCCGGGGTGCGGTGCGCACGTACACCCACTGCCCGCCCGTGGCGTCGTAGAGGAGTGCGGCGGCCGGAATAGTGAGGGCTTCCGTTGTGGCGGCGCCGGCAGTTGCCAGGTTGTTGCCGCCCAACGTCACGTCCACGGCCACCCGCTCGCCGGGGCGGAAAGCTTCGTCGGCGTTGTCGATTTCGTAGAACACATCGGCCGTGCCCGTGCCGGCGGTGGCCCCCAGCAAAGGCGCTTCCACTGGCCGGCCCTGGCGCGGGGCCCCGCCGTCGAGCGGGCGCACGGTTACCGCCTGGCCCTTGCCCAGGCGACGCAAATCGCCCACGAACAGCGGCACGCGCACCCATACCTTGTTGAGCGCGGCCAGCTCCACCAGCACCATGTTGGGCGTCACCACCGAGCCATCGGTGACGGTGACGCGCTGCACCACTCCGCTGAGGGGGGCTTTGATGGGCAGGGCCTGCCCTACACCGGCGTTGCCGTTGGCCGAGGCTTGGCGGGCGCGGGCATCGGCCAGGCCGCGTTGGGCCAGGGCCACGTCGGCGCGGGCATCGTCGCGGGCCCGCACGCTGCCGGCGCGGTCGGCCAGCAGGGCCTCAGCGCGACTCAGGCGGGCCTGGGCCACCTGCAACTGGGTGCGGGCCTGGGCCGTGCCCTGGTTGAGGGTGAGCAGGTCGCGCTCGGCGGGTAGCGGCACCAGGCTATACAGCGTCTGGCCCTGGCGCACGCGCTGGCCGGCCGTGATGCTGGCCCCGCCGCGCAAGGTGCCCTGCACGGGAGCCACAATGGTCACGGCCCGGCCCGGCACGGCCTGAATCTCGCCGCCCACTTCCCGCGTGGCCTGCACGTTGTCGGTTTTGATGGCCACGGTTTTAATGCCCAGCCGCTTCTCCGCGTCGGCGGTGATGGTCACGGTGGTCAGCTCCGATTCCTTCACCGGGTTTTCCACTTCGGAAGCGACAATGGCCTTGGGCTTCTCCTCTTTGCCGCAGGCGGCCAAACTGAGTATGCCGACCAGCGGGAGGAGGCGAGACAATGGTATGAGACTAGGAATGGACATAGTTGCGAAGTATTAGACTGTCATGCTGAGCTTGCCGAAGCATCTCTACCGCTTCGTTGGGGCCGTGAGCGCCTCACCCCCGACCCCTCTCCAAAAGAGAGGGGTGCCAGCCGAAGCGGTAGAGATGCTTCGACTGCGGCTGCGCCTTCGCTCAGCATGACGGGCTGTTTTGTGCTGGATTGTTAAGTCTTCAATTAGAAGCGGCCGCCCACGGCGTAGCGCAGCCGGGCCACGGCGCGGCGCTGGTCGGCGCGGGCGTCGGCGGCGCGCTGTTGAGCGTCGAGGAGTTGGCGGGTGGTTTCGGCCACTTGCACGTAGGGAAAGTCGCCGTTGATGAAGGCGTTGGTGGAGCGGCGCAGGGCATCGGTGAGGGTGGGTAGGTAGCTGTTTTCCCACAGCGCCACGCTCTGGGTAGCCTGCTCGAACTGGGCGTAGGCTTCGCGCACGTCGAGGTTCACGGTTTGGCGCAACGCCAGGTATTGCCACGAGGCCTGTTCCAGCTCGGCTTTCACCCGCGAGATGCGGCCCTGGTTGCGGTTGAAGATGGGCAGCCCGATGGCCGCGCCGGGGGCCAGGCTCACGGGCTTAGGGTCGTTGAGGCGGGCATTCAGCGAAAGCACAAACGAAAATACCCGGCTCCGTTCCCACTTCAGCCTCTTGCCGATGCCCTCGATACCGGTGCGGGCGGCCCACAAATCGGGCCGGGCAGCGTAGGCCGAATCGAGCAGCGTGCGCAGCGGCGGCACCGTAGTAGCCGAGGCGGGCGCGGCTGTAAACCGTAGCGAATCGGCATTCACCGAATCCAGGCCCAGGGTGGCGAGTAGGCGTAGGCGGGCCACCTGGGCGTCGCGGCGGGCGCGGTAGAAGTCGTCGACGGCGCGGAGCGAGTCGGCGCTGGGGGCCACGGTTTCCAACTCGCTGGCCTCGCCCACCCGGTAGCGGGCCCGCACGATGCGCGCCACCTCGGCCCGCATCACAATCCCCTCGCGGGCAATGCGCAGCCGCTCCTCGGCCAGGGTGATATCGGTGTAGGACACCTGGGCGTCGCGGCTCACCAGCAGGCCCCGGCTCACTAGGCTTTCGGCCACGCGCTGGGTTTCGAGCTGGGCGGCCCCCACCCGGCCGGGCCGCTGCCAGAGCAGGTCGGAGGCGAAGCTGAGGGCCAGAGAAACCGGCGAAGTACCGAAGGCCGTCACGCCGGAGAGGACGGGGTTGGCGAGCAGGCCGGCATCCTGCAAATCGGCCTGGGCCAGGGCGAGGGTGCTCAGGTCGGCCTGAAAGGCGGGGTTGCGGGTGAGGGCCAGGGTCACGGTTTCGTCTTCGCTCAGGCCGTCCTGCAGGTTGGGCAGCGCGGGGGCCGGGGCACTGGCAGTGCGGGCAGCGCCCAGCTCGTAGCCGCTGCGGGCCTTTAGGCGCTGGCTTACCTGGTCACGGTTGTACGTGGATTTGGTGCTCACGCAGCCGGCCAGCAGCAGGGGCAGCGCCAGTACCCAGATGCCCAGCCAGCGGAGTGGGGCGACTACAGAAATGGGGAATTGTTTCGGGGGGGTAACGGTCACGGCAACGGGTGTTGGTGCAACGAAAAAAGCGGAGATAGTGGCTGTTTCACGACCCGGTGAATAGGACAACAGATTCAGATGCCAGCCTCAAATCGTATTTAACACCTTTTTAATCTCAGACAAATAGAACTAAGCGCAGATATTGAGAAAGCACTAAGCAGCATATGCACAAGATTACGGGTGGTTTCTGAAGTAATTCTGTAGCCAACGCTGCGTTACGGCTAGCCGGGCCGGGCCAGCCAGTAGGTGCGCGCATCGCTCCACAGCCGGCGCAGGTCCAGCGCGGACTTATCGAAGAGCAGGTGCATACTTCCTACCCAGCCCACGGAGCCTACCCAGCCGGCCAGCACGTCGGAAGGGAAATGCACGCCCAGGTACACCCGCGACCAGCCCATGAGCAGCGCCCAGCCCGTGCCCAATATCACGGCCGGCCACCGCGCCCGGGTGGGCCAGAGCAGCATGCCCAAGGCCAGGGCTAGGGCTGCCGCGCCCATGGCGTGGCCACTGGGGAAGCTGTAGGAAGTTTCCGGGGCGATGGACACCCAGAGCGTGGGCCGGGCGCGGGCCAGCAGCAGCTTGGCAAACAGGTTCAGGGCCCCGGCCCCACCTACCGACAAGATGAAGAACAGCGCGGCCCGGCGCTGCCGGGCCAGCAGCAAACCCAGGAGCACGGCTGCTTCCACCAGGGGCGTCCAGAAGGTGCCGCCAGCCCGGGCCATCCACACCGCAATGGCGTCCTGATTGGGGCCGCCCAGCCGGTGAAGCAATTTCAGAATAGCCTGGTCCAGGGGAAGCCCGTCGCCCTCCCACACTTCCTGGCCCACTTTGATGAACACCAGCCACGGGCCGATGAATCCCAGCACTAAGCCTAACAGCAGCTTGCGGTGGTTGCGCCAGAGCAGCTGGAGGAAGCTCCAAAAGGAATTCAGCAGGGTCATGAGGGGAGTGGTAGAGGTAGTATTAAAGTCGTGGGACATCAGCAACAGCACTATTGAAATAGTGCTGTTATCTACCGCTCATAATATACCCGCCACCTGCCTACGTCCTTCCGTTGCGGCAGGCGCTGCAGCAGCCACTGGTGCTCGGGGTGCACCTCCCCTTTCACCAGCAGCACGGGGCGCAGCCGCAGCAGCGAGTCCAGGGCGGCGGGATGTGGACCACTAAGGTCCAGCCAAGTCGCGCGCCAGCGGGAATCGTGCTCAAACTGCGTTTCGCGCACCAGGTTATGGTTGCCAACGTACAGCGACACCGGCACCTGCCCCAGCGTGAAAGCCAGCGAGGGCAGCAACTGATTGTACACCAGCACGGGACGGCCCCGCAGACCGGCTTGCTCCAGGGCTGCCACTACGGGCTGGGTGCCGTTGAAGGTCAGCTCGTTGGCCTGAAGCAGCGGCTTAGCGGCCAGCAACAGGGCCACCGTGAACACCGTAGCACTCCCCAACATTCTTTTTTGCGGGGCCAGCCGGCGGGCGCCGGCCAGAACCAGCAGGGCCATTGCCCCCAGCACGGCCACCTCGGTTGTGCACAGTGGCACAACCAGATGCGTGAGGGCAGCCACCAAAGGCAGTACCGCGAGGCCCAGCAGCACCAGCACCCAAAAAGCAAGCAGCCCGGTACGCCAGCGGGCCAGCCCGGCCGCTGGCAACTGGTGCAGGTAGTAGGACGTGAGCAGCGCCATTCCCGGAAAAACCGGCAGCACGTACAGCAGCAGTTTCGACTGCGACAGGGAAAAGAACCCCACCGGCACCAGCACCCACCACAGCCAGAGGCCGCGCCACGGCGGCGGCAGGGCGTTCCAGCCCGTGCGCACCGCCCGCGTCAGCAGCAGGCCCGCCCACGGCAGGCTGGTGGCCGGCACCAGCACCAGGTAAAACCACCAGGGTTTGGCCCGCCCAAAGGCTTCGGCGCTGGTAAACCGCTCCACGGTATGCCCCACCAGAAAATAGTGCAGGAAGACCGGGTTTTCGGCCACCAGGTCTATGTACCAGCTCAGGCCCAGCCCGACAAACAGCACCAGCCCCACGGCATGGTGCCGGGTGAAAGGCCGTCGCGCCCGCTGGCCCCGAAAGTAAAAGCCAACTACCGCCATCAGCGGCAGCAGCAGCCCCACCGGGCCTTTGGTGAGAAACGCCAGCCCCAGCGCCAGCCAAAAAAAGTAGAGCCCGCCCCAGCCGCCCCGGTAGTAATGGTGCAGGATGCCGTAGGTCGCCACCAGCTCCCAAGTAGCCAGGTAGCTGTCGGTTGTGACGTTGAGGGCCGAAATCCAGACCACGGGAAACGTGCCGTACACGATGGCCGCGCCCAAAGCCCGGCTGGTGTTGTTCTCGAAAATTAGCCGGCCTATTCCGTACACCAGCACCACCTGCGCCAGCACGGCCAGCACCGGCAGCAGCCGCACGCCCGCCACCGAGGAGCCCGTGAAGGCCAGGCCCACCGCCGTGAGCCAGTAAGTGAGCGGGGGCTTGTGAAAATGGGAGATGCCCAACAGCCGCGGATGCAGCCAGTCGCCGGACGCCAGCATCTCCCGCCCAATTTCGGCGTAGCGGGCCTCGCTGCTTTCCAGTGGCCCCCAGCTGCCCAGCCCAACGCCCAGCGCCACCGCCAGCAGCAGCAGAAACACGAGCAACGCCCTTGGAAACTTGCTGCTTGGCATGAGCGCTTCCATGTCAACACCTTCCATAATCAGCGCGCCCGAAGTGGTACGGCAGCAGTTTGCGGTTCCGCATCGAGCCAGGCCGCGAACTGGCGCAGGCCTTCGGCCAGCGGCGTGCGGGGCGCGTAGCCCAGCAGGCGGTGGGCCTTGCTATTGTCGGCGTAGGTGGTGGCCACATCGCCGGGCTGCTCGGGCCCAAACGCCAGCTGCGGCACCACGCCCACGGCCGTGCCCACGGCCGCTATCAGGTCCAGCAGGGCCACGGGGTGGCTGTTGCCCAGGTTCACGGTTTCGTAGGTGCCGGGGTGCTGCAGCAGGTAGTGCAGGCCCCGCACAATGCCGTCCACCGTATCGGCCACAAACGTGTAGTCGCGCGAGGTGCTGCCGTCGCCGTAAACCGGAATGAGCTGCCTGGCCCGCAGCAGCCGGGCAAACTTGTGAATGGCCAGGTCGGGCCGCTGGCGAGGGCCGTACACGGTAAAAAACCGGGCATTAAGCACGCTCATCTGGTAGAGGTGATGGTAGGTATAGGTGAGGGCCTCGCCGGCCAGCTTGCTGGCCGCGTAGGGCGAAATGCCGCGCGCCAGCAGCGGCTCCTCCTCACTAAAGGGCGTGACCGGCGTGTTGCCGTACACCGAAGAGGAGGAGGCAAACAGCAGCGTCCGGATGGTCCGCTCGCGCATCCACTCCAGCAGATGCGTGGTGCCGAGCACGTTGTTTTCCAGATAAGCCGCCGGCTCCCGCACCGAGGGCCCCACGCCGGCTTTGGCAGCCAGGTGAATCACGGCATCGTAGGCCAGAACCGGCAGGGCGGCCGTGAGCGCTGCCGGCCCCTGGCGCAGGTCGGCTTCGTGGAAAGAAAACCGGGGGTGCTGGCGCAGGGCCGTTAGGTTCTGCTCTTTCAGCCGGCGGTCGTAGAACGGGTCGAAGTTGTCGAGGCCCACCACGCGCCAGCCATCGGCCAGCAGCCGCTCGCACAGGTGGGAGCCAATAAAGCCGGCGCTGCCGGTAACCAAACAGGTGTGCATCAAAAAAAGCAGCTGAAGTTTAAGGCCGGGCTGGATGACGAGCGCCAGCCTACAGCCGCACCACCGCCATGGCCCCGAAGGCCCCCTGCTGGTAGCTGGGCAGCACCAGCGCCCGGTTGCCAAGCACCTTGCGCAAGGGCTTCGTCACCCGCGGATAGAGCCAGTACGCCGCCTCCGTCGACAGAATACCCACGCCTGCTCCGGCCAGCACATCCGAGAGCCAGTGCACGTCTTTGGCCATGCGAATGCCCGCCGTAGCGGCCGCCACCGAGTAGCCGCCCACGCTGTACCAGGCGCTACGCCCGCCGTACTCCTTGTGCAGAAGCGTGGCGGAGGCAAAGGCCAGGCTGGTGTGCTGGCTGGGGAAGGAATGGTAGTCGGAGCCATCCGGCCGCTGCACCTGCGTAAGCTTTTTCAGGTTGCTGGTTGCCGCGTCGTTGAGGGTGAAGGCCAGCGCCGCCAGCAGCAGCTGGTCGACGGGCCGGTGACGGCCCCGCACGCCCGCCAGGCCCAGGCCCAGCGCCACCGCCCCCGGCAGGTAGCGCATCTGGTTGTCGAGCTGGGTGAGGGGCCGACCTACGTGCTCCCGGATTTCCTCGCGGGTTTCTTCGTCCGTTTCCAACAGGGCTACCTTATGCGTCGTCAGGGCCCCAGCCGTGAGCAGTAGCACCGGGGGCAGCAGCTGCCGTACCACGGGACGCTGCCAGAGACGTGGCGGCCCAGGGGCAGCCCGGACCTGGACCAGCGAATCCGGGGCGGAGGCGGGCAGTGGGGCCAGCTGCTGGGCGCGCAACGGCAGCCAGAGCAACAGACAAGCCAGTACCGCAAGCAGGTAGCGGAGCATAGATAAGGGGCTGAAGGAAGTGGTAAACCTATGGACCAATTCTGTAGACACTCTGTAGTAGTGACGCCAGTATTGGCGTTTGGCTAGTGCTTGAACACCACCCGCAGCGTGTGCAAGGCCTGCTCCGCGGCGTATTCGTAGCGTACCTCAAACCCATAGAATACCGCAATACCTTGCACGATGGACAACCCCAGACCGGGCGAATCGGAGGTGGCATTCTGCTTGCGAAACCGCTCGAAAAACTGCGCGGGGTTTTGGGTAGGCGCCAGCGGCGGCCCCGTGTTGGTGATGGCCAGCTCGGTGCCCGTGAGCATTACCCGCAGCAGGCCGCCGGGCTGATTGTGGCGAATGGCGTTGTGCAGCAGGTTACTCACCAGCGAATCGGCCAGGGCCGGGTGCAGCGGCAACGTCCCGGTGGCAGGCAGGCTCACCTCCAGCCGCAGCTGCTTGTCTTCGATAAACCCTTCGAGCTGGTCAAGCTTCTCGCGCAGCAGCGCCGCCAGCGACACCGGCACGGCCTGGGCAAACTGCTGGTTCTCAATCTTACTGAGCAGCGTCAGGCCCTGGTGCAGGCGGGCCAGGCGCTGCACGGCGGCGTAGAGGTCGGCCACGAGCGGGCCGGCTGGGGCCGGCAAATCCGGCAGCTGCAACAGCTGCTCCAGCTTGGCCTGCATGATGGCCAGTGGGGTGCGGGTTTCGTGGGCCGCGTTCTCAGTAAATTCCTTGAGCGAGGCGTAATCGGCAGCCACCCGCTCGCTGAGGCGGGTGAGGGTGAGGTTGAGCTGCGCGAATTCCTCGATGCGGGTGCCGGGCAGCTGCAGCACCTGGTGCTGGCGCACATCGTAGGTGCGCAGCTGCTGCAAGGTGCGCTCGAAAGGTGCCCACAGGCGGCGCGCCAGCCAACGGTTGAGCAGCACCATGCACCCCAGCAGCGCCCCCAGCACCCCCAGCAGCAGCCACATAATCAGCAACCGCACGTCTTCCGTTTCCAGCAGCGACTTGCTCAACGACACCCACTGAGGCCGACCGGCCAGCTGCAGCCGAAACGTGAGCTGCCGGTAGGGCTCCAGCTCGTTTTCCAGCGGTTCCAGCAGCAGCACGTCCCGCAGGCCTTCGGGCTGGGGCGTCGTGCTCAGCTGCATCCGGCCCTCAAAGGGCGTGCCCGGCAGCCGACCCGTGCGCTGCACTTCCCGCCGCAGGTAGTCGCGCTGCTGAAACAGCCGCTCCTCCGCCTCGCCCTGCAGCGCCCACAGCACCCCAAAGTACAACAGCCCGCTTCCGATGGTGAAGAGCAGCGCCGCCAGCAGCACGTGGTAGCGATTGGTAGCGGTCAGCAGCTTCATTCTGCGCTGAACTTATAGCCCACCCCATACACTGAGCGGATGTAGTCGCCGGCGCCCTTTTCCTGGAGCTTGCGGCGCAGGTTTTTGAGGTGGGTGTAGAGGAAATCAAACGAGTCGGCCGCGTCGGCAGCATCGCCCCACACGTGCTCGGCAATCGACTCTTTGGTGAGCACCCGGCCCGGATGTGTGAGCAGGTAGAGCAGCAAGTCGTATTCCTTGCGGGTGAGGGCCACCGCCTCGCCGTGCACCAGCACTTGGGCCTGGTCGGGAAGCACCGTCAGCTCCTGAAACAGCAGCTGGCGCTGCCCCTGAAACTGTCGCCGCCGGATAATAGCTTTCAGCCGGGCACTCAGCTCGGAGAGGTGGAAGGGCTTGGCCAGGTAGTCGTCGGCGCCCAGCTCCAGGCCCAGCACCTTGTCGTCGAGCGCCCCCCTGGCCGAGACGATGAGCACGCCGGCCGGCGAACTATCGGCCCGGAGCGTGCGCAGCAGGTCCAGGCCGTTGCCGTCGGGCAGGGTCAGGTCCAGCAACACGCAGTCGTATTGGTAGAGCTTGATTTTTTCGTGGGCCTGCGCATAGTTGGCCGCCGCTTCTACCACGTAGCCATCCTGACGCAGGTACTCGACCAGCGAGGTGCGCAGGGCCGGCTCGTCTTCAACAATCAGCAGCTTCACGGGAAAACAGAATTAGGAACGGCCGAAAGGTAGGCGGCAATTCTGAAGGCTTTCTGAGTGCAAGGTTTGGGGGGTGCGCGGCGGTCGGGTTGGGTTTTTGGCGTCGGCTCGCAAATACGAGCGTTCAAAATGCGTCTACAGATTATGCGGTATTGAACTTGAGCCAGTTCCGACCAAATAATTAACGAAGCAGAAAAGCTTCTAATTTATGGTCAGCAAATAATTTATCTGCCATATTATTGGAGCAGCCGATTTCAAGCCAATCATTGTATTCGGCCTGATAGAGACACCAAGAATGATTAGCTGCGAATGTATAGATTGGGAAAGCGTTATCACGATGCACAACTTCGGATAAATCAGCTGCAACTCCTTGTTCCAACCAGTCTTGGGGAAAGCCTTCCTCGTCAAAATGATAGTTTCCTTCGTCTACAGAACCGTGGAAATATGTTGCAGTTGTCGGGCCAGTAATCTGAATTAGACGCGCTACAAATGACTGTGTGAGCAACTCATTTACCCCAAGATTAGGAGGCCAAACCCCGTACGCAAGTCGAATAGCTTCCCCGCTCATTTTTTCATCGTAAATCAAGCCGAAAATCTTCGCCACTTCACGGTAGGTAATTGGTTGCAAACGCTCGGGCGTAGGTGCTCCAAGTCGTATGCCATGAGCGTCCCAGAACGCAGCCCGCTTATTTAAATCAGCTACTGTGCGACAGTCGGCAGCATAATCGGCTAAAGGAATTGCGGTGTCTATACCCAATGGCGGGAGCAATTTGATATAAGCTTCGTATCCCATTGGCAATGCTCCTGCCTTTGGTGAAGCAGTGTGGCTGTACGGCGGCAACCAAGTTAATTGGTCACAAATAGGAATAGCGTGAAGAGTCATTAATGATTTCAGATAAGCCAAAACCCCCGCGCCAGCCAAAGCCGACGCGGGGGTTTATATTGCTGCTTAGGCCGCGGCCAAGCTACTACATATTGTTCACAATTTCCTGGCCGAACTCACTGGTTTTGAGCAGCGTGGCACCTTCCATCTGGCGTTCGAAGTCGTAGGTCACGCGCTTGCTGGCGATGGCGGCTTCGAGGCCCTTGTTGATGAGGGCAGCGGCTTCTTTCCAGCCCATGTGCTCCAGCATCATCACGCCGGAGAGGATAACCGAGCCGGGGTTTACCTTGTCCTGGTTGGCGTATTTGGGCGCTGTGCCGTGGGTGGCTTCGAAAATGGCGTGGCCGGTGAGGTAGTTGATGTTGGCCCCCGGCGCGATGCCGATACCGCCCACGATGGCCGCCAGCGCATCGGAGATGTAGTCGCCGTTCAGGTTCAGCGTGGCCACTACCGAGTACTCGGCGGGGCGTAGCAGAATCTGCTGCAAAAAGGCATCGGCAATGCTGTCCTTGATAATGAGCTTGCCCTGGTCCACGGCCTGCTTCTGCAGGGCATCGGCCACGGCCACGCCCTGCTTGGCCACTATTTTGTCGTACTGCGCCCAGGTAAATACCTTGCTGCCGAATTCCTTCTCGGCCAGCTCGTAGCCCCAGGTTTTGAAGGCGCCTTCGGTGAACTTCATGATATTGCCCTTGTGCACGATGGTCACCGAGGGTTTCTTGTGCTGCAAGGCGTAGTTGATGGCCGCGCGCACCAAGCGCTCGGTGCCTTCCTTACTCACGGGCTTGATGCCGAAGGAGGACGAATCGGGGAAGCGGATTTTCTTCACGCCCATCTCATCCTGCAGGAATTCCAGCATTTTCTGGGCCTGCGGCGTACCGTTCATGTACTCGATGCCGGCGTAGATGTCCTCGGTGTTTTCGCGGAAGATGACCATGTCGGTCAGTTCCGGGTGGCGCACCGGCGAGGGCACGCCGTCGTAGTAGCGCACCGGGCGCACGCAGGCATACAGGTCCAGCTCCTGGCGCAGGGCCACGTTGAGGGAGCGGATGCCGCCGCCCACGGGCGTAGTAAGGGGGCCTTTGATGCCCACGAGGTATTCGCGGAAGGCGTCGAGGGTTTCGCTGGGCAGCCAGTTGTTGGTGGCTTTGTAGGCTTTCTCACCGGCCAGCACTTCCTTCCACATCAGCTGCTTTTTGCCGCCGTATGCTTTCTCAACGGCCGCATCAAATACCAGCTTGGAAGCCGCCCAGATGTCCGGCCCCGTGCCGTCACCCTCAATGAAGGGAATAGTAGGTTTATCCGGTACGTTCAGCTTGCCATTTTTAATGGTGATTTTTTGCTCTGCCATGTGAAATTTAGTTGTCCGTTAGTAGTTATCAGTTGTCAGGATTTTCAATTAAAGTAGCCGGCTATTGGGAGAAAAGTCTCTATCCATCGCCATCAGCCTAACAACTGACAACGAACAACCGACAACTAAGAAATTAGTACCCGAAAATCTCCTTCAGCGTGAGCTGCTGCACCTTGCCGTACTTGGCCAGCTCCTTGAAATTGAGCCGGTCCTTCGAGCCAATCACCAGAATGACCTGGTTTTGACCCTTAATCTTGGTGCTCTGAAATTTGCTTAGCTCGTCAAACGTCATGTTTTGGGTGCCGGCGTACACGTCGCGGCGCAGGTCGTAGTCGAGGCCGAGGCGGCGGGCACGCTCGTAGCTCAGCAGCACATCGCCCTTGGTGATGCGCTCGGTGCTGATGCTGTTGCGGATGGCATTTTTGGCAATTTCGAGGTTGGCGGCGGCCACGGGCATGTCGGTTAGCAGCGCTTCCATGCCGGCCATTGCCTCGGGCAGCTTGTCGCTCTGCGTGCCGATGTAGCTCATGTTGTAGTTGGAGCGACCGGCTTTGTCGGCGTTCGAGTAGCGGGAAGACGCCGAGTAGGCCAATGCCTTGCTCTCGCGCAAGTCCTGAAATACGATGCTGCCCATGCCGCCGCCGAAATACTCGTTGTAGAGCGCTACGGTCGGCACCATATCCTTGCTGTACACGTCGCCCTTGGTCAGGAACAGGATTTCGGCCTGCACCATGTTGTAGTCCACCCAATACACTTTTTTGTCTTTCAGCGGCTGCTCGGCGAAATCCTTTGCGGCCGGTACGGGCGTGAGGATGGCGGGTGTTTGGTGGTTGGCCTTCAGCACATCGACAATAGTTACTGTATCGCCTTTTCCAGGCCGCGGCCCATAATACAGCACCCGATGCTGGTACGTCGGCAGCTTCTTAATCAGCGCCGTGAGTTGCTCGGGCATGATGGCCTTCAACTCTTTCTCGGGAATGACGTTTGTGAAGGGGTTCTTTGGACCATACTTCACGTAGTTCACCATTGCCGCGTTCAGAATCACACCTTTTTCCAGCTTGGCATCCTGGCGCTGCTTGAGCACGCCGGCCACCATGTTTTTCAGGGCGGCAGCATCGGGCTTGGGCGCGTTCAGCAGCTGTTCAAACAGCTTCAGCGCGGGTTCCAGGTTGGTGTCGAGGCCGTTGAGGGTAACGAAAATGCGGTCGGCGCTGCTGCTCACGTTGAAGGAGCAGCCCAGCTTGTAGAACTCCTGCTGCAGCTGCGCGGCGCTGTAGCTGCCGGTGCCCAGGTATTGCAGGTAGTCCGAAGCGAGGCCCCAGCGCGGGTCGTTGTTCTTGCCCAGGTCGAAAACGTAAGACAGGTTGAACAGGCCGTTTTCGCTGTTTTTGGTGTAGTACAGCGGCAGGCCGGGCTTAATCTCCGTTTCCTGAATATCCTTCTTATAGTCCACGAACACCGGCTGCAGCTCCGTGCTCGGCATGGCGGTGAGCTGCTTGTAGAAGGTTGAGGCTACGTCGCGGTTGGCGGGCACGGGCGTGATGGCGGGCTTCACCACCTTCACCTTGTTGGGGTCGGTGCCGGTGCGCTTGAACACGCTCACGTAGTTCTCGCCGTAGTGGTCGTTGGCGAATTTCACCATTTCCTCTTTCGTGATGGCGGCGAAATCCTTCTCCTGCTGCAGGTAGTCCTTCCACTCGGCCCGCTGAATAAAGGCGTCGTACATGGCGCTGGCGCGGGCCTCGTTGCTCTCAAACGCCTTGGTGCGCTCCAGCTTGTCGTTGTTGATGATGGCCGGAATCAGCCAGTCGGGGAAGTTCCCGGCCTTCACTTTGGCCAATTCGCCGAGCAGCAGGCTTTTCACCTCACTCAGCTTCTGCCCCTCCCGCGGCGTGCCGTAGATGATGTGCGTGGAATAATCCGAGTTCATGTCTGTGAACGAGGCCGCTTCCAGCACTTTCTGCTGCTGGTTCAGGTCGAGGTCAATCAGACCGGCCTGGCCGTTGGTCAGGATTTTGTCCATCATTCGCAGCCGCACGCCGTCGCGGGTCGACTTACCGGGCAGGCGGAAGCCCAGCATCACGTTTTCCGACTGCGGACCCAATATTTCGCGGGTTATCGGCGCCATCAGCGGCTTCTCCACCGGCACCACGAAGGCGGGCGCGGCTTTAGCGGGCAACTCACCAAAGTACTTGTCGATAAGCCGAATTGTGGCGTCGTAATCCAGGTCACCGCTCAGGCAGAGCGCCACGTTGCCGGGCACGTAGTACTGGCCGAAATACTTCTTGATTTCCGTTATCGACGGGTTTTGCAAGTGGTCAATCGTGCCGATGGTCGTTTGCGTGCCGTAAGGGTGCGTGGGGTAGAGCGCGGCGTTCAGCGCCTCAAACTCCTTGTTAAAGTCGCTGTCCAGGCCCCGGTTTTTCTCCTCGTACACCGCTTCCAGCTCCGTGTGGAACAAGCGCGGCACCATCTCCTGCATGCGCTCCGCCTGAATGGCAGTCCACTTTTCCAGTTGGTTGCTTGGAATGTCTTCCTGATACACCGTTTCCTCGCTGGAGGTATGGGCGTTGGAGCCTTTGGCCCCGATGGCGCCCATCACCTTGTCGTACTCGTTGGGCACGGCGTAGGAGGCGGCCACACCCGAAATCGAGTCAATCTGGTGGTAGGTGCGCTTGCGGGCGGCCGGGTCGTTGCGCTGGCCGCGGTACGTTTCGTACAGCGCCTCAATCTTATCCAGCTCTACTTTTTCCTTGGCCCAGTCCTGCGTGCCCAGCTTGGACGTGCCCTTGAACACCATGTGCTCCAGGTAGTGGGCCAGGCCGGTGGCGGTGGCCGGGTCGTTCTTCGAGCCGGCACGCACAGCAACGTAGGTCTGAATGCGCGGGGCGTCCTTGTAATCTGAGAGGTAAACGGTCAGCCCGTTGTCCAGCTTGTAGATACGAACCTGCAACGGGTCGCCGGGCACCGTTTCGTAGCGGTATTCCTTCGGGGTAGCAGGCATGGCGGCGGGAGCAGTAGCCGCAGCCGAAGCAGTAGCGGCAGGCTTGCTGGATTGGCACTGAGTAGCAACACCAAGCACTGCCAGGGCCGGAAATAGCAGCAAAAAGTTGTTTTTCACGAAGGACGCGGAAGGATTCAAAAAACAAAGGTAGCTGGCTGATAGGGGAATAAAAAACGAACTTTCGCGCTATCTTGCCGGATTTTTCAAAACCCGGGGAAGGAATGAGAAATTTATCGGGCCATTCCCCAAACGATTGTGACGGCTTTGGGGCTTTGTTTCTTAATCCATAGACTAAGAGCCTATCCGAAAAATAGGAGGGAGTGTCGCCAGACGGTGTTTGCGCAAGCCAGGTGGAGGAGGGCTTCGTAGTTGGCGACTTTCTTTTCCCAGCGGATGAGCAGGCGGCGGAAACGGTGGAACCAGGCGTGGGTGCGCTCGACGACCCAGCGACGGGCGCGGTAGCCGGGGGTGCGGCATTTGTCGGCTTCCTCTCCCCGGCTCAGGATGTGCACCCGGTAGCCCCACTGGGCCAGTAGGCGCCGAATGGCCTCGGCGTCGTAGCCCTTGTCGGCGCAGAAACCGGGGGCGAAATCGCCTTCGGCCGGTGGGGGCAGCACGGGCATCGAATCGAGTACGGCCTGTACTTGCGTCACTTCGTGGACGTTGGCTCCGGTCACGGCCACGCCGACGGGCAAGCCCTGAGCCTCGGTCAGCACGTGGCGTTTGACGCCGCCCTTGCCCCGGTCCGTCGGGTTGGGGCCGACGGCCTCGCCGCCAAGCGGGGCCTTGGTCTGGCAGGCATCCAGACACTGCCAGTCCCAATCCAGGCGGCCTTCGGCCTGTAACTGCACCAAGCCGCTGGTCCAAAGCCGCTTAAAAACGCCAGCCTGGGCCCACTGCTGGAACCGGTCATGGACCGTGGAGGTTGCCCCCAAGCACCGCGGCAAGGCCTTCCACTGCATCCCCGTAACCAAAATATAGTAGATGGCAAAAAA
>NZ_JNLX01000129.1 GCF_000715495.1 Hymenobacter sp. IS2118 | reverse complement strand
TGAGGTGGTCTAGCTAAGCTGGACACAATTGGGACGTGGTTTGAAGGTGGGTTTCGAAGTGGTTCGGGGCGAGGTACCCGAGAGCCGAGTGGCGGCGTTCGGCGTTGTAGTAGGCGATGTGGTGGCTGATTTCGAGCCGGGCTTCTTCCAGCCCGGAGAAGCGGCCGCCGTCGAGTAGTTCGGCTTTGAAGCGACTCCAAAACGATTCAGCGTGCGCATTGTCGTAGCAGTTGCCGCGCCGGCTCATGCTTTGCTGCGCGCCGTGGCGCGCTAGTAAGTCCTTAAACCGGGTGGCCCGGTACTGACTACCCTGGTCGGAATGCACGATGAGGCCCGCCGGGGGCCGGCGCACGGCCAGCGCCCGCCGCAGGGCCTCGCTGACCAGGTCTTCGGGCATGGTTTCGCGCACGTCCCAGCCCACGACTTTGCGCGAGCAGCGGTCCAGCCACACGGCCAGGTAGAGCCAGCCTCCGCCCTGGCGGGGCAAGTAGGTAATGTCGCCGACCCACACCCGGTTGGGGGCGGTGGGGGCCGGCTGGCCGAGCAAGCGGTTGGGAGCAGCTTGGACGGCCGGGTCCGAGTCGGTGGTGCGGGGCACAAACGAACGGGGCTGCTGCGCGCGCAGGCCGTGCGCTTTGAGCACGCGTCGGATGCGCCAACGCCCCACCCGATGGCCGTCGGCTTGTACTTCCACGCGCAGCCGGCGGGTGCCATACCGCTGGCTGTGGTAGGCAAATGCCTCGCGCACGGCCACTTGCCAGGCCGGCTCGACCGCCGGCACCTGCTGGCGGCGCTGCCACGCGTAATAGGCGGCCGGGGCCACGCCGAGCACTTGGCAGAGGGAGCGTACCGGCACCTGACTGGCCCGCTGGGCGATGTGCTGGTAGGTGCTCACCGGGTCGGCTGGCCAAAGATGACCAAGGCTTTTTTTAAAATATCGAGCTCCTGCTCGGCCCGCTTCAAGCGAGCGCGCAGGGCGCGCACCTCCGGGTCGCGGGCGACCTCCACGCTGCCGACCTCAGCTACTACCTGGGCCTGCTGCCAGCGGTAGAGCAACTTGGGGCTGATGCCTAACTGACGGGCCGCCGACTGGGTGCTGCGGCTCTCGCTGGCCAGGCGCAGGGCCTCAGCCTTGAACGCCTCGTCGTATTTGCGTCGTTTATCGGGCGACGTTCCGCTCTTTTTAGCTGTCATCACAGAAGAAATATACGTCCTTCTTCTGTCCGCCTTAGCTAGACCACCTCAGCCCTTCCGATGGTGCCGGCATCCTAACCACCAACTCCCCGAACAGCGGGTTGGCCGGTAGCGGCTGCCCACCGTTGCCATCCGGCACCTGGTTGAATATAACCACTTCTTCGCCGGGCGTGCTTTGCGCCAAGTGGTCAACCAGCACTTCCTGCCCGCTGTTGGCGTGCAGCGCCTGCATGAGCAGCGTGTAGGTGCTCACGTCCACGTTGTAGAGCTGGTTGATTTCGTTCATCTGCATGGCCGCGTCCTCGGCCGCGCCGATGGCATCCGCCAGGAGTTGGGTATAGCGCCGGGCCTTCTGGTCGGCTTTGGCCCGCAGGCTGATGGCGCGCTTCATGCGCCGCTTAAATTGCTGTTGATAGGCAGTAAGTGCCATAGTGAGAAAAATTTGAGGGTGAAAAGAAAGACTTAATCCAGGTCAGCATCGGGCGGCAGCATCGCCCCGCCCGCATTGGCCGCCAGGTTGACGAACACCGCCGCCGGTGCCCCGCCCAGGCTGGCCGCCGCCACCTGATTCAGCGCTGCCGCCGTGCCGGCCATTCGGTAGCCGTCTATCAAATCAGTGCGCAGGCTCATGCTCGTCCCATATAGGGTGTTAATCCGCCCGATATGGTCGGCCGCCGTTTCGCCTAGCGTCAGCACCGTGGCCAGCCGGGCCACCAGGAAACGGGCCTGCCGGTCAGCCTTGGCCCGCAAGGCCAGGGCCTTTTTCATGCGCCGCTTATACTGCAGCTGGTAGCCAGTAAGTGCCATGGGAAGGAGAGGGGTAAGGGAAGAAAAAACGGCCAGCCGGTGTGGCTGGCCGTTTCGTGCCACTTGCTACGCTTAGGCCACGTACTCAATCGCCAGCGGGTTAGTGCTGTTATTGTTGAGCGGGTAGAACTTGCCGTTCACTTGCTGGTAGAAGTTGATGCCCACCACGCCGACCACCAGGTTCGCATCCGCAGGAGCGGCCGGGAAGCTGGCCACCAGCGTCTGGTTCACCAGGGCCGGGCTGTTCACGGGCAGAATGCCCAGCGGAGCGGCCACCACGGCGTTGGTGAAGGTCAGCATCTCCATGTCCAGCGACGAGGCCGCGAACACCAGCTCAAAGTGCGTTGTGCCCTGCGGAGCCGCAATGTCCGAAGCCGGATTCAGCGCCGGAATGGTCATCGTGACGTCCGCACCTGCGCCTGTCACTTCATACGGGAAGTACATCGTTTGCCCGATGCCCGCGCCGGCGTTGAAGTTGAAGCCGAGCAGCGGAGCCGAGTTCGAAGAGTCGAACACGCGCTGGCCCCGGTCGTTGGTGTCGTCCAGGCCGATAACTTCCCGCATTGCTTTGGTCAGCCGCGAGGCCAGCCGGCTGTCGCTGGCCGAGGCAATGGCTACGCGCAGCGAGTCGCGCAGCAGCTTGCTGTACTTCGCCGAGAGGCCAAATTCAGCCGCGTTTTCGCGGGTCCGCGCCAGGCCCGGTGCCGATTGAAAGGCTGCCCGGTTGCTAGCCGGCTTCTGCGAGATGCTGCCGTCCTTCCGGAAGACCAGCCCGCCCACTGTCCCCCGAATCCCAAGAATTCCAGTTTGTTGTGCCATGAGTAAAAAATAGTTTGATGATGAAAGTGCATCCCAGCGCCCACTACGTTCGTGCTGCTGGATGTTGAACCAAAATTCATCTACTATTTTTGTACAATCAAGTCGGGTGCCCAGCTAAGCCCGGTTTGCTCTCTCATACCCCCATGCCGCGCATCTGCCTATATCCCAAAGACGTGGCCCTCCTCACCGGCCGCAGCTACGACGCCGCCAAGCGGCTCGTGCGCCGTGCCCGCCAGGCCGCCGGCAAGCCCGCCGGTGCCCTCGTCTCCGTCCAAGACTTCTGCCGCCTCACCGGCCTCGATGAAGCCGAGGTATCCGCGGCGCTCAACCACTAGGCCCCGCCCCACCTTTTCCCCACCTCCGCCCGTATTCGGAGCCTATTCCGCCCCTATACTCCGTAATCAGGTGGTGAAGTAAAAAGCCCGGAGCGGAATCCTTTCCGACCGGGCTTTTTTGCTGTAGCGAATCAAGTTAGGCTGCTGTCATCACCGAGCAGACCGCCCCATCCGGCAGCGCATCAATCGCTGTAGTAGTTGGCTCGTCCCAGGCCGCCCGCATGGCTTGGTGCTGCAGCTCTTCTACCACCTGCGCATACCGCATGGTGTTTTGAATCTTGGTGTGGCCCATCACGCGCTGCAACACTGCCACCGGCATCCCGCGCAGCAGGCTTTGCACCGCGAACGTATGGCGGGCGGTGTGCATTGTCACCATCTCATGCAGCGGCACCGCTTCTTTCACCACCCGGCCGCCGGCCGTGCCCACCACTTCCACCAGGCGCGTCAGCCCCGCCAGCTGCGTGATTTTCTTCAGGTATCGATTCATCGGCTGGTTAGCCAGCACGGGCAACAGCTTGGCGCCGTCACCCGACCGCTCCGGCGCGGCGTACCGGTCCAGGATTTCCGCCGCCAGCCGGCTCAGGTAAATGCTCACCGTGGCCCGCGTCTTGGTTTGCACCAGCCGAAGCACCCGGTCACCGGTCCCATTCGCCCCGAGGCCGTGCAAATTGCCGCCGTGCAGCGCCGCCACGTCGGAATACCGCAGTCCCGTGTAGCAGCAAAACAAAAACACGTCCCGCGCCGGCGCGAGGGTCGCCGGCAGCTTCACCGCCACCAGCGCCGCAATGTCGGCCCCCGTGAGGTAGGTTTTGGCCTGGTCGGTGTAGCGCACCTCGACGCGCTTCAATTCCACCCCCAGCGCCTGCTGCCGCTCATCCTGCGAATGGCGCAGAAACGTTTTCAGGTCTTTCACGATGGAATAAATGCCGTTGGCCCCCAGCCCGCAGGTGGTGCGCAGGTACTTGACAAAGTCGTCGTGCATGGCCCCGTCGTACTCGGCCAGGCTTATTTTCTTGCGCCGCTTTGTGGTCAGGAACGTGGCCAAATGATTGCGGGCCGTGTTGTAGTGCCGCACCGTATGGAAGGCATAGCCCCGCCCGCGCAACACCTCGATAAACGCCGTCATGGCCTCGACCATGCCCAGCTCGGGCCTGGCCGCGGCCGGATTAACCACGTCGCGTATGAGGGCCAGGGTAGGAGGGATGCCGGCCGTGCGCAAGTCCCGGTAGCGCTTTTGCACGCGCTCAGCAATGGCTTCCAGTACATTGTTGGCTTCATCAGCACCGGCTTTCGCTTTCCGGAACCGCTGTTTGTCGGGGTTCCATTCCTTGGGCAGGCACTTTTCCCGCGTGAAGCACTGCAGCCGCAGCCCTTCAAAGTTGGCGTTGAGGAACACCGGCACCAGCCCGTTCTTGTCGGTTTTGTCTTCTCGGAGGACGAATTTTACAGTCATTTTTTGGTAGCAGATTTGGTAGCACAAATGCGGCCGTAAATGAGTGTAAATGCCAAAAGCTCCGGACGCAAAAAGGCCCTAAAAACCGCTTTAGCGTACGCTAGAGCAGTATTTAGGGCCTTCCGTTGGTAATTCCTAGTACCCGGAGCCGGAATCGAACCGGCACATCTTGCGATATTGGTGTTTGAGACCAACGCGTCTACCGGTTCCGCCATCCGGGCAGGATGAGCTTGTTTAGAACTATTCCGCTCTGCCGGTATCAGGAGCGGGCTGCAAAGGTAGCAACTTGCTGCTGGATGCGCAACAGATACCGCTTTTTTAGGTAGTAGGTGCGGATTTGCTGGAGGCCGGCCGGCCGGTGCTCACTCGGTAGTTGTTCATAGCCAATCAGTACGGGCTCGATGCTGGCGTCCAGCGTGTCGGCAATTGCCTGCACTTCGCCGGCTACCTGAGCTACTACGGTAGGGTCAGGGGCGGTTTCCAGGTCCATGAGCTGCTCGTTGAGGTCCATCATGTCCATCAGAAAATCGGGTGGGAGCTGCTCTTGCTTGCCTTCTTCGAGCAGGCCATGCTGGCGCAGGATGTAAGCCATGCGCTTGTCGGGGTCGGCCAGGGTGCGATAGGCGTCGGTGTTGAGGGTGGCCAGCCGGAGCATCTCGGCCTGGTTTTCGGGTGAGGACGTGGCGTGAAAATCGGGATGAGTCTCGCGGCTTTTGGCGTAGTACAGGCGCTTGAGGGCGTCGGCGTCGGGACGGAAGGATTCGGGCAGGCCGTAGAAGGCGAAGTAATCGGAGGACATATGCGAAGAGTGGTCAGGAAGGGAATACGGCTACAACACCGGATTCACCGAAAAAGCCACGGGCGGCGCGGCAAAAAGCCGTTTGGTGGCCGGCCACACCGTGCCAAAGAGCACCGACCGCCGGTAGGCGTCGAGCGCCGCCACATCGTCCCAATGGCTGTGAGTGCAGTAGATGGCGGGGTTGTCGGCATCCTGCCACAGCGCCAGGTGCCGGCAGCCGGGCTGCTGGCGAATCTGATTTTTGGATTCGTGGAAAAGCGCCAAAAAAGCGGGCACCTGCCCGGGCGCAAAGGTCATGCGGACAATTCGAATGAGCATAATCAACGGGTAGGGAAGGGGGTGGGGGCGGACTGTGAAAACGCAAAAATGCCAACTCGTGAACGGAATGGAGCGTAAAGGTTGGCCATGAATTCAAACCATCGCCATTTCCCAACTGCTCTTATGCTACGCATTTCCTTTCGCTCCGCTAAAATAAACTGGCTTCTGGCCCCCGCTCTGGTATCTGGCTTGCTGCTGAGCAGCTGCAACAGCCAGCCCACTGCCACCGAAGTTGATAAAACGGCCACGGTCATCTCCAGCGAAACCAACGAAGCTTCCGATAGCACGGCCACAACCGTCGACATCGACACCACCGGAGCTGCCGTTCCATATTAACCCAAATTCCGGCCCGCGAACTGCTGCTCAGGCATTGGTACAAATGCTGCCGGACATTTCTTGAACCAAAAACGCCAGGCCTCCGCGGAGACCTGGCGTTTTTGGTGCTATGGCAAACGCGGTTATTCCCGCACCACGCGCACGCGCTGGCTCAGGCCATCGGGGCCGGAAACCGTGAGCAGGTAGAGGCCCGGCGCGGCATTGCGCAAGGCGGCACCAAGCTGCTCATCCAGCGTGGCGCGTGGGGCCGGCGCTGGGGCCAGCAGCACCTGGCCCAGCACGGTGCTGAGGGTGAGGCGCAGAGGCGCGTCATCGGCCAGGGAGGGGCCACCCAGTAGGTGCACCGTTCCGCCCTGGCTGGGGTTGGGGGCCACGTAATAGGGGCTGAAATTAGCATTTACATAAACTGCGGGGCTGAACGTGGTGCTCCCGTCCAGGTCGCGCTGGCGGAGCCGGTAGTAGGCCGCCGCGTGTGCGCTGAGGTCGTCGTACTGGTATGTGCCGGGTTGGTTGTTGCCCCGGGCGGGCACGGTGGTCAGGCGCCGGAAGCTGCGGCCATCGGCAGATTTCTCCACGTCGAAGCCGGCATTGTTGTGCTCCATAGCCGTGGCCCAGGCCAGGCGCACGCTGGCTTGCCCCGTGCGAGCCGCATCGAAACGGATGAGCGTGACGGGGAGCGGCGTGGGTACGTTGCCCACGGCAAAGGCTCCAAATGAGCGAATGCCCGTCAGGGTAGCCACGTAGGGTTCGTTGCCGCTAATCGAAGCCCGGCCCAAAGAAGTCCAGGTGGCGCTGGTGCCGCCCGCATTTCGGTAAAGGCCGGCCCTGCTGAGGTCAAAATCAGGATTTCTATCCAGGTTATTGAACTGCAGGCTCACAGACGTTACCGGCTCTGTGCCCGATGCGGGAATAATTTCCCAGGTCCGGTTCACAAATTCGGCCTGCCGGGCGAAAGCAGTGCCACTGGTGCCATTGGTGAACAGCCCGCTAAAGGTGCGCACCCGAAAGCTGCTGCTGCCGCCGGTGTTGCTGAGGGTGACCGGCGCGTAAAAGGCCGCCGTGCCCACCGGAAAAACCACCGATGCGCCGCCCGTGGGTACGGTTCGCACCACGCCGCTGCCCGAGGCTGCCACATCGGGCGTAACAATGTAGCGGCTGGCCGTGGCGCCCACAATGCTGGCCGTACCACTCAGCGTCAGGGTGTTGCTTCCGATGAGCAGGCGCCCGGCGGTGAATGTGAGGGCATCGCTGATGCTTACGGAGCTGAGCAAGCGTGCACCAGCGGCGTTGTTGATGGTCAGCTTGCTCAAAACCAGTGGTAAATTACTGGTTACCTGCTGCGGCAAGCTGCCGTTGAGCTCCAGCGTGCCGGTGCCGTTCAGCGTGCCGGCCACCGTGAGGTCGCCGCTGAGCTCCAGGGTGGTGCCGGCAGCCAGGGTGAGGCTGGCGCCAGCCTCCACGATGAGGTTGCGGCCAGCCAGGGTGCCCGTGTTCAGCAGGGGCACGAAGCTGGTGCCGGCCGGTACCAGCACGTCGGTAGCGGGGGAGGGCTCCACGCCATTCTCCCAGTTGCGGCAGTCGCTGGGGTCGGCCGAGTTGTTATTGCCCGTCCAGATGGCCACGGTGTTGCGGGGCTGCACGGCCGCGCGGGTGTCTACGGCCGTCGGGGCCGTGTAGCTCACCTTCACGAAGCAGTTCTGGCCGGGGTCGGTGGCGAAGGTATTGCGCACCTTGAGCACGTACCAGCCCGTGAAGGCAGGCGTGAAGAAGCCGTTGATGTCCGACGCGCCACTGGCGCTGCTGAGCTGGTTGCCCCGCAGGTCAAACAGCCCGATGGTGAGGCTGTGGTTGTTGGGGCTGCTGCCCGGAAACAGGTCGTAGCTAATCGGGGTGCCGGCCTGCACGTAAATCTTGCCCGCCACGCGCGAGTTGGTGGAGTTGCCGGGCAGGGCGCCGCCCTGGCCCAGGCTGCCGCAGTGCAGGTCGCCGAGGTCGTCGGCCATTTCCCACTCCTGGGTGGTTTGCGTTTCGCGGCGCGGCACGTAAGTAGAGCCCTGGTTTTCGGGGGCCCACACCGAGTAGCCACGCCGGCCCTGGGCCGCTGAGCCATTGCAGGGCGGCGTGTTGATGTTGACGTACTTATTGCCGTCGTTGCCCTGGTACACCGTCTTAATGTCGTTGCCGTTGGCTCCCGAGTAGTCGCGCAGGCGAGTGCCGACGGCAAAGTCGGTCTGCACGTCGTTGTTCTGCCAGTTATCGAACTGGTCGTTCACGCCGATGAGGGCCTTGTTGCTGCGCTCAATCACGAGGTGGTCCTGCGCCTGGTAGCGCACCTTGTAGGCACCGTCTTTGAAGTGCAGGTTCTGGTGGCACCAGATGAGGTTTTCCAGGTCGCTGCGCACGGGCAGGTCGGTGGTGTTGGTGGGCACGTGGTTGAAGCGCTTGCCGGTGCCGCCGATGTTAAATAAGTCTTCGAAGAAAATTTGCGGCGAGCCGTCCATCGACAGCGCCACGGCGTAGGCCGCCGAAAGCCGGGGCTCAAACGGGTCGATGTGCGGGGCCAGCTCGCTGCCCGAGTTCCAGCCGGTGTAGTTGCCGGTGCTGCTCACCTGCGGCCGGAAGGTGTCGTGGTTGTTCACGAAGGGCACCGTGCGGTGCACGTAGGTATTGGACGCGCCATAGTAGGCCACGCGCTGGTTTTGCTGGCGGCTGGGCAGGTTGCCCATGTCGAAGCCCCCGTTGCTGTATACCATGCTGTAGAGCCCCTCGCGCAGGCTAAAGTCAAAGGTGCCAAACAGGAAGTCGCTGCCGCCGTTCTGGCTGTTCACGGTGGTGGTGTAGCCGTCGAGCTCGCCCTTGTTGCCCACGTACTCGCCCACGTTGAACATGGTTTCGCCGCCGCTGGCCCAGCCGGCGTTGTACTTCAGGTTGAAGCTCAAATCCTGCTGCACGGCGTAGGAGAAATGCTTCACGGCATCCCAGCGAAAGCCATCCACGCCGGTTTGTTTCTTCATCCACACTATCCAGTTGCGGGCCTGGTTGCGCGAGTAGCCGCTGCTCTGGGTGGGGTTGTAGGCGTTGGCAAACTGGCTGGTGATGGCGCCGCTCAGCCCACCGTAGCCATCGTTGCCGCCATCGTCGCCAAAGCAGAAATCCGGCCCGAACAACGGTTCGGCCAGCGCCCCGGAAGTGCTGTTGTGCCCCAGGTGCGGGTGAAAGTTGGTGTAGTTTTTCGACCAGCGGCCCCGGCGGCTCAGGTACTCGGCCGCGGTTTCGGGGTCCGTCTGGGGCAGGGGCGTGCCAAACGACGCGTAGCGGAAGGACTTGAAGCCGCCGTTGCTTTGCATGGAGTAGCTGTCCGGGTCCTGCCCACCCGCGCCGTCAGTGGCGCCGGCTCCGTCCACGTGGTTGAGCACCACGTCCTGAATAACCTCGATGCCGTTGGCATGCAGCACCGCCACCATGCGCAAAAACTCGTCCTTTGAGCCGAAGCGGGTGCGGGCGTCGCCTTTCTGGTACTTGTCGCCCAGGTCGTAGTGGTCGAAGGGCGAGTAGCCCACGTCGTTGGTGGCGTTCTTGTTTTTGGGCGTGGGCGGAATCCACACCGCGTCAATGCCCAGGCTCTTCAGGCGCGGGGCCAGCTCCGTAATGTAGTCGGCCCACTTGAAGCGGTAGGTGTCATTATAATAATCCCACCAAAAGGCCTGAAGAACTATCTTTTTGGAAGTGGTTTGGGCAGCTGCTGGCCGAATGCCCAGTAGCACCGCCAGCAGTAGTGCGAGAGCGTAGATTCTTCTCATTTTGAATTAGGGTAGTTTTTTAAATTCAGCTACAAATTTACCCGGCAGTTAACTGAAAGCATAATATAAATGAAAGATTATGAGTCAATTCCGTTAGTTTATTGAAAAAATATAAACCTAAAATCGAATGATGAAAAAAACCGAAAAACACTTGCCGTGAACTGATTTCTACCCCGCGCGACTCGAAAAAATGCGCCAGCAAGTAGCCATTCTAAAAAAGCGTCATAAAGTGCAATAGCGCTAACTCTGGATTCAGTTCTCCGTAAGCATTTGCACTTAACTCATTTCTTTCAATTCGCCAAGCACCCGTTTTTATGAAAAATAGATTTCTCCCGCCGCTCGCCTGCGCAATAGTCGGTGGCCTGCTCCTGAGTAGCTGCAACAGCCAGCCCACCGCCACCGAAGCCGACAGAACTGCCACCGTCGTGTCGGAAGCAACCAATGTCGCCTCCGATAGCATGGCCGTAACGGCGAATGCTGGCGGCGGAGAAGTCACGCCCACCGGCCCCACGCCCACCTGGGGTCCCAACCTCAAGCCCGAGATGCAGGCCGTTATCGAGCAGCTGATGAGCTTCAACAACAAGCCCTTGCCTGAGCTCACCGCTGTGCAGGCCCGCAAACAGCCCAGCCCGGCCGATGCCGCCATGAAGCAGATGCGCGCCAGCAACATCCCCGTGCCGCCTATGAACTGCGATACCATGAGCCAGACCGTGGCGCCCGGCGTGAAGGCCCGCATCTATACGCCCAAGGGTGGCACGGCGCCGTACCCGGTGCTCGTGTACTACCACGGCGGCGGCTGGGTAATTGCCAATCTGGATACATACGGCGCTTCTACCCAGGCGCTGTGCGAAAAAACCGGGGCCGTGGTGGTGTCGGTGGACTACCGCCAGGGCCCGGAGCATAAGTTTCCCACGGCCCACAACGACTCCTTCGCCGCCTACCAGTGGGTGCTGAAAAACGCGGCCAGTATTAAAGCAGACCCCAACAAGGTGGCCGTGGTGGGCGAAAGCGCCGGCGGTGGCCTGGCCTGTGCCGTGAGCATGATGGCCCGCGACAAAAAAGTGGCCCTGCCCAAGTACCAGGTGCTGGTGTACCCCATTGCCGGCTACGACCTGACTACGCCCTCTTACCAGGCCAATACCGAAACGGCACCGCTCAACAAAGCTGGCATGGCGTGGTTCTTCAAGAACTACCTGCGTTCGCCCGCCGATGGCAAAAACCCGCTCATCGACCTGGTGAACGCCAACTTGAAGGGCCTGCCGCCTACCACCATTATCGGGGCTGATTACGACCCGCTGAAAAGCGAAGGCAAAACCCTGGCCGACAAGCTTACTGCCGCCGGCGTAAAAACCAACTACCAGCTTTACGATGGAACCACGCACGAATTCTTCGGTATGGCCGCCGTGGTACCGGAAGCAAAAGCAGCCCAAAGCCTGGCCGTGAGCGACCTCAAAGGCGCGTTGAAATAAGGCTGGTGCCCGCCGGAAACCGGAGTTAATCCGTTCCTCGGTAGCAAGCAGCTGAGTAATGCAAAAATCCCCATCACTGCGCAGTGATGGGGGTTTTTGTTGGTTATGAACCCGCCGGAATTTCTTATTTCAAGAGGGCAGCTAATGCGAAGCTGGGATTTAACACGTCGCAGTATTGGGCGCTTTTGCAGGATGGATTAGCGGCACTTGCTGCCGCGTGCCGCTACGCTCACCATAGCAGCCGACTATTCTGCCGCGAAGCGCACGTCTATCTGCGAATCAAAATTCAACCCCAGCAGCTCGGAGGCGTTGCCCTGGCAAATAGCCAGACACAGATAATGCTGGCTGTTGAACATCACCACGGCCTCGCCGGGTGGCACGGCCGAGAAATGCGGGTGCAGCTCGCGCACCACATCGCGGCCAAAGTGCACGGCCAGCGGTCGGCCGTGGCCCACGGCCTCCACCGCCGTGCGCGAAATGTTGGTAACGAGGTTGCCGTAGTGGTCCACATGGGCCACGTGCCCGGTAATGCGGTGGTCCTGCAGGCGCAGCTGGCGGTTGTTGAGCTGGTGCTGCGTGGCCACAGCCGGCCCGAGGGCGCGCAGCGGCTGGCCCTGGGCCAGGGCCACGGCGGCGGGCAGCAGCACGTCGCGGGTGGGCGAGGCCGTGACGGCGGCCGGCAGCGCCACCAGGTTTTCGGGCGTGCCGTTGGCCAGCAGGGCCAGAATGCCGTTGTCGGCGGTCACGAAGTAATGGCCTTCCAGCTCGGCGGCCAGCCAGCCCGGCTCGGGGCCGGCCCCGTGGTCGGCCACGCCGATGACGTGCACCGTGCCAACGGGAAAATCCCGAAATACCGATTGGAGAACGTGAACGGCGTGCGCGATGTTGAAGGGCTCGACGCCGTGGCTGATGTCTACCACTTGGGTGGTGGGTGCCAGCTGCCAGAGTCGGGCTTTCAGCGCCGCCACGTAGTGGTCGCGGTAGCCAAAATCTGTCAGCAGTGTTATCAGCGCCATGCCTTCGTTCGGTAGTTTTTCGTAGTATTGTTCATTCGCCTGAACCCTGGCAAAAGTAGCCGGTTTAGGCTGAAAACAGGCTGTTTTTTGTTGCTATCCCTCTTTTCCCCCTCTCTTCCCACTTGGTCGAAAAAATCATCATCCTCGAAAACATGTCCCTGGTCGATTTCCTGGGCCCGGACAATCAGAACATTCGCCAGCTGGCCGCAGCTTTTCCGGGCTCGAAAATCATCAGCCGGGGCAATGAAATAAAAATCCAGGGCCAGACCGAAGTCATCGCCCGCATCAACGACCTGCTATCCTCCCTCATCGAGCACTACCACCAGTACGGGCAGATTACCGACAAAACGGTTAATCAATACCTCTCCGCCACCAGCGAGGAGGCCGAGGGCCGCGTGCTGGCCGCCTCGCCCGACGTGATTTTGTTCGGAGCCAAGGGCGGGGTCATCAAAGCCAAAACGCCCAATCAGCAAAAGCTGGTCGATACCGTGATGGCCCACGACCTGACTTTTACGCTGGGACCGGCTGGGACCGGCAAAACCTACATTTCGGTGGCCCTGGCCGTGCGGGCGCTTAAGAATAAGGAGGTGAAAAAAATCATCATCTCGCGCCCCGTGGTGGAGGCCGGCGAAAGCCTGGGTTTCCTGCCCGGCGACATGAAGGAGAAGGTGGACCCCTACCTGCGCCCGATTTACGACGCCCTGGAAGACATGATTCCAGCCGAGAAGCTGAAGTTCTATCAGGAGAATAAAATCATCGAAATCGCCCCGCTGGCCTACATGCGCGGCCGGACGCTGAACAACGCCTTTGTGCTGCTCGACGAGGCCCAAAACACCACGCCGAGCCAGATTAAGATGTTTCTGACCCGCATGGGCCCCACCGCCAAGGTGATGGTGAACGGCGACCGCAGCCAGATTGACCTGCCCACCCGCCAGAAATCGGGCCTGATGCAGGCGATGGATATTCTGAAAAACGTGCAAGGCATCGGCTACGTCGAAATGACGTCGGAAGACGTAGTGCGCCACCGCCTCGTGAAGGAAATCGTGGAGGCGTACGACAAATTCGATACCGAGGAAACGTCCCGGCAGGCGCAGCAAAGCGGTACCATCCGTCGCGACGAGCGCCACGAGCGTCGCCTGCTGGAGCAGCAGCAGCAACCCGAGTCATCGCCGCCCGAGCTGCCCGTGAACCACGAGCAGCCGCTGTAAGCGTTTGGAAAATAGTTGTGCATTGAATGAGCCCTGGCGGATTGTCAGGGCTTTTTCATGCTCATTTACGTGGGAGGCTTTCGCTGATGCCGCAGTGCTATAGGGTAACAAGAGGCCGCCACCGCATCTTTGTAGCACTTCCGGCCCACTCCAGCCGGCAAGCTAAAGCTTACCTCACATGCCCGCTACCGCCTTCCGCATCACCGACCTGCGCGACCTCGACGCCGCTTTCACCATCCGCGAAACCGTATTTGTGATGGGCCAGGGCGTGCCCGCCACCCTCGAAAACGACAACCACGACCGCACCGACGCCCGCCACTACCTGGCCCGCACCGCCGACGGCATGCCCGCCGGTGCCGCCCGCTGGCGCGAAACCGACCACGGCGTGAAACTGGAGCGCTTCGCGGTGCTCGAAGTCTTCCGCAACCAGGAAATTGGCGCCGCCCTGCTCCACGCCGTGCTGGCCGACGTGCAAGCCGAGCTGCCCGATGCCGAAGTGTACCTGAATGCGCAGCTGCGCGCCATCCCGTTCTACGAGCGGCACGGCTTCCGGAAAGAAGGTGAAATGTTTGAGGAAGCTAACATTCAGCACTATAAGATGGTATTGGAGTAATTCAAAGCAGGCGCAACATTTCACAGGATATGGCGATGAAATATTTGTTAGAAGAGCAAAAATGGAAGGCGCTTAAAATTTTGGCTCCTACGTTTATAATCGCACTATTAATTGTACAGATTTACGGTTTTGTAAGCACCGCAAACTGTATTGCGGCGCAAAAATCACTGATTGTTGAATTAAATAGCAACGTCAGGTATGTAGTGCTGTCACCGTACGAAAAAGGTAACTCATTGGTAAGCAAAGATATTATTATCAATAACCCAGCTACCATTTCGAAGCTGATTACCGCCTATAAAAGAATGCGTGCGCAAGAGGCCGGCGATGGCGGTATTCCGGGGCAATGGCAAGTAATAGTAACTTTTGTCAAGAAAGATGGGGTTGAGATGAATAGTTATGTATTTCATAATGAGTTCTCAGATTTGATATTTACACCAACCCCGCAGCGTCCGGAGTATGTTGGTCTGGGAGATTTTCTTTCGAGCCGTGAAGTAGCTCAAATACTGCTGACAAGGCCAGTAATCAAATGAAATGTCCGGTGTTGCGCACTGTTTGCACCGGTGGCCTCAGTAAGAGACGTCAGCTGTTTCAGCGAAAGCGTTTTCGAAACAATACGTGAGGGCGGCGCGTCCCAACAGGGATTAAGCCAGTCGTTGCATTTGGCGCGGCCGGTTGTGCGTCAGCCAGGGGCGCCGGAAAAAGAATGGTGGTAGCGACGCTTTTTCGGCGTAAGGGCGGGGCTGAGGGAGTGGTTGGTACGGCCAAGATACAGCCGGGCATGCGGCATAAACGCTTACATTGCCAGCCCAATACCTCCCTTGCTACCAGCCATCTATCAGCCATGATTACCTGGGCCACTTTTCCATTTGTGCGGTATACCCCCGCGCTGATAATTGGCATTGTGGCCTTTCTTAACCTCGGCCAAAGCTGGCCCGAACTGTGGCCCTACGCCGTGAGTCTGGCCGTGGGGGCCGTGCTGCTAATTCTCTGGAGCGTGCCACGGCGCCACCCCGCCGCGACCGATGCGGCCGGCACGGTGGCCCTGCTGGCGGTGGCTTTGCTGGGCGCCGCCCTCACGCAGCGCGCTACCGAAAGCCGCCGCGCCGACCACCTGGCCCGTTTTGCCGACCAGGTAGAAGCCTATCAGGCCGTGGTGGACGACTACGTGGTAGTGCGGGCCGCCACCTACGCCACCACCCTGCGCGTGCAGGCGGTGCGGGTGGCCGGCCGTTGGCGCCGGGCCACGGGCGGCGTACGGGTTTCGCTGCCGCGGGTGGCCGGTATTCCGCAGCCGAGCTACGGCGAAGTGTGGCTCATTCGCGGGCACCCCGACCTGAGCAAGGCCCCGCTCAACCCCGGCGAATTCGACTACCGCCGTTACCTGGAATATCGGCAGGTCTACCACCAGCAGTACATTCACCTCGACCAGTACCGCTTGCTGCGCATTGCGCCGCCCAACCTGCTCATTGCCATCAGCATGCGGGCCGCCACGCAGCTCGATGGGGTTTTCCGGCACTACATTAAGGAGAAGCGCGAGTATGCCATTGCCTCGGCCCTGGTGCTGGGCATTAAGGACGACGTGGACGCGGAAACCAAGCAGGCTTATACCAACACTGGCACCACGCACATCATGGCCGTTTCGGGCCTGCAGGTGGGGCTGTTATTCGCGGCCATGTCGTGGCTGCTGCGGGTGCTTTTTGGGCGGATGCCGGGCTTCCGCATCTGGTCGGCGCTGCTGGGGCTGGCCGTTATCTGGAGCTATGCCTTTCTCACGGGCCTGTCGGCTTCGGTGCTGCGGGCCACGGTTATGTTCACGTTTGTGATTCTGGGGCGGGCCACCGGGCGGCAGGACATGATATTCAACACCCTGGGCGCGGCGGCTTTTGCGCTGCTGGTATTCAATCCCTTCATCGTGGCCGATGTCGGCTTTCAGCTCTCGTTTCTGGCCGTGCTCAGCATTGTGTATTTGCAGCCGCGCATTGCGGGCTGGCTCGATGTAGAAGGCTATTTCTACGCCCGGCGCCGGCCCTGGCAGTCGCGGCCGGTACAGTGGGCATGGCGGGGCAGCGGCTGGTTTCTGGATTTGGTCTGGAAAGCCACGGCGCTGTCGCTGGCCGCGCAGGTGGCCACTTTTGGCTTGGGACTCTATTATTTCCACCAATTCCCGCTCAGCTTTTTGCTCTCTAACCTCGGGGCCGTGCCCATTTCGAGCGGCGCCGTGTACGTGGGCCTGGTGCTGCTGCTGCTGAAAGGCATTGCCGTAGCCGCCACCGCCGTGCTGCCCGCCGCCGCGGGGCCGGTGCTCGACTGGTTGCCGCGCAGTGTGGCCCTCGTGATGGAATGGATGGTATGGGCCTTCAACGAATACATTTTCTGGGTGAGCCGCGTCATGTCGGGCTCGGTTATTCGGGAGGTACACGTCACGGCGCTGCAAACGGTACTGCTATTTCTGCTCATCGGGGCGCTGCTGGCCTGGGCCAGCACCCGGCGGCTGGGGTGGCTGCGCTGGTCGGCGGGTATTTTGGTGCTGTATGCGGGCACCCGCATCGCCGAAGCCCGCGCCGTGGCGCCCACCGAGGAGTTCATCGTGTACAGCATTCCGCGCCGCTCGGCTGTGGGCTTCTGGCAGGGCGCGGCGGCCGAGTTCGTGACGCCCGATTCGGTACCTCTAAACGAAACCGAGCGCACCTACCGCCTGCTGCCGGGCCTGATTTTGCGCCGGTCCATGCACCCCACCTATTCAGTGGGTTGGCAGAACACCACCATTCCCGTGCGGCGGCTTGCCGACCCCGACAGCGCCAACGCGCGCCTGTTCGTGAAGCCCGGCCCCGTGGTGCTGGCCCACTGGCGCGGCCTGCGCATCGGCTTCGTGTCCAACCGCATTTCCTCGGCCACACGGCCCGTGCCGCTCGATGTGCTGGTGCTGCGCCGCAACGCACGTCTCAAGCCCGAAACCGTAGCCGCCGTTTTCGGAAACCAGACCCAGGTGGTGTTCGATTCCTCGTGCAAAATATGGTACGTCGCCCGGCTCGATTCCAGCCTGCGTGCCCACGGGTTTCGCACCTGGGACGTCACGGCCAAGGGCGCGTTTCGGTGCCGCCCGCCCTTGGCCGCGCGCTAGCACGCCAACTGCCGGGAACTGCCGACCCGGTTGGCTTGCCAGCGCTTTGGGGCAGTGCGGATTTTTCGTTGGCGAGTTCGGCCCGGCAAACCGTATAGCCCAGAATCCGAATGCGTTCAGCCGTTGGGCAGGTCGGTTGGGCAAGAAAAATAATCCAACCGGGAGTTTTTTGCGTTAATTGCCTCAAAGGATGCCACCATTCTGGCCCGGTTTGCATCCTTGAATGCAACCATTCGCCCGCGCTTTTACCGCTACTCATGGAAAACCTGCTAACCCCCGAACTCGAAGCCCTCCGCTACATTCGCTACGAAGCCCAGGACCGCATCGGCTACATTACCCTGAACCGGCCCGACAAGCGCAACGCCCTGAATGCCGACGTAGTAACCGAGCTGAAACAGGCTTTTGAATTCGCCGAAAACGATGAGTCGGTTAAGGTAATTGTGCTGCGGGCCGCTGGCGACGTGTTTTGCGCCGGTGCCGATCTGGCCTACATTCAGGACTTGCAGGGCTTCGGCTACACCGACAATCTCGAAGACAGCACGCACCTCATGCAGCTGTTTCATCAGATTTACACCCTCAAAAAAGTGGTGATTGGGCAGGTACAGGGCCACGCCCTGGCCGGCGGCTGTGGTCTGGCCGCCATCTGCGACATCACGTTTACCGTACCCGAAGCCAAATTTGGTTACACCGAAGTCAAGATAGGGTTTATTCCGGCCATCGTGAGCGTGTTTCTGCTGCGCCGCATTGGGGAGGCACGCACCAAGCAGCTGCTGCTCAGCGGCGATGTGGTGTCAGCCCAGGCGGCGCTGGACATGGGCCTGGTTACCTTCCTCTCCACGAAAGAAGAGCTGGCCGAAACTGTACAGGCCTACGCCCAGCGTCTGTGCCGCGAGAATTCGGGCCAGAGCATGGAAGTAACCAAGGAAATGCTCGCCCGCCTGCCCGAACTGCCCCTGGAAGACGGCCTGCGCTACGCCGCCCAGCGCAACGCCGAAGCCCGTGGCTCGGAAGACTGCCGCAAAGGCATTGCCGCGTTTCTGAACAAGGAAAAGATTAGTTGGTAAAGTGCTAATTATTAGTGGTTAGTGGTTAACGATTAGTGGTTGATAATGGATAAATCCCTATCTGTTAGCCACTAATCGTTGACCACTAACCGTTAAAAGGCATTCATTCCAAACAACACTTTCCCCGCTCCGGTTACTCACCCATGACAGCACTTGCCGCCATTGGCATCACCCTCGCTACGTTCGGTTTCATGGAATTCTGGGCCTGGTTCATGCACAAGTTTGTGCAGCACGGGCCCCTGTGGGTATTGCACCGCTCGCACCATGTGCGGCACCCCCACCCGGTGGAGCGTAACGACCTGTTTTTCATAATCTACGGCGGGATTTCGGCCGCTTTGTTCATCACCGGGGACAATGGCGGGCGCTGGTGGTTTTGGGTAGGCGTGGGTATCGCGGCCTATGGTACCGTCTATTTTTTCGTGCATGACGTGCTGATTCACGGTCGCCTGCGCTTCTGGAAGAAGTCGGACAACACCTACCTGCGGGCCCTGAACATGGCCCACAAAACCCACCACAAAACCACCGGCCGCGACGGCTCGGCCGAGTTTGGCCTGCTGTGGGTTTCGCCCAAATACCTGGCGCTGGCCCGCCAACAAGCGCAAAAGCGAAAAACGCGAACCGGCGAATTAGCCAAGTAGATTTACGCAAAATATCAGCGCTGACTTTTTGCCTGACTTCTTTTTACATACTCTTCGTTTGCCACCTACATCCTAAATGGGCCAGTATTCCATCAGCGACTTAGAGCAGCTTTCGGGCATTAAGGCGCATACCATTCGGATGTGGGAGCAGCGCTACGACCTGTTGCGGCCCGTGCGAACCGCTACCAACATCCGGTTGTACAGTGACGACGACCTGCGCCGCTTGCTCAACGTAACCACGCTTTGCGGGCAGGGCCGCCGTATTTCTCAGGTGGCCCGCCTCAGCGACGACGAGCTGAATAGCGCCGTACTCGCCAGCTGCGACGATGCCCACGACTACGCCCGGCAGGTAAATGCGCTGTTGGCTGCCATGCTGGGCATGGACGAACCTGCTCTGTGCCACCTGTTCGACGAGGCCACCCGGCAGCTGGGTTTCGAAAACATGATGCTGCACGTGGCCTACCCGCTGTTGCAGCGCATTGGCCTGATGTGGCTGGCGGGAACAATGAACCTGGCGCAGGAGCACCTGCTCTCGCACTTGCTGCGCCAGAAACTGCTGGCCGCTACCGATGCCCTGCCGCTGCTCAACGCGAAAGAGCAGCCCCGGTGGCTGCTGTTTTTGCCCGAGCATGAGCTGCACGAGCTGGCCTTACTCTTTATGAACTACGCCCTGCGGGTGCGGGGCCAGCACACCCTGTATCTGGGCCAGAACATGCCAGTTAAGGAATTGGGTACCGTGTGCCATACCTATCGGCCCGATGTGCTGGTGACGGTGCTCACCACCCAGCCCGAACGTACGCGGGTGGGCGAACTGGCCCAGATGCTGTACCAGCTGTGCCCCAACGGGCGGGTGGTGCTCTATGGCAGCCTGGCCCGGCAGGAAGGGCTGACGTTGCCCTCCAATTGCATCGTTCCGGTGTTGATGACCGATTTTTTGGCGGGAATAAACGAAATTAATTTGGCCCCAGTAGCGGCCTGAACAGCCGGCAGTTTCACAATCCATTCGCCGCTCGGGCCCGTAAATGTGTCGGTTGCTCGACAAAATCCGGCCGTTGGGCTAAGGGCGGGGGAAGGGAGTAGCCGTACGCATTACTTTGGTGCGATAACAAGGGACATATATACCCGGCGGGACAGATTTCTTTTGTCAGTCACGGCTTAATTTCAATAAGTCTCGTATATTTGTTTAACAATCGGCCACGAAAAGCTAAACAGAATGACTTCGCTAGAATTCACCTCGCAAGTGCAGAAGATTTCGCTCACCCTCCGGCCCGCCGCCATGAATTTGACGCGAGACGCTGATGACGCTAAGGATTTGGTTCAGGAGACGCTCCTTAAGGCTCTCCTCAACAAAGACAAGTTTAAAGCCGGTACCAACCTGAAGGCGTGGTTGTATACCATCATGCGCAACACCTTCATCAACAACTACAACAAGATTACCAAGCGCAGCTCCAACATCGATTCGACGGAGTATTTCCAGTATTTTAATACTGACCAGAACTACATCACCCACAACGGTGCCACATCAGACTTCGTGGTGCGCGACATCAACGAGGCTATTTCCAGCCTTGGCACCGACTACCGCACCCCGTTCATGATGTACTACATCGGCTACAAGTACATGGAGATTGCCGAGAAGCTGCAAATTCCGATTGGTACCGTCAAAAACCGCATCCACATTGCCCGTAAGGAGCTGAAGTCGGCGCTGCAGGTATATGCCCCTGTCGGTGCCTCGGCCGCAGATATCAACGAAGCAGTTGATGCCTAAGTGCTTGTCATAAATTGCTAGGCCGCCGGTCTTGTTGCTGCTTGCGCGGCGCGGGGTCGGCGGCTTTTTTTGGGCGTTCTTCGCTTTTTCATCCACTACGTCTGTTCCTGCCCTTGTCCGCATCCGCCGCCACCACCGCCGCCACCGCCGTTACTACGGCCGTCAACGCCGCTATTAGTGCTGCTACAGCACCATCTGCGGGCTCGTCCAAACATGCCGTGGTCATCGGGGCTGGCTTCGCGGGCCTGGCTGCCGCTACCACCTTGGCCCAGGCTGGCTGGCGCGTCACGCTGCTCGAAAAAAACGAGGGGGCCGGCGGTCGGGCCCGGGTGTTTCACGCCCAGGGCTTCACCTTCGACATGGGCCCGAGCTGGTACTGGATGCCCGACGTATTTGAGAAATACTTTGCCCGCTTCGGCAAAAAGGTGGCCGACTATTACGAGCTGCAGCGGCTGGACCCCTCGTACCAGGTAATATTCAAAGGCCCGGAGGCGGTGGATATTCCGGCCAAAATGAGCGAGTTGCGGGCCCTGTTCGAGCGCTATGAGCCCGGCAGTGCCGCCCGCCTCGATGCGTTTCTGAAACAGGCTGCCTATAAATACGAGGTGGGCATCAACCGGCTGGTGTATGCACCGAGCCGCTCGGTTTTTGAGTTTGCCGACCCCAAGCTGCTGGTAGACATGGTGCGGATGGACGTGCTGCAAAGCATGCACAAGCACGTGCGCCGCTTCTTTAAAGACCCGCGCCTGCTGGAGCTGGTGGAATTCCCCATCCTCTTCCTCGGCGCTACTTCCGAAAACACGCCCGCGCTGTATTCGCTCATGAACTACGCCGATTTGGCGCTGGGCACCTGGTACCCCAAGGGCGGCATGCACAAGATTGTGGAAGGCATGGTGCGCCTGGCCGAAGAAATGGGGGTAGCCATTCGCTGCAATGAAGAAGTGCAGGAAATTGTGGTTGAAAACGGCCGCAGTACCGGCGTGCGCACCGCCAGCGGTTTTTTTGCTGCTGATGCCGTGGTTGCCGGGGCCGACTACCATCACATCGAGCAGGAGGTGCTCAAGCCAGAACACCGCCACTACGACGAGAAATACTGGGACTCGCGCACCATGGCGCCGTCCTCGCTGCTCTTCTACCTCGGCGTGAACAAGAAGCTGGACAAGCTGCGGCACCACAACCTGTTCTTCGACGAGGACCTCAACCAGCACGCCCGCGAGATATACGAGCAGCCGCAGTGGCCCACCAAGCCGCTGTACTACGCCTCGGTGCCCAGCAAAACCGACCCTACCGTGGCCCCCGAAGGCCAGGAAAACCTGTTCCTGCTCATTCCCGTGGCCCCCGGCCTGACCGATGACGAGGCCACCCGCGAGCGATACTACGACTTGCTGATGGACCGGCTCGAACGCCACTGCGGCCACAGCATCCGCGACGCCGTGGTGTTCAAGCGTAGCTACGCCCACCGCGACTTTGTGGCCGACTACCATAGCTATAAGGGCAATGCCTACGGCCTGGCGAATACGCTCCGGCAAACCGCTATTCTGAAGCCGACGCTGAAAAGTAAAAAAATCTCAAATTTGTATTTTACCGGTCAGCTCACGGTGCCTGGTCCTGGCGTTCCGCCTTCACTCATTTCGGGGCAGGTAGTGGCCGGCGAAGTGTTGAAAGAAATTAGTAATTAATAATTAGTAATGAAAAATCAGGGCTTCACTTTCTAGTGCAGTAGAATAACTCAATTAGTAATTGCTAATTATTAATTACTAATTAATAAAAAATGGACCACGTTAAACTTTTCACTGATACGAGCCTGGCGTGTAGCAAGCTTATCACGGGGCGCTACAGCACCTCGTTCACGCTGGGCATTCGCACGCTCGACGAGAAGCTGCACCTGCCGGTATACGCCGTGTATGGCTTCGTGCGCTGGGCCGATGAAATAGTGGATACCTTCCACGACCACGACAAGGCCGCGCTACTGGCCGACTTCCGCCGCCAGACTTACGAGGCCCTGGAAACCGGCCTGAGCTTCAACCCGGTGCTGCACGCTTTTCAGCACGTAGTGCGCCGCTATGGCATCGACCACGAGTTTATTGAGGCGTTCCTGCACAGCATGGCCCTGGATTTGGAAGACCAGAGCTACCATCCCGGCCTGTACAATGAATATATCTATGGGTCGGCCGAGGTGGTGGGGCTGATGTGCCTGCGAATCTTCTGCGACGGCGACACGGCGATGTTCGACAAACTGCGGGAACCGGCACGGCGGCTGGGCGCGGCCTTTCAAAAAATAAATTTTTTGCGCGATATCCGCTCCGATTACGAGGAGCGGGGCCGCGTATACTTCCCTGGGGTGGTGTATCAGCACTTCAACGACGCCACCAAAAGCGAGATTGAGGCCGACATCAAGGCCGATTTTGAAGCGGCCTACGAAGGCATTGTGCGCCTGCCGCGCTGCGCCAGACTGGGCGTGTACCTGGCCTATGTGTACTACCTGAAACTGTTTTATAAAATACGGAAGCTGCCCGCGGCCCGCATTCTGACGGAGCGGGTTCGGGTACCCGACAATACTAAGATTCTCCTGCTGTTGGGGTCCTATTTTCGGTACCGATTGTCGCGTATTTGACCGTGGTTGGCATTTTTGAGCACGGGATTTGCGAATGGGAAATCAACTGTTTTCCGTACTTCGTACTTTTGCCCCTATGAAAATTCTCGGCGTGCTCTTTCTGTTCGGTCTGGTTGATGGCGGTTTCGCGATGTCAGCCCCGCCCTTACGTGTGAGTACAGCGCTAGTAGCTACTGACGGGCCGGTTGCTTTGATTACGCCTAAGTACCTGTTTTTCAATTATTCACTCTTGCCTTCTTCCTCCGTGTCATCTCCCTACGCCCCGGCCAACCTACGCCGCCACTACGAGCAAGCCGCTGCTGATAAAGCTGCCGGCGAAAAATTTTACAAGCTCCTGGCCGACTACAAGGACCGTGACGCGCTGGTGCTGGGCTACAAAGGCGCTGCCGAAGCCATCCGGGCCCGCGACGCATCTATGTTCAATAAAATGAGCTACGTGCAGGACGCCGCCCGCACCTTTGAGCAGGCCGTGAGTCTGGACCCGCAAAACCCCGAAATACGTTTCCTGCGCTTTTCGGTCGAAAGCAACCTGCCCGCCTTTTTGGGCCTGAGCAAGCACGTGGATGAGGATAAAGACTTGCTGCTCAACGCGGCGCTGAAACACCCGAAGTCCGGCCTCGACCCGGTGGCGTTTCGCACGGTGCGTGATTTTTTGGTTGAGCGTGGGCACGTGAGCGACGAGGATGCCCAGCGCCTGGGCAAGGTGGGCGAGTAGAAAGCCGCCCCGTTCCAGGATTCGGTAAATTGAAATAAGCCAGGTTTTTGTATTTTCGGCAGCCCGGCAAATCTTTCGCAACCTTGCGGGCGGGTTGCCGGTTACCTTGGTCTATGCCCCAATTGTCGCTCAGCGTCCGTATCGACCCCAATTCCGGCTTCTGCTTTGGCGTTATTTACGCCATTCAAATGGCCGAAGACCTACTCGAAGAGCAAGGCTACCTGTATTGTTTGGGCGACATCGTACACAACGATGAGGAAGTGCAGCGCCTGGAAGCCCGGGGACTGCGCATTATCTGCCACGAGGAATTTGCCGAGCTGCGCGACGAAGCCGTGCTTATTCGGGCCCACGGCGAGCCGCCGGCCACCTATCAGATGGCCATGGAAAACAACCTGACCCTGATTGATGCCAGCTGTCCGGTGGTGCTCAAGCTTCAGAACCGCATCAAATCCAGCTACGATAAAAAGGAGCAGATTTTTATTTATGGCAAGCACGGCCACGCCGAGGTACTCGGCCTGTTGGGCCAGACCAGCGGCAACGCCGTGGTATTTGAGAACCTGGAAGAGCTGCTCCAGCACGAGCTGCCCGAGAACCTGACCCTCTACAGCCAGACGACGAAAAGCACCAGCAGCTTCTACAACATCAAAAGCGAGCTGGAAGGCCGGGGCATTGCGGTGAATGCCAACGATACCATTTGCCGGCAGGTGAGCAACCGCGACAAGGACCTGCGGCGCTTCGCGGCGCAGTTCGACCAGGTTGTTTTCGTATCGGGCACCAAAAGCTCCAACGGCAAGGTTTTGTACCAGGTGTGCAAGGAAACCAACGTGCAAACGCACTTTATTTCCAACGTGGGCGAAATTCAGCCCGAGTGGTTTCAGCCCGGCCAGTCGGTGGGTATTTGCGGCGCTACCAGCACGCCCATGTGGCTGATGGAACAGGTGCGCGACCGGCTGGCCGGGTTGTAATCTGTGCCGGAATCCAGAAATTTTGAATGCCGGCCTCACCTAAGTCGTTCACGTTTTTCTCCCCTATGCCGCTTACTGCCAACTCGCACCTCACCAACGCCCCGGCCGCCCGTCGCGTGGCGCCCGCGCCGCTGGGTACGAAGGGCGTGGCGGTAGCGGCGCTGGTTTTTGCAGGTTGGGTGAGCCTGCTGGCTTTTCTGTTGGCTTTTTACGAGCCCGACTGGCGGAGTCCGGCGCCGTATCTGCTGCTGCTACTGCAAACCCACCTCTACACCGGCCTGTTCATCACGGCGCACGATGCCATGCACGGCCTGGTAAGTGGTAATAAGCGTCTGAACAATGCCATTGGCACCGTGGCTGCCGGCCTGTTTGCGTACAACTGGTTTCCCGGCCAGCTGCCCATGCACCACGCCCACCACCGCCACGTGGGCACCCACGACGACCCCGATTACCACGATGGCAAGCACCCCGGTTTCCTGCCCTGGTTCCTGCGTTTCGCCTGGAACTACGTGACCTGGTGGCAAGTTGCCCTGATGGCCTTCACTTATAACGTGCTGAAATTGTGGTTTCCGCAGGCCAATGTCATCGCCTTTTGGATGGTGCCCGCGCTGTTGGCCACGTTGCAGCTTTTCTTCTTCGGTACCTACCTGCCGCACCGCGGCGAGCACGCCCCGGATAACCAGCACAAGTCGCGCAGCCAGTTCCGGCACCACGCCTGGGCCTTTGTGAGCTGCTACTTTTTTGGCTACCACTACGAGCACCACGACCAGCCGTACCTGCCGTGGTGGCGGCTGTGGCAGGCCAAGTAATCCTGGGCCGAACCACGGATTCGCTCGGATTTATCGGATTATGCGGATTTTGTGAGCGGCTTGGTTTGAGGTTGTTTAACCGTTGAAAGCAGAAAAGGCCATCCAAGAGGATGGCCTTTTTTTATCGTAACTAATAGTAGGACGGGATTATGCATCCACAAAATCCGCGTAATCCGATAAATCCGAGCGAATCCGTGGTCCTTTTAGTGGACGGCGTTGGTCTTCTTGCAGCAGTCGGGCAGGCGGTTGTAGGCGCGGGCGTCGGCGGTTTGGTCGTCGGCGTCGTAGCCGATTTTCTGCACGGCGGTGCGCAGGGATGCCGGCGAGGTTTTGTCGGGGCGGTAGGTTACGGTGAGCATTTGGGTGGGCACGTCGAGCACGGCGCGTTGCACCCCTTTCTCGTAGGCCATGCCTTTTTCAATGCGGGTTTTGCACATGTCACACACGGCCGACGTCTTGAACTGGGCCGTAGCCGCGCTGGCGCTGGCTGATTTGGCTGGAGCTGCCGGAGCAGTTTGAGCCTGTGCACTGGAGAAACTCAACAAGGCAACAAACGGAAGGAAAAGAAGGAATTTCATAAAAAAAGGTTGGTTACTGAGCGGTGAGAGTGTCTGTAACAAAATTGCGGCCACAAAAAGTCGTTGGTGGTTGTTTAAAAAGGCCGGCCGGCTACTCGATGCGGTAGCGCAGGCCCACGTACGTGAGGCGGCCGTAGACCGGACCCCACACCATGGCGGCATCAAAGTCGGGGCCGAAGGGGTTAGCCGCGCCCTGGATGGGATTGGCCTGGCGGTAATCGGTCAGGTTTTCAACCCCGGCATATAAATCAAGGCGCTTAAAGCCACGGGTAAGCTGGGCGTTGAGCAACGCATACCGAGGCGCTACGGCCAGCACGTATTCCTGCCCGCTACCGTGCGTGTGCGCGCTGTTGATGGGTGCCAGCGGACGCTGCCCGTACCATTGCACCGTCAGGTCGCCCCGCCATTTGTCGAAGGCACTGGCGTAGCCCAGGTTGAGAAAGGCCCGGTTCGTCGGGGTGAGGGGCTTGGGCAGCAACACGTCATCGTAAGTCGTACGCACGTCGAGGTACTTGTAGGCGCCCTTCACCTGAAGTCCTTTCAGCGGCTCTATTTGCAGCTCGGCCTGAAAGCTGCGGGCAAAGGAGCGGCCGCCGGGCGCCAGGTTGTCGATGATGACGTCGCGGGCGGCCGTGTACATATCAGCCACCACCTGGTTATCAAACTCAGTGTGATAATAATCTACGACGAATGTGGCCTGCCGTCCCAGCACCGTGAAATACTGGGTAGCGCTGCCGCCCAGGTTCCACGCCCGCTCGGGCCGCAGGTTAGGCGCTATCTGAAACTGCCGGGCGCTGGCCAACAGGGCGGCGTTGTCGGCAATGGGGTTGGCTACGCGGAAGCCCCGGCCGGCGGCCAGGCGCAGCACGGTGTTCTTGGCCGGGTCATATTTAAGGTTGAGCCGGGGCGTGAGCTGCCAGCCGTAAAGGTTGTGGCGGTCGGCGCGCAGGCCGGCCACAAACGTGAAGTTGCGGCTGTTCTGGTACGTGTATTCGGCAAAGGCACCGGGCACCAGCTCCCGCCGGTTGCGGTGCTCGCGCAGGTTGGCCTCGGCCGGCGTCTCGATGGAATACCGGTAGCCATCCCGAAAAACCTCCTGATAGTTGTCGTACAGAAAGCTGAGGCCGGTGCGGTACACGTGCGAGGTATTGCCCAGCACGCTCTGAAAAAGCAGCGTGCCCAGCCCGGTGCGCTGCCGGCCATCGTAGGTGCGCGGCCCAGTGGCGGTAGCCGTTGAATAGCCGGGCGTGTAGGCCGAGGTGAAATCGTGGTCGGTGCCGCTCAGTAGCAGGCCCAGGCTCTGGAAGGGCCGCGTGGGCCAGGTGTACGACGTTTTGGAGTAGCCGGTATAGCGCGTGGTAGCCTGCGTGGTGCCATAGTGCTCGAAGTATGCCGCATCGCCGCCGGTATCGCGGAAACCCGTCTGGCCGCCCTGGCGCGTCTCGCGCAATGCCCCAATTCCTACCTCGCTCACAATGCCGGTGCCCGACAAGTACTTCCACTTATTAAAGGCATTGAATTGCGTGGCCAGCGGCAAGTCCAGGAACGTGTCCTTGTTGCGGTCCACGCGGTTGGCCAGGTGGTCGGAATGCAGCAGGAGCAGCGTGCTCCACTTGGAATTGATGCGCGCCGAGGCGTTCAGGTTGACATCAAGCTTGCCCAGGTCGTTACCGTACACGTTGAAGAGCAGCTGGTCGGTTTTGTCCGGCTCCTTGAGCTTCACATTCACCTGGCCCGAAATGGCTTCGTAGCCGTTCACCACCGAGCCCGTGCCTTTGATGATTTCGATGCTCTCAATCCAGGGGCCAGCCAGGTAGCCCAGGCGGTAGGGCGCCGCCAGGCCGCGCAGGGCCGGCTGGTTGTCCACGGTCAGCAGCGAGTAGCTGCCATCGAGCCCGAGCAGTTGAATCTGCTTGGCCCCGGACACCGCATCGGAGGTCGTTACTTCTACCGAGGCGTTGGTTTCGAAGCTTTCGGCCAGGTTGCAGCAAGCTGATTTGGTGAGGTCGGCGGCCGAAATTACCTGGACGCTGGCGGGTGTGAGAGCGGAGTAGGCCAGGGCGCGGGCCGTCACGCTCACTTCGCCCAGTTCCTGGCCTCCGCGCAGGGCTACCCGCAGGTAAGGCGCGCCGCCCACGGGCACCGCCAGGGTATCGGCCCGAAAGCCCAGCGCTTGCACCACCAGCCGGGAGGCCGCGCGAGCTGGCCGCATCAGTACAAAGTGCCCGCCAGCATCGGTAACAGCCGTGGCCGTAGCGGCATTAGTGCCGTCGTCGAGCAGCCAGCGCACCACGGCGCCGGGTAGGGGAGTGACCTTACCCGCTTCCGTGACCTCGCCCCGCACCGGTGCAATAGCCGAGGATTGGGCCGATAGCCGGCCGGAAAATATGCCCTGCAAGAGCAGGGCCATTAAGAGCCTATCCGAAAAATAGGAGGGAGTGTCGCCAGACGGTGTTTGCGCAAGCCAGGTGGAGGAGGGCTTCGTAGTTGGCGACTTTCTTTTCCCAGCGGATGAGCAGGCGGCGGAAACGGTGGAACCAGGCGTGGGTGCGCTCGACGACCCAGCGACGGGCGCGGTAGCCGGGGGTGCGGCATTTGTCGGCTTCCTCTCCCCGGCTCAGGATGTGCACCCGGTAGCCCCACTGGGCCAGTAGGCGCCGAATGGCCTCGGCGTCGTAGCCCTTGTCGGCGCAGAAACCGGGGGCGAAATCGCCTTCGGCCGGTGGGGGCAGCACGGGCATCGAATCGAGTACGGCCTGTACTTGCGTCACTTCGTGGACGTTGGCTCCGGTCACGGCCACGCCGACGGGCAAGCCCTGAGCCTCGGTCAGCACGTGGCGTTTGACGCCGCCCTTGCCCCGGTCCGTCGGGTTGGGGCCGACGGCCTCGCCGCCAAGCGGGGCCTTGGTCTGGCAGGCATCCAGACACTGCCAGTCCCAATCCAGGCGGCCTTCGGCCTGTAACTGCACCAAGCCGCTGGTCCAAAGCCGCTTAAAAACGCCAGCCTGGGCCCACTGCTGGAACCGGTCATGGACCGTGGAGGTTGCCCCCAAGCACCGCGGCAAGGCCTTCCACTGCATCCCCGTAACCAAAATATAGTAGATGGCAAAAAA
>NZ_JNLX01000128.1 GCF_000715495.1 Hymenobacter sp. IS2118 | reverse complement strand
TCGAACGCTTTTTCGGACGCATGAAGCAGTATCGCCGCTTGGCCACCCGCTACGAGAAGACCATCGTTTCCTTCCTCGCGTTCTGGCATATCGGAGCAGCACTTGATTGGCTTAGATGAATAACTCATTTCTTAATGTCCTCACGCCCTAGGCTACATCTACATTCTGTATTCGGCCTGGATTGGTGAAGTGGCGCAATTGGCTGCCAAATCCGAATCGGAAGCCGTGCAGAAGGGCGTGCGGGCGCTGGCCTGGTTTATTCTGGTGGGCTGGGCCATTTACCCCATCGGCTACATGGCCATGCCCGGCGGCCTGCTGGGCCCCGACGGCGCGGGCCTGCTCCGCCCCTCCGACCTCGACCTGATTTACAACATTGGCGATGCCATCAACAAAATCGGGTTTGGCCTCGTTGTGTACGGCATTGCCCGGAGCGAATCGGCGGTAAAAGTTGCCCCTCAAAGCGCCACTTCCGTGGTGTAAGGGGCGTCCTAACCGAGCTTTGTCGGCGGGCCAAAATGGCCAGTGAGCAAAACTCTGGTAACGCATCGCACGGACTTCCCAACCTGACTGGGAGCAATTGATAACAGGCCGTTGTACTGCGCTAGCTGTGCAGCGGCCTGTTTTGTTTCTCATTGTTTTACCCCGACTCCATGCCTACTGCACTTGCACCCGACTGGTCTCATCGCTCCTACTCCTATGCCGCAGTGCTGGTGTTGGTGGGCCTTGGGGTAGCTTTTCCGGCAGTGGCGGGCTGGCTGCTGGGAGTGCCGCTGGCCCTGGGCATGGTGGTGCTGGGCGTGGCCCACGGCGCCTGCGACCAGTTTGTACTGCCCGCCAGCCAGCCGCCGGGCCGGGCCACCATGGATTGGCAGTACTGGGGCCGGTTTCTGTTGGGATACCTCGGGCTGGCCGCACTGGTGGGCCTGCTCTGGTGGTGGTGGCCGGTGGCTACGGTGGCGGGATTTTTCCTGCTCACGGTGTGGCACTGGGGCTCGGCCGATGCACCCGTCAACGCCCAGATACCCAACAGCTGGTGGCTCGCCCACAGCCTGTTGCGGGGCCTGCTCATTTTTGCGGTACCGGCCTGGGGCCGGGCCCAGGAAACCCGGAGCCTGGTGAACGAGCTGCTTGCTTTCGTGGGCGCGGCCGACGTTTCGGTGGCCACGTTTCAGGCCATTGCGGTGGTGCTGGGCGTGTTGGTGGTGGGCGGGCACGCGGCGCTGTGGGCCGGCTACGCGGCGCGGGCCCGAACCGACCTGCTCAAAACCGAGCTGGTGGAAGTGGCCATGCTCACGCTATTGTTCGTGGCGCTGCCGCCGCGGCTTTCGGTGGCGGTGTATTTTGTATTCTGGCACAGCCTGCAGCACATTTTGCGCCTCAATGGCTGGCTGGGCTACGCCTCGGGCAGCAGTGGCCCGGCCAGCCGGTCGGAGCTGCTGGGGCAGTTGGGTTTCTTTCTGCGCCGGGCTGCGCCGCTGCTGCTGCTCAGCTGCGTGGCGCTGCTGGTGCTGGGCCGCGTGCTAGCCCCGCGCCTGCCCGATGCCACGGCCTGGTTTAGCCTGGCACTAGTTATTGCCGCCATCGTGACGCTGCCCCACGCCCTACTGGTTACGACGGTGATGGACGCCCACCGGTGGAAAAACCTGGGGCCGGCCAAGCGCCCATAATTCCCCATCAAAGGCACTTGCTCTCTGCTATCCTACTTCAATGCTGTAACTGGCCGAGAATACCTGGCCAGGGTCCAGGCTCAGAATGCCTTCTTTGTCGCTGAGCTCACCGGGGGCGCCCGTGGGGCTGGCAATGCCGTGCCAGGGCTCAATACACACGAAGCCGGCGCCGGGTCCTTTGGTCCAGAGGCCGAGGTAGGGGAAGCCATCGAACCGGAGCCGCACGAAACGCGCCGACTTGTGCGACCGTAGCGTCAGGCGCGTAAAATCGTAGTGCTTGAACACCAGGGCATCGTCCGCAAACAGCTCGTAGCTGAGCGGCAGCTCCTGTTCATTGTTGAGGACGGGCGCAGTTTGGCCCGTTAGCAGGCCTCCTTGCAAGAGATGGCGCGCCAAGGTTACGGGGTGGTCGAATTCAAAGAAATAATCTTCAAACGCTTCGTCGGGCAGCAAGGGGCAGCGGAATGCCGGATGCGCGCCGATACTGAACAGCAGCGGCTGGCCAGCAGCGGGGTTGCGCACGTCCCAGCGCACGCCGAGCTCGGCGTCGCGCAGCGTGTAGGTGATGGTAAGCTCGAAATCAAAGGGGAAATTGACGCGCGTTTTTTCGTCCTGCCGCAGTTGAAACACGAGCGTCGAGGCGCTTTGCTGAACCACGGCAAATACCCGGTCGCGGGCAAAACCGTGCTGCGACAAGTGGTACGTGCGCCCTTCGTGGTAGTAGGTATCATCGGGCAGGCGGCCCACCAGCGGAAACAATACCGGCGCGTGCCGCCCCCATACAGCTGGGTCGGCCGGCCACAGGTACTCGATGCCATCGGCCAGGGTTACCAGGCTGGTGAGCTCGGCCCCGGCAGCGGCAAACGTGGCGCGGCAGCTGGAGGACGCAAGCGTGTAGTGGGCGGGGCGCACGGACAGGACAGGAGGTTGGGCGGAACGGGATTGCAGCAGCTCGTCAATCAGAAAGCACGCCTGGGCGAAGCGACGGTCTTCGTTGCCGGAAATCTCGGCAAAATTGGCCATTTGCTCGCGCAGCTCGCGCTGGTAAAGGTCGTAGAAATGCTGGCGCAGAAAGGGGTGCTCGCGGAGCGGGTCCGGCTGCCAGGGAAGGTCGATGCCCATGAGCAGCACCAGGTCGTAATGTTCCTCGCTGATGCGGCGCAGTATCCACTCGGGGCAGGTGCCAAAGGCGTGCTCTGCCCAGATTTTTATAACCAGCAGGTCGCTGTCGTAAAACACCACGCCACTGGCCTGGGCTTCGGCCTGCACTTCGGCCCGCACCTGGCCCCGCGCAATTGCTTCGATGTCTTCGGACGAATAATGGGGGCCGGAAGCGGCCAGATACTCGCGGGCGAATTCGGGGGCAAAAGAAGTACCGTAATGAGCCGCCAACCGCGCGGTTAAGGTTGATTTACCCGTGGATTCGGGACCGGTGAGGGAGACACGCAGCAACTTATAAAGGGCTTAAAAACAGGTGAACGAAGGAAACAATGGCTTAAATAAAACCAGTAATTCTTTAACCGGTGCAATTTAGCACATTCATAACCTCAATATCACCGGCCTTCGTGCTGCCAAGCGGTATCCGCCCACGCCTTACCAAACAGCGGGCGACGCTTCCTGCCGGCCCAGCTCGCGCCGCCACTGCCAGTAGCCGTAGGCGGCCAGGGCGAGATATAGAAAATAAAGCAGACTCACGAAATACAGCTCTTTGTACCACAGCACGGGCACGTAAATAACATCAACCAACAGCCATAACAGCCAATTTTCGAGCCGTTTGCGGGTGAGCAGGTACTGCGCCACAATGCTGGCGCCCGTGGTAAAGCTGTCGATGTAGGGAAAAGCCGCGTCGGTGCTGCTGTGCAGGTAGTAGCCGAAACCCAGTGTAAAGAAGGCCGCAAATGCCGCGCCCAACAGCCACTCGCGGCCCCGCGTGTGGCTCACACCCAGCTCCGTGGCGTTGCGCCCGCCATAGAGCCACTCGTACCACCCGTAGCCGCTCAGCAAAATGAAGAGTCCCTGCAATCCGCAATCCGCATAGAGCTTCGCTTTGAAATACACGAACACAAAGAGCAGGCAGCTGACGATGGCCACCGGAAAATTCCAGAGCGACTCGCGGGCCGCCAGCCACACGCAGGCGAAGCCCGTGACCACGGCCACCAGTTCCAGCGGCGTAGTGGCCTGCCAATAATGCGCAAACGAGGTTGGAATATCCAGCAACAGCAGGGCGAACACGCGGGCACTGCCCGCCGGGAAGCCGCAAGATAGGGGCAGCAGGGCTATTTTTGCAGCTTCAGCACCTAGCTTATGCCCAATAATTCCCTCGAAATCAATTCCGCCGACCTGCACGCCCGCCTGCAAGCCGGCGAAGACCTGCAGCTCGTGGACGTGCGCCAGCCCGAAGAATTCGACTACTGCCACATTCCCGGCAGCCTCCTATTGCCGCTGGACGAGCTGCCGCGCCGCGCCGCCGAAATCCGGGCCGCCGGGCCGGTGGTGCTCATCTGTCACCACGGCGTGCGCTCGGCCCAGGCGCTGGGCTACCTGCGCCACCGCCTCGCCCACACCAACCTGCTGAACCTGCGCGGCGGCGTGGCCGCCTGGGCAGCCGAAGTGGACCCCACGTTTCCGCGCTATTGAGCAGTCTGTGGGAGTCGCTTAGCCCCGATTCATAGACCGCACCAATTATAGACCGCACCAACGTGCAGCAAGTGGTAGGCAGGCGCCAAGGCGCGTTCCTGCATCCACCCTGCGTGTGTGGTATCGGTGCTTCGAGCCGGCCCTGGTCACCCTATCCGTTTTCATATCCGCTGCCGTCGAAGCTGTTCAGAAACTAAAAAATGTTGTTATCCTGAGCTTGCGAAGGACCTTCACAAGCAGGCAGTGCTTGGCAATTATCCAAATAGGTCGTCATGCCGATTTGGATAGGCTCATAGCGTCAGGAACTAAATAGGGGCTTGCGAGAAGGTCCTTCGCAGGCTCAGGATGACAATATTGTTTAGTTTGTGAACAGCTTTAATGTTTGGGAGTTAGACACGCAAACAACTCTGCCGCTCCCCATGCCCGATTTCCCTGGTTCCTCCGCGCTGCTAACCGCAACTGACGCGCCCACTTTAGCCAGCCGGGTGGCGCTGCGCGACCGGCCGGCCGGCACACCGTTGCTGCGTCAGGAGTGGGGCGACCTGCTGTTTATGCACTGGCCGGTGCCGGCCGAGCTGCTGCAGCCGCACCTACCACCCCGGCTGCGCATCGACACCTACGATGGCATGGCCTGGCTGGCAGTAGTACCGTTTCGCATGTCGAAAGTGCGCACCCGCTTCACGCCGCCAGTGCCGGGTGCCAATGAATTTCTGGAGCTGAACGTGCGTACCTACGTGCACCTCGATGGCGTGCCGGGCGTGTGGTTTTTCTCCCTCGATGCCACCAACGCGCTGGCCGTGTGGGCGGCCCGCACCTTTTTCAACCTTCCCTACCTGCGGGCCACCATGCGCCTGGACCGCCCCGGCCCCGACCTGCGCCAGTTCCGGGCCGAGCGCACCCACGTCGGGGTGCCGGCCGCTACATTTAACGCTACCTGGGCGGTAGGCGCGCCCCTGCCCCCTGCCGAGCCCGGCTCGTTGGCCTTTTTTCTCACCGAACGATATGCGCTCTACGCCAGCAATCGGGCCCACACCAAGCTCTACCGCGGCAGGGTGGCGCATTCGCCGTGGCCCCTGCACGCGGCCACTATGTTGCATTACGAATCAACGCTGGTAGAGAGCCACGGCCTGCCCACGCCCACGGGCCCGCCCGTGCTGCACGCCGGCAGCCCCGTGAGCGTGGAGCTGTGGCCCCTGCGACGGGTGTAATTTTGGAGGGTGAAACCCGCCTTTGTCCTGCCCCCGCTGCCCGATTTACCTATTATCGCGGCCCTACCGGCCCTGCGGGCTGCTCTGGCCGCGCACAGCCGCGTGGTGCTGGAAGCGCCTCCCGGTGCCGGTAAAACCACCGTGGTACCGCTGGAGCTGCTGGCCGCAACCTGGCGGAATCCCGACGATAAAATTCTGGTGCTGGAGCCCCGGCAACTGGCCGTGCGCGGAGCCGCCGCCCGCCTGGCGCAGCTGTTGGGCGAGCCCGTGGGCCGTACCATCGGCTACCGCGTGCGGCTGGATAGTAAGGTGTCGAAGGAAACCCGCGTGGAGGTAATCACCGAAGGTATTCTTACGCGCATGATTCAGGACGACCCGGCCCTGGAAGGCGTGGCGGCCGTGGTGTTCGATGAGTTTCACGAGCGCAGCCTGAACGCCGACCTGGGGCTGGCCCTGGCCCTGGATGCGCAGGCCGTGCTGCGGCCCGAGCTGCGGATTTTGATAATGAGCGCCACGCTGGAGGCCCAGCGGCTGGGCCAGTGGCTGCCCGCGCCGGTGGTATCGTCGGCCGGTTTTCTGTTTCCGATTGACACCCACTACCTCGACCCGCGCCGGGCGTCGGCGCTGCCCAACAAGCCCAACGAGCGGCTGGCTGAGCTGGTCCCCGCTCAGGTCCGCGCCGCCCTGCACACGCATCCCGAAGGCGACATTCTGGTGTTTCTGCCCGGCGTGGGCGACTTGCAGCGCAGTGCCCGCAAGCTCACCGACGCCCTGCCCGACCACGTAGAGCTGCACCTGCTGCACGGCGAATTGCCCCTCGAAACCCAGGATGCAGCCCTGCGCCCCGCCCGCGCCGGCCGCCGCAAAGTCATCCTGGCCACCAGCATCGCCGAAACCAGCCTCACCATTGAGGGCGTGCGGGTGGTGATTGACGGCGGGTTTGCCCGGGTGCCGCGCTTCGTGCCCCGCACCGGCTTCACCACCCTCGAAACCGTGCCCGTGGCCCGCGCCGCCGCCGACCAGCGCCGGGGTCGCGCCGGACGCCTCGCCCCCGGCACCTGCTACCGCCTCTGGACCGAGGCCGAGCACCACAACCTGCCCGCACACCGCCCGCCCGAAATCCATACCGCCGACCTCAGCAGCCTGGTCCTGGAGCTGGCTCTCTGGGGCGCGACAGACCCTGTTAGTCTGCGTTGGCTGGACGTGCCGCCGGTGGCGGCCTTCGCTCAGGCCCGCGAGCTCCTCTTGCGCCTGGGCGCTTTGGTAGGGCAGGAGGGTAAGGGGGTAGGAGGGTTTGAGGGTAAGAGGGTGGGAGGGTTTGAGGATGCCGATACATTAGCCCTCAACCCAACTCCTACCCTCTTACCCTCTTACCCTCCTACCCTAAAACCCAAAACTCCTCCTACCCTAAAACCAACGCCGCACGGCCGGCAGCTGGCGGCGCTGGGCCTGCCGCCCCGGCTGGGCCATTTAGTGGTGCGCGGGCAGGAGCTGGGCCACGGCGCGGCAGCGGGCGCGTTGGCAGCGTTGCTGGCCGAGCGCGACCTACTGCGCTGGGCTTCCCCCACCGATACCCGGCCCGCGCCGCCCGACTTGCGCCTGCGTCTGGAAGCGTTGGAGAGTGGCCGGCCACCGCTGCCGGGACTCGCGCTGCACCATGCCACGCTGCAGCGCGTGCGCGACGTGGCCCGCAACCTGCACGCCCGGCAACGGCTGGCGGCGGGGGCGGGCGGCTATTCCGCGGCGCAGGCGCCCGTGGGGCTACTCACGGCGCTGGCTTACCCGGACCGGGTGGCGCAGCGCGAAACCCACGACCGACTGCGTCTGGTAACGGGCCAGCGCGTGAGCTTGAACACCACGGATGTAGACCCGCAGGCAGAATTTTTTGCGGTGGCCCACCTGGCGGGTACGGCTTCGGCGCCCCGTGCTACGCTGGCTGCGCCCTTGGGCAAGGATGAGCTGGAGCTGGCCTTCGCCGACCAGATTACCACCACGGACGAAGTGCGCTACGACGTTTTGGCGCAGCGCGTGGTGGGCCGCCGGGTACGCCGGCTGGGGGCATTGCTACTGTCGGAAGCGGTTATTGGCCAGCCCGACCCGGTGCTGGTGAGCCAGGCGCTGGGGGCGTATTTGCAGGAAGCAGGGCTGAGCAAGTTGAGTTGGACGGCCGAGGCCCGGCAGCTACAGCAGCGACTGGAGTTTTTGCGTCACCACTTTCCGGCTTCAGAAGCTATTTCCGAGGCCGATTGGCCCGCATTCGATGACGAAACCTTAACCCGGGAGCTTGCCCAGTGGCTGGGCCCGCACCTAACGGGCCTCAAGACCCTGACCGAGGTGCAGCGCCTCAACCTGGTGGAACCGCTGCTGGCGCGCCTGCCCGGCGGCTGGACGCAGCGCCAGGTGCTCGACCGCCTCGCGCCGGCCGCGCTGGAGGTGCCCAGCGGCTCGCACATCACCCTGGATTACAACGACCCGGCCGCCCCGGTGCTGGCCGTGAAGCTTCAGGAGCTGTTTGGGCTGACCGAAACGCCCACCGTTGCTGGGGGCCGCGTGCCGCTACTATTGCACCTGCTCTCGCCGGGCGGGCGGCCCGCGCAAGTCACGCGCGACCTGCGCAGCTTTTGGGAACGGGGCTACTTTGAGGTGCGCAAGGACCTGAAGGGCCGCTACCCCCGCCACCCGTGGCCCGACAAACCGATGGAGCACATCCCCACCCGACTCACCAAAAAGCGGCTGGGCCAGTAGCCGATTTTCGTTAACGGCTAAGGGTCAATGTTATCATTTGCTCAAAATCGCTGATTTTTGAGGTAACAATTACATAACATTGGTAATTAATGGCGTAATTGAGGTATGAAACACTTCTTCGCGCTATTGGTACTGGCTTTGTGGGCGGGGCCGGCACAGGCCCAGAGCGGCGGGGCGCCCGTGGGCTGGCTGAAACTCAGCGCCGATTTGCCGTTGCGCGGCCGCTGGAGCATGTACTCGGAGGTAGAAACGCGTCAGGGCAATGCCCAACTCACGGCCCAGCAGCTTGGCCGCCTGGGTTTCCGCCTCAATGTTTCGCCCAACCTCAGCCTCACCACCGGCTACGTGCTGGCGGCTAACGAGTTTACTACCCGCGGCGACATCATCACCACTCCGGAGCACCGCTTCTACCAGGAAGTAGCTGTGGCCGACGCTACCGGCGCTATACGGGCCAGCCACCGCCTGCGGGCTGAAGAGCGGTGGTTACGCACCGCACCGGAAACAGCCTTCCGGTTCGCGACGCGCCTGCGCTACCAGCTGCGGCTGGTGGTGCCGTTGCGGGCGGGCGGGCTGCTGCCGGTGGGCGGTATGTTTTTGGTGGCGGGCAATGAAGTATTCGCCGGTCTGGGCCAGCGCGAGGGACAGAGCTTTTTGGAGGAAAACCGCGCCAGCGCTGGCCTGGGCTACCGCTTGAGCCACCGCGCCACCCTGGAAATGGCCTACCTGCACCAGACCCAGGCGGCAGGGGCGGCCGGCGCATCCCTGGCCCGCAACGCCGTGCAGCTGAGCGTGGCTGTGGCCACCCCAGCCCGCCACGCGCTGGTACGGCGGTAGCCCCGCCAGATACCGCGCGAACCAAGCAAAATAGGCGTTGTGGGCTGGATTTCTGCGATGTAATTTCGTAGGAGAAAGCAGCTAACCCGCCCCCGCATGCAGCATTTCGGCCCCAATTATCCCGTTATAGCCGGTGACCGGCTTCGTCCAGGTTGGTTTAAGATTTTCTGGCTTTACCTAATGCTGGTCCCGGCTTTGGTGTGGGGTTGGTCAAGCTTATCGGGTCCACTTAGCCTGGCTTCCGCGCTGATTACGGTAGTTACCGTGGGATTTGGGCTTACCATTGGCTTGCACCGGGGCATCATCCACCGCTCGTACCGCTGCGCGCGGTTTACGCGCGGGGTACTGGTGTATTTATTCGTGCACACCGGCCTGGGCGGGCCGCTGAGTTGGGTGCGGGTGCACTACTTCCGTGACTATTGGCAAAACCGCACCGACTGTCCGGCCTATTTTCGCTACGACCATTCCCTGCTGCGCGATTACTACTGGAACCTGCACTTTGCCCTGGAACCGGGGGACGTCGGCCGCTACGAAATTCCTGATGAGGATTTAACCGACCCCTGGCTGGTATTCCTGGAAAAAACCTGGTACCTGCACGTACTCGGGGCGGCTGGCCTCATCTGGATGCTTTTCGGGTTTGAGGCGATGATAGTATGCGGGCCGCTGCGTATCAGCATCATTACGATGGGCAACTGGTTTGTGGGCTATGTATCGCACAAATACGGCTACACCCGCTACCACATCGACGATGCCACCGAGCACGGCTACAACAACTGGCTGCTAGGCGCCCTGTCGTTTGGCGAAGGCTTCCACAACAACCACCACGCCCACCCCAGCTCCGCCAAAATGAGCACGGCCTGGTACGAGTTGGACCTGGGTTGGTACCTCGTGGCCGCCCTGCGAGCCGTGGGCCTGGTCTGGGACGTGCAAGTGGTAGGCCACGACCACACCCAGAAAGCCCGCGCCAAAGAACACCGCTTCCGCTGGCACTGGCCCTGGCAGGACTGAACTGCTTTTGAGCTACAAGCTGTCAGCTGCAAGCCACAAGCCTTGCAATATGTGAGCTTGCGGCTTGCGGCTTACAGCTGGTGGCTCAAAGCTCAATCAGCGCATTTCGTTGTCGTCGAGGAAGGCGCCGCCGTTGCCTCGGGGCGAGTAGTGGCGGTGCAGCCAGCGGCTGAGGCCCCCGAGTCCGGGCAGCAGCACCCGCTCCGTAATATTGGCCTGGTCGAGCTTGTCGCGCACTTCCCACTTCAGCCGGGCCGGAATCACAATGCGGAAGTACAGCTCGGGGCGCTCGGTGAGCCAGTTGTGCAGCACGCTTTGGGCCGTGCTCATCAGCGAAAACAGGGCGTGCTGGTGCACAATGCGGGCGTCGAGGCTGGGCGGCTCCAAAAACAGCACGTAAGGCACTTCCTGCAGCTCTTCCAGCTCGTTGAGGTCGTTGGCCAGGGGCCGCAACAGCTCAGAGGTGAAGACGTTGGAACCTTCCTTTTGCAGGGCCTGGCGCAGGCGCTGGGGCAGGTGCTCGGCGGCTTTCACGTAGTTGAGGGCCCAGATAATGCCGTCTTCGTGGTAGGCGTCGAGGTCGTCGGTGGCGAAGTGCAGGGCCACGTAGGGCGAGTACGTCCAGTCGAGCAGGCGCGTGGGCAGGCCATGGTGCTGGGCCAGGGCCAGCCAGTCCCAGGTGCTAGCCGCCTGAATGGTTTGGGTGGTGTCGTGCGCGTACTTGCGGAAGTTGCGCAGCAGGTGGTTTTCCAGCTGGTGGTACTCGCCGCCCAGCCGTTGCAAGCTGGTATTCAGCTCATAGTGGCGCGAGCGGCTGCCGCGGTACACATACGGTGAGCGGAACCGACCCAGCCGGCTGTCCCAAGTATCCTGAAACAGCAGGCGTTGCAGGTCTTCCCAGGAAGTGGCTTCGTAATCGTTGGCAGCAAGGGGCATAGTTGTGAGGTAAGCTTTAGCTTGCCGTGAGGGAAGTACAGGCCATAACATAGCTGCCGGCCTACTTAACGGCAAGCTAAAGCTTACCTCACAAATTTACTCGCCGGCCGGGAAATCGGCAGCGTCGCCCATGTCGGCATACTGCTCCAACTCCTGGCTGAGGGCGGCGAATTTTTCGCGGGCACCCTTCACAGCGGCTTTGCCCAAAGGCAGATGCAGGGGCGGGTTTTCCATTTGCGCTACCTCGTACATGGCTTTGGCGGCGCGCACGGGGTCGCCGGGCTGGCGGCCGCTGTAGCCCTGAATGGCGCGCATGTTTTCGCCCGCAGTGGCTTGGTAGTCTTCTATTTTGGTATCGGCAAAGGTGGCCGACTCGCCCGCCCATTTCGTGCGAAAACCGCTGGGCTCGATGTTCGTCACTTTAATGCCTAGCGGCCCTACCTGCTGGCTCAGGCTTTCGCCGATGGCTTCGAGGGCAAACTTGCTGGCGTTGTAGATGCCCACGCCGGGGAAGGTTTTCAGGCCGCCGATGCTGGTGATGTTGAGCACATGGCCCGACCGGCGCTCGCGCAGGTGCGGCAGCACGGCCCGCAGCACGTGCAGCACGCCAAACACGTTCACGTCGAACTGCCGCTGCACTTCTGCGGCCGGCACTTCTTCGATGCTGCCCATTGAGCCGTAGCCGGCATTGTTCACCACCACGTCGAGGTGTTCAAAATGGGCAATGGCGTCGGCCACGGCGGTTTTCACTTGGGCCTCGTTGGTCACGTCGCATACCACGCCGAAGGTGCGGCCGGCTTCTTTGGCGGTGAATTCCTCGGCCTGCTCGGGCTTGCGGAAGGTGGCGGCCACGCGGCCGCCCTGCTCCAAAACGTAAGTGGCCAGGGCTTCGCCGAAGCCAGATGAGGCCCCGGTGATAAACCAGGTTTGGGGAGTGGAATCAGGCATAAAAATCAGATTAGGAAATGGTAGGCGTTAAGACGGATTGCGGCCGCGAATTGTTTGCGGCCCCAGCCCTCGCGCCCCGAACACAGGACCCAGCCGTACCTTTGCGTCCCCCCAAAATCCCACTCTGCACTCCCGCCCTGCATCATCGCCGATGAAAAACCTTTTCTCGCTTCTCCTCTTCTTGTTTGGCCTCACGGCGCAGGCGCAGGTCACGTTCAAAATCACCGCCGTACCGGCCAACACCCCAGCTGATGCCACGATTTACATGGCGGGCACTTTCAATAACTGGAACCCGGCCAGCGCTGCACACACGCTCACCCGCAACGCCGACGGCAGCTACGAAATCACGCTGCCCGCCGCCACCGGCACGATTAAATACAAGTTCACCCGCGGCGCGTGGGCATCGGTCGAAACTACTGCTTCCAACGGCCAGGTGCCCGACCGGGCGTACACCTTCGGCAGCAGCACCGGGCCAGTACTGCACCAGGTACTGAACTGGGAAGACCTGGCCGGCGGTACTCCGGGCGGCGGCCAGTCCACGGCGGCGGCCAATGTGAGCGTTATTTCCACCTCGTTTGCGCTGCCGCAGCTGGGGCGCACCCGGCGCGTGTGGCTGTACCTGCCGCCCGGCTACGCCACCAGCGGCCGCCGCTACCCCGTGCTGTACATGCAGGACGGCCAGAACGTGTTCGACAGCCGTACCGCCTTTGCCGGCGAATGGGGCGTGGATGAAGCCCTGAACCTGCTCAATACCAATGGCCAGGACCCCACGGGCTGCATTGTGGTGGCCGTGGACAACGGCGGCGCCAGCCGCCTCGACGAGTATTCGCCCTGGAAAAACCCGCAAAATGGTGGCGGCCAGGGCGATTTGTACGTGGATTTCCTGGTTGAAACCCTCAAGCCCTACATCGACACCAACTACCGCACCCTGGCCAGCCGCGAGAACACCGGCATTGCCGGCTCCAGCATGGGCGCCCTCATCGCGACGTACGCGGCCCTGCGCCACCCAACGGTTTTTGGTAAAGTGGGCGTGTTTTCGCCGGCTTTCTGGTTTGCAGCGCAGCCCTTGTTTGCCTACGTGCACCAGCACCCGGCCAATCCCAACACCCGTTTCTACTTCGTGAGCGGCACCACTGAAAGCGCTACCATGGTGCCCTACATGGCCGCCATGCGCGATTCGCTCCTGCGCGGCGGCGTGCCGGCTGCCAACCTGAGCTTCAATCCGCGTGCCGATGGGCAGCACGCCGAATGGTTCTGGCAGCGCGAATTCCCGGCGGCCTACACTTGGCTGTTCGCGCCCGCTACTATTACGCCGGTCCGCCAAAGCCAACGGCTGCAAGCCAGCGTGTACCCCAACCCGGCCACTCAGGAATTGCGGATAGCCCTGCCAGCTTCACTAATCGACGGCCGGCTCGAAATTACCGATGCCCGCGGCCGCACGGTGCTGCGGACCGCCGTGCGCAACGGCGACGCCGTGAGCCTGCGCAACCTGGCGGCGGGGCTATACCTGTCGCGGATAACGGCCGGCGGCGAGGTGCGAGTGGTAAAATTCGCAAAAGAGTAACCCGGCAACGGAATTTAGGCTGGCGCTAACCCAACTCCGCGCCGTACCTTTGCCTGGCAAAAGGCCCCAACCCCCAATCCCTTTTGCTATGGCGGATTCCGCAACCCCCAAAATTGCCTTCGAGGCCCTGACTTACGACGACGTACTGCTGCTGCCAGCGTACTCCGAAGTACTGCCCCGCGACTGCGACACCGGCACCCGCCTCACCCCCAACATCCGGCTGCAAACCCCGCTCATTTCGGCGGCCATGGACACCGTTACGGAGTCCGACATGGCCATTGCGCTGGCGCAGGAAGGTGGCTTGGGCATTATTCACAAGAATATGTCCATCAAGGCGCAGGCCGACCAGGTGCGCCGTGTGAAGCGCAGCGAGTCGGCGCTAATTCAAGACCCGCTCACCCTGCCGCCCACCGCCACCCTCGCCGATGCCCGCCAGCTAATGCGCAAGCACGGCATCGGTGGCATTCCCGTAATTGGCGACGACCGCCGCCTGGAAGGCATTCTCACCAACCGCGACCTGCGGTTTGAAAAGGACCTGAGCCGGCCCGTCACCACCGTAATGATTCCGCTCAGCCGCCTCGTTACCGCACCAGCTGGCATCGACCAGACCGAAGCTGAACAGCTTCTCACCGACAGCAAAGTAGACAAGTTGCCGCTGCTGGACAGCGAAGGCCGCCTGGCTGGCCTCATGACTTATAAGGACATTCGCAAGCGCCGCCGGACACCACACGCCAGCAAAGACAGCCAGGGCCGGTTGCGCGTAGGCGCCGCCGTTGGCGTTACCCCCGACCTGCTTCAGCGCGTAGCCGCTTTGGTTGAAGCCGGAGTAGACATTGTAAGCCTCGATACCGCCCACGGCCACTCCAAAGGCGTGATGGACGCCGTGCGCGCCATCAAAGCCGCTTATCCGAACCTGGACGTGATGGCCGGTAACGTGGCCACTGCCGCCGGGGCCCGCGCCCTGGCCGACGCCGGGGCCGACTGCGTGAAGGTGGGCGTGGGGCCAGGCTCCATCTGCACCACGCGCATCATTGCCGGCATTGGCGTGCCACAGCTTTCGGCCGTGCTGGAAGCCGCGCGGGGCTTGGCCGGCACCGGCGTAACGCTGGTAGCCGATGGAGGCATTAAATTTTCGGGTGATGTAGTGAAGGCTTTGGCAGGTGGCGCGGCAGCCGTAATGGTGGGCTCGCTGCTGGCTGGCACCGAGGAGGCTCCCGGCGAGCTGATTATTTACGAAGGCCGCAAGTACAAGTCGTACCGCGGCATGGGCTCGGTGGAGGCGATGGAAGACGGTAGCAAAGACCGGTACTTCCAGGATGCCGAAGACGACGTGAAGAAGCTGGTGCCCGAGGGCATTGTGGGCCGGGTGCCGTTCAAGGGCAATGTATCGGAGGTGATTTACCAGTTGGCGGGCGGCCTGCGGGCGGGCATGGGCTACGTGGGCGCGGCCAATATGGAGGCACTGCAAGCGGCGCAGTTTGTGCGCATTACCGGCGCCGGCCTGCGCGAGTCGCACCCGCACGATGTGCAAATCACCCGCGAAGCCCCGAACTATTCGAGCCGCTAAACTAGGTCGGTCAGGGCTTGTGGCTCAAGGGGCAGCGTTGGCTTATGCTGGCGCTGCCCTTATTGCACAGGCCAAAATCGTACACTTGAATTTCGATAGGCAATAGTATCTTGCATGCCGGTTGGGCGTCTGCCAAGATGCAACAGGCTGGTGCTTTTGTATTATTCGTAGTCCTATCCGTGCGTCATCCGCTGCTGTATATTGGTTTTGCCTTCACGCTGCTGAGCATTAGCTTGGTGGTAGCCAACATCGTAGGCATGGGGCTGGCAGCTACGCCAGTGTCGAGTTGGATGCTACTGGCAGCCATGACGGGCCTGATGGGTATCCTCTGGCAGCTGTTTACCCGCCCGCCCGCCCGGCCCGCGGCCGTAGTGGCCCCTCCCCAAGCCACCGCGCCGCGGCAGATGGAGCTTCAAAGCCTGCAGCGCCTGGTGCAAATTGTGCAGCATGGCCAAACTTCCGGCGAAGTGTACAGCATACTGTTGGAGTCGGCGGTGCAAACGGTGAAGGCCGATGCCGCCTGGCTGGTGCTTTTGCCGGACCACGTTAAGGTCGAAGCCGCCGAAGTCATTCAGTATTATAATATCCTACCGGCGCAGGCCGAAGAGCTGCGTAGACACCTGAGCAGCTATACGCCGCCGGACGATGAGTACATCACCAACGACCTCAATTTACGACCTGGCTTTGAAGGTACCAAGCAGCGCTTTCGCTCACTGCTGCAGCTGCCGCTGCGGGGCCTGCATTTCGAGTACGGCACGCTTTACTTGCTCAAGGCCGAGCCCAACACGTTCGATGGCGAAGACCTGAGCATTCTGCAAACCTTTACCAGCCAGGCGGTACTCAGCATCGAAAACCTGGAGCTGGTGCGAACTTCGCTGGCAAATCAGCGCACGCAGGAGGAACTCAAGATTGCCTCCCAGGTGCAGGACAGCCTCATTCCCAAGAACCTGCCCACCGACAACTGGTTCGAAATCAGTTCGCATTCGCTGGCGGCCAAGGAAGTGGGCGGCGACTTCTACGACTTCCTGCACCTGCCCGGCCGGCGGCTGGCCGTCATCATCGGCGACGTGAGCGGCAAAGGCGTGACGGCCGCCTTCCACATGGCCCAGATGAAGGGGATTTTCCATTCGCTGATGCAGGAAAACCCGCTGGCCAAAAACGAGCGCGACAAATTCCCAGTGCCCAGCCGCTTCATGGCCCAGGCCAACGCCGCCCTCACCCACTGCCTCGAAAAGTCTTCCTTCATCACCTCCTCGCTCTACATCATCGATTATGAGCAGGGCGGCTTCGTGTTTGCCCGCGCCGGACACTGCCACACGCTCTACTACCACGCCCTGCGCGAGGAAGTGTTCTATTTCGAATCTACGGGCCTCGGCCTCGGAATTATTCGAAACGAGAACTATGAAAAGCACATCAAAAACCAGTTTTACGACTACAGCCCCGGCGATGTGATGGTGATATATACCGACGGCATCGTGGAGGCTCGCGGCGGCGACGGCACCGACGAGTACGGCGAAGACCGCCTCAAGCTGCGCCTGGAAGAAAGTTATTTCCAGGAAGCCGACGACATTAAATCGTTCATCCTTGCCGACTTGAATGGCTTTACCCACGGCTTTCCCATTCACGACGACCAGACCCTGTTGGTTATAAAATTCAAGTCCGCTCAACCCCCACAGTGAGCCTGACGTATCGTTCTCATTATGAAAGTTACCGCTCAACCCACCGCCGATACGCTCACCCTCCTGCTGGACGGCGAGCTGGACGCTAGCTCCGCCATTGTTCTTGATACTGAGCTAGCAAAACCCGATATTCTCGACTACCGCAAGGTATTAGTCGACTGTGCCAAGCTTAGCTATATTTCGTCGGCTGGCCTGGGGGTATTTATTTCGCACCTGCAGCGGTTTCAGGATGCCAATGTGAAACTGGTATTCTTCAACATGCAGGAAAAAGTTTTCAACGTGTTTGAAATTCTGGGGCTCGATGCCCTGATGACCATCGTGCCCACCGCCACCGAAGCGGAAGCCGCGTAGAAAGTCAGGAATGTTGAGGGGTGAATGTGGGGTTAATGAGAGCGTCGTTTTCATTAACTCAACATCCAACCCCCAGCATTCACCCCCGGCATTCAACCCTCAACATTCACCCTTTCCGAAGTGAAGTCTGCTCTCCGCATTGCTTGCTCACGCATCCACCTCCAACAGGTGCGTGACTTTGTGCGGAATTACCTCAGCAACCGGCAGCTGCCCGAAGTGGCCATTAACCAAGTGGTACTGGCGGTGGATGAAGTGGTGGCTAATTTTATCATCCATGCCAATGGTGAGGATGAAAACCAATTTCTGGACCTGGAAATAGACCTCAGCGAGCGGGAGCTGAACGTGCAAATCGCGGACAACGGCGACACCATTTACCTGCCGGAAGCCCACCAAAACCCCGATTTGCGGGACTACATCCGCCAGGGACGCAAGGGCGGCATGGGCATGACGCTGGTGAACCGGCTCATGGATAAGGTAGAATTTTTTACCCGCGGCAACCACACCGTTTGCCACCTGAGCAAGCACCTGGCCTAACGAGAAAGCCCCAACAGCGCGTCGCGCTGGGCGAAGCCCAAGCACCGTTGCCGCGCAGCCAGTCCATTCCGTGAACTGGTTGCGCGGCAATATGCTTTTGGTCCTACCCGGCACGACGTTTTTTTCAATCTATCTCCAAAACAGCGGCGAAGGCATTCTACTTGCTTCGTTTCCCTCCAAAAATTAGTTAATTTCGCACTGGTACTTTTATGCCCGCGCCATTCCAACTCCCCTTTTTGGCGCTTTCGTCTCCTATCTGTTCCTATGCACAAACGCATTCTGTACGCCGGCACGGCCGTCGTAACACTGCTGGCTGGCTGTCAGGCCGCTAAACCCGCTGCTTCGGCTGCCGCTGCTTCTACTGCCACCGGGCCCGTTGTCGAAACGCTGGGAAACTACGCGGTACCGGCCAATGAGTTTGCCTACGTCTACCGCAAAAACAACAGTACGGCCTCCGACTATGGCACCCGCCAAAGCGTGACCGATTACCTGGACCTGTACACCAACTTCCGCCTCAAGGTACTGGATGCCGAGCAGCGCGGCCTCGATACCACGCAGGCCTTCAAACGCGAGCTCGACGGCTACCGCCAACAGTTGGCCCAGCCCTACCTCACCGAAAAAAGCGTAACCGACCAGCTCGTGCGCGAGGCTTACGCCCGCATGAGCCAAGAAGTAAGCGCCTCGCACATTCTCATTCGCGTTACGCCCGATGCCACGCCGCAGGACACGCTGGCCGCTTTCCAGAAAATCCAGGGCATTCGCCAGCAGGTAGTGGGCGGCACCGATTTTGCGCAGCTGGCCCGCACCCTGAGCGAAGACCCTTCGGCCAAGGAAAATGATGGCAAGCTGGGCTATTTCACCGCCATGCAGATGGTGTATCCGTTCGAGTCGGCGGCTTACAACACGCCCGTGGGTGAGGTTTCGGCCCCCATTCGCACGCGTTTTGGCTACCACATCATTAAGGTGAACGACAAGCGGGCCGCACAGGGCGAAATCAAGGTGGCCCACCTCATGATTCGCATGACGCCCAACGCGCCGACGGCGGATTCGCTTACGGCCAAGAAGAAAGTCGACGAGTTGTACAGCCGCCTGAAAAAGGGTGAAAACTGGGAAAAGCTCGTGGCACAGTTCTCGGAAGACGCGGGCTCGGCACCTAACGGCGGCGAGCTGCCGCCCTTCGGCACGGGCCGTATGATTCCGTCATTTGAGGAGGTGGCTTTCAAGCTGCAAAAGCCCGGCGACATTGCGGCCCCGGTCCAGACGCCCTACGGCTGGCACGTCATCAAGCTGATTGAGCGCCAGCCCCTGGCCCAGTTTGCCGACATGGAACCAACCCTGAAGGCCAAAGTCGCCAAGGACTCGCGCTCGGAGCTCAATAAAACTGCTTTTCTGAAGCGGGTGCGCCAGGAGAACCAGTTTATGGAGATTCCGGCGGCCAAAGTCTACGTTTTCAGCAAAGCTGACACGTCGTTGGTAGCTGGCCGGTTCAAGTACCAAATGGCGCTTGGCGAGGGCATGAAACCAGCGCAGGCGAAGGCAAGCGGGGGCAAGCTGCTACTGTTCACCATCAAAGACAAGCCCTACTACGCAGCTGATTTTCTGACCTTTGTGCAACAAAACCAGCGCCCCCGTGCGGGTGCGGAGCCGGCCTTTGCCATGCAGCAGCTCTACGACCAGTACGTGGAGCAGTCGCTGACCGAGTTCGAAAAGAACAACCTCGAAGCCAAGTACGAGGACTACCGCATGCTGGTGAAGGAATACCGCGACGGCATTCTGCTCTTCCAATTGATGGATGAGAAAGTATGGAGCAAGGCCATTGAGGACACCGTGGGCCTGAAAAACTACTTCGCGGCCAACCAGGACAAGTACCAGTGGGAGCCGCGCGTGCAGGGCACCGTCATCAGCGCCGCTACGCCGGCCCTGCTGGTCCGGGCTCAGAAAGAGCTGACGACAGCCCGTTTCCCGGTTACCAGGAACCTCCCTAAAACGGCAGTTTACGGCACCGGCACGGCCACCGTGGGCAAAGCTGCCGGCCAGGCGCTGGCAGAACTAGCCGACCGCATGCTGCAAGACACCCTGGCCCGCGTTACCCTCACGGGCCGCGTGAAAAAGGGTGAAAAAACCAGCTTGGCCCGCGCCCGCGCCGAATCGGCGGCTACTTATTTGCAGGGCCGGGGCGTGCCGGCCAGCCGCATCAGCAAGGCGGCCCCAACGGCTGCCAGCACTGCGGGCGTGCAGGTGGCCCTGGTGACCGGCAGCCCGGAAGCCATCGAAGCCGAGTTGAACCTGAAGAATCCGTTGTCGGTGCAGATAACCCAGAAGGTGTTCCAGAAGGGCGAAAACAAGCTGGTGGATGAGCTGCTGCCCAAGGGGCCGGGCACTTACACGCTGCCCAAAGACGGCCGCTACAATACTGTCATCATCGACAAGATGCTGCCCGCCGGCCCTAAAACACTGGCCGAAGCCCGTGGCCAAGCTACTTCCGATTACCAGACGTACCTGGAAAAAGAGTGGATTACGGAAATGCGCGCAACCCGCCCTGTGCAGGTAAACGAGGCGGAGGTAAATAAGCTCATCACGAAATAGAAGTGCAGCAGTGGGGCGTTGGCAGTGAGTAGTTTTATGTAAACTACTCGCTGCCAACGCCCCGCAGGCGTCTTTCGGACACCATTGCAACCTTCGGATGCGGCCCGAACTCCTTGTTTTTGTCTGCCCACGGATTTATCGTGAAATTTGCGGGCCCGTTCGCGTGTTAGGCGTCCGTGGCTCAAGCTCCGGCGTTGGGCCGTTAGGCTTTACATTACTACTCTATGCTTTTTAACGTGAATCGCGCCGCAACGTCGGCTTTGCTTACCCTGCTATTGTTGTTGGGCTTTGCGCCCGCTTCCCACGCCCAGTTGGGCATTACCCGGCCCAAAGGCCAGCAATTGCTCGACGGCATCGTGGTGAAGGTGGACAATCAAATCGTGCTTCAGTCCGACGTGGAAAACGTGTACTTGCAGGAAGTAGCCCGCGCCGAAGGCAAGCCGCTACCACCTGATTTGAAGTGCAAAATCCTGCAAAGCTTGGTGTTGAACAAGCTGATGCTGGCCCGCGCCGAGGTGGACTCCGTGACCGTGACCGACCAGCGGGTGAACAGCGAAGTCGACCGCCGCATGGCCTATTTTGCCCAGCAGATTGGCTCCGAAAAACGTCTGGAAGAGCAGTATGGCAAGTCCATCAAAGCGCTGAAGGATGACTTGCGGCCCCAGGTGAAAGACCAGCTCACGCAGCAGGAAATGCAGCAAACCATCACCAGCAAAGTGGCGGTTACGCCGCGCGAGGTGGCGCAGTATTTCAGCAAAGTGCCCAAGGACAGCCTGCCTTATTTCAGCACGGAGGTGGAAGTGGGCGAGATTATCATCTTGGCGCAGGTGAACGACAAAGCCAAGCAGGCCGCCCTGGCCAAGCTCAACGACCTGCGGGCACAGATTAAAGGCGGCGCCGATTTTGCGACGCTGGCCAAGGAATTTTCCCAGGACCCCGGCTCGGCCAAAGAAGGCGGCTACCTCGGCTTTTTCAAGCGGGGCGAGCTGGTGCCGGAGTACGAGGCGGCTTCCATGAAACTGGAGCCGGGCCAGCTCTCGCCGGTGGTGCAGTCGCAGTTCGGCTTCCACCTCATTCAGTTCATTGAGCGCAAAGGCAATACGTTTTCGACGCGGCACATTCTGCTGAAGCCCGAAACGGGCACGGCCGACGCCAGCGCCGCCGCCCAAACCCTGACCAAACTGCGCCGTCAGATTCTGTCCGATAGCATCACCTTTGCCAAAGCGGCCAAAGAAAATTCGACTGATAAAGTCACCGGTGGCAACGGCGGTCTGCTCCAGAACCGCCAGGACGGCGGCACCCGCTTGCCCCTTGACAAGTTGGACCCGGCCATTTTCTTCACTATCGACACGATGAAAGTGGGCAGCATCACCCCGCCCCTGCCCTACCGCACCGACGACGGCAAGGACGCCATGCGCATCCTGTGGCTGAAATCGAACACCGCGCCCCACCAGGCCAACCTGCAGGAAGACTACCAGAAAATTGCGGCGGCCGCGCTCAACGAAAAGCGCAACAAAGCCCTGGACGAGTGGTTCCTGCAAAACCGGGGTACCGTGTACCTGGAAATCGCGCCGGAATATGCCCAGTGCAAAGTGCTGGACGTAGCTGAGCGCTAGTTGTCGGTTACTCGTAATCGGTTGTCGGGCTGGGCTCACAGCTTAACTTCGAGTAGCGTGCTAACAACTGCCACCTAATAACTGACAACTAACCGAGCATGATGAACGACAAAGAAGCCGCCGATGCGCTGGCCGCCTCCTTTCAGAAGCTGCGCCAGGAAATCGGCAAAGTCATCGTGGGGCAGGACGAAGTGGTGCGCTTGGTGCTCACGGCCGTGTTTTCGCAGGGCCATAGCCTCTTGGTTGGGGTGCCCGGCCTGGCCAAAACCCTGTTGATTCAGACCATTGCCGATTCGCTGGACCTGTCGTTCAACCGCATCCAGTTCACGCCCGATTTGATGCCTTCCGACATCGTGGGCTCAGAAACCATGAACCAGCAGCGGGATTTTCACTTCGTGAAAGGCCCCGTATTCGCTAACATAATTCTGGCCGACGAAATCAACCGGACGCCGCCAAAAACCCAGGCCGCCCTGCTCGAATCGATGCAGGAATACGCGGTGACCGTAGCCGGGCAGCGCTACCCGCTGGCGCGCCCGTTTTTCGTGCTGGCCACGCAAAATCCCATCGAGCAGGAAGGCACCTACCCGTTGCCTGAAGCCCAGCTCGACCGATTCATGTTCAACATTGAGCTGGGCTACCCCAGCTACGCCGAGGAGCTGAGCATCGTGCGCAACACCACGTCGGACCGCAAGCAGACGGTGAATAAAGTGCTGCACGCGGCCGACATTCAGGCATTTCAGGAGTTGGTACGGCGCGTGCCCGTGGCCGATAACGTGGTGGAATACGCCGTGAGCCTGGTGCACAAAACCCGCCCCAACACCGAGCGCGCCGCCCCCCGCGCCAACCAGCTGCTGGAATGGGGCGCCGGCCCGCGGGCCTCGCAGCACCTTGTGGTGGGCGCCAAATGCAACGCCCTGCTCAACGGCAAATACTCGCCCGATATTGAGGACGTGCGCGCCGTTGCGGTGCCCATTCTGCGCCACCGCCTTGTGCGCAATTTCAAAGCCGAAGCCGAAGGCATAGGCGTAGAGCAGATTGTGAAAGAACTACTTTAGAAATGCTGAGTTTTGAATGTTGAGGGTTGAATGCCCCAAGCGCCTTCAGCCTAAAACTCAAAACTCAACCCTCAACATTCAACCCTTCACTAGTGGAAGCCCAAGCCTACTATCAGCAATTTGAGCGCAACGTGCGCATCATCCTCGACGCCCTGGCGGCCGGCCTTGAGCTACGCACCACGGCCCTTGAAACCAGCCTGCCCATCGAAGTGTACGTGCTGTGCGAAGTGCTAAACCAGGGCGCGGGCGAAGACTTTGTGCTCAGCGCCACCGGCGTGGCCCGGCTGGCTGAGTTTCAGCAGCAGTTTATGAAGCATGAGGGCCAGACGCTGGCCGCCATGGCGCGCGTGCTGGCCGACAAGCGCGGCACCATGCGCACGCCCGAAGGCCGCGTGCTGATAAAGGAAATGCTGATTCGCCGCCTGGAGTTTTTCAACGAGGCAGCCCGGCAGGTGAACGTGATGCGCACGCAGCAGGCCTTAGGGAGCCCCAGCCAGTACGTGGGCGCAAACAAATAGCGTTTTTGATGCTTTCGAAAGGGCCGCTTCTGGGCACAGAGGCGGCCCTTTTTTCGTATTCTGCTGCCATGCTGCCCCGCGCCCCGCTCTATACCGAACGCCTCTGCCTGCGCCCCTACGAGCCGGCCGATGCCGACGACTTCTTCGCGCTGCTGCACGCCAACCGCGCCCGTCTCCAGTCCTCCTTCCCTGACCGCCTGCTGGCCGTGCGCGAGCCCACCGATGCCGTGGCTTCTCTACGAGCCTTCGTTGAGGACTGGCGCACCGGCCGCTTCTACGTGTTCGGTATCTGGCATCGGGCCACGGCCGAATACGTGGGCGACATCTGCCTCATGCCGCAGCTGAAGGGGCAGGCTGAAATTGGTTACTACCTGGCCGCCGCGGCCGAGGGACAGGGTTTTGCCCGTGAAGCCCTGCTGGCTACCATCGCCTTTGGGTTTGAATCGGTGGGCAGCCAGCGCCTGCTGGTGCGCTGTTACGCCCACAACGGGCGCGGGCAGGCCGTAGCCCGCGCCGCCGGCTTCCAGCTGGAGCCGCCATCCAAACGGATGCACTGGTTTCGCAATTCCGACGCGCTGGCCGATATCTGCCGCTTCTGGCTCGTGCGCGATGTGGCATAAGCTTCAGCTTGTGCGTGGCAACGTTGCGACGCACAAGCTAAAGCTTATGCCACGTTATTGCCCCACCCGCACCCGCTGGCTCACATTGCCCAGCAGCCATTCCTGCCGGAAATTCAGGTACACCCCAAAGGAGTAGTCCAGCAGCTTGGCGTTGAAGTCGTAAACCGGTTCCACGCGCACCGTAAGCGCGGCGGCATCCGAAATGCGGAAATCGCGCAGTAGTCGCACCAGCAGAATCCGCCGCTCACGGTCCAGAAACGCCGAGTTTGATACCGTCCGTGAGGCACTCTGGTACAAGTCGCCCCCCAGCGGCGCGATAAAGCGCGAGCCGCGCCAGTAGCTCAGCATCACATCCGCGTAGCGGGTTTCGAACGTGGTGTTCAGGTAAAAGCCGTTGCCGTACTTGAAGGGGTTTTGGCCCTGGGTCGGAGAGTTATCTTGGAAGCCGAGCACGTAGCCGTTGAAGCGGACAGCCCGAAGTACGCCACCATTTAAAGGACGGTACACCCCTATTCCGGCTGCTTCGTTTACCAACGTCTGCAAGGGCTTATCAACTGTGTCGATTTGCCCACCGCGGTGAGTTGCCGTGAGTTGAAAAGGTAGCGTTATTTGCCAGTTGCTGTTGTCACCGCTGATTCGGTAGCTCCCGCTTAGCCCACCCGCTATTTCCTCCTGAAAGTTGCTGTTGCGGTACTGCTGGCGCTGCCAGTCCACCCACACGTCCAGGAACAGCCTATTGCCAAGGTACCGGTACTGCAAGCCTTCTTCCAACGGATTCAGTATCACCCGCTCGAAATTGAGAAGCGGCTCAATGTAGTCATGATTAAGATTAGCCCGGATGTTTCCCAACATGAACTGATGGTTGTCCTTAGTCCAAGTGGCGCGATAAGTGGGGCGCACTTGCTGCAATTGCGGGTTGCCAAAGTCTTTCCACAGAAAAACGCCTGCTTCGAGGCGTAAATCCTTGGTGGGGTAATAAACCAACTGAGGGTTTAACTGTGTGCCAAACAACGTGTAGCCGTCCACAATCTTATTGAAGTACTCATTGTTTTTGAAGAAGGTGAACGAGTGCAAGCTTAACCTCACATCCCCACCTGTTGGCTGAGTTGTAGGACCAATGTTGCCTACATCACCGTTAGGAGAAGCTTCGCCAACTAATACTTCGCCAGGGTTAGGTTTGTAGAAAGTAGAATTATCGACCTGCGCCCGCGCCTCTCCCACTCTAATTAGCAGAGCCACAAGGCCAACTAATATTTTTAGATAATTCCCCATATATTTCCCCTTTCCAGGGCACGAATCCACCGGGTGCTGTGTTAGAAAAAGCCGCCGCAAAACAGCCCGTTTGGGGCCTCCACCAAGGAATAGAATTATTCGATTGCGACCCGGCCAAAAATGTTAACTTTACCAAACCTAACCCGTTTTTCTTAAACACCCCCACATGGCACTAGCTACCAAAGCGGCTCCCAAGGCCGACAAAGTTGAAAAAGCAGAAGCCGGCGACCTCAGCACCGCAGCCGGAAAAATGAAAGCTCTCCAGCTCACGCTGGATAAGCTGGACAAAGCCTACGGCAAAGGCACGGTGATGAAACTCTCCGACAACAAAGTGGGCGATATTCCGAGCATCAGCACGGGTTCGCTCTCGCTCGATATTGCCCTCGGCATTGGCGGCGTGCCCCGCGGCCGGGTTATCGAAATCTACGGCCCGGAATCGTCGGGTAAGACCACGCTGACGATGCACATGATTGCCGAGGCGCAGAAGAAAGGCGGCATGGCGGCGTTTATCGACGCCGAGCACGCCTTCGACAAATCGTACGCCGAGAAGCTGGGCATCGACACCAGCAACCTGCTCATTGCCCAGCCCGACAACGGCGAGCAAGCCCTCGAAATCGCCGACCAGCTGATTTCCAGCGGCGCGATTGACATTATTGTGATTGACTCCGTAGCTGCCCTCGTGCCGAAAGGCGAATTGGAAGGCGACATGGGCGACTCGAAAGTGGGCCTGCACGCCCGCCTCATGAGCCAGGCGCTGCGTAAGCTCACCGGCACCATCAACAAAACGGGTTGCTGCTGCGTGTTTATTAACCAGCTGCGCGAAAAAATCGGCGTGATGTTCGGCTCGCCCGAAACCACGACCGGCGGTAACGCTCTGAAATTCTACGCTTCGGTGCGCCTCGACATTCGCCGCATCGGCCAGATTAAGGAGGACAAGGACAATGTGACTGGCAACCGTACCAAGGTGAAGGTGGTGAAGAACAAAGTCGCGCCGCCCTTCAAGGTGGTCGAGTTTGACATCATTTACGGCCAGGGCATTTCCAAAGTCGGTGAGATTGTGGACCTCGGCGTGGATATGGGCATCATCGGCAAGTCGGGCTCGTGGTTCAACTACGGCGAAACCAAGATTGGCCAGGGCCGCGAGGCCGTAAAAACCCTGCTGCTCGACAACCCCGAGCTGGCCGCCGAAATCGAGAAGAAAATCCGCGACATGGCCAAGGGCGACACCGACGTGATTCCGGTGGACCTGACCATCGTGGAAGACGGCGAAGACACCCTGTAAGATTAGTTATGAGTTATGAACTGGCAGTTGTGAGTTGAAACCCGTTGCTGCTAAACTTATAACTCACAATTGGTTATTAAAAAGCCCGCTATCTCTCGTAGCGGGCTTTTTTACGTCCGTATATTTGAGGATTCCGAGGCTGGCACCGCGTTTGTTTAGGCTGGCTCTCTCCATTTGGTATAACCTATGACTCGCCGCTGGCTCCTTTTTATTCCCGCTCTTTTGCTGTTGCTGGCGGCCGCGCCTCCGGCTTTGGGTCCCGGCGATGCTGTGCGCAGCATTCCGCAGTCCAGCTTCGGGCGGGGCGAGGTTATCCGCTACACGGTGCACTACGGCCTCATCAACGGCGGCGAGGCCACAGTGGAAACGGCCCCCGGCCTGGAGCGCGTGAACGACCGGCCGTGCTATAAGGCCACCGTGAGCGGCCGCACCACGGGCTCGTTCGACTTCTTTTTGCGCATCCGCGACCAGTGGCGCGCCTACATCGACACGACCAGCATCCTGCCCCTGCGCTCCCAGCGCGACATTGCCGAGAAGAACTATCGCAAGAAGGAAACCGTCACCTACGACCACGTCAATGAGTTGGCCGAGGTAGAGAACCACAGCAAAACCAAGCCCAAACGCACCACCGTGAAGGTGGCCAAAAACACCCTGGAGCTGGTGAGCGGCTTTTATTACCTGCGCACGTTCGATTTCAACAAGATGCGCGTGGGCGAAGTCATTAAGGTGCCCGGTTTTCTGGACGGCGACAATTTCATGCTGGAAGTCACCTACAAGGGCCGGCAGATTGTAGAAACCATGGCTGGCGACGTGCACACTTTTAAACTGGTGCCAAAAATGCCCAACAACAAGCTGTTTCGGGGCGAGAATGCCATTTCCGTGTACCTCTCCGATGACCGGAACAAGATTCCGGTGCTGTTTCAGGCCGAAATGTTTGTGGGAACGGTGAAGGTGGACATGGTGAGATACCAGGGACTGAAATGGCCGCTGAACAAGGTGCGCTAAATCTATGGTCATACAATCGTAACATAGCCTCGGCCCGGCAAGCGGTACTTTTGCAGCAGCAACGCCTTGCTTCACCTAAGCCCAACTGCCGTGACTACTCCCCAAACGCCCGTGTATAAGATTCTGGTCGTGGACGACGACCCGGATATTGTTGAGCTGTTGGAGTTCAATCTGAAAAAGGAGGGCTACCGCACCGCTTCCGCCAGCGACGGCCGCATGGCCCTGGAAGTCGCCGCCGAGTTCAATCCCGACATCATCCTGCTCGACGTGATGATGCCCAACCTCGATGGCATTGCCGCTTGCCGCCTGCTGCGCGAGCAACCCAAATTTAAGGAAACCTACATCCTGTTTCTCACAGCCCGGGCCGAGGAATTCTCGGAAGTGGCCGCGTTTGAAGCCGGAGCCGACGACTTCATCGCGAAGCCCATCAAGCCCCGCGCCCTGCTCGGCCGCCTGGCCGCTGTGAAACGCCGCGACCAGGACCCCCATGCCGCCATCGACGCCATCGACATCAACGGCTTGCGCATCGACCGCACCGGATTTGCCGTGTATCAGGACGGCAAGAAAATCACCCTGCCCAAGAAGGAATTCGAGCTGCTGGCCTTTCTGGCCGCCTCGCCCCACAAGGTTTTCAACCGCGAGGAGCTGCTCCAGAATATCTGGGGCAACGACGTATTCGTGCTGGCCCGCACCGTGGATGTGCACGTGCGCAAAGTGCGCGAAAAAGTGGGCGACCACCACATCCAAACCATTAAGGGCGTGGGGTATAAGTTTAATGCAGACTGAGTTTAATGTGAAAAATATGCTAAATGTGGGAAATATTGGAAATTGCAAGTTCAGTGAAGCAACGCATTTTCACATTTCCCATATTCCGCACATTTTTCACATCAATATATGAACCTCTCTTCCCGCACCATTGCCCTGCTTATTTCGCTGCTGGTGGCGGGTGTGCTCACGGCCTACGCGCACTTTGGCCCGGCACTGCCATTTCGGGAAGCTTTTCTGGCAGCGGGCATCACGGTGGCGGCGTGTTTCCTGTTGGTTTATTTATCATTTGAAGCCCTGATTTTCAGGGAAATCAATGGCATTTATGCGGGTCTGGAGCACATTAAGCGCAAAGAATTCAAGCAGCTGAGCAACAAATTCCTATTCCGGCCGGAGCCGGTGAAGCGGGTGCGCGACGAGATTCTGCTCATGGCCGAGCGGCGCCAGCAGGAGTTGGATGAGCTGGTGCGGTTGCAGGCCCTGCGGCGCGAGTTTCTGGCCGATGTGTCGCACGAGCTCAAAACCCCGCTTTTTGCCGCCCAGGGTTTTGTGCACACCATTCTCGACGATGAGGAGGACGACATCGACCCTGCCACCCGCCGCAAGTTTCTCAGCAAAGCGGCCACCAGCCTCGACACCCTGGATGAGCTGGTGCAGGACCTGATTACCATTGCCCAGCTCGAAAAGGGCGTGGTGCGCATGCGCCGCCAGCGGTTCGACCTGGTAGTGCTGGTGCGCGAAATTTTTGAGCTACTGGAACAGCAGGCCGCTCGCCGCGGCACCATCCTCGAGCTGTTTCCACCAACGCTAGCTGAAACCGAAATTCCGGTCGTGGCCGACCGCAACCGCATTCGCCAGGTTTTGGTGAACCTGATTGACAATGCCATCAAATACGGCCGTGACCACGGCCGCGTGGTGGTAGCCCTCACCGAAAGCGGCCGCGCGGTGCGCATTGCCGTGCGCGACGATGGGGCCGGCATTGCGCCCGAGCACCAGGCCCGCATTTTCGAGCGCTTCTATCGCATCGATAAAAGCCGCTCCCGCGACTCCGGCGGCTCCGGTCTGGGGCTCGCCATCAGCAAGCACATCGTGGAGGCGCACAAGTCCAACATTCGTGTGAAAAGCACCATCGGCGAGGGCACCACGCTCGAATTCAAGCTGGGCAAGCCCAAAGGGGCAGGCTAGCACCGGAGGAATCAGCCCGATTAAAGCACCGGCCCAGCCGCGCCCCAATCCCTTACCGGCTACCTTTGGGGCTTCCTATGAAGCTTCCCGATTTCTCCGACCTCATTATTTTTGAAAACGACGATTACCTCGTCGTCAACAAGCCGCCATTTCTGGCCACGCTCGACGAGCGGGTGGGCGGTGCGCCCAACATGCTGCGCCTGGCCCGCCAGAGCTACGATGACATTCAGGCCGCGCACCGCCTCGACCGTGAAACCAGCGGGGCCCTGGCTTTTGCCAAAACGCCGGAGGCGTATCGCCACCTCGCCATGCAATTCGAGAATCGGGAGGTGAAAAAGCAGTATCACGCCGTGGTGTGGGGCACGCCGCAGTTTAAGGATGAAGTGGTGGAACGCAGCATCGAAAACACGACGCGTGGCAAGGCCCGGCTTGCCTACAAGGGCAAGGCGGCCGAAACCCACTTCACTACGCTCGAAAACTTCACCCGCCACTCGCTCATCCTTTGCGAGCCCGTGACCGGCCGCATGCACCAGATTCGCCTGCACCTCATGTATTTGCAGGCGCCCATTGTGGGCGATACGCTGTACGGCGGCGAGGATTTTTTCCTGTCGACGCTCAAAAAGAAGTTCAACCTGAAGCAGGGCGAGGAAGAGCAGCCGTTCATTAAGCGCTTTGCTCTGCACGCCATGCAGCTCCAGTTTTCAGGCTTAAATGGCGAGGAAATTTCCGTGGAAGCCCCTTACCCCAAAGACTTCCGGGTGTTGGTGGAAGCCCTGCGCCAAAACCAATAAATAGCCCCTATCGCACCCGCTCAAACACAATAATGCGGGTGCTGTCGCCCTCGGGGCGTGAGCGATTGCGCGGCCGGGCCTCAGTCCAGCGCTCCCGAAAACGGGCATCGGACTGAAGCTGGGACAACGGTACGTTGGCTTCGGCACGGGCGTACCAATTGTCCCACACCACCAGCGTGCCCACGGGCAGCATCGCCACTTGGCTAACGTTACGAATGTTCAGGACCGGACGGGCCTGGGGGTCGAAAAAGTCGTGCTGCGTGGCCAAGGCCACGTAAGGAAACTCGTAGGCGAGCGGCCGGGTGCCGAGGCCGTAGGTTTTGCGTAGCCACGCGGCGGCGTTTTCCGCCACTTCCTGGTCGGGCAGACGGGTAAAATCGCGCTGCCACCGGAAACCCTGTCGCGTGCCCAGAAATGGAAAGAGCACCACGGCCGCCACCACCGCCCGCCGAACGCGGCGCTGCGTGGCGGGCAGTCGGGCACCCGCGGTTAGCCACGCCAGGCCGTTGAGGGCCACCACGGCAAAAAGCGGCGTGGTCACGGTGAGCACGCGCGTCAAACCAAACGAGTTGAACAGCCCAAGGGCCCAAAAAACAGTGTGCGCGGCAATAAAAACAGTGATGCTGCCGTAGATGAGCAGCAGCTCCGCGCTGAACAGAGGGCGCTGGCGGCGCTCCGGCCGCAGGCAGTCGCGCAGCATACGCACGCCCCCGGTCAGGGCCAGCGGCAGCAGCACCCAACCCAACAAGCCCGGCAGGCTGAAAACAAAATGGGGCCAATTGCCGTGGCCGTACCAAGATATAGTGGCGTAGGGATTGCGGCTGAACACCCAGCCCGCCTCGCCCAGCGCCAACGCGCCTACCGCGCTAAACAACACGTAGCCCAGCACCAACAGCGGCAGGTAACGCCACTGTTGTCGCCACGCTAAGTACACCACCCACAGCCCAATCAGAATAAAGCCCTCGGACCGCACAAAGGGCAGCCAGGAAATAAGCGCGGCCGACCAGCCCGGCCGGTTCGTCAGGGCCAGCGCTACCGCGCCCACCAGCACCAGCCCGAAGAGCGGCTCGGTGAGCCCGGAAAACTGAATGAGGAAATAGTCGGGCGCCGCGTAGGCAAATAGTATCACTAGCTCGGGAGCGGGCAGGCGAAGGGCCCGCGCCACCACGTAAGCCGACCATGCCGACAGTGCCACCACCCCGCATTGGAACAGCTTCATGCCCATAAACCCGGCCTGCGCTGGTCCCGATGCCAGGATTGTAAATAGCGGTTTAGCCCAGGAATCCAGGTAATTCAGCGGGTGCTGGGGGGCATAGCGGGCAAACAGATAGTGTTTGATGCTGTCGCCGGAATCATAGGTGCTCGTGGTGACGAAGGCAACTACGACGGATAAGAGCAGCAAACCGGCCAGTAGCCACCGGGCGCGGCGGTCGGTGATAGCAGAATCTGAACGGGCTTCAAGCAAGGTCATAAGTGCAGCAATAGGGCTTAAAAGTACGCTTTTGTGCGCTTGAGCACTGATTGGCCCACTTCCACTGGCTTAAGGAACAGGACGCCCCCCGGAAAAACTACTCCGCCACGCTTGGCTATTTGCCGATAAATCAGTACCTTTGTGTCCGTTTTTCCCGGAGCCGTAGCGGCTTCGAACTCTTATTCAATAGTTTAGCATACCTTTTTTTCGACTCATGGACCACCTGAGCTTCAAGACGACCCACGTCAATAAGGCCAACGCCCAGAAGAGCTGGGTTATCGTAGACGCCAGCGTAGCCCCGCTGGGCCGCGTTTGCTCGCAGATTGCCAACATTCTGCGTGGCAAGCACAAGCCTTCGTTTACGCCCAACTCGGACTGCGGTGACAACGTCATCGTGCTCAACGCCGACAACCTGCGCGTAACGGGCAAGAAAATGACCGAAAAGGTCTACATCACTCACTCGGGCTACCCCGGCGGCCAGAAGCGGCGCACCGTGCGCGAGCAGATGGACCGCGACTCGCGTCGCGTCATCGAGCACGCTGTGAAAGGCATGCTGCAAGGCAACAAGCTGGGTGCCGCTCAGTACCGCAACATGTACGTGTACTCGGGCATGGAGCACCCACACGAGGCGCAGCAGCCCGTGGCTATCGAACTCAAAAACCTGTAGGTCCACGTGCGGTAAGCTTTAGCTTGCCGTGTCGGGTACCTGCTTTTTACAACGGCTTGCTATCCGGCAAGCTAAAGCTTACCTCACAATTTTTCCACTAATGGCAATTACCAACACCTCTGGTAGAAGAAAAACCTCGGTGGCCCGCATTTACATGCAGGCCGGGCAAGGGAATATCACTATCAATGACCGGGACATGAAGGCGTATTTCAGCAACGAGTTGCTGGAGAACGTGGTCAACCAGCCCCTGGCAATTCTTGAGCAAGTCGGCCAGTACGACATCAAGGTGAACGTGAAAGGCGGCGGCATTTCGGCTCAGGCCGAGGCTATCCGTCTGGCAATCACCAAGGCGCTCGTGAGCGACAACGAAGAAACCCGTCCTGCTTTGAAGAAGGAAGGCTTCCTCACCCGCGACCCGCGCATGGTGGAACGCAAGAAATTCGGCAAGCGCAAGGCTCGTCGCTCGTTCCAGTTCTCGAAACGCTAAAACCAGGAGGATACTATCATGGCTCAGACGACTTATAAGGACCTGCTCGACGCAGGTGCCCACTTTGGTCACCTCACCCGCAAGTGGGACCCCAAAATGGCGCCGTACATCTTCATGGAGAAGAACGGCATCCACATCATCGACCTCAACAAAACGTTGGTTTCGCTTGATTATGCTGCCACTGCTATTCGCAACATCGCGAAGAGCGGCCGCAAAATCATGTTCGTGGCCACCAAAAAGCAGGCGCAGGAAATCGTAACCACCGAAGCCGAGCGTTTGAAGATGCCTTTCGTGACCGACCGGTGGTTGGGCGGCATGCTCACCAACTTCGCCACGGTTCGCAAGAGCCTGAAGAAGATGTCCACCATCGACAAGATGGTGAAAGAGAACACGGCTTACGCCGCGCTCGCCAAGCGTGAGAAGCTGATGATGACGCGTGAGCGCGCCAAGCTGGACCGGGTACTCGGTGGTATCGCCGACCTCGGCCGCCTGCCGGCTGCTTTGTTCGTTATCGACGTGAAGCGCGAGCATATCGCCGTGAAAGAAGCCCACAAACTAGGGATTCCCGTGTTTGCTATCTGCGACACGAACTCGAACCCCGAATTGGTACAGTTCCCGATTCCTGCCAACGACGATGCCTCGAAGTCCATTCAGCTCATCGTGAGCGTGATTGGCAAGGCCATCGAAGACGGCCTGTCGGAGCGCAAAGTTGACAAAGAAGACGCCGACCGCAAAGAAGCCGACGAGGCTGCTATTGCTGAAAAAACGGCTGCTGACGAAGAATAAGCCCTTCTTAGCTCTTTGAAAGAAGGGAACCTTCGCGCAGCCTAGGCTCCGAAGGTTCCCTTTTTATTTTGCTCCCCTTCTTGGTAAGGAGGGGGATTTGACCATTCAATTTCAACATTACAAAACCCTACATCCAATGGCCGCTATTACCGCCGCAGACGTAAACAAGCTCCGCACCATGACCGGTGCCGGCATGATGGATTGCAAAAAAGCCCTGGTGGAAGCCGATGGCGACTTCGAAGCTGCCCGCGACATTCTTCGCAAGCACGGCCAGAAAATCGCTGATAAGCGCGCCGAAAACGAAACCTCGGAAGGCCTCGTGCTGGTGAGCGTGAGCGAAGACGGCACCAAAGGCAAATTGGTAGCCTTAGCTTGCGAAACCGAATCAGTAGCTAAAGTGGCTAACTTCCGCGAGCTGGCTCAGCAAATTCTGGACACGGCCGTGCGCATCGACGCTGGCACGAAGGAGGACGTTATGGCTGCCAACGCCGCCGATGGCACCAGCATTCAGGAGCACGTGACCGACCTGATGGGCAAAATCGGTGAGAAGCTGGAGGTAATTTACGCCACGCTGACCGCTGAGAAAGTGGCTTCTTACATCCACTCCGACAACAAGAAGGCCGTACTCGTGGGCCTGAAGAACGTAGGCGACGCCGACGCTGCTGCCGTGGGCCGCGACGTAGCCATGCAAATCGTAGCCATGAAGCCCATTGCCGTGGACAAAGACGGTGTGGACGCTTCGGTTGCTGAGCGCGAAATTGAAGTAGGCAAAGAGCAGGCGCGTGCCGAAGGCAAGCCCGAGGCGATGCTGGAGAAAATTGCCATGGGCAAGCTCAACAAATTCTACAAGGACAACACCTTGCTGAACCAGGAGTTCGTGAAGGACACCTCGATGACCATCGCCCAGCTGCTCGACAGCAAGTCGAAAGGCATGACGGTTTCGGACTTCAAGCGGGTGGCTATCGGCGCTTAATTGCGGCTGACTGCTAAAGTTAAAGCCCTGCTGGCATTATGCCGGCGGGGCTTTTTTATTCAACTTCAGGGAATGTGAACCCTGCAACGGCATTCCTGAATTTTAGAAGTAGATATCGACTATCAATAGTTTCTACCCACAATTGTAGTGAGCTTTCATCCGACTCTATCGCGAGTACCATATCAATAATTCCCAATACACTCTCTAATGGACGCTCTTTTCCATCGCCATCTAGATTTAGATGTATGGCTGTAGCACTGGCCCAGTTTTCTACAGTGAGTGAGCAGAGCCCATCTAAATACTTTTTGCTCTCCATGCTGTAGCAACCATCAAAATCAATGGCAATGCTTTTCCCAGCCTGGTAATGGAAGCCAATGGCTACTCCATCGTCAACGGAAAATTGTTTAAGGTCTTTCATTGCTTTGATGCTTTCTGCCACACCCACGCCCGCGCCTGGGCGTTCCCATACAGGTTCAGGTAGAATAAAATGTAAGCTACAGGATGAAAAATCTTGTAGCGTATTTTCCAAAAAAACAAAATTTTGCTACACGGTTGTAGCGAAATTTTGTTTTTTTTGGAAAATACGCTACAGACCAAACGTAATCGCAACGCCCGAAAGACGAGTAGTGAAGCCGTTTCATCGGCGGGTGCGCTGCCACGCCCGCACCCGTGCTTGGGCGTTCTCGCGCAGATTCATGTAGAACAGCCCGTAGTCGGCGATGTGGAAGGAATGGCGCAGGATGAACTCGCCGGGGAGCAGGAAACGCGGGTAGCCGCCGGGCTTGGGCGGGGTGACCCAAAGCAGACCGTCGTGGATTTGGGCATCGGTTACGTGCGGGTCGATGCGCTTGAAGCGCTGGCTGACGCCGCCGCGGTTGAGGCGGGCGGGGGCCAACCGCGTGTCGGTGGTCCAGGTGAGGGGATTGGTGACGGCGTAGGACTGGAAGAGTGGGAATTCGTTGCCGGTAGCCACCGAGTTGTAGGTGACGAAGCAGCCGGTTTCGAGCGAATCCTGGCAGACGCGGATGGTTTGGTACTCGCGGGGGCGCACTTTGAAGCCGATGAGGTAGGCGGCTACAAGCTGGCGGCGCAGCTTGGGGTCATTATCGAAGAACTCGTGTAGCAGGCGGGTGGCGTGGTCGGTGCCCTGGCTGTGGCCAGCAATGATGATGGGACGGCCCTGGTTATGGTGCGCGAGGTAGTATTGGAAGGCGGCGCGCACATCGGTATATGCGAGATTCAGGGCCTGGGTCCCGCTGGTGTTGGCAGTAGAATCGAAGAAGGAATAGAGCGTGGCCTGCCGGTAGCGCGGCGCATAGATGCGGGCGGCGGCATTAAACACGCTGGCCTGCTTGCGGATGGTGCTGCGGTCGGTGAAGCGGTTGACGCGGCGGTTGCTGAGACTGGCATTCCAGGCTTTGCGCCAGTAGTAGGTGGTGGGATGGACGAAGAATACGTCGGCGGCGGCGGTAGCTTGCTGGTCGCGCAGGGCAGTTTTGCGGGGCACCTCATCCGCGGCATCCGGGCGGGTGGGCAGGGCGGCCCAGTTGCTACTATCGGCGTAACTAGGCGCGGGGCTGGGGGTATAGTGGCTGAAATCGTGCGGGGGCTTGAGGAGCTTAAGGCAGCTGCTGAGTAGCGGCGAAGCGGCCAGCGCGGCCCAACCGATTAATGTCATCCACCGGCCCCAGCCAGGCACAGCGCTCTTGCTGCGGAGTGGGAGAGACTGACGATTTTCAAAAGAATCCTTCATGTGATTACTGTAGAAATTACGCACTCAGGCGCTGGCGCGCGTCTCTGACGCGTTGCCCGCTGGTTTCGCGTCTCCAACGCGCGGGGCCAACGAGACGAGACGGTGCGACTGACGGCGTTTGGGAACGCCAAGCCAGCAAGCCACGCGTCGGAGACGCGCGCCAGCGGCTGAGGGCGTAAGTCCTGTACTAAATATGCTCACGCACGAGCCTCAGGCTTCCTTTTCAACCGATGGCCAGTGAGGGAGATGCTTGGGCTCGCCGGCCTCGTCGTACAACAGGCTCAGGGGCTCGGCGGGTTTGGCTACTACATCGGCCAGCGTGATGTGCCAGCGCTGCCACATTTCGGCCAGGGTTTGGGTGTAAGCGGAGTTTTCCCAGGGGTTGAAAATGGCACCCGTCACATCGTCGATGAGAGCGTCGAACACAATGGTGGTATCGCCGGGGCGGGGGTGGCGCGGGTAGATGTCGGGCACGACGTGCAGCAGGTGAGCGGCGTAGTACACGCGGGCCTTGAACTCGGCAACCTGCACCGGATGCAGTGGCCGCCGGGCGTCGGCGTACACTTTGCCCATGGCCTGGCCAATCAGGCCAATATCGACCAGACAGGCCACCAGCACGGTTTTATCGAGTTTGATACTAAAAACGAGGGTGTTCAGGTCGTCGTCGTATTCGAACGGCGTAACGTCCTCAGTCGAATCAGTTTCCAACACAAACACGGAACCAGGCACGAAATCGGCGTATTCGGTGGGCACGCGCAGGCCTTGCAGCAGCTGAAAAAACGCCTGGAACCGCCGCACCAAGGCCGCGTTTTCAGCCAACGGATACTTGGGTTTTATCAGGGGCTCAAATTCGTTCAGCAGCTCCGTGATGAAGATGCCGTAGAACATTTTCCCCATCCACAGGTACAGGGCATCATCGCCGAGGGCGCGCAGAGCCGCCGGGCCCTGGGCAGCGGCGGCCTCCACCCTACGCTCCAGCTCGGCAATGCGCTGGCGCACGGCGGCGCTGGCCGGCAGCCGCAAGTCGCGAAACTGCACCGTGCGCTGGTCGAGGAGCTGCATGGGGCGCTCGGCCAACTGGTAGCGGGCCTGGAGCCAGTCCGCAAAAACGGGAACGGTGTCGTCGGGCCCAACGGGCTGGCCACTGAGAAAACAGGTTTCAGGACCGAACCGCATGCCATCGAACGGGTCGTAGGGAAGGAGGTCGGCGGGGGTGAGCTGGGACATAAAAAAGAGCGCGAACTTCGTGGCCCGCACCGCCGCCCCCGTGGCACAAGCCAGACGGGTGGGGTGGTGCGGGCCACAAAGTTCGCGCTACGGCGGTTAGTGAACCCAGTCCGGCCGTATCTATCGCGAAAGCGACGACCCGGCCCGGATGAGCAGCTTGCTCAGGTTGGTGAGCGGCGCGCTGTATTCGCCGCCAGCATCCTCGGCAACTTTGGCGGTTTCGGCCCCCAGAGTAGCCAGTACTTCGGCAATGTCGTGCGCGGGGCTCTTGGCATCGCTCAGCAATTCGTCGAGCTGCTGAAGGCCCTGCTTGATTTTGGCCAGGCCCGCCCGGTCTGTAGAGGCTAACACCGCGGTCCAGCGCTCAAGCTCAACGCGGCCCTGAGGGCCGGCATTGGTGGGCGTGCTGGCCGAAAGAAACGTGAGGGTGTCGTCGAGCAGAGCGGTGTTCTGCTGGTCGGTCACGGCCATGGGCACTTCGTGCGTGACGGGCGGTTGCGGTGTAGCGGAGGTCGAATCCATGGAAAAGGGGGTAATAAGTTACAAGATAACTATACTAACGTGACGAATAAAAGTTGACCCGGCCGCTACCAGACCCCGGTGCCATTGCCCATCAACGGACGCCTGGGTTACCTTGCGGCCCCGCTTTTCATTAAACGGCATCCTGCCACCTCATCCAATTTCCCACATGAAATCGACTCTGAAAACCTTATTTGTCGCACTCGCCGTGGCCCTGGCTGCCACCGCCTGCACCGAAACCGAGCAGCGCGCCGCCGACAACACTGCCGAGAACACCGAAGCTGCCGCCAATGCCGCCGCCGACCGCGCCGAAGCCGACCTTGAACGGGCCGAAGAGAAGATGGAAGCCGCCGGCGAAAAATTCGAATCGAAAATGAACGCAGCCGGCGAAAAAATGGAAGCCGCCGGCCAGAAGCTCGAATCGAAAATGGACGCGGCGGGCGAAAAGCTCGAATCGAAAATGGACCAGGCCGGCAACAAGATGAATGCCGCCGGCCAAAAGCTCGAATCAAAGATGGAAGCCATGGGCCGGGCCGCCGAACGCTCCGCCAACCAAACCAAAGAGAACATCAAAGACGCCAACCGCGAGTAGCAGCCAGCCGGAACACTTCCTAAAAAGCCCGTTCGCACGCTGCGAACGGGCTTTTTCGGGCTGATACTAGAGTTCGGCCACTTCCAATAGCACCTCGTAGTAGGGCCGGCCGAGCAGGCGGGCGCGCAGCCAGGAATAGAAGCTCATGGCCTGCAAATCTTCGCGCTCCGAGGGTAGGAAGGCGGGGAATTCCGCTACCCGCTCGGCAAAGGCCGGCCGCTGGACCAAGGCGGGGTCGTTGATGAGGTCGCGCACCAGGCCCAGGTATTTGAGCACGAAATGGTAGGGGCCGCCGGCCAGCGCGGCGTCCAGCGTAGCGGGCGCCTCCAGTTCCGCAAGCCCACCGGGGAACTGTTCCAGCAACCGGCGCTCGATGGCCTTAATGCGCCCAAGGGCAATGTCTTCGTGCCCCAGCTCCAGTTGAATGAGCATCTCGCCCAGGTTTTTTTTCAGCAGCCATTCCAGACCCAGCTGTTCTTCGAGCCAGTGGTCGGTGCGGCCCAACCGGAGCATGGTGTAGTTGGCCTTGCTGAAGTTGCCCTCGGCAAAATAGTGGAATACCAGCTGCAGGCGGGCCGTCAGCTCTTCCATCATGGGCAGGGCCGGCGTGGTTGTGAGCGCCTGCTCCAACAGGGCAATGCTCTCGGAGTTGCGCTGGAGAAAGGCCAGATTAGCCGCCAGCAGAAACGTAAACCGCGGCCCAAACTCCGCAAATTTGCGGTTGTCGGGCCCTTGCAGCAGTGCCCGCCCCGCTTCCAGATAAGCGACCGACCGGGCAAAGTGGCGCGACCGGTACAAGGCGTGGGCCAGCATGTAGAGCAGCCGCAGCTGGTAGCTGCGCTGCGCGGGCGCAAAGCCGTGGCGCCGCTCCATAAGACGGTAGCAGCGCTCGATGAACACGGCAAAGGAGGCAAAATCGCGCCGCACGAGCATGGCACTGCGGGCAATGGACATGAGCCGGCAAAGCAGCGAGGGCGACCGGGCAAAGGCCTCCTGCAAGTCGTACTCCCCCAAAATATCGTGCATGAGGGTGTCGAGCGGTTCGCCGGCGCGGCCGCGCTTGCGGGCCTCGCCCAGACGCTGGCGCAGCAGGCTGTCGGCAATGTTGGCGCGCTCTTCTTCGTCGGCCGCTTTTTTATTGCTGTGGCGCCGGGCAATTATTTCGGGCAGCGGCTCGGCGTGCGGCGAGTTGGCGTACTGAATCTGCAGGTTGTACACGGCATTGAGCGGTTCGTACTGCTCGTTGTCGTGGGCCAGCTTTTCGGCTTTGCGCAGCGTGCTCCAGGCCAGGCGCGGAATGCCGGCTTCGAAGAGGTACTGGGCCAGCGTGAGCTGCCCGCGCACCGAAGCAGCGGCCGTGGTATCGAGCTGCCGCTGGCGAAGCAGCAGGAAATCGGTGAGGTGGCGCAGCAGGCGCTTGCGTAGCGCGTAGTAGGCCACCGGGTTGGGCGCTTCGGGGTAGAGCCGGGCAATTAGTTGGGGGCTGCTGAGCTCCTTGGCCTGCACCAGCAGCTCGTAGAGGCGCGAGTCTTGCCGGCCGGCCGCCTTGCGCCGCTGCCGCTGAATGAATACGCCGAAGTCGCGGCGTTCGTCGGGGCCAAGCGTTAGTAGCGTGGTGCGCAGGTCGTCCATGGCAGCAAATTACGCCGCGCGGGCCGGCAGTTTCTCTAAAAGCGCGGGCGGCGCTATGTGGCACGCGCTCAGCACTTATGCGGCAGTAGCCATGCTGCGCCAGCTGCACCGGCTGCCGCCATCACCTGTAACCCAAGGCTTACACACAGAGTAAAAGCCAATTAACTTTTGTCGTTATCTTCATTAACGGTAACTATTTGTCAACTTTTCTTTCCAAAACCATGAAATTCTCCCCCAAAACTCTTTTTTTCGTTGCGGCCTTCGGCGCTTTTGCCACTACTTCCTGCTCGGAGCAGAAAGCTGAAAATGCTGTCGACAACGCCGGCAATGCCATGGAAAACGCGGCCGAGAACACCGGCAACGCCATGGAAAATGCCGTGGATAACGCCAAAGAGGACATCGCCCGCGAGCCCGGCGACACCGCCGTAGTGCTCGGACAGCCTGCCAATGGCGTAGTAGAGGAAACTCCCGCCACTCCTCAGAACTAAGAGTTAACTCTCCTTTTCTAAAGACCCGCTACCATCGTAGCGGGTCTTTTCGTTTTTTATCGGGCACCGAATCATTTTTCTGATAAGTCATTTTTATACGATATAATCGCCTGTTAGCCAGTGTTTTTTAAATCAAATGTTGGCTAATTCGAAGTCGGGGATTCTCAAAACTGAATTAGCACCTGATTCGGTATTTATGCACATTTGCGCATGGTTCCACTTTAACGCCTTCCATCATGCGCGCCTTCTTACTCTTTGCATTACTGGCCTTATTGAGCGGTACCGCTCACGCCCAAGACTTACTCACAAAACGCAACGGCGAAGAACTCGCCGTGAAAGTGGTAGAAATCACTCCTTCGGAGGTAAAATACCGCCGTACCGACAACCCCGACGGTCCGCTCATCACCGTGTGGCGCACCGATGTTTTCATGATTCGCTACGCCAACGGGGCCAAAGAACTATTCGACAAAGCGGGTGCTGCTGCCACGCCCGCGGCAGTACGGGGAGGATTTCCGGCTGAGGTGCCGATTATCAGCAACGCCTCTCCGAACGATGCCATTCTGAACGAGCCCATCCGCCTCGATGGGCCACGCCTGGGCGTTACGGTGCTCTCGAATGGTGTGGTGAACAAAGCGCGGGAAAAAGGCACCGACCTCAACCCTTTCCTCACCCAGTTCGGCTGGCAGTTTGAGACGCGCTTGTTCCGGCTTCCCAATGGCCTGAGCGGGCTAGTGGAGTTTGTGCCGCTGGTGGGCGGGGTGGAGCAGGGCAAGTTTATTCCCAGCGTGAGTGGGCTGCTGGGCATACGCGGCGCCAAGGGATTCGAGTTTGGCGTAGGGCCCAACCTGACGCCACTCGGCGCCAACATTGTGCTCGCCGTAGGCACTTCCATCCAATCCAACGGGGTAAATTTTCCCATCAACCTAGCCGTGGTGCCCGGCAACGACGGCATGCGGGTGAGCTTGCTGGTTGGCTTCAATGCCCGGCACCAATAATTCGGGCGCACTCAATTCCTGGGAAGCCATGTAACCGCTTTGCTATTTGCGCGGGCAGTGGTGCGGACCATTCGGCGACCAAACCGCATTCCGGCGTCTGCAACGTAGCCCGGCTGACGCCCTGCAGCAGTACCAGAGCGGCGCCCCCCCACCTTTGCCGGTCCGCCCTCAACCATTTCGCAAGCACGCCGTACAAAGCCTACCTTTCCACATTTCCCTTCACAACATGGACCTTAACAACAACGGCATCGACGACCAATCCGAGCTGAAAGCTCGCGGCAACTGGAATCAGGTTAAAGGCGAAGCCAAGCAGAAGTGGGGCAACCTCACCGACGACGACCTCGACTACGAGGATGGCAAACAGGACGAGTGGTACGGCCGCCTTCAGGAGAAAACCGGCCACGCCGTGGAAGACATCAAAACCTGGTTCAACCGCACGTTTTAACTTACCGCATTGCCAATGAGGTGCAGCGCCTTCCAATCCACACGCTGCTGTCTCATTGTAGAAAGACCCTTTCTGTTCTCAGAAAGGGTCTTTTTAGTTTAACCAACCTCATCCCAACCTTTACCAAAGGCTAACACGTACTGAAATACCAACCGCACTTTTCACCCTTCCGCATGACTGCTTCCGATACCTTACTCTCCGCCGTTCCCCGCTCCCCTTCGTCCGGTATCAAAACGCTGGCCCGGTTGGGCTTTGCCGCCATCGGGCTGGTGTATGTATTGATGGGCGTGCTGGCCCTAATGGCCGTGACGGGCCTGGGCCGCGGCGAGCGCGCCAGCCGTGAAGAAGCCGTACAGCGACTCCAGGACCTGCCCGCCGGCAGCGTGCTGCTGGGTTTCATCGCCCTGGGCTTGCTGGGCTACATCGTGTGGCGCTTCACCCAAGCCATTATCGACACGGAGGATAAGGGCACGGACGCCAAGGGCTGGGGCACCCGCCTTTGGTACGCGGCCAGCGGCCTGCTTTATAGCGGATTGGCCCTATATGCCGCCCGCCTGGCCCTCAACGGCCGCGCCGAAAAGGGCGGCAACACGTCGAAAGACCTTGCCGCTACGGTGCTGGGTTGGCCGGGCGGCGACTGGCTGGTAATGCTGGCGGGCGTAGTGGTCATTGGTATTGCCATCTTTCAGGTTTACCGGGCTTACTCCGGCAAATTTCAGAAGGATGTGAATGCCAGTGGCCTTTCGGCAAGCCAGCAGCAGCTCGTGTACCGGGCCGGCCAAGTCGGGTTCACGGCGCGGGGCGTGGTACTGGCTGTGCTGGGCTACCTGCTGGTGCGGGCGGGCCAGCAGTCGCGGGCATCTGCCGTGGGCGGCACCGACGAAGCGTTCGACTTTCTGGCCACAATGGGGCCAGCCGTGCTGGGCATCGTAGCTGCCGGCCTGGTTGCCTACGGGCTGTTTATGCTGGTACAAGCCAAGTACCCGGTACTACGCGGGCTATAAGCCGGCTCCGCAGTTTGGGCGCAGCATACAGAGCTGCCTTTCGATGCCCTCGCTCAAGCGCTACCCATACGCGGTGCCTTAGTGCTCCGGTTCGTCGTCAAACACGTCGGCCCACTCCACGGCCAGGCCGGGCAGCGTGGCCACGGGTATGGGACCCGGCGCGGCGTACTCGGCGGCCAGTTGGTACTGGCCGCATCGGGTACGTAGATCACCACCGACCGAATGCCGGGGTATCCTATCCAGTATTCGCGCACGCCGTTTTCCTCGTAGAGGTCGAACTTGGTTTTGGTGTCGTGGCCCGCGTTGCCGGGCGAGAGGATTTTTTAATCCAATCGGGCGCACCCACGCAGCCGCGGGCATCAATTTTAGCCAGGTCGCACACCACGCAGATGTCGGGCTGCACCACAGTTTTTATCTGAAAATCGCCGTTGCCGTCACTTCGCGTCAGACGCACATCGAACGTAGCGGCGTACACCCGGCAGGGTTTACCCTTCAGAAAGCGACCTATCTCAATAACCAAATTGGTGGAGTACTGCTGGTGCCGGAAGGTCGGGGCCGACATCGGACGCAGCACCTTGCTCTTTATTAACTCCACGCATTCGGCAAACTCCCAGGTGAGGTAATCGGCGTAGGTATAGCTACCGTTGGGGTCGAGCTGCGCAAGTTGGGTGATGGGTTGCATATAAGCGGCACGCAGCGTTGCTTAAAAATACGGCCCTTAACCCACCGGGGCCGGGTGCACCTCGGCCACGTAGTCGGCCAGGTACTGGTAGCGGGAGGTGAGCGCGCCGTTTTTGGCAATGGTGGCGCGAGCAATCACGCCGTTGTCGTCGTGGCCAACCAAATGGGGCAGCACGTTGTCAATTAACTGCCGGCCAAAGTCGCGACTGGCGTTGCGGGGCAGCTCGCAGGGCAGGTTGTCCACGGCCATCACCGTGATGTTTTCGGGCCGCGCGTAGGCCGATTCCAGCTCCCCGGTCTGGGGGTTGTAATCGAAGGCCGGGTCGGCAATGGTGCTGGAGCGCTTGGTAGTGGGCACCGAGCCGTCCACGTCGCAGGTCACATCGGCAATAGTATTGATGCGGAACTCCGGGCGCAGTGTGTCGGCTTCCTCAAAGAGGTGGGGCGCGGCCGGGTGCCAGTAGGCGCAGGCAATGAGCAGGTCCGTCACCGGCAGAAACAGGCCGAAGGTGGACTCGTATTCCTGCGGGTTGGCGTGGAAATCGGCCGTGTCCCACACCCGGCCGTCGCGCCGGCGGTTGTAGTCGGAGCTGCGCAGTTGGGTGTATACCGGCTCCCGGAAGGTGAGGTAGAGGTAGTCGTACACGCTCACCCGGCGGATGCCCATGCGGTCGAGCACCTCCAGCGCCCCCTGCGCTACGCGCCCCGAGCCCGTGACGGCCATTTTGATGGGCGGCAGCTTTTTCACCTTGAAAAACTCCTCCTGCATGTCGTCCATGTCCAGGCACTCGTGGGCCGGCCTGAGGCTGAACAAGCCGTGCTTGCGGCCGTAGGTGAGCAGGCCGTTGTAGGCGCCCACAATGCCGGCGTAGCGCCCGAAGGCCACAATGCGTTCGCCCTGGGCATTGGTCAGCAGCTCGTAGTCAATCAGGGTGATGTTCTTCTTCAGCACCTCGCGCAGCAGGCCGCGGTTGGCAGGCTGCTTTTTCACGGTGTGCGAGAAAAACAGGTACGTTTTGTTGGGAATGAGCTGACTGAGGGGCACTTCCTTCACGCCCATAAGCACATCACAATCGGAAATATCGTCGCGCACTTCCAGGCCCAGGTCGCGGTATTCCTGGTCGCTGTAGCTGCGTACGGGGCTGCTTTGCACGACGATGCGCAGGTCGTCAAAATTCGACTGCGCTTCCGCGCATTTCTTGGGCGTGAGGGGCACGCGCTTGTCGGGCGGGGTTTTGCCTTCGCGGATGAGGCCAATGGTAAAAGACATGGGTGGGATTGGGTGGAGAGGTGAGCCGATGTTCGCCAAAATTACGGTTTTGTGCGCAGTCCACCGGACCTTTTGGGCCTTACCTTTGTTTAGGAATCTGAACCTGAGAATCACCACGTCAACACCGTTTCCCACCTCCCCATTTCTCGCCTTTTATGACGCTGAAACCCCAGCCTGCCGACGTTTTTGAAGACCGCCACAACGCGCCCGGCGCCGACGAGCAGGCCGCCATGCTTCGCGCCATCGGCGTGAGCAGCATCGAGCAGCTCATCGACGAAACCGTGCCGCCCGCCATTCGCCTCAAGCGTCCGCTGGACCTGCCCACGGCCCTGAGCGAGCGGGCTTTTTTGGCGAAGTTCAAGCAGATTGCCAGCCAGAACCAGGTGTTCAAAACCTACATCGGCCTGGGCTACCACGACACTACGCTGCCCCCGGTTATTCAGCGCAACATTCTGGAAAACCCCGGCTGGTACACCGCCTACACGCCCTACCAGGCCGAAATTGCCCAGGGCCGCCTCGAAGCCCTCATCAATTACCAAACGATGGTGATTGACCTCACCGGCATGGAAATCGCCAACGCCAGCCTGCTGGACGAGGGCACCGCCGCCGCTGAGGCCATGCACATGCTGCACAGCCAGACCAAGAAGAAAGGTGCCAACCAGTACTTCGTTTCCGAGCAGGTACTGCCCCAGACCATCGACCTGCTCCGCACCCGCGCCACGCCCGTGGGCATTGAGCTGGTGGTGGGCGACCACCGCGAAATCGACTTGAGCGGCGACGGCTTCTTCGGGGCGATGGTGCAGTACCCCGCCGCCGATGGCGAAATTTTCGACTACAAGGAATTCATCGGTCAGGCCCGCGCCAACAACGTGTTTGTGGTGATGGGCGCCGACCTGCTCTCCCTCACGCTGCTGACGCCTCCCGGCGAGCTGGGTGCCGACGTGTGCGTGGGCAACTCGCAGCGCTTTGGCGTGCCCATGGGCTACGGTGGCCCACACGCCGGCTTCTTCGCCACCAAAGACCAGTTCAAGCGCGTGATTCCCGGCCGCCTAATCGGCCAGAGCATTGACGCGGCCGGCAATAAGGCCTTCCGCATGGCCCTGCAAACCCGCGAGCAGCACATCCGCCGCGAAAAAGCCACCTCCAACATCTGCACCGCGCAGGTACTGCTGAGCGTGCTGGCCGGCATGTACACCGTATACCACGGCCCGAAGCGCATCCTGCAGTTTGCCGTGAACACCCACAGCCTGGCCCAAACCCTGGAAGCCGGCCTGAAAAAGCTGGGAGTGGAGCAAACCAACGAGCACTACTTCGATACCCTGAACCTGCGCCTCGAAAGCACCGAGCTGCAGCAGTCGTTGCGCCAGGAAGCCGAAGCCGCGTGCATCAACTTCCGCTATTTTGATGAAGTTCGGGTGGGCATTTCGCTGAATCAGAACACTGAGCTGAACGACGTAGCCGATATTCTGGCCGTTTTTGCCAAAGTATTGGGCAAGGAGTCGGACGCTTCGCTGCGCCTGCCCGAGGAGCTGGAGCTGACCTGGCCCCAACCCCTGGTGCGCACCAGCGACTACCTCACGCACCCCGTCTTCAACACGCACCACGCCGAGCACGAGCTGTTGCGCTACATGAAGCAGCTGGAGAACAAGGACCTCAGCCTCGCGCACAGCATGATTCCGCTGGGCTCGTGCACCATGAAGCTGAACGCCACCGCCGAGATGATTCCGGTGACGTGGCCCGAAATCGGCCAGCTCCACCCCTTCGCGCCGTTGGACCAAACCAAAGGCTACCAGCAGATTTTTGCCGACCTGCAAGCCTGGCTCTGCGAGGTGACCGGCTTTGCCGCCGTTAGCCTGCAGCCCAACTCGGGCGCCCAGGGCGAGTACGCCGGCCTGCTGGCCATTCGCGGCTACCACGAAGCCCGCGGCGACCACCACCGCAACGTGGCCCTAATCCCGGCCTCGGCCCACGGCACCAACCCCGCTTCGGCCGTGATGGCCGGCATGCAGGTGGTGGTGGTGAAGAGCACTGAAGACGGCAACATCGACGTGGCCGACCTCACGGCGCAGGCCACCAAATACGCCGACAAGCTCTCGTGCCTCATGGTGACCTACCCGAGCACGCACGGCGTGTACGAGGAAACCATTGTGGACATCTGCGACACCATTCACGCCCACGGCGGCCGCGTGTACATGGACGGCGCCAACATGAACGCCCAAGTCGGCCTCACCTCGCCCGCCATCATCGGCGCCGATGTGTGCCACCTCAACCTGCACAAAACCTTCTGCATCCCGCACGGCGGCGGTGGCCCTGGCGTGGGTCCCATTGGCGTGGTGGCCGATTTGGCTCCCTTCCTGCCCGGCCACGCCGTGGTAACGGTAGAAGGCCGCACCGATGGCGCGGTTTCGGCGGCGCCCTGGGGCTCGGCCAGCATCCTGCCCATTTCGTACGCCTACATCTCGATGATGGGCGGCGAAGGCCTACAGCGCGCCACCGAGTTGGCTATTCTCAACGCCAACTACATCAAGGCCCGCCTGGAGGAGCACTACCCCGTGCTGTATTCGGGCAGCCACGGCCGTTGCGCCCACGAGATGATTCTCGATTGCCGCCACTTCAAAAAGGCCGGCATTGAAGTAGAAGACATTGCCAAGCGTTTGATGGACTACGGTTTCCACGCCCCCACGGTGTCGTTTCCGGTAGCGGGCACGCTGATGGTGGAGCCCACCGAAAGCGAAAGCAAGCACGAGCTGGACCGGTTCTGCGACGCCATGATTTCGATTCGCAAGGAAATTGCAGAAGTGGAGTCGGGCCAGGCCGATGCCAAGGACAACGTGCTGAAGCACGCGCCCCACACCGCCGCCACCGTGCTGGTGCACGACTGGACCCGCCCCTACTCCCGCGAAAAAGCCGTGTACCCCATGGAGTACGTGCGCGCCGCCAAGTTCTGGCCCACCGTGAGCCGCATCGACTCGGCTTACGGCGACCGCAACCTGATTTGCAGTTGCACGCCCATCGAGCAGTACGTCGACCAGGAAGAAACCCTGGTGCAGGCCGACAAAGGCCCGTCGTACTAGCAGGCTGCTGAACCTGTAAATTGAAGAAACCGTTTAAAAAAACAAAGCCTCGCGTATTACGGCGAGGCTTTGTTTTTTTAAACGGTTTCTTCAGTATCAGCGAAAGTGGCGCGGCCCAGAAACCGCCGCTGCTACTTCACTTTGCGGTTGCCGCGCTCGTTGCCGCGCTCGCCAAAGCAGCGGCGGTCCATGTAACCAACTTTGGTTTCCCCACCCGTATCGAGGCGCACGCGCACAAAGTAGGCATTGATGGTATCAGTTACCTGCACCTCGTTGCCGGAGGTGGTTTGAGCCAGAACGGTAGAGGTTTTCTTCATGCCATCGTACACGGGGCAATCCACAATGGTGTTGTGAGCCACGGGGGTACGGTTGGTCCCGGCTTTGCTCATCTCGTCGCGGGCAGATGTGCAGGCAGCCAGTAGGCCCGTAACAGCCAGTAATAACAAGACGGTACTTTTCATTGACAAGGCGTGAGCATAAGTGTAAATTCGGGGGTAAGGTAGGACAAAATCTGTTTATACCAAACTAAAACCACGCATATTGCTTGCAATAAGGGCTTATCGGGCGCCGAATTATGTGGAACGCCAGGGTTCGTTTCGCCGTTATAATGACATCTCCCGAAAGCGGTTATCCCTCTCAATTTTTTCAGCCCTTTGGGACTTCCCATTAACCCGTGCATTTCTAAATTCTATGATTCGAATGACCCGTTTTCTGGCTCGCCCTGCTGCTTTGGCAGTCCTGAGCCTGGCGCTGCTGCTGGGCACTACCGGTTGCGCTACATCGTCGCGCGTGGGCGTGACAAATGACTTCGACCACTCCGTTAATTTTTCAGCCTTTAAAACATGGGCGTGGTACCCGCAGCAACCCACCGACACCGAAGGAGGACCGGCCAAAGGCTACGAGTCCTTTTTGGACAAGCGCATGCGCGCCGCAGTTTCGGCCGAAATGACCCGCAAAGGCCTTACAGAGGTCGCAACAACTCCCGATATTTACGTGGCTTACAGTGCCCGCGTGGAGCAGAAACAGCAAGTTTCGCCTTACTACAACGGCTTGGGGTATCCCTACGGCTACGGCTATGGGTATTACGGCCGCGGCATGCAGCCCATTACGCAGTACAAAGCCGGCACCGTGGTGATTGATATCATCGACGCCCGACGCAAGGAGCTGGCGTGGCGGGGCACGGGCCAGGCGCAGGTAGACCAAAACTCCATCAACGAAGCCGAAACCCTGCGCATCGTCAACGGCATCCTCGGCACCTATCCTCCTCAGGGAAATAACGTGCGGCGCTAGCCTGATGGGATTCCTGGCCAAGAAAAAGCCCCTCTTCGCAGTGTGAAGAGGGGCTCTTTCTTGTTTGGCGATTCCTGCTTTGCTTAAATCGGCACGTTCACATGACGCTCGGCGTGGTACGAGCTGCGCACGAGCGGGCCGCTTTCCACGTATTTCAGACCGCGCCGGAGGCCTTCTTCTTTGTAGTGCGCAAACTGGTCGGGCGTAATAAATTCGGCTACGTCGAGATGACGCTTCGTAGGCTGCAGGTACTGACCGAGCGTGAGAATATCCAGGCCATTGGCCACCAAGTCATCCATGGCCTGGTACAACTCGTCGGCTTTTTCTCCTAACCCGAGCATGATGCCCGATTTGGTGCGGTGGCCGGCTAGTTTGGTCCGGCGTATTTGCTCCAGGCTGCGGTCGTAGCGGGCCTGTGGGCGCACCAAGCGGTACAGGCTGCCCACCGTCTCCACGTTGTGCGAAATCACTTCCTGCCCTCCCGAAATCATTACGTCAAGGGCATCCCAGTTGGCTTTCACATCCGGAATAAGGGTTTCGATGGTGGTGCCGGGGCTGAGTTGCTTGGTGAGGACCACCGTTTCGCGCCACACGCTGGCACCCCGGTCCTTCAACTCATCCCGGTTCACGCTGGTAATCACGGCATGCTTCACCTTCATCAGGTGGATGGCTTCGGCCACGCGGCGGGGCTCGTCGAGGTCGTACTCGGTAGGGCGGCCGGTAGCTACCGCGCAAAAAGAGCAGGAACGTGTGCAGATATTGCCCAGAATCATGAACGTGGCTGTGCCCGCGCCCCAGCACTCGCCCATGTTCGGGCAGTTGCCGCTCTCGCAGATGGTATGCAGCTTGTGCTCGTCCACAAGACGCCGCACGGCCGCGTATTCTTCCCCCACGGGCAGCTTCACCCGCAGCCAATCGGGCTTGCGAAGACGGGCAGGCGCAGCCGTTTCAGGCTGGATAACAGGCAAATCAATCATTTTCGGTTAATAGATGAGCATTGCGAATTCGAATCCAAAATTCAAAAGCAAAAAAGCGGTCTAATCGTTTGAAAGAATCGGATACAGCTTTTTACATCATTTCGGCAAAGTAGCTTCCCTCACTATTCAACTCCGGCAGGGGCTCGCTGATTCCGGGGCCATCATCAGGTATTCTTAACCTGCGGCAAGTCGTAGTAAACCTTTATACTCTGAGAGCTTGAGTAATAATATAAGGTCGAGTTGTTTTTGGCGTGCTCAAGTATAGCTACTACCGCCGCCGGCGATAAATGGGCTTCGTAGTATTCAATTACATTTTGGTGCATCCGGACAATTTCAGCCTCGCTCATACCCAATGCGGTTTCTATGGCCTGACTCAAACCCTGCCGACCTGAAAAAGCGAGGCAATTGACCTTATCTATTAGCGGCGGAGATAAGTATTCCGCATGCTCCAGAATAGGAATGCACCCGATTGACATCGATTCAATAAGGTTGTGGCACATGGGGTGCGTGAAGCCGGGGCAAGCCAGAAAAAAACTGGCGCGCGCCAACTGAGCAAACCAATCCGTCTTGGCTATAATGTGGTCCTGCGATTCGGAATTCCTCCAGAAATTCGACGAATAAATGTGAATCGGTTTGCCAGCGGGCATCAAATCGGGCTGGATATTCACCTTATTCCCAAATTCAGCCATCACTGCCTGAATCATCTGGTTTCTGCTTAATTTCTTATGCAGAATATTGAGGAAAGAATCTTTGTATCCTTCGCTGGAGGTGTTGCCGGAAAAAAAGACTGCAATCGGCTTTTTAGCTGCTCTCAGTGACTGCACCTTTTGCTCCGAAAGGTTCTGATATTGCACTGGGTGCATCGAGAAGGGCAAAATATTATCCTTTCTGAAATTACCCGTTACCGAAAAAATGTTATCGCTCAGCTGTATTGTTTTCGCAGCGGGCGTGCTAGCGGTATTCGGGTTATCCGTCACCACAAAAGACACTTTGCCCAAGTCGGGAGCTTTTACAAAAAAGTAAACGCTTTTCAGGTCTAAAATAAGGTCAAAGAATTGCTCTGTGGGCTGAATAAAGCGGTAATCAATCTTGATGTAGCATTTGTAGCCAGCGGCACACAAGTGGTGGATGATGGGGTAGTAAAATCGGTAGTCCAGCTTCTTCAAAATCAGGACAACTACTTTTTCGCCATCATACGCAACCTCTGGATGAAGTTTTATCCTGTCGGTGTGAGCTAGCAGAAATCCCGCGAGCCCTTTCAAAATCGATATCCGCTGCGCAATAGATTTAAATAATGAAGGCTTTGGTTTCATATAAAGGCAATGCGCTAAAAGGCTACGGGTAATTCGAGAGAGGGCCGTCTCCGTAGGCCGCCTGCGTTGGATGAAGCAACTTTTGGCTCCGCGTTGCATAGCACCAACCGAAGCAGACAACGTGCATCAGCAAGCGCAAAAGGGGTCGGGAAAGCTCTTCTTAACCACCCGTCAAATACAAATATAAGGCTTCGCGCAATAGCTGATTTCGTAGTCGGCCGCACAAGCATACGGTCAAAACGGGTCAGATTGACGCGTGAACAGCTTTTTCTATCCTTCTTAAAGCGCTGGTTGCTGCTGTTGCTGCTTTCGTTGTTTATGCAGCCGGGCATATTCCTTCAGGCTTTGACCGCTCGAGTAATAGTAGAGGGTCGAATTATCCGGAGCCTGCTCAAACATGCTGACCACTGCTGCGCCCGAGAGGTGCTCCTCATAATAATCAACAACATTGGAACGCATCAACTCAATTTCGGCTACGGTCATTGCCAACACTTCCTCAATCGCCTGTTTCAAGCCCGATTTACCAGCAAAGGCGATACAATTTTTCTTGTTCTCCAAGGGCGGAAACAAATATTCGGGATGCTCAAGAATCGGAATGGTACCAATTGCCATGGCTTCAGTTAAGCTGTGGCACATGGGCTGAGCAAAGCCAGGACAAGCCAGAAAAAAATTGGTTTGGGCGAGCTGAGGCATCCAGTTTGCAATCGATGAATCGTAGGATTCAGCTTCGTTCTTGGGCCAGTCGTCCGGCTTATAAAGCTGAATGGGCCTATCCAGGTATTCCGGAAGAGGCTGGGTACCAACCTGATTTCCAAAATCCTCCACAACTGCTTCGATAATCTGATTTCTACTTAGCTTTTTGTGGAATATGCTAAGGTTTTCATCCCGGTATAGCGCGCGGGAAGTGTTGCCCAGAAAGAAAACCTTGAGTGACCTTTTGGTTTCTCTCAGTTTTTGAATTTTTGCACCCGACAAGTGAGGGTACTGAATTGGATGCACTGAGAACGGGATAATATTCTGCGTTTTGAAGTTTCCATCCATTGAAAAAATGGCATCGCTCAGCACGATTGTTTTCACGCCGGGAATTCTATCCGTTCTGTTGCCTTCTTCTACTACCAGGAAATCTGCTTTTTCAGCCCCTTCCAGCTTCAGCGCAAAGTACAAATTCTCAACATTCAATATTAGTTGAAAGTGAGGGTCTGTTGGCTGTAGAAACCGGCGGTCAACCTTAAGGTAGCACGTGTAGCCAGCGCCGCTCAAATGACGCAATATGGGATAGTAATAGCGGTAGTCACGGGTTACAAACGAAAATACGGCCACCTTTTCTCCGGCGTGCTTCACTTGCGGCCGACGCTTTATTCTGGCCGCGTACGTTACAAAAAATCCTAAGAGGTTTTTTAATATTACCAGACGCCGCGTAATGGATTCCATTAAAATAAACTCCTTTTGTTAACCTAAAATAACTGCACTGCCCGCAAAGATAGGCCGTCTGCTAGGAGCGTTGTCCAAAAAACAAGGTCAGGTACACCGACGGGAAGAGCTGCCGGTTGAGGCCGTCGACCTCCCGCGGGTTGTTGCTGGGGCTGAGAATGAGCAGGCGCTTGGTGTATCCTTCTACCAGAAAGCCGACTTCCATACCGGTAACGGCATCGCGGTAGCGGCCGTACTCGAAGCTAAGGCCGCCGCGCAAGTGAAAGCCGGGCACTACCTGGGTCTCGCCAATGCCGCTGAACAGCGGGCCCCGGTCCAAAATGGCGCCCACGTCGGCGTGCTTCACCGGGTCGTACTGCTCGTTCACAATTTCATCGGTAGCCAGATTAATGACGCGGGTTTGCACGGCCGTTCGGTCGAAACTAATGTAGTAGGGCATGAGCAGGCCCAGCGAAGGGCCGGCACTCAGCAGACCGTTTACCTGCACGCCGGCATCGGCGGCCTTGCGAAACAGAATGCGCTGCAGGCCCACCGATGGCCGCAGTACGAAAGCGTGATTGGTCTTGCGGTCGATGTAGCTGCCACCTACTTGGGTATTGATACGCTCTTCTTTGGTGTTCTTAAGCATGACGCCCTCCAGACTCCAAAAGCGCATCCACTGGTCGTCGAGCACGCGCGTGGAGCGCACCGAAACGCCGCCAATTAGCCCACCCTGGGTGTTGAAGTTGACCCCGTAGATAAATTCTTTGCTGTACGACTGCTCGTCGGAGGGCGCGGCGGGCACGGACGCGGAGCGCAACGGAGCCTGTGCCTGAGCAGCAACAGCCACGAACAGGCCTGCCGCCAACAAGCCCCAAAAACGGCAAGGAAAATGAAGCATAGTCAACCAAAATTAAGCCCGACAAATCGCCACAGGCGCGGCGCACCACTTAATACGTAAATTAGCTATCGAAGAAACCACTTTGTAAAGGTAACTCCCTGTCTTGATGAACACCGCCACCGCCCGCTATGCCGGCCAACTCCGCACCGAAGCCACCCACGTCGCCTCGGGCAATATTATTCAAACCGATGCGCCCACCGATAACCACGGCCGCGGTGAAGCTTTTTCGCCAACCGATTTGGTAGCCACCGCTCTCGGCTCGTGCATGATGACGGTGATGGGCATCGTGGCCGAACGCCATAAGCTGAGCCTGGTTGACAGCACTTTCTCGGTAGTAAAGCACATGAGTAGCGATGCGCCGCGCCGCATCGCGCAAATCGACGTGACGTTTAGCCTGCCCGCAGCACTATCCGGCTCCGACCGCACCCTGCTCGAACGCACCGCCCTTACTTGCCCGGTCACCCTGAGCCTGCACCCGGAGATACGCCAAAACGTGGTGTTTTTGTACGTTTAAGGAGGCCATAGATGGTGGAAGGCCCAGCCAGCTTTGGCTGAGGCCTTCCGCCGTTTGCTACTTCGCTACCTTGGCGGACACGTCGCTCAGGCGAATTCCCATGTGCGAGGCATCATACTGGCACGCACCGTCTTTGATGAGCAGCAATTGGGGTGACTCGTGCCGAATGCCGAACTGGTCCGCTATCTGAGCCGAAATTGGACGGAAACGCAACAGGTCCAGGTAGTAGATGGGCACGTTGGACAGACCACTATCGGCCCATTGGCGCTCGATTTTGCTCTTGGCGGCTGCGCTGATGGAACAGGTAGTGCTGTGTTTGAAAATGAGAACGGGCTGCTCATGAGAAGCTTGCGCCAGTTCATTTAGCTGTTCAGATTGCGTGAGGGGAAGCCAGGGAGTTGACATATTGTGTAATTAGAAATGAGGGTTTCGAAGGCAACAGTAGTACACCGAAGCCCCGAATGAGGCAAAAGGACGGTTGCCGCCTGCCAGGAAATTGTGGTACGTGTACTACAACAGTTCAACGGCACTTGATTCCCCGGGGCTCCCTCATTTTTTTTTGGGGGCCGTTGGCAAAACCGGTTTGGGCTGTTTTTTGAGCCGAATACCAAAAAAGGGGGGCGACTTCACGGGCGGGGTCGCGATGCCGTCGTAGTCCACCTCATCGCCGGTGTATACTTCCTCATCGCGCCGAATAGCTTGGGCCTGGGCCGGGTTGCTTTGGCCGCGCTTCAGCTTGGCGGGGTTCACGGCGAGGTGGCTGTCTTTGTAAGGCGAAGCGGTACGCTTGGCATCGCGCAGGGCCTGGCGGTTGGCCGCTTTCACTTTTGCGGAGTTTTCGTGCACAATTTGAGCACTCGCCGGCTGAATCCCCAGCAGCAACACGCCCAGAGCCAGCAGCAACAGGCCCAAACCCGCCCTACGGCTTGCCTGCCGGAGCGGGCTCGGGGTCGGGAGCCGCGTCGGGCTCAGCATCAGGCTCAGCGGGAGCTGCCACCCGGTGGTCGGGGCTGTAGTTGGGTTTGCCATGAGACTTGAATTTGAAAAAGTGAACAATCGACTGCCAGGGTTTGAAAGGCTTCGGGGCGGGCTTGTTGATGCGCCTCCGCATCAGCTTCGGCTTTTTCAGCAGCCCGGCTTTATCGTAGCTTACCGTGGGGCGCTCGGGCAGGGTGCGGACTTCTTCGGCCACGGCCGCTTCGGTTTTGATGGCACCTCCCGTGGGCGTGGAAACATCGGTGGCCGCTTCTTCGTCTTCGGAAGCCGTTTTTTTCTTAAAAAAACTCGTAGGCTCGTTCTTCTTACGGGCCTTGGCCGCCGCTTTTTGCTGAGCGATGAATTCGGCCGACGGCTTGGGCGTGAGGATGCGGTAGGGATGAAAAATACTGTGGTACAGGTTACAGCCATTCAGGCCTACCAGCAGCAGCACCGCCAACGCACCACGAACAACAACGGAGGATAGGCAGTATTTCACCTTGGGGCAGCCAGAGTCATATAAAGATAAAGAGAGGAAAGATACGATGCCAGCGCGCGAAAACCGCGCCAGCGCAGTGGAACGCCCCCGGTGATGAACCGGCAGCAAAGGCAGAATTCAGGCCTGTGGTGTCTCTCCGGCAGAGCATCGATGAGACAGGGAAAATCAGCGTGCTGCCCCTCTGATTTTGCTCCCTTCCGGAAGGTGCGGCCATCCTTTTTAAATTTTGGGAGCTGCTTCTCTGGTTCATCGGATTTTTGCCCGTTGCAATTGCTTCAGCAACCCTTCCTCGGGACGCTATTCCTCTGTACACAGTGGAGAGAGACAGGCTCGACGAAAAGCCAACAACCCCCATTAGTTGGCACGATGCCAAGTGCTGAAATATGAATATGCCGTTAGCATCTATCTCCCTCGCCGCTCCCAATTCGCTACCCTCGCTGTTTCGCGCCCAATGTATTGTGGCATGAGCCGTCCGCTGGTGGCTGCGCCGGGGGCAGCTGTTGTTTGTTGAGCAAGGTTTTTTTCCGGCCGCCGCTTGAAGGCCGCCCATCCACTGATTACCGGCGGGGCGACGGACTCACCGCACGTCGTGTAGCGGCATCTGGTGGTCACTCTGGCCTTTCCTTATCAGGACTTACGCACTCAGTTGCTGGCGCGCGTCTCTGACGCGTGGCTTGCTGGCTTGGCGTTTCCAAACGCCGCCGTTCGCACCGTCTGGTCTCGTTGGCCGCGCGCGTCAGAGACGCGAAACCAGTGGGCAACGCGTCGGAGACGCGCGCCAGCAACTGAGTGCGTAAGTCCTACTTATTTTATCTGCCGAGAAAAACACCTTTTCCATCATGGTATTACCTCTTGAAAGCCAGGTCGCTGCCCTGTGTCATCACCTGCCCGAACGCTCGACACTGGAAATCCTGAGCCTGCTGGCCGAGCACTTCGCCGGCAGCGTGTCGTTTTCTGCACGCGAGATGCTTCGGCTCCGCTCCGCATGACGCGCTGCCAGCAACAAACGCCAGCCCATTTGTATCTTTCTGGGCTATGAACTCCGACCTCACGACCCCAACGGCCCCGGAGGCAACCGATACCGTGCCGGGGTCGGGTCCACCGGCCAACACCCTTTTTCCCATCTTCCTGAAGCTGGAGAACCTGCGCGTGCTGCTGATTGGCGGCGGCAATGTGGGCCTGGAAAAGCTGGGCGCCATTCTGCGCAACAGCCCCGAAACGGCCGTTACCGTGGTGGCCCCGTGGCTTTTGCCCGAGCTGCGCGAGCTGGCCGTCCGCCACCCCAAAGTGCAGCTGCACCAGCGCCCTTATCAGGAATCCGACCTCAACAACGCCGACATTCTGTTTCTGGCCACCAACGACCCCGAGCTGCACCGCCACATTGGGGTAGCGGCAGCGGCCCGCCGCCTGCTGACCAACGTGGCCGATACGCCCGCGCTCTGCGATTTCCATCTCTCTGCGGTTTTGCAAAAGGGCGATTTGAAAATTGCCATCTCTACCAACGGCAAGTCGCCCACCGTGGGCAAGCGCCTGCGCGAAGCGCTGGCCGAGGTGCTGCCCGCCGAGCTGGCTTCCGTGCTGGGCCAGATGAACATCATTCGCAGCCGCCTGCAAGGGAATTTTGCCGAAAAAGTAAAGTCGCTGAATGCGGTTACTGCCGAGTTAGCTTACGGCCCGGCCTACGAAACGCCTGCTACCGCTTACTGGCGGCGCGTGGCTACTGGCGTGCTCATCACATTCGCGGGCTTCATTCTACTCAATATCTTCTCCTACTACTTCACCTGGCAGCAGGCCTGGGACCTGGCGCGCTCGTCGGACACGTTCTACAAGTTCGTGGCCGTGGGCTTTCTGGCCCAGTTGGTCGATGGCGTGCTGGGCATGGGCTACGGCGTGGTGTCGGCCATCAGCCTCACCTCGCTGGGGCTGGGGCCGGTGGCCGTGAGTGCCAGCATTCACACGGCTGAGGTGTTTGCCAGCGGGGCATCGGGCTACCACCACTACCGGTTTGGCAACGTGAACAAGCGCCTGTTTCGGGTGCTGCTGCTGCCGGGTATCGCAGGCTCCGTGAGTGGGGCGCTGCTGCTGGCGCATTTCGGCGACACCTACGCCAGCTACATCAAGCCTATCCTAGCTGTTTACCTACTGCTTTTGGGTTTGCGTATCATCGCCAAGGCGTTTCAGAAGGTGGTTGGCCGGCGCAAAAAAGTAAAGAACGCCGGTTGGCTGGCCGGCGCGGGGGGCTTCCTCGATTCGTTTGGCGGAGGCGGCTGGGGGCCGTTGGTAACCAGCACTTTGATTGCCAAGGGCCGCACGCCGCAGTACGTCATTGGCACGGTGAGCTTGGTGGAGTTCTTCGTGACGTTTGCCAGTGCCTTCACGTTTTTCACCCTGCTGGGCATCTCGCACTGGCAGATTGTGCTGGGCCTTATTGTGGGCGGGGTAGCCGCCGCGCCCATTGCCGCCCGGCTGGCCGGCCGCCTGCCCATCCGCTGGATGTTCGTGGGCGTGGGCCTCATGGTCATCGGCTGGAGCTTGTGGGCGCTGCGCAAGCTGCTGTGGTAATGCTTGGCAGGAATAAACACGCTCTGAAAACCTTATTCGGTTTGTCCTGCTGAGCTTGGCGAAGCATCTCTACCGCACAGGTAATCAAAGTCACTATTGTGGTAGAGATGTTTCGCCAAGCTCAGCAGAACGGCCTGTATTGTTCAGTTTATCAGGAAAAGGCCTTAGTAGTTGCGCAACGCTTCTACTTGCTCGCGCAGGCGCTGCTGCGGCAGAAACGCTGCTTCCAGGGGCGGCGCAAACGGAATGGCGGTATCCAGCGACGCCACGCGGCGCACGGGCGCATCCAAGTGCTCGAAGCAGTTTTCGCCAATCCAGGCCGCGATTTCGCCGCCGATGCCGCCGGTCAGCGTGTCCTCGTGCAGCACGATTACGCGGCCGTTTTTTTCTACGGTTTGGCGCACGGCTTCCTCGTCCCAGGGCAACAGGGTGCGCAGGTCCAGGATGTCGGCCGATACCTTCAGGTCTTCGCACACTTGCAGGGCCCAACGCACGCCCATGCCGTAGGTAATAATGCTCAGCTCGTTGCCCTCCGCAGCCAGGGCGGCCTTGCCGATGGGCGTGGTGTAGTAGGCTTCGGGCACAGGGCCGCTGAGGCTGCGGTAAAGCATTTTGTGCTCGAAGAACATCACCGGGTTGGGGTCCTCGAAGGCGGCGCAGAGCAGGCCCTTGGCGTCGTGCGGGTTGCTGGGGTACACCACTTTCAGGCCGGGCACGTGGGTAAACCACGCCTCGTTGCTCTGGCTATGAAACGGGCCGGCCGCGCTGCCAGCGCCGGTGGGCATGCGCACCACCACGTCGGCGTTCTGGCCCCAGCGGTAATGGCTTTTGGCGAGGTTGTTCACAATCTGGTTGAAACCGCAGGTCACGAAATCCGCGAACTGCATTTCCACCATGCTTTTCTTGCCCTTGATGCTCAGCCCCAGGCCCGCGCCCACAATGGCCGACTCGCACAACGGCGTGTTGCGCACCCGCGCCTTGCCAAACTGGGCCACGAAGCCATCTGTTATTTTAAACACGCCGCCGTAGTCAGCAATGTCCTGGCCCATGAGCACGAGGTCGGGGTAGCGCTCCATGCTCTGGCGCAGGCCCTGCTGAATGGCATCAATGAAGCGGATTTCGGGCGCGGCACCGCCTTTTGGCGCGTCCGTCACGGGCGCGTCGAAGGGTTGGTACATGTCCGCTATTTCTTCGGCGATATCTGCCACGGGCATGGGCACAGCATCAGCCTCCTGCAAGCCGGCCTCGATGGCGGCCTTGATTTTCTCGCGGATGCCGTGCTTGGCGGTTTCGGTAAGAATGCCTTCGGCAATGAGCCACCGCTCGTAGTTTTCCACCGGGTCCTTCTGGGCCCATTCTTCCATCAGCGCCTGCGGCACGTACTTGGTGCCGCTGGCTTCCTCGTGGCCGCGCATCCGGAAGGTGAGGGCTTCGACCAGCACGGGGCGCGGGTTTTGGCGCAGGTCTTCGGCCAGCTTTTTCACCGTGGTGTACACTTCCAGCACGTTGTTGCCGTCTACCTGCACGGCTTCCATGCCGTAGGCCGGGCCTTTATCCACGAAGGACTTGAAGCGAAACTGCTCGTTGCTGGGGGTACTGAGGCCGTAGCCGTTGTTTTCAATAACGAAAATGACCGGCAGCTGCCACACGGCGGCCACGTTCAGGGCCTCGTGGAAGTCGCCTTCGCTGGCCCCGCCGTCGCCGCTGTAGGTGAGGGTTACTTTGGGGTTTTTGTCGAGCACATCGGCCAGGGCAATGCCGCCGGCCACGGCCAGCTGCGGCCCCAGGTGCGAAATCATGCCCACGATGTGGTGCTCGTTGCTGCCGAAATGGAAGCTGCGGTCGCGGCCCTTGGTGAAGCCCGTGCGCTTGCCCTGCCACTGCGCAAACAGGCGCCCCAGCGGCACCTCGCGGGCCGTGAACACGCCCAGGTTGCGGTGCAGCGGCAAAATGTACTCATCCGGCTCCAGGGCCAGGGTACTGCCCACCGAAATGGCCTCCTGCCCGATGCCCGAAAACCACTTGCTCACCTTGCCCTGGCGCAGCAGAATCAGCATTTTCTCCTCAATCAGCCGGGGCCGCAGCAGGTGCTGGTAGAGATGCAGCAAGGTTTCATTGGAGTGGTCGAGGCGGTCGAAACGCAGCGAAGGGGCAACTGGAGTCATGGGTGGGATGAAGACAGGCGGGAATGCGGCAAAGGTAGTCGGGCTCCGCTTGCCCGTTCCTAGCGGCTCAGCTGAATATCGAACCGGCCCTCGGTTATTTCCAGCGCGGCCGGCAAATCCGCCGCCCGCCGGATGCCGAAGGGCGCCGTGGCCCGCAGCACAAAATGGCCCGCCACAAAGGCCCGCGCCCCGGTCGTGTCCAGCCGCGTGATGGTGAGCGTGCCCGTGTGCTGCCCGTCGGTGGCGTAGTCCTGCGCATCGCGAGTGGTTTGGAGGGTGGCGTAGCGGCCGGCCTCGGCAGTGCCCAGCGCGTACACGCCCGGCCCGGTTACGTGGGCCAGGCGGAGGTGGAAATTAGTAACCGGCCCGGTAGCCTGCAGGCGCCGAAAGGCGTCGAGCCGCAGCGTGCCATTCTGATAATGCCCGGTGGGCGTCACCACTTTGCCGTTGAGGGCGCTGGCGTTGTTGGCCTCCCATACCTGCCCGTTTACCCGGCAGCCGAAGGTGTTGGCGCCCAATTCGGTGGCGGCCGGTAGCTGCACGGGCGCCACTTTCGGATACAGGTTGTCGAGCGAGTCTTCGCAGCTCATCAGCAGCGGCAACAGGAGGAAAGCGGCCGGTTTAAGCCGGATGGCAGCGCGTAAAACGTTGTGCATGGTGGGGGTAGATGGCGGGCCGGAAACAGCTTGGGGCGAAAGTACATAGGCGCTTCCGAATACCGGCCCCCTGCGCTTTTGCCGAGCGCCGCCAGGCCCATCAACGGGACCGGAACGCGACTACTTCAGATGAATGGCTTGTGTAATAATGCCCAACCAGGCATCTACCTTCGTGTCTGACTTTTCTTCCGTTTTTATGCCCCGAATTCTACCAATTGGCTTCCTTTTTTTGGTGGGCGCGACTGCCAGTGCCCAGCAATCCGACACGCTGGTTGCCGTGGTGCCTGATAGTGCGCGTACCAGCTTGCCGCGTGCGGGAAGCATTCCCGCTTTCATCACCATTCAGCCCGCCCTGAGCCAGGTAGCCGGCGTGCAGGTTACGCCCTATTCCGGCGCGCCGGGCGCCTGGGCCACAGTGCGTATCCGGGGCGTTGTCAATGTTACCGGCAATAGCCAGCCGCTCTATGTGGTGGATGGCGTGCCCGTGTACAACACCGACGTTACCCCCGAAGAGTGGAGCGGCACTGAAGCCTTTTTCAATCCATACATCCAGCCCAGTGCCGTTATTCCGGAAAGCCCCAATGCCAACCCGCTGCTGGACCTGCCGGTAGCCGATGTGGAGCGGGTAGAAGTGCTCAAAGGGGCGGCAGCCACGGCCCGCTACGGGGCGCAAGGCGCCAATGGGGTTGTGGTCATCAGCACCAGAAGTGGCACCGACGCGGGTGTCTCGGCCCGGCCGCTGCGGGTGCGCTACACCGCCTGGGGCGGGCTGCAGCAGGTGCGGCAGCGCTACGAGCTGCTTGGCGCGCGCCAATACGCCAGCCTGGCCAATGCCGCGGCCATAACGAGAGGTTTCCAGGTGCCCTATTCGGCTACTGACCTGAACAGCATTAGTGAACAAGACTGGCAAAAACGAGTGTTGCGGGCAGCGGGCATGCAGAGCCACAACCTGAGCCTGGACGGGCAAGCCCGCAAGACCTACTACTACGTGGCCGCCGACTACCTGCGCCAAGCCGGCGTGGTAGACCAATCGAGCCTGAGCCGCTACCACCTGCGCCTCAACCTAAGGCAGCAGCTCACATCCAAACTCAGCCTGGGCCTGAACGCCAGCGCCAGCCAAATCGACCAGCGTTACGCCGGCAGCCAGCTCCACAGCGCCCGCTTGCTGCAACGTGCCCTATTCGCGAGTCCGGCGGTGCTGCCGAATGCGGCGGCCGGCCCGTTTGATATTAATCCCTTGCGGGAGTTGCAAGAATACCGTACCGCCCCGCGGACACAGCGCCTGCTCGCGCAGCTAAACGCTACCTATCGGTTCAACGAGGAGTGGCAACTTACCCTGCGCGGCAGCCGCGAACAAGCCGACGCGCGCGCCCTGGGCTACTCGCCGGTGGATATGGGGCAAAACACTACGCCTACGGTAGCAGAAACGTCCACCGGAACTACCACCGCCACCAACTGGGTAGCCAATGCCGCCTTGCGCTATCAGCACACTTTTGGCAGCCAGCACGCCGTGGTAGCCTCGCTTGACTACCTCCGGCAACAGTTCAAGCGCAGGCTACGGCGCGAGGGCTACACTCCTGATGGCAACGGCGGCTTTTCCAGTCGCAGCTACTACGAGCAGTCGCTGAAAACCCCAAACGGAGTGCAGAGCCCCTCGGCCAACCTGGGCTACACCTACGCCGGGCGCTACGAGCTGCAAACTTCGCTGCGGGCCGACTTTGTGCTAAACACCGACGATTATTCAAAAACCGAGTACGTTTGGTCACCAGGCGGGCAGCTCAGCTGGCACCTCCACAAAGAAGCTTTTCTGGCCGATGCCTCGGCGTTGAGCGACCTCACGCTGTGGGCCGGCACGGGTCGGACCAGGGCCTTCCTTTTCGACAAAAGCCGCACCACCCACCACGATGCGGGCCTGCGACTGGGCCTGCTCGGGGGGCAGCTTACGCTGGAGGCCGGCGTTTACCAGCGGCGCACCCAGCACGCGCAGGCCGTAATACCGGTGCAGATTTTTACGGGCAATGGAACCACAACCTTCAACTTACGTCCCGATGTGACGCTTCAAAACCGGGGCTTCGAGCTAACGGTGGGCAGTACCTGGCAGCGCGGGCCTTTGCAAGGCACCACCCGCCTGACGGCCGCCACCAACCGCAACCGGGTGGCGTCCCTGAACCGTTCGCAGTCCTTCATCAGCGGTGCCAACGTAAGGCTGCAAACCGGGCAGCCGGTGAGCAGTTTTTATGTTTTTGAGCAAGACGGCCTCTATCCGGCGGGTTCGGTAGAGGAAGGCCTGGTTCGCTTCCGCGACCGGAACAACGACGGGGTGGTGGACTACGGCGACGGCTACGCCGGTGGCAGCGGGCTGCCGCGCCACTCCCTCGGCCTCACGCAGCAGCTGCACCTCCACCGCTGGCAACTCGATGCCCAACTTGATGGCTTGTTCGGTTATCAAATTCTGAACACTACGCTGGTAACGCTCGATATGCCCACTGGCTTCTTCAATAGCTCGCCCAGAGCCCTCAACTACTGGACGCCAACGAACCCCAACACGTTGGTGCCCCGGCCCGGCGGCCCCTTCAATACCGGGCAGATTAATGACCGCGCCCTGGAAAACGGCAACCATTTGCGTCTTTCGCAGCTTTCGTTGAGCTACGAGGTACTGCGGACAGAAACCCGCCAGGCCAGCGTGTGGGTGGGCGGCCAAAACCTGTTTGTGACGGGCAAATACCGTGGCTTCGACCCCAACGTGAGCAGCGGCGGCGCTTCTCCCCTGAATGCCGGCCAGGACGCCAGCGTGTACCCCGTGGCCAGGGTGTGGCAAGTGGGCGTGCGGGGCGCCTTCTAAGTTGCTGCGATAAAGCTGGCTCTGCCCATGCGACTGCCAGACCTGCAAGGTTGACTTAGTAACAGAACCATCGCGGAAAAGCGCAGTTTGCGTACGGGACGACAACAAGCCTGCCGGCCCGTTTCTGCGTACACCTTTTTGGGGCCTGCGCTGTTAAGTTTGCTCCGCCAGCCTGTATTCACTTAGCTTTTATAATGATTCATTTCACCGAATTCACCCTCAACAACGGCCTGCGCTGCATTGTCCACGAAGATTTTTCGACGCCGATGGCAGTGCTCAACATCATGTACGACGTGGGCTCGCGCGATGAGGACGCCGAGCACACCGGCTTCGCGCACTTGTTTGAGCACCTCATGTTTTCCGGCTCGGTGAATATTCCGAGCTACGACGAGCCGCTGCAGCGCGTGGGCGGCGAAAACAACGCCTTCACCAGCTCCGACGTCACCAACTACTACCTCTCGCTGCCGGCCGCCAATCTCGAAACCGGCTTTTGGCTCGAAAGCGACCGGATGCTGAACCTGGCCTTCTCCGAAAAGGGCCTGGACGTGCAGCGCAAAGTGGTAGTTGAAGAGTTCAAGCAGAGCTACCTCAACCAGCCCTACGGCGACGTTTGGCTCAAGCTCAAGCCCCTCGTCTACCAAACTCACCCTTACCAGTGGAATACCATTGGCAAGGAAATTTCGCACATCGAAAATGCGGTAATGGACGATGTGCGGGGCTTTTTCCAAAAGCACTACGCGCCCCAAAACGCTATTTTGGTGGTGGCTGGGGCAGTGAGCGAAGCCGACGTGCGACGCCTGGCCGAGAAGTGGTTCGGGCCCATTCCCGGCGGCCCGGCCTACCAGCGCCAACTACCCGCCGAGCCCGCCCAGGAGGCCCCACGCCACCTGCGCACCTCGGCCCCCGTGCCCCTGAGCGCCCTCTACAAAGCATACCACATGCCCGCCCGTGCCGACGACGGCTACCACGCCGTGGATTTGCTGAGCGACGTGCTGGGTCGCGGTAAGTCGGCCCGCCTGCACCAGCGCCTGGTAAAAGAGTTGGCCCTGTTCAACAACATTTCCGCCTCACTCACCGGCTCCCTCGACCCCGGCCTGCTCGTCATCAGTGGCAAGCTGAATGCGGGCGTGACGCTGGAGGCGGCCGATGCAGCCGTGGAAGAGCTGGTGGCCGAGTTCGTGGCACAGGACGTGGACGCGCAGGAGCTCGAAAAAGTAAAAAACCAAGCCGAAAGCAGCCTGGTTTTCGGAGAAATCGACCTCCTGAACCGTGCCCTAAACCTGGCCTACAGCAAGCTGCAAGGCGACGCCAATCTGGTGAACGACGAAAGCCGCCGGATTCAGGCCGTGACTGTGGCCGATGTGCGCACCGCGGCACAGTCGGTGCTGCGGCCAGAAAATTGCAGCACGCTGTATTATGAGGCCGTGTAATTTAGTAGCCGAAAGTTTTTGGCTGACATTCTCCGGGGGCATCAACAATGAGTTGTAGCCCCCGCATTGCCTGCACTGCTTGAAGCAAGTTTCCGACCATCAGATTTACAAAAGCAAAAAAATGGCCCGGACTAAGTCCGGGCCATTTTTTTAGTTGCCTAAGGTGTTTTGGGCTGCTGCTGTCTTGCGGGGCGGCCGCACGCTGTAGGGCACTGGCACCTTGCTGGTGCGGATGTGGACCGGCATGCCTGGAGCAGCATATACGTTGGCATTGTCGAGCTCGCCGCGCGAGGTTGAGGCAGCGGCGGGGGCGTCGTAGCCCCAGCCATCGTTGGTGGCGTTGGCCGAGGCAACTGCGGTTTGCGCGTCGTCCAGGGGGGGCCAGCCGTCGTTCACGACGGGAGCGGCCGGCAGCGTTTTCAGGGTCACTTTGCGCTCCTTTTTAGCAGCGCGGGCATTGATGCGGGCCGTGGCTTTTGCCGATTTGGCCGTAATTGCGGGAGCGGTTTGGGCGCTGGCTTCAGCTACCAAAAACAAAGACAGAGCGAGCGTAAACAAGGACCGGAACATAGCTGAGAAAAGAATAAGTGAGTGGATAGCTGGCAGAAAATCGATAACCATGCCAGCTTTTTCTCCTAAAACCATCCGCCCTGGCTTTTCTGCTAACTATGAAGCCCGGCAAATTCGCTCTCTAACGGACCAGCCAGGCTTCGAAACCAGCGAAAACACTTCCGTTAAACGCTGCAACTAAGGCTTTTTGGGCGACAAGGTGGAATTACCTCTGCGCCTGGATTTTCTCTGCTCCAATTCTGCGGCCTTGCCGTCGTAGGGACCCACAGGACCATTTTTTATAATCACGGGCATACCAGGCGCCGCGTATACGTTTTGTATTTTCAGGCCTGCGCTATCACGCACGCCATCGGAGGTGATGTACGTTTCCGATGTATTGGAAGCCGGCACAGCACTGGTTTTCGAGGCCGACCTGGTGGCGGCGTTGTTAGGAGCGGCGGGGGGTGCGTTGGCGGGAGTAGTCTGGGCCGAAACGTCGGCAGCCGCGACCAATAGTACCAAGGAAGAAATCAGGATACGAAACATAGTGAGGAGATTAATGATAAAAGTCAAGACAATCAACTGGTTGACAATACTATGGCACCAAGCCCTTCGGCTAGGTGCACCGTTTTTTATAGACGTATACGTAGGCATGCTGCCGGGGTAAGCATTCCAGTTCATTACGCAGTCCGGTGGCACAAGGTATCCGGCCGATTTCCCCCGGCAAAAAAGCCCGCCTACTCCCTATCCAGGGACTTAGCGGGCTTTTGCGTTGCAGAATAGTCCAGGCGCAAAAGAAATGCGCGGCGGAGCCACCGGTTGCCGAAACCTAAATACTTTTTAAAACCACGCAAAACGGCCCGACCAATCCATTTTACTGGTTGACCGGGCCGTTTCCTATTCAGCGTTATCCCTTCGACTTACCAGCCCGAGGGCTCAGCTGGAGCCTTCTTCTTTGGTTTGCTCGGCGCGGCTTTGGCGGGCGCGGGGCGGGGTTGCGGGGCAGGCGCGGCGGCTTGGGCTGCCGGGCTAGCGGCGGGTGCCTCCATTCCGGCACCGGCGCCGGTGGCCTGGCTTTGCAGCATGGCGGCGTCAGTCACTGGCTTGGGAGCGGCAGCGGGAACCTGCTTGGCTTTGTTCATGCGGTTGAGGCGGCGCTCGCGGGTGGCGGCGGCATCGTTAGCCATCACGGTCCGGCCGCTTTGCAGTATCATGGGCGAGCCCGGCGCCACGGACATACCTTGACCGGTGGGTGCGCCACCGCCACCACCGCCGGGCTTGAAGCCGCTATCAGACGGAGCCGGGGCGGCATTCAGCGGGCTGGCATCGGGCTGAGCGGCCATCGCAGGGGTCTCATTTACGGGCATTTTTTCGCTGCCGGGGGCGCGATTCTGGCCGGCGGCCTGGCCGCTGGAAGCAGCAGGTTTCTTTTTGGCGGTTTTCTTGGGAGCTCCCCACGAATCAGAACTATCCCAGCCGCCCTGGGCCGAGGCAGTGGCGACGACGGCCACCGTAAAAAACAAAGAGAATAAGGTACGTTTCATAATAATTGGACGGTTAAACAGAAGGAAGTAAGAATTTGACAGGAAGCGGAAGCTGTGCGGATAAGTTCCGGGAGCCGGCGCGAATCCTTCGGTCAGGGCGCGCCTATTGCCCTAACTTTGTGGCATGATGCAGGAATCCATTGCCAGCCTTACGGCCGAAATCGCGACCGCCGATTTGAGTAGCACCGCCCACCTCGATGCGTTTCGCATTAGCTACCTCGGGCGCAAAGGTCGCTTGGCCGATTTGTTTGACCAACTAAAAACTGTTCCGGCCGAAGAAAAACGCGCCGTGGGCCAGCAGCTCAACGCCTTGAAGCAGCTGGCCCAGGCCCGCTTCGACGGCGCCCAGCAAGCCGCCGAAGCGGCCGCCGACAACGCCCCCGCCAACCCCAATTTCGACTACACCCTGCCGCCCGTGCCCCACGCGCTGGGCACCCGCCACCCCCTGAGCCTGGTGCGCGAGGAGATGCTGCGCATCTTCGGCCGCATCGGCTTCGCCGTGGCCGAAGGCCCCGAAATCGAGGACGACTGGCACAACTTCACGGCCCTCAACTTCCCCGAAAACCACCCGGCGCGGGACATGCAGGACACCTTTTTCCTGCGGAACAGTGAACTGGTGAGTGGTGAACTGGTGAGTAGTGAGGTGGTGAGTGGTGAAGAACAAAAAACTCACCAATCCACCAATTCACCATCTCACCTATTAAGGACCCACACCAGCACCGTGCAGGTGCGCGTGATGGAAACCGAGCCGCTGCCCATCCGCCGGGTGATGCCGGGCCGGGTGTTTCGCAACGAGGCCATTTCGGCGCGGGCGCACATGATGTTTCATCAGGTGGAAGGCATTTTTATTGACGAGGGCGTGAGCTTCGCCGACCTGAAGCAGACGGTGTACTACTTCGTGCAGGAGCTGTTCGGGGCCGATATTAACATCCGCTTCCGGCCCAGCTTCTTCCCTTTCACCGAGCCCAGCGCCGAGATTGACATCACCTGCCTGATTTGCAAGGGTGCGGGCTGCAACATCTGCAAATATTCGGGCTGGGTCGAGATTGGCGGCTGCGGCATGGTGGACCCCGCCGTGCTCGAAAATGCTAAGATTGATGCCGACAAATATTCCGGCTACGCCTGGGGCATGGGCATCGAGCGCATTGCCATGCTCAAGTACCAGATTAAGGATTTGCGCCTGTTTACGGAAAACGACCTGCGCTTTTTGCGCCAGTTTGAGGCGCTGTAAAACGCCTTCGGCGAATTATTTACCACTACGCTTGTTGTTGACGCTATGACTGTATTGCACCCCGTTCCGCCGTTTGCGCCGGAAGCCGCTCCGGTTTCGCGCCAAACGCTGGCCGACTACTTTCAGCACCTCAGCGAAGACGCGTTTTACGCCTTCTGTCAGCAAAACCGCGAGCAAAAATTTGAGCGCCGCGCCGATGGCACCATTGAGTTTGTAACCATGACCGGAGGAACTACGGGCCGCCTGAATACGAAGCTAATTATACGCCTGGGCCTTTGGGCCGAGGAAGGTAACACCGGACCCGTTTTCGATTCCTCTACTGGTTTCCGGCTGCCCAATGGCGCGGTGCGTTCGCCCGATGTGGCGTGGGTGCGCACCGGAACCTGGCAAGCCCTGACGACCGAGCAGCAGCAGAAATTCCCGCCGCTCTGCCCCGATTTCGTGGTGGAGCTGGTGAGCCCATCCGATGTGCTGACCGATGTAGTCATCAAGATGGAAGAGTACCTCAGCAACGGCTGCCGCCTGGGCTGGCTCATCGACCCAAAGACGGAAACCGCCCGCATTTTCCGCGCCGATGGTTCGGTGAGCGTGGTGAAAACTTTTGATAAAGCCCTGAGCGGTGAAGACGTGCTGCCCGGTTTCGCGTTTGCGCTGGCCAGTCTCCGCTAAGGACTTCAATAACTAAAACATATTCCGGCCGCGCTGATAACAGAAATCAGCGGAATCACGGTTAATCAGTGTAAATCAGCGATTGTGAAAGTTAGAAATCAAACCACCAATAAGGTAAACGTCATCACCCTGGGTTGCTCCAAGAACATTGTGGACAGCGAAGTGCTGATGGGCCAGCTCGTGGCCAACGACTTTGACGTAACCCACGAGGCCGAGAAGTCCGACGCCAACATTGTGATTATCAATACCTGCGGCTTTATCGACAACGCCAAGCAGGAAAGCATCGACACCATTCTGCGCTACGCGGATGAGAAGCAGGCCGGCCGCCTCGACAAGCTGTACGTGACGGGCTGCCTCTCGCAGCGCTACAAGGACGAGCTGGAAGTGGAAATCCCGCAGGTGGACGCCTATTTCGGCACCCTGGAGCTGCCGCAGATGCTGAAGGTGCTCAACGCCGACTACAAGCACGAGCTGATTGGCGAGCGGCTGATTACCACCCCCAAGCACTACGCCTACTTCAAGATTGCGGAGGGCTGCAACCGGCCCTGCTCGTTCTGCGCCATCCCGCTGATGCGCGGCAAGCATGTGGACCGGCCCATTGAGGACCTGGTGAAGGAGGCCAAGCGCCTGGCCGGCATGGGCACCAAGGAGCTGATTCTCATTGCCCAGGACCTGACCTACTACGGCCTGCAGGCCTACGGCGAGCGCAAGCTGGCCGACCTGCTCCGCAACCTGTCCGACGTGAACGGCATCGACTGGATTCGCCTGCAATACGCCTACCCCTCGCAGTTCCCGCTGGATGCGCTGGACGTGATGGCCGAGCGTGCCAACATCTGCAAATACCTGGACATGCCCTTGCAGCACGGCTCCGACAACATGCTGAAAAGCATGCGCCGGGGCATCACCAAGCGCCGCACCATCGAGCTGGTAGACACTATCCGGCAGCGCGTGCCGGGCATTGCCCTGCGGACTACGCTCATCGCCGGCCACCCCGGCGAAACGGAGCAGGACTTCCGGGAAATGTATGACTTTGTGGAGCAGACGCGCTTCGAGCGCCTGGGCATCTTCACCTACTCGCACGAGGAAAACACGCACTCGCACACCCTCGTCGATGACGTGCCGGCCGAGCTGAAGCAGGAGCGCGCCGACGCCATCATGGAATTGCAGCAGGGTATTTCGATGGAGCTGAACGAAGCCCGCGTGGGCCAGACCTACAAGGTACTGTTCGACCGCAAGGAGAGCGGGCACTTCGTGGGCCGCACCGAGTTTGACTCGCCCGAAGTAGACAACGAAGTGCTGGTGCCGGTGGAGCGCGACACCTTCGTGCGCCTGGGCGACTTCGCCAATGTGAAAATCACCGCGGCCACGGACTTTGACTTGTACGGCCGCTTGGTGTAAAGGCGAATCGGTAAGCGTCCTTTTCGATAGTTGTGTAACCGTAAACGTGGCTTCGGCGCGGCCGTACCACACTCCCCGACTAGGCACGGTTCCTCTCTGGATAAATGGGAAGCAACGTAAAACGGCTGCCTTCGTGCTTATGCGCGATTACGTGGCACCGCGTTTTACCGCGCCAAAGGGGCGTTTCGCTACCACCGTGCAGCGCCTTTTTACCCGGCTTCTTGATTTTGAGTAAAAGCCCGCAGCTCTGCTAACCCGGAACTATCATATTTTGCTGCGCGCATTCCACGCGGGGAAGGGGCTGACTTCACATTGAAGGATGCTGCTGCGGAACCTAAACTGCGGGGATTTGATGAAATAGGAGCGACATAGAAGCGACCAAAAATTCTATTTTTAAGACATTTACCTGTTGATAACCGATTGTGTGCGTTGATGAGCTATCAGAGCCCGGTGCGGAAAGTCCCATAATGGGAACGCCCAAACTCTTGAGTATAGGTGCCGTTTAGCCATTAAGATTCAGATTGTGCAGTAACTATATTAGGATTAATTAAAATTATTCTAATCGAACAGAATAATCAATTCTTTCCTGAATTGATTAGGAGCAGATGTGCAATGGTTGAGTTTATGTGCTATAACACTGGCAAGCAATTGCCGTCTCATGACAAGTTCAGCAAAAGGCCCTACCCACCCGTTTCGGTCCGAAGCAGCAGGAGCCAGAAACAGAAGTGACGCGAACACCGCGCCGCACTTAGCAAGCAAAGTTCCACACAACCGCCTGACGGCCGGGCACCACCAACGAGCGCACCACAAGGCGCATTTGATTGACAACATCAAACAGGCCATCGCCGAGTTGGTGCTCGCCACGGGGGACGATGTCCGGACGAAAAATTCCGCTTACCTCAGCCGCCGGCTGAGCCACGACTACACCTACCTCGCCAACCTGTTTTCGGGCGAAACGGGCAGCACCATTGAGCAGTACATTATCGAGTTCAAGATTGACCGGGTGAAAGAGTTGCTTTTGTCAAGCGAGCTCACGCTTACCCAGATATCCTACCAGCTCCGGTATAGCAGCGTTGCCCACCTGTCGAACCAGTTCAAGAAGGTAACGGGGCTGACACCTTCCGCTTTTAGGGGACTCCATCGCCAGCACGGAATAATGGCTGAAAGTGTGAATGTTGTAACGGTATTTTGTAATAGTGTAAATATTCCGGAAGTACGGCGGGTGAGATTTGCAATGTGAACTAATTCACCCGCAACGCTCACTCTTTATGAAACAACATTTCCTATTTATGCTAGCCTCAGCGGCTATCATGGCCTTTCCGCAGGCCAGTTCGGCGCAAGCCCCACCTCCCCTGGGCGTAGCGGCCAGCTTTGCGCTCTTCACGGCCGTTGGGGCCGTAAATAACTCCGGCCCCACCATCATCAACGGCGACATTGGTACGAACGCAGGCGCCTTCAACGGATTTCCTCCAGGCGTGATAAACGGCAACATCCATGTGGCCGACACTTATGCGACGCAAGCTGCTACCGCCGTGCAAACGGCCTACGGCTACTACTCCACCAATATCCCGTGCGTGACGCCGCTGGCCGGGTACGGCGGCACCCCGGCCGTGGCGCTGCAGCCCGGCTCCTATTGCGTGGGCGGAGCCACCACCCTGGCCGGCACCCTGATTCTGGACGCGGGCGGTGACCCAGACGCCAAATTCTACCTGTCCGTATCCGGTGCCCTCACGACGGGCGCCAACTCGGTGGTGCTGCTGCAAGACGGTGCCGACGCCAACAATGTGTACTGGCAGATTGGCGGACTGGTCACACTGGGCCAAAATTCTACAATGGTGGGCACGCTGCTAGTCGACGGGGCCATTAACATGATTCAGGGCGCCAAGCTGATTGGCCGCGGCCTGTCGCGCGGCGGCGCCATCACCATCGATACCAACGTCGCCAGCCTGCCCGAGGCGCCCGAGGTGCCGGTTATCACCGCTACTTCGTGGCTGGGCACTGCCCTGGGCGGCGTCGATACCGACTGGTTTAATCCCTCGAACTGGGATGAAGGCGTGCCCACGAGCACGGTCAATGCCATCGTGGGTACGGGCCGTTCGCCCTACCCGGTGATTGCCAGCGGCAGCGCCGACGCCAATGGCCTGACCATCGGCACCGGCGCCAGCCTGACCATGAACGGCGGCACCCTGGACGTGAAAGCCGGCCTGAGCAACAGCGGCACCATCAGCGCCACAGGCGGCACCACCACCCTGAGCGGCACCACCACGCAGCTCATCGGCGGCAGCGGCAGCACCCAGTTCTGGGGCCTGACGGTGGCAAACGCCGCCGGCGCGCTCCAGAGCAGCGCCATCAGCGTCCACGGCGTGCTGAACCCGGCCACCGGCAACCTGACCACCAACGGCCAGACGCTGACGCTGCTTTCGGATGCCACCGCTACGGCGCTGGTCACCAGCACCGGCACGGGCTCGGTGAACGGGGCGGCCACCGTGCAGCGCTACATCGCCGGCAGCAATGCCGGGCTGGGCTACCGCCACTACAGCGCCCCGGTGACGGGCAGCACCGTGGCCGACCTGACTACGATGGGCTTTACGCCCGAAATCAGCCAGGGCAGCATTTACAATACCTCGCCTACTCCTACCGCGACCACGCCGTTTCCCACCGTGTTTGGCTACGACCAAAGCCGCCTGGCTACCACGACCAACAATACGCCGGTGTTCGATAAAGGCTTTTTCGTGCCCGCCAGCCTGGCCACGCCGTTGGCCGTTGGCCGGGGCTACACCGTTAATATCAGCGGTTCCGCCCTGGTCGATTTCGTGGGCTCGCTCACCACCGGCGACCAAACCTTGAGCCTGAGCCGCAATGCCGCCGGCTCGCCCAATGCCGCTGGGGCCGGGTGGCAGCTGGTGGGCAACCCCTACCCTGCGCCGCTCGACTACAGCCTGGTGGCCCCCAGCGACCGCACCGGGCTGGATGCCGCTATCTACGTGTATGCCAGCTCCGGGACTTATGAAGGAGCCTACCGGGTTTATGTCAACGGCGTGGGCAATCCTGTGCTGCCCGTGGCCCAGGGCTTCTTTACCCGCGTGAGCACTGGCCAGACCACCGGCTCGCTCACCTTTCGGAACAGCCAGCGCCTGACCACGCTCAACAACACCTCTTTCCAGCGCACGACTGCGAATACCCGCCCTTTGGTGGAGCTGGCCCTGCGGACCAGCAACGGCACGGCCGACGTGCTCTACGCCTACGCCGAAACCAATGCCACCACCGGCTTCGATGCCCAGTACGATGCCCAAAAGCTTTCTAACCCATCAGGCCTGAACCTGGCCAGCCTGGCCACTACCGGCGAAGCGCTGGCCATCGACGGCCGCCCAGCCTTCACCGCGGCCACTGTGCTGTCGCTGACTGTGGGCGTACCCGCCGCCGGCACCTACTCGCTGGCTGCCAACGCCCTCAACAACCTGCCCGCCACGCTCGATGCCCTGCTCACCGACGCCGCCACCGGCCAAACGGTGAACCTGCGCCTGCAGCCGGCCTACACCTTCAGCGTAACCAATGCACAGGCAACGGCCTTGCTGACGGGACGCTTTACGCTGCGCTTTGCCGCCCGCACGGCCCTCGCCTCCGCACGGGCCCTCACCGCCGCCGAAGTGACGCTCTACCCCAACCCGGCGCATGATGCCTTCACGGTACTGGTACCGGCCGTGGCCGGGGCCACGCGGCTGCACGCCGATTTGCTCAATAGCCTGGGCCAGGTGGTGCGCCGCCAGGATGCGGCCATGGCAGTCTCCGGAGCCCGTTTGGCCGTGGAGGCTACTGGTCTGGCGGCCGGCGTCTACACCCTGCGCTTGCAGGTAGGCACGGCCACGCTGGCCAAGCGCGTTGTCATTCAATAAATTATTCGGGCCGGCTTCGGGCCGGCCCGCTAATGTTTTTAACGCATTCCTGCTCATGAAAACTATTTTCTCGTTCGCCGCCCGCTCGCTGGCCTTGTGTGCGCTCACCAGCCTCTCGGCGCTGGCTCAGCCCGACTCAGGAGGCCCCAGGCCGGGTAATCCTCCCCCCACCACAGTCCCCATCGATGGGGGTGCGTCGCTGCTGCTGGCCAGCGGTGTCGCTTATGGCCTCAAACAATTGCGGGCCCGTCGCCTGGCGCGGCGCGCCATAAAGTAAGCGTTTGGTCCCCGCTCTCGGCCACGACGGCGGCTCTCGGCGGGCGCAAGGGTTGTGAGGTAACACCTCCACTGACCAGGAGTCAACCAAGTGAACGCGGCCGCCACGTTGCGGGCTTGCCTCGGTGTTGGCTGATTGGCTAGGCGCTGCTGGCGCCGGTCAGGGGCCGTTTTATTCATTGTCGCATGCCGCGCCGCGTGGCTGCCCAGCAGCGCGGTTTTGAGCTGGCGCGCGGGTCTGCCGGCCAACATTTGGGAGCGCGACGGGTTTTGTGCGGACTTTTGCGGTGCACCCCGCCTTTGCCGGCCCGCTCCCTTTGCCTTATGCCCACCACCTGTAGTACCCTTTCTTACGCCGAAACCGGCGCCTTTTCCGGCTTATTGACCGATTACCTGGCTCAGCAGCCGGCATTGGCGCCTTTCTATCATCGCTGGCCCGCGCTGGCGAACTTCGCCGCCCAAATCGCGGAGAAACAAGCCGGCTACTCGCCCGCGGCGCGGCAGCGGCTGGTAGCGGCCCTGCACGACCAATATGGCCCGGCCCCCGCCCCCGCCATCGAAGCGAATCTGGCGCTGCTGGCCCAGGAAACCACGTTCACCGTGACCACCGGGCACCAGCTGAATTTGCTCACGGGGCCGCTGTACTTCATTTATAAGATTGCCACGGCCATCAAGCTCAGCCGCCAGCTGAAGGAAACGTACCCGCAGTACGATTTCGTGCCGGTGTACTGGATGGCGACGGAGGACCACGACTTTGCCGAAATCAACCACTTCTCGCTCTTCGGCAAAACCTATTCCTGGGACGCGGCCGGCACCGGCGGGCCGGTGGGCCGGCTGCCGCTCGACGGCTTTGCCGAGCAGCTGCTGAGCCAGCTGCCGCCGGAGGTGCCCGCGGCTTTCCACGAAGCATATTCGACTTCCCAGACCCTGGCCGAAGCCACCCGCAAACTCACCGACGCGCTGTTTGGGGAGTTTGGCTTGGTGACGCTGGACGCCGACCGGCCCGCCCTGAAACAAGCGCTGGTGCCGCTACTGGAGCAGGAAATCACGGCGCAGGTTTCCAACGCCGCCGTGCAGGCCACCAACGCCCGCCTGACGGCCGCGGGCTACAAGCCGCAGGTGTATTCGCGGCCCCTCAACCTATTTTTCATCACCGACGACGGCAAGCGCGAGCGGCTGGAGCCCGACACTACCGGCGCCGACTGCGTGGAGGTGACGGTGCGCAACACGGCTAAGTGCCACAGTCAGGCCGAGCTGCTGGACCTGGCCCGGCAGCACCCCGAACAGTTCAGCCCCAACGTGGTGCTGCGACCGGTGTACCAGGAGCTGCTGCTGCCCAACTTGGCCTACATCGGCGGGGCCGCCGAGGTGGCGTACTGGTTTCAGTTGAAGGACGTGTTTGCGGCTTTTGGTGTGCCCATGCCCATCGTGCTGCCCCGCAACTCGGCCCAGTACATCAGCCGGGCCAATGCCGGCAAACTCAAGAAGCTGGGTTTGACCACGGCCGAGATTTTCCGGCCCCTGGCAGACCTGAAAAAGCAGGTGGGCGCGGCCCTAGGCCAGGAAGAGGTTAGCCTGAAGGAGCAGCAGGAAGCGCTGGCCGCCGCTTTCCAGCAGGTGCAGGACGTGGCCCAGCGCCTCGACCCCACGCTGGTGAAAATGGTAGCCGCCGAAGCCCAGAAAGCCGCCGCCAGCCTCGCCGGCCTCGAAAAGCGCCTGAGCAAAGCCGCCGAAACCAAGCACGAAACTGCCTACACGCAACTCGCAGTCCTCAAGGACAAGCTTTTCCCCGGCGGCGGCTTGCAGGAGCGCAGCGAGAACGTGCTCAGCATTATGATTAACAACCCTGATTTTATTCAGGATTTATTGACCGCATTTGAGCCGCTGGCACTGGAGTTTACGGTGTTGGAGGAGCAGTAGGGCGCGCGGCGAAGACACCGATTCAGCAAGAACTGACAGGACAAGCAACCGTTGCGCAAGCGGCGGCATCTGCAGATAAGCTTATTGCTTGCTCTATTCCTCTTTTCTGCATGAAACGCCTCACTCTTCTCGTCTTTCTTATTGTGCTGCTTAAAGCCATGGCCGCCATGGCTCAGCCCATCAGCGGCACCATCACCAACGCAGATTCGCACGCGCCGCTGCCTTTCGTAAACATCGGAGTAGTGGGCAGAGACCTGGGCACGGTGAGCTCAGAACAAGGCACTTATCAATTGCTTTTCCGGGAGGCGCTGGCCGACGACACCGTGCGGGTATCGAGCGTGGGCTACCAAACGCGGCGGCTCACGCTACGGGCGCTATTGGCCCAGCCCAACCTAGCCCTGGCTCCGGTAAGCGTGGGCCTGCAGGAAGTGCAGGTGCAGGGCAAAAGCCTGTTTCGGCGCAACGTCACGCTGGGTACAACAGGCAATAGCGAAAGTGTTATTCTCAAACTTCAAACCGAAGACTTGGGCGCGGAAATGGGCACCGTCATCAGCCTCAAGCACAAGCCCACGCGCTTACGGACGGCCAATTTTAACGTGGCCTCCAACACAATAGGGCCGCTGACCCTGCGTGTGAACCTCTACCGCCTCGACGCCAAGGGCTTGCCGACCGAAACCAAGCTGCTGAGCCACGACCTCATTATCACGTCGGAAATAATGAAGGGCACCCTTTCGGTGGACTTGACCAAAGAGCAGCTGGTGGTGGACGAAGACTTTTTTCTGGCCGTGGAATGGATAAAAAGCAGCCATGAGCCCGCCGTAGCGCTGGCCGCCGGACCAACGCAAATAACAACCCGCGTCTACCGCACCCCTGCCGAAGCAACCGCTAAACCGGGTAGCTTGGTCTTTTCGTTGAGCCTGGGCTACATGAAAAACGACATGTACGTGCGCAAAACCAGCCAAGCCACTTGGGAACGGGTTTCCATTGGCGTCATGCTGCTGGGCATGCAGCCAGGCATCAGTTTCTTTGTGACGGCCCAGGACTAACCGCGTCGGGGCCGGCCGCCCCTGCCCATGAGCCCAGACCTGACCAAAGCCACCCTGCGCCACGCCGCCCTGGCCCGCCGCGCCGCCCTGCCGGCCGCCGAGGTGGCGCAACGCAGCGCGCAGCTTTGTGAGCAACTCTTCCAGCATTTCCCGGTGGCGCGCTGGCGCTGGCTGCATGTATTTCTGCCGCTGCACAAGCAGCACGAACCGGATACGTGGGGCATCATCCGCCGCATCTGGGCCGAGAGGCTGCCGGTGCGCTTGGCCGTGCCCGTGGTGCAGCCCGACGGTATTTCGCTGAAACACTACGCGCTGACCCCCGACACGCCCCTGGCCGAAAACCGCTGGGGCATTTCCGAGCCCGTGCCCACGGCCGCAACCGAAGTGCGGCCCGCCCAACTCGATGCCGTGCTGCTGCCCCTGCTGGCTGTGGACCAGGCCGGCCAGCGCGTGGGCTATGGCGGTGGGTTCTACGACCGGTTTTTGGCCCAATGTGGCCCCGACACGCAGTTTATCGGCCTGAGCCTGCTCGGTGAAGCGCCGGTGGCCCGCATCAGCGACGTGCTGCCCACCGACGTGCCCCTGCACGCCTGCCTGATGCCGGGCGGCGTGTGGCGGTTCTAGGCCAACCACAGGAAACGCGGCACAATGGCATATTCGTATGCTGATGAAAATTTATTTTTTCATGACAAATACCTCACAATAAGGAAATAACGCACTGCGTTAGCCGGGTATCTTTCACATAAAGCGGACAGAACCCATGGCAGAAATCCAGCAGCAGGCGGCCGGCTCACCGAGGAGCGGCAAGCGACGAGCAAAGAAGATGTCGACCCGAATCGACATGACCCCGATGGTGGACCTGGCGTTTCTGCTGCTCACCTTCTTCATGCTCACCACCACCTTTGCCAAGCCCTACACCCTGGAGCTGACCATGCCGGTGAAGAGCAACGACACCAGCGAAGTGGCCCTGTCGAAGGCGATAACCATCGTGCTGGGCAAAAACCACCAGGTGCATTACTTCTTTGGCCTGAACGCGCCGCAGGATAAAACCGTGGCCCCGGCCGTGCTGCAAACCACCAGCTTCGCCGCCAACGGCATCCGGCAGGCGCTGCTGGACCGACGGCGGCAACAGCCCGACCTGGTGGTCCTCATCAAGCCCGGCGCCGATTCCCGGTACCAGGACATGGTGGACATTCTCGATGAGATGAGCATCACCAACCAGAAAAAATACGCCCTCGTCAAGATTACCCAGGACGACATCAACCTCCTCACCACCGCTAAAACCGCTGCCTTATGATGACCAATTCCCAGCTGGCCACGGCTAGCCTCGACGACATCGTATTCGATGGTCGCAACCGCCACTACGGGGCCTACCAGCTCCGCGCCGCCTACCAGCGCCACGTGTCGCGGGCGCTGGTAATTGCCACGGCCGTTTTGGCGCTGCTGCTGGCCTTTCCGCTGGTGGCGCAGCTGCTGAAGGACAAAACGCCAGCGGTGACGACCACAATCTTCGGCGGCCACGAGCTCATGCCTCCACCTCTCATGCCTGATGTGGTAACTCCGCCCGAGCCGGCTGCCGCCAAGCCACCGGTGCAGCCGCCGCGGCCCTCCACGGTGAAGGACATCGTGCCGGTGGTGGTGAAGGAGAAGGATGCACCCGCTGAAAGTGAGGTACCCGACCGCGACAAGCTGCTGACCAATGCTTCGGGCCTGATGACCAGCAAGGGCGATTCCAGCGCCTCGCCCGATGCTACTCCTCCCGACCTGGGACCCCTTACCGGCGCCGGCCCGGCGGGCGGAACGGTGAAAGAGAGAACCTACGTATCGGTGGAGCAGATGCCCGAACTGCCCGGCGGCGGCGGCACGGCCGCCATTGTGATGGCCATTCAGCGGGCCGTGAAGTACCCTTCGCTGGCACTGCGCAACGGTGTGGAAGGCAAGGTATTCGTGAGCTTTGTGGTAAATCAGAAAGGCGAAGTAGTTGACGTGGCCATGGTGAAAGGGCTGGGTTATGGCCTCGATGAGGAAACCATGCGCGCCATTAAAGCCCTGCCCCGGTTCATTCCCGGCAAGCAGAACGGCCGCGAGGTGAGCGTGTCCTTCACGGTGCCCGTCACCTACAAGATTCAATAGCCCGACCCACTGCCGGGCGTTGTCCACAACCCCCAAATCCGGCTCAGCGCCTGGGTTTGGGGGTTTTTACTGGGTCATCTACCCTGGCAATGCGGGCCTGGCCCCACGGGGCAATGCTCACCCGCACTCGTAGCGGGTGCAGGCGGCCGGCTTTTTCCAGGCGCAGGCCGCTGCCTTCGGGCACGTAGTAGCGTTCCAGGTTGAAGCGCAGGGCGAAAGAATTGCGGTACACGTTGGTGACCCAGCCGCGCAGCACGGCCTGGTTGGGGCCGGCCGCTGGGGCGCTGGGGTAAATGCCCACGGTGGTGCTCACGCTGTCGGGGCCGGGAGCCAGCAGTACAAACACGCCCTGGCGGCGGCGCGGCGGCGCGGCATCTTTCCACTGACTCAGGGGCGCCTCGCCAATGTTGTAGCGCAGGCGCACGAAGTCGCCGTAGAGCAAGTCGCGCGGGTCCACAGGGCTTGTCGTCAGAATGATGTGCTGGCCTAAAGCAGCCGTGGCGTAGCCCGCCCCGGCCACGCCCAGCACGTAGAGGACCTGCGCGGCCACCAGCAGGCGCAGCAGGGGCCGGCGGCGGGCGGGGTCGGCAAACCAGGTGAGCAGGTCAGTCATTGGGCAGCCGGGTTTTGGGAGTAGAAGAGGGTTCAGTCGGGGCAGGAGGCCCGGTTGCGGGCACCGCTATTGGCGGCGCGGCGGCCAGCACCTGGACGTTGCGGCGGCGCAGGTACCAACTCAGGCCCAGCAGCAGCACGCCGCCCAGCAGGAAAAACAGCGACTTATCCAGAAAAGCCCAGGTCAGCTTGAAGTAGGCCACCATGGTAGCGGTGACAAAGAGAATGGCGCCGATGGTGAGCTGGTTGGGGTCTTCCTGCCGGTGGGCGCGGGCCAGCACCGAGCCCGCATGGGCATACAGCACCACCAGCGTGGCCACGGCCAGCGGCAGCCCGCCGGGCAGGTAAAACCCCGGCAACAGCAGCAGCCAGTCGGGCAGGGTATCGAACCGCCCCCGCGCCCGCTTGCCAGCCACCGACAGCGCCAGCACCGCCCCCAACGCGCCCAGATAAGGCAGCAGCGGCGGCCGCAGCACGTTGGCGTAGGCATCGGTTTCGCCAAAAGTGGCCAGCCCGAACATGAACAAGTAGGCGGCCACCAACGGCGGGCCCTGCAAAGCCCGGCCGCCGGCCCGGTTGGGCTGCCAGTCGCCGGCCGCGTACAGGAGCATGGCGGGCACGAAGAACCAGGTGATTTTGGCGTGGAGCACCACAACCAGCAGCCCCGCCTGCCACAGCAGGCCCGCGGCCAGCACGGTGCTGCCCACGGCATCGGGACGGCGCCACCAGTAGTAACCCATGCCGCCGGCCACCATGGCCGCCGTGGCGTAGCTGAAACTGCCCAGCGCCTGCACGCAGTACGTTTGCACCGCGGCCCCAATCACCACCGTAAGCAGCACCAGCAGGCGCGAGCCGTACACGTAGCTCAGGGCCACGCCAGCCACCACCCAGGCCAAGAGGCCGCTCACGTCGTAGCCCACCAGCTGGTAAAGCTGGCTGGTGAGGATGATGCTGGCCCCGAACAATATCAGCCCCAGACCGATGAGGGCGTGGCCCAAATCGGGGTTGCCGCGCCGCAGAAAGTAGGCGCCGGCGCCGTAGCTACCCACCAGACTGCCCAGCAGCAGGGCCAGCCGCAGCACATCGGGCAGGCCCTGCCAGTTGGCGGCCACCACGCTCAGCCCGCTCAGGCCCACCAGCACGCTGCCGAGCACGGGCAGCAGCCCCAGGGCGGGCGCTTGCTGGGGGTAGCGGGCCAGCAGCCGCAGCCGCTGTGCCTCGCTGATGAGGCCATCGGTAACCCAGCCGGGGCTTTCGGTGTCGAGGAATTTGCGGGACATGGCCGAAATTTAGGACGAAGTTTGGCGCCGAAGCGGGCGGGCGGTGGGCGGCCCATTTTTTACCGTGGGCCAAAGGGCTGCGATGGAAACGACCGGCCGGCCGACGCCACTACAAAAACCGGGGCCGAAGCTCATCGAATTTTTGCCCGAACTCGGGCTTTTTTAGGTTGACTGGGCTGATTGAGATGGGTGCGGGGCGACGTGAGGGCTTGTTTTGGTCATTCTTCACGCTTAAGCCTAACGCTTATGAAATCCTTGCTCTCCCTTCGCCGGCTGGCCGCCGCCCTGCTGCTTGCGCTGCCCTTTACCGGCCGGGCCCAAACGCCGGCCACAGCCGAAACAGTATTTGCCGGCGTGCCCCAGGAAACTATTGCGGGCGACGCGCCAGCCTTCAAGCTCTTCGACGCGGAATTCTATAAAAACCAGCTGTTTTTTCTGGGCGAGGCGCACGGCGTGCAACGGCCCCAGGAATTGGATTTCGCCCTCCTCAAACACCTCAACCAGCGCGCTGGCGTGCGCACCTACCTGGCCGAAGTAGACGCTCCCAAAGCTTATTTCCTGAACGAATACCTGCGTACGGGCCAGGACAGCACCCTGCGCCGCGTATTCCGGAGCTGGGTGGCCGAACACGCACAGTGGGGCAATCAGGAGTTCTACCAAAAAATCCAACGCATCCGGACCCTGAACCAGACGCTTCCGCCCGCCCGGCGCATCCGTTTCGTGGGCATCGACGGCTTGCAGGACTTGCCGCTGGCTGCCAATTACCTGCGCACGCTGCTGCCCCGGCGGCCATTGCCCGCACCCCTGCGCAGTCAGCTCGACTCGGTGATGACCCTGCTACGAGGCGCCGTAACTGGCCAACTGGCGGCCCTGAGCACCCGCGCCACGCTGGAACTGACGCGCCAGCCGGTCCGCTACCAGCAGGCGCTCGGGGCCGCGGCCTCTGCCGACCTGGCCCTGCTGCTGCGCAACATCAGCGATGGCCAGCAGCGCAAGAGCCGTGAGGCCGTGCTGTTTACAAACTTCGAAACCGAGTACCGCAACAAGCAGCTCGACCGCGAAAAACTATACGGCATGTGGGGCTTGGCGCACGTGCTGCAAAGCCCGTTGCAGGGCAATTTCTCCATGCTGGCGGCCCGCATCCGCCAAAGCCCCTTGCCGGTACACGACAAAGTAGCATCGGTGCTGGTGGCGCTCAGCGGCTGCCAGATGCTGTATACCTCTGCCAGCCTGCCCGCGCCCTGGCAAACGCCCGGCCAGCCCTACAGCATCACCGACAAATTCAACCACGACGGCCCGCTGGTGGTGCTGGAAGGCTTGGACGAGCTGAAGCAGCGCACCGCGCCCGGCAGCACCACCCTGTTTCGGCTTGATGCGCCGGGGGCGGCCAGCCTGCGCCAGTCCATCCGGCTGCGCTACGCGCCCGGCATGCCCGCCGAGCAGCAGATGCAGTTTCAAGTACAAGTGCCGGCCGCAGCCTACACCCAGTACCTATTGCTGGTGCGCGACTCCGGCCCCGTGCAGCCCTTGCAACCCGCCTCCAGCGCTACCAGTCGCCGCTAGCCGCCGCTAGCCGCCGCTAGCCGCCGCTAGCCGCCGCTAGCCGCTAAATTTATTCTTGATTGATTATCAAAACTTTAATGTAAAAAAGGTCATACTGAGCTTGTCGAAGCATCTCTACCGCACCGTTGAAACCGTCCAACGGTGCGGTAGAGATGCTTCGACAAGCTCAGCATGACATTACTTATACAGAGAACTGACTATCAATTAATAACAAGCCAACCCCAAGATTTGCGCGCCAGAAGTCAAACCAGTGTTTCCCGTCTTCCCAACGATTGAACACGCCAAGGCGCGTTCCTACACCAAAATTTCCTCCTACCCTCCTACCCCCACACCCCCCTACCCTCTTTTCACCGCCCGCGTCATTTCGCGCTTGCCGGGAGGGCCGGGGAGTTTTTCGGTGTGCCAGCCGGCGGCGCGCAGGTTGCGGTGAAACTGGCCCTGGGCGCAGTAGCTCACCAGCACGGCACCGGGCGCGGCGGCGGCGTAGAGCTGGGTAAAAATGGCCTCCGTCCACAATTCGGGCTGTTTTTCGGGGGCAAAGGCATCGAAGTAGATGAGGTTGTAGTAGCTGGCCGGCAACGTAGCGGCTTGGATGGGTTCTGGTATCTTACTCAGCAAAAAAACGTTTTCCAACTCGGTAGCGATATTCCAGGGGGCAGCGTGCAATTGGGCAAACGCGCTGCTGATAGAGGGGTTGGCAGCCCATTGGTACCGAAGGGCGGCCACTACTGCAGGCGGCAGCGGATTGGTTTCGTAGCCATCGTAGCAAATAAGTGCCTCCGATTCCCAAGCGCTTTCCAAGGTTAGCAAGGCGTTGAGACCGGTGCCTAAGAGCCTATCCGAAAAATAGGAGGGAGTGTCGCCAGACGGTGTTTGCGCAAGCCAGGTGGAGGAGGGCTTCGTAGTTGGCGACTTTCTTTTCCCAGCGGATGAGCAGGCGGCGGAAACGGTGGAACCAGGCGTGGGTGCGCTCGACGACCCAGCGACGGGCGCGGTAGCCGGGGGTGCGGCATTTGTCGGCTTCCTCTCCCCGGCTCAGGATGTGCACCCGGTAGCCCCACTGGGCCAGTAGGCGCCGAATGGCCTCGGCGTCGTAGCCCTTGTCGGCGCAGAAACCGGGGGCGAAATCGCCTTCGGCCGGTGGGGGCAGCACGGGCATCGAATCGAGTACGGCCTGTACTTGCGTCACTTCGTGGACGTTGGCTCCGGTCACGGCCACGCCGACGGGCAAGCCCTGAGCCTCGGTCAGCACGTGGCGTTTGACGCCGCCCTTGCCCCGGTCCGTCGGGTTGGGGCCGACGGCCTCGCCGCCAAGCGGGGCCTTGGTCTGGCAGGCATCCAGACACTGCCAGTCCCAATCCAGGCGGCCTTCGGCCTGTAACTGCACCAAGCCGCTGGTCCAAAGCCGCTTAAAAACGCCAGCCTGGGCCCACTGCTGGAACCGGTCATGGACCGTGGAGGTTGCCCCCAAGCACCGCGGCAAGGCCTTCCACTGCATCCCCGTAACCAAAATATAGTAGATGGCAAAAAA
>NZ_JNLX01000127.1 GCF_000715495.1 Hymenobacter sp. IS2118 | reverse complement strand
CTTGGCTGGCCTGGGCGGCCACCTGGGCCGCAAAGGCGACGGACCACCTGGCTGGCAAACCCTCTGGCGCGGCCTGATGAGCCTGCGCTTACTCGTCGAAGGCGTCCGGCTCGCCACTCAACTCAACCAGCCCTAAGATGTGGGTAAGGACAAGGCCGCAACGCCGGGGCTTTTTTTGTGTCGTTGCCTTGCCCACCCCGAACCGGCTGCGTACCTTTGCGCTCCCAAAAGACCACTACTGGTGACGTGACCGAGTGGCTAGGTAGAGGTCTGCAAAACCTCCTACGGCGGTTCGAATCCGCCCGTCACCTCTGATTAGTTTTGAAAAAGCCCCGTCTGCCAATTGGCAAACGGGGCTTTTTTTATGCTCCAAATGGCAATTCGCGGGTTTTAGCCGGCCTTGTGCCTAAATTGAGCAGCCAAGCCATATCCTCTTACGTAGGGGACTCTAAACGCTCTTTTTCTTTCCAAATATGAAGATTATTGACCTGCGCACCATGCGCGGCCCCAGTTACTGGTCTGTGAAGCACACCAAGCTCATTGTCGCTAAAGTTGATTTGGAGGAGTTTGCGGGGAAATGGTCGAATACAGTGCCGGAGCTGGGCGGGCGGCTCATGGAGCTGTTTCCTAAAATCGGGCAGCCGCAGCCCAACGGCATGAGCGGCGGCAAGCAGTCGGCCAAGCGCCCGCCGCTTGACTTGGACCAGTTGAACGACGGCGAGCCGTTGGGCCACGTCATCTACCACATTGCTCTGGAGCTGCAGCGCTTGGGGGGCATGCCCGTGTACTGGGGCAAGTCGTACCCCGCCCAGGAAGAAGGCGTGGAGTATGTCGTGTTTTGCTACCAGGAAGAGCGGGCCGGACGCCGGGCCCTCGAGATGGCCGTAGAAATTGTAGAAGCTTCCTGCAACGGCGAACAGGTTGACCTCAAGCCTATTATTGACGAGCTGCACGAAATTCGTGAAGATGAATTCATTGGCCCCAGCACCTATAGCATTGTGGCCGAAGCGGCTTCGCGCAACATTCCTTACATCGCCCTCAAAAACAGCAACATCATTCAGCTGGGTTACGGCGTCAACCAGAAGCGCATTTGGGCCACCACCACCAGCTACACCTCGCACGCCGGGGTGGAAGTAGCCGGCAATAAAAATCGCACCAAGGCCATGCTCAACGACGCGGGCGTGCCCGTGCCCCGCGGCACCACCGTGTACTCGGAGGACGGCCTGCGCGAGGCCATCGACGAGCTGGGTTTTCCCATCGTGACCAAGCCGCTCAACGGCAACCACGGCAAGGGTGCCACCATCCACATTATGAACTGGAATGACGCCGCCGAGGGTCTGAAAGCCGCGCAGGCGTACTCGCGGGCCGTGATTGTGGAGCAGTTTATTGAAGGGTTTGACTTCCGACTGCTGGTGGTGAACGGCAAGCTCATTGCCGCCGCCAAGCGCACCCCGGCCGCCGTGACCGGCGATGGTAGTAGCACCATTCAGCAGCTGATTGACGCGGTGAACATGGACCCGCGCCGCGGAGTGGGCCACGAAAAAGTGCTGACGGCCATCAAAGCCGACAAGCACACGCTGGATATCCTGACCAGCAAGGACCTCACGCTGGAATCGGTGCTGCCCGCCGATGAGACGCTGTATCTGAAAAGCACGGCCAACATCAGCACCGGTGGCACCGCTACCGACGTGACCGACCTGATGCATCCCTACAACGTGCTGCTGGCTGAGCGGGTGGCCGGCATTGTGGGCCTCGACATCTGCGGCATCGACCTGATGGCCACTGACATTGCCGTACCGCTCAATGAGAGCCGCGGCGCCGTGATTGAGGTAAACGCCGCGCCGGGCTTCCGCATGCACATCGCGCCCGCCGAGGGCCTGCCGCGCAACGTGGCCGCCCCGGTGGTCGACATGCTGTTTCCGCCCGGCGAGCCCGCCCGCATTCCCATCATTGCCGTGACGGGCACCAACGGCAAAACCACTACCACGCGCCTCATTGCGCACCTGGTGGCCAGCAAAGGCTACAAAGTGGGCTTCACCACCACCGACGGTATCTACATTCAGGGCGTGCAGCTGCAAACCGGGGACTGCACCGGCGGCCAAAGCGCCGAGTTTGTGCTCAAGGACCCCACCGTGAACTTTGCCGTGCTCGAAACCGCGCGCGGCGGCATGCTGCGCTCCGGCCTGGGTTTCCATAACTGCGACATTGCGGTGGTGACCAACGTGGCGGCCGACCACTTGGGTATGCGCGATATCAACACCGTGGAAGAAATGGCGGCCGTGAAAGGCGTGCTGCCGCGCACGGTGCGCAAAAACGGCTGGGCCGTGCTCAATGCCGACGACGACCTGGTGTACGCCATGGCCCGCACCGTGGACTGCCGCGTGGCGCTCTTCAGCATGGACGAAAACAACCCGCGCATCATTGAGCACGTGGAGGCCGGCGGCGTGGCCGCCGTGTACGAGGAAGGCTACATCACCATCTACAAGAATAGCTACAAGCTGCGCATCGACCGGGCCGCCGAATTCCCGATTACGTTTGGCGGCCGGGCCGGCTTCAACATTGAGAACAGCTTGGCGGCCGCGCTGGCCGGCTACCTGGCCGGTTTCGACCGCGACGATATCAAAACTGCTTTCCGCACATTTGTGCCGTCGGGGACCAAAACTCCGGGCCGTATGAACGTGTACAAGTTTCCGAAGTACGAAGTCATCGTGGACTATGCCCACAACACGGCCGGGATTCTGAAATTTGGGGCGTTTATGGACGCTACGCCGGCTACCCGTAAAATAGGGGTGGTGTCGGGCTTGGGCGACCGCCGCGACGAGGATACTTTGGGCTTTTCGCGCATTGCCGGGCGCATATTCGACGAAGTAGTGCTGCGGCAGGACCGCGACCTGCGCGGCAAAACCGCCGAGGAAATCAAAGCTCTGATGGAGCGCGGCCTGCGCCTCGACAAGCCGGATTTGCCCATTACCTACATCGAACGGGAAATGGATGCCATCGACCACGTGCTGCAAACGGCGCCGGAGGGCGCCGTCATCACGCTCTTCACCGAGAACATTGAGGCCGTGCTGGCCAAGCTCGACAAATACGAAACCAGCGTAGCCGCTGAGTAAGCCCAACCCGCCCAACGCCCAACAAAAGAGCCCGCTTCAGTACGAAGCGGGCTCTTTTGTTGGGGGTTGAAACTCGCAGCGGTGCAGCAGGCTGCGAACCGTTGCGAATCCGTGGTCTACTTCAGCGTGAAAGTGGTTTTGCCCATCAGCTGGCCGCTTTCGTACAGCTCCACGGTGTGCGAGCCCTTCTTGTATTCGGCACCTTTGGCGTACACGAAGTCCAGCTTCTGCTTGGAGTTGTCGTACACCACGTCCTGTTTCTGGGTGTAGAAGGCCTCCTGGCCGTCTACGGTGAAAGTGCCGCCGCCCGTGCTCAGGTTGTAGAGCGCGGCGCCGTCGGGCTCCAGAATGCGCATGTAAATGGCTTTGGTTTCCTTCGGCGAAACGTCGTTGCGAGATAGGTTGAAAGTCACGCGTACTTTTTCCACGCGCTTGGCTTTAAACTCGTCTTTATCGTCGTCCTGCTCCTTGTTTTTGGAAGTGATGATGGCCACCTTGATGTTCTCGGATTGTAGCCGGGAGGCGACGCCTACCTTTTCCGTCAGCTCCTGGTTGGTGCGGGCAATGGTGCTGATGGTGTCAGACAGCTTGTTTTGGCGCTCTTTAAGGGTGGTGGTTTCGGTGTAAAGCGTTTCGTTGTCCTTTTTGAGCTGGGCAATGTCATCGTCCTTCTTCCGCAGCTGCGATTCCAGGTTCTGGGCGCGCTGCTTGAACAGGCTTTGCTGCGCGATGGAGAAGCTGCCGGCCCGGAAGGAGCGGAGCTTGAGCAAGTCCGAATTGACGCTGGCAATTTTCGATTCCAGCGAGTCGTTGCTCAGGCCCAGGGCCTGTAGCTCCTGGCTTTGGCGCTCAAAATCAGTCTTCAGCGCTTCGTACTGCTTGATTTGCTCCTGCAGCTTGCTGTCTTTGGCTTTGACTTCGGTCGTCAGCTCCTCATTCAGCTGGCCTTTCTGCTGGTTGAGGTAAAACAGAACGCCGTTGATGCCAAGCAGCACCAGAACCAGGGCTACCCAGAGCAGCACGCGGCTATTGTTGGAACGGGGTTCGGGGGTTTCGTTAGGGTCCATGCGGGAATAGTTAATTCAGAAAAAGCGAACAGTTTTTTGGGGTGCCCGCCGCGGTGCGACGCTTACCTTTGGGTGTAAAAATAGGGGACTTCCGGGCCCTGGCAAGTTTTTGATATACTTTGACGCGATGGAAACGGTTTTACCTGACTTCGATGCCGCCTACTGGCAAGCACGTTACGTGGCCGGACGCGACGGCTGGGACACCCGCGAAGTAACCCCGCCGCTCCGTGCCTACTTCGACCAAATGGCCGTAAGCCGGCAGCCGCGCATCCTCATTCCTGGTGCCGGCCGGGCCTACGAAGCCGAATACCTCCACCACCTCGGCTTCCGGCAAGTATTCGTGGTCGATGTGGCGCCCGAAGCCCTGGCTGCCTTAGCTGCCCGCGTGCCCGACTTTCCGGCGGCCCACCTCCTGCAAGCCGACTTTTTTAAATTGTCCAACGCCCCGCCCTACGATTTAATTGTGGAGCAAACGTTCTTCTGCGCCCTCAACCCGACGCTGCGGCCCGCCTACGCGCAGCAGTGCGGCCGGCTATTGGTCCCCGGCGGCACGCTCATGGGCCTGCTGTTCGATACGGATTTCGGACCGGTGCAGGAGCCGCCGTTTGGCGGCAGCAAAGAGGAGTACCGGAGCTACTTCGCGCCCTACTTCGATTTCCGGCACTTCGCAACGGCCACCAATTCGCTCCGCCCCCGGCAGGACCGGGAGCTGTTCATCTGTTTGAAGAAAAAATAAACCTTCCGTACTCACGGGCGGTAATGCCGGCCGTTGTGTCGCCAAAAGGCGGCCAATGGCCACGCCGCCGCTTTCTAAAAATCAATCCCGTGCTCACTGCCCTCGCCAACACCCTTCCGCATTTCCGCAACACCAATTCCGGTCAGTTTTTCCTCATGGCCGGTCCCTGCGTCATTGAGGGTGAAGACATGGCCCTGCGCATCGCGGAGCGCATCAAGCACATGACGGATAAGCTGCAAATTCCCTTCATTTTCAAAGGCTCGTATCGTAAAGCCAACCGCTCGCGCCTCGATTCCTTTACCGGAATTGGCGATGAAACGGCCCTGCGCATCCTGCAAAAAGTGGGGCGCGAGATTGGCGTGCCTACGGTAACGGACATCCACGAGTCGGGCGAGGCGGCGCTCGCGGCCGAATATGTGGACGTGCTGCAAATTCCCGCTTTCCTGTGTCGCCAGACCGATTTGCTGATTGCCGCCGCCCAAACCGGGAAAGTAGTCAACATCAAAAAAGGCCAGTTTCTGAGCGGTGAGGCCATGAAATGGGCCGTGGACAAGGTGCGCCAGGCCGGCAACGACAACGTGATACTGACCGAGCGCGGTAACTCCTTCGGCTATTCCGACCTCGTGGTGGATTTCCGCAACCTGCCCGCCATGCGCGACTTCCAGGTGCCCGTGGTGATGGATGTGACGCACTCCCTGCAGCGTCCCAACCAAAGCAGCGGCGTAACCGGCGGCCAGCCGGCCCTCATCGAAACCATTGCTAAAGCCGCCATTGCCGTGGGCGCCGATGGCCTGTTCATCGAAACCCACCCTACGCCCGCTACCGCCCTCTCCGACGGCGCCAACATGCTCCCGCTCGACCAGCTCGAAGCATTGCTGGTGAAGCTGACGCGGGTGCGCGAGGCCATTGCATAAGCTTTGGCTTGTGCCGCGCTCACAGTATTCGCACAGCCCCGTGGCCCAAGCTGTAGCATAAGCTTTAGCTTGGGCCGCATTCACAGCATGCATCCGGTTCGTGGCACAAGCTAAAGCTTATGCTACAATCACACTCGTAGGGAAAAGTGCTGTTTGGGCTGGCCCGTGCGAAAGAAAACCAAGCCGATATAGAACAGGTCAACCGTCACCGTCACGTCGGGGTGAGCCTTGATAACTTCCCAGGCCCGTTCCATCTCCTCAGACCAGTGAATATCGTCGAAGACAAAGACGGATTCGGGAGTGCGGTGCGCCAGGCACTGTTCAAAATAGTGCAGCGTGGGTTCGTAACGGTGGTTGCCATCGAAGAAGGCAAACCCCAGAGGCGCACCCAACGCCGACAAGGCCGGGGCAAGGGTGTCGTCGATATTGCCCTCCACAATCTCAATGTTCTGCAGCTGCAGTGCCGCGAAGGTTTCGCGGGCCACGCCGGCTACGTTGGGGCATCCTTCCAGCGTAACGACTTTGGTGCGCGAGTCGGCGGCGGCCAGGTAGGCGGTAGTCAGGCCCAGCGAGGTGCCTAATTCCAGAATGGTAGCCGGGCGGAAGTAGTTGGCCAGCCGAAACAGCAGCTGCGCCAGGTGCGGGGGCTTGGCCGCCGTGCGGGCAATGTCGGCCACGCGGCGCTGCCGACCGGCGCCTGTGTGTGAGCCCGCCCCAAAGTCGGTGACCGTGATGCTGGCAGGGCTGCTCAGCAGCTGTCGCCGGCGTGCCTCAATGGCCTCATAGGCCCCGAAGATGCCCGTGTGGCGCACTACGGAGGTGTATAGGCCAAACACAAACGGGGAGTGCAGCCCGTGAGCATTGCCCGAACGAAGCCAGAAACGAAGGTAAGCGAGGAGTTGAAACAACTTGGATTTAGCTGTTAGCTTTCAGCTGCTAGCCTTTAGCTACTGCTGCTATCAGCAGGACAAAGCTACTAGCTAATGGCTGGCAGCTACCGGCTCAGTTGAGCCGGTACGGCACCATGAGGGTGAACTCGGGGATTTCCACCGAAAACTGCTGGCCGTTGGCTACGCGCTCCATCAGGTAGGTGCCGCGCATCTTGCCCACGCCCGATTTCAGGTTGCAGCCGCTCACGTACTGATGAGACTCGCCGGGCTCCAGCACCGGCTGGCGGCCCACTACGCCTTCGCCCTCTACTTCGCGCACCACGCCATTGGCGTCGTGAATATGCCAGTGCCGCCGCAACAGCTTCACCGTGAACTCGCTGTTGTTTCGAATATCAATCTTATAGGCAAAGACGAAATGCTCCTGGCCGGGGCTGGAATAGTCGGGCAGGTAGTTGGTCGTAACCGAAACGGTGACGCCCTGCGTAGTGGTGGTGGGCATAAGTGTCGGAGCTGATAAGTAACTGCGGGCTTAACAGGGGCCCGCCCAAATTGGTTTTACGCAAAAGTGGCGATAGAACGCCGCAAAAGTTCCGTTATTTTCTTAAAAAACTGCAATGGTAAAGATAGCCGAAAGCTGGCGGCCCGTGGTAGCCGATGAGTTCGAAAAACCATATTTCCAACGGTTAATTGCCTTTGTGAAAGGTGAGTACGCCACAGCAGCCGTTTACCCGCCCGGCCCCCAGATATTCCACGCCTTCGATGCCACGCCCTTCGATAACGTGAAGGTGGTGGTACTGGGCCAGGACCCTTACCACGGCCGAAACCAGGCGCACGGCCTCTCGTTTTCGGTGCAAGAGGGGCAGCGCACGCCGCCCTCGCTCCAGAATATTTTTAAGGAATTGCAGACCGATATTCCCGGCACGCCGCCCGCACCCAACGGCAACCTCGACCGCTGGGCCGAACAAGGCGTGCTGCTGCTCAATGCCACGCTCACGGTGCGGGCCAGCGAGCCCGCCTCGCATCAAAAGAAAGGCTGGGAGGAGTTTACCGATGCCGTAATCCGCAAAGTGTCGCAGGAGAAGGAACACGTGGTATTCATTCTCTGGGGTGCCTACGCGGGCAAAAAATCCGAGCTGATAGACGAGAAAAAGCACCTGATACTGAAATCAGTGCACCCGTCGCCGTTCGCGGCCGACAAGGGTTTTTTCGGCAGCAAGCCCTTCAGCAAAGCCAATGCCTGGCTGCAAAGCAAGGCCCTAGAGCCAATAACCTGGTAAATAGCTGATTACCGCTGATTTATGTGATTTCGCTGATTCAAAAAGCTCTAATTAACGACTTCAAAAACTCAATGAAATCAGTTTAATCAACGGCAATCAGCGATTTAGTGAATGATGTTGAACAGGCGGTTCCAGCGGATTTTGTGCCAGAAATCCCCGAATGGGTCAACTGACAGCCAGATGAGTACGGCCTTGCCCACCACATGGTCTTCGGGCACGAAACCCCAGAAGCGCGAGTCTTCGGAGTTGTGGCGATTGTCGCCCATCATCATGTAATAATTTTGCTTGATGGTGTAGCTGGTGAGCATTTTACCATCTTGGTATATCATACCATCCTTCCAGGTTACGCCGGTATTGTGTTCGTAGCGGGCTATTATCTTGAAGTAGATGGCCGCGTTGCCGGGCGAAAGAGCGATGGTCTGGCCCTTTTTAGGGATGGGCAGCGGGCCGTAGCTGTCCAGGGACCAGCCGCGCGGCGTGGCGCTCACGGCCGGGGAGTTGCGGAAATCGGCTACGTCGGGAAACAGCGCTACCTGCGGCTCAATCACGGTCAGGCCCTTCACGTAGGGCTGCTTGCGGAAGAAATCTGCCGCCGCCGCCGTGCAGCTGATGGCGTAGCCCACTTTGCCGTCGGGCGCGGTAACGGCCTGCGGGCTGCCGCCGGGCTGGTCGTAGTCCACCACACTTTGGGCGCGGAGGTCGGCCAACACCTCGTCGTTGGGGTTGTCGACCTGCATAAAGTAGGTCGTTTCCAGGCCGGGCGGGGTTACGCCGGGCTGGCCGTTGAGAAACACCTTGCCATCCCGGATTTCGAGCGTATCACCGGCCACGGCCACGCAACGCTTGATGTAGTTGGTGCGCAGGTCGGCCGGAAATTGCGACTCGTGGGGCACGTGAAATACCACCACATCGTTGCGCTTGATTTCCGAGAAGCCCGGCAGCCGGTAGGTAGGCAGCTGAATGAGCTCGGAATAGCTTTGCATGGCAGTGCCCCACATTGTTTGGTGGGTGAGGGGGACTTGCAGCGGCGTTTGGGGCGTGATGGGGCCGTAATGCAGCTTGCTCACGAAGAGGTAATCGCCCACCAGCAGGGAGTTTTCCATGCTGGGCGAGGGAATGGTGTAGGCCTCAAACGTGGCCCAACGAATGAGCGTGGCCGCCACAATGGCAAAAATCAGCGAATCGGCCCACTCGCGGGTTTTTGTTTTTGGCGCCTTGGGAGCAGTGGTGCGGTCGGTTTTGAGCAAAGACATGGGGAGCAAGCTTGGGCTTGGCAATGAAATTCAGGTAAAGAAACGCAACAGAATGCCGGCAGGCTGTGCCGTCACCAGCGCGGGTCGGGGAAGTTACAAATCCAGCAGCTCTTTCATGCCGAACACGCCCACCCGGCCGGGCAGCCACTCGGCCGCCAGCAGGGCACCCACCGCAAAGCCTTCGCGGCTGTGGGCTTCGTGCGTGAGTTCCAGCCGGTCCACGGCCGAGGAATAGGTAACGATGTGCGTACCCACCACGTCGCCAGCCCGCTCGCTGATAACGGCCAGCTCGGCGGGCGTTTCGGCGGGTGCGTTGCGCCAGGTGGTTTTGCTGGGGAAGTGCCGGATGATGGCTTCGGCCGCGGTGAGGGCGGTGCCGCTGGGCTGGTCGATTTTTTGGGTGTGGTGAATTTCCCGCACGGCTACGTCGTAGCCACCAAACTGGTGCATCTTGGCCGCCAGGTATTCGTTGAAGTGGAAGAACAGGTTCACGCCCACGCTGTAGTTGGAGGCGTAAAAGAGACTGCCGCCTACTTCTGCGGCCAACTGTTGGGCTTCCTCAAAATGGTGCAGCCAGCCCGTGGAGCCGCACACCACCGGGATGCCCTGGCGCAGGCAGGCCATCACGTTGTCGAAAGCAGAATCGGGGTGCGTAAATTCGATGGCAACATCCACCTGGGCCGGCGTAAAGTCGCCAATGCTCAGCTGCGTGGCGTGCAGGTCCACAATGCCCGCGATTTCGTGGCCACGGGCTGCTGCCAGTGCGGCAATGGTTTGGCCCATTTTACCGTAGCCGATGAGTAGAATTTTCATGAAGTAGACAAGTTCTGGAAGATGAGTTATTGGCCGCCGGGGAGTGGCAGAGGACAGACGCCGACATGGAAACCGGCCCACAAAAGAAGCAGTTTAACCACCCGCCCTGCCCAACGGCTTATTTCACGCGCAGCGCAAAGGTCACGCCGGGGGCGGTGGGCAGGGCCAGGGCCCGGCCCGGTACGGGCAGCAGCGCGGGCTGCCAATGCAGGCTGAGGTCCTCGCTCACGTCGAAATCTTTGAGGTGGGCATCGACCAAGGCATCCACTATTTGCAGCCCGTAGGCAATGCCGATATAAAGAAGAAAGATGTCGCGATTGCCGCGATAAAACTGCACACCATTGTCGATAGCCGCAATGGTACGCTCCTGGCGAACTGGCAAGTCCAGCGCATCGGACCCCGGCCGAAGGCCATCGGGTTTGGACGCTTCGTCCTTAAGCAGGTTGCTGGCGTCAGCGTATTGCCGGTAGCGGGTCTGGTAAAACACTTCCCCATAAATCACGCCGCCCAGCGCGCCGTACACCAGCGGCAATTTCCACCAGCGACGGTTGTAAATCTGGCCTGCGCCGGGCAAGAGGGCGGATAATAGCGCCGCTTTGCCTGGCCGGGTCAGTCGGATGCCGCGAAATTCAATAGCCGGATAGTAAACACCGTCAACGACGACGGGCTTTAGATAAACGTGAAACAGACGCTCGGTGCGCTTGGCCGAGTCGGCGGCAGCTTTGCTGCGCTTGGCTTCGGCCGACACCACCACGTCGCGGCGCTCGGTAGTATCGGCGCGAATTACCTCACCTGCTGGCGGCGCGAAAACCTGCGCCCGTGCACTCAAACCGGCGAGCAAAATGCCCGCCACCAGTAGTAGCACCCGGAAATGAGGACTCAATTTTTTCATAGCAAACCGGCTAACGGCAAACGCCCGATTTTTAGCGTGTTTTGGTTGTCGGTTGTTAGTTATCGGTTGTTAGTAAGCCGATATCGTTTGGTTCTGACAAATAAGGACCAACGGTCTTACGAGGGATGCAGGATGTGCAGGATGCGCTGCATGTCCTCCACCGAGTCGAAGGCGATTTTGATTTCGCCGCTGCCTTTGGGGCCGGGGCGCACCTGCACACGCGAGCCAAACCGGTCGGTGAGGTGGCGTTCGGTGCGGCGCAGCTCGGCGGCGGGCACCACCGGCTGGGCGGGGGCGGCGGGGGCACCGCTGTCCTCGGCGCCGTTGTTGGCAGCGGGCCGGCCGTAGCCGCCGCGCACCAATTCCTCAACCCGGCGCACAGACAGCTCCTCGGCCACAATTTTGCGGAAAAGCTCTATCTGGGCCTTGGGGTCGTCGATGCCGATGAGGGCGCGGGCGTGGCCCATGCTGATTTCGGCGTCGCGCAGGCCGATTTGCACGTCGGGCGGCAGCTTGAGCAGGCGCAGGTAGTTGGTAACGGTGCTGCGGTTTTTGCCCACCCGGTCGCCCAGTTCTTCCTGGCGCAGGTTGCACTCGCTCAGCAGCCGCTGATAGCTGAGGGCAATTTCGATGGCATTCAGGTTTTCGCGCTGAATGTTCTCAATCAGGGCCATTTCCAGCATCTGCTGGTCGTCGGCCTTGCGGATGTAGGCCGGAATGGTTTCCAGGCCCGCCAGCTTGGAAGCCTGCAAACGCCGCTCGCCCGAAATCAGCTGGTAGGAATTGGTGCCAAGCTGCCGCAGGGTCACGGGCTGAATGATGCCCTGAATCTTAATGCTTTCGGCCAGTTCCTGTAGGGCTTGCTGGTCGAAATGGGTGCGGGGCTGGTAGGGGTTGGCCTCGATGTGCTCCACCGAAATAAAGCCAACCGAGTTCACCGGATGCGACACGAGCCGGTCGCTGGAACCGGGCCGCTCGCCTTTCTTATCGTAGCTGCCTTCAATAAGGGCGTTGAGGCCCCGGCCCAGGCCACTCTTGCGTTTCACCGACGCGGCGGCGGCCAGGGCGGCTTGCAGTTTCTCTTCGTTTCTCTCTAAAGCCATAGTTCATCGGCCGGGCCCATAAAAGGCATGCGGCAACGGATGTCAAAATTACGGATTGTTGGGCGAAGGGCAAGCCGGAAGTTTTGGGGGCTCACCTCACCCCCCGGCCCCCTCTCCTTGGAGAGAGGGGGAGCCTGATGGATAGAGCAGTTTAATCTAGCTCCAACGAGGCGGCAGGTCGGTAGAAAAGCAATGACTATGAACGATAAAGCCCCATTGGGGCGGCACTCGTCCAACGAATGCCGCCCCGATGGGGTTTGGAGAATCTGGAGAAACTGGGGTTGCTACTGGTGTGTGGCTCCGTTGGGGTTAGCGTCAAAGTGGATGTCTATCCCAAGCCTGGCAGCGCGTAGTTGTCTGTTGCTGTCATCAAACCCTACAAGCTGTCCACCAATTTCACTGTCTAGTTCTGGGTAGTCATCGGGAAATTTCATGTAGCCTTTGGCGAACTCTGGTACATTCATCAACACCGGGAATCCATGACCTGAATCGAAGAATACACCGAAAGGGGTGCGAACGAAAATCTTTCCAGTCAGGACTGTGCCGAAAGACAAATTCTCTTTCAGCTGCTCCCATACAATGGGATTGCCACGTAATAATACCCCTTCAAAAGGCTGATTTTTGGATAGTTCCCAATTGTTCATAGCCCAGGCTAAGCTCACAAATTAAATCCGCTCGTCCTCGGCCGTTTCCTCGGGGCTGGCTTCCACGCTGTTTTTCTCCACGATTTCGCGGGCCAGGTTGAGGTAGCTGATGGAGCCTTTGCTCTCGGCGTCGTGCAGGATGACGGGGATGCCGAAGCTGGGCGACTCGCTCAGCTTCACGTTGCGCGGGATGATGGTGTCGAAGGCCAGCTGCTGAAAGTGCATGCGCACTTCCTCCACCACCTGGTTGCTCAGGCGCAGGCGCACGTCGTACATCGTGAGCAGGATGCCTTCGATTTCGAGCTCCGTGTTGAGGCGGCTCTGAATGATTTTGATGGTGTTCAGCAGCTTACCCAAACCCTCCAACGCGAAATACTCGCACTGCACCGGGATGATGACGGAGTGCGCGGCCGTGAGGGCGTTGACCGTGATGAGGCCGAGCGAGGGCGAACAGTCGATGATGATGAAGTCGTACTGCTCGGCGAGGGGGCGCAGGGCCTCCTTCATTTTCTCTTCGCGGTTGGGCAGGTTTATCATCTCCACTTCGGCGCCCACCAGGTCGATGTGGGAGGGCATGAGGTCGAGGTGGGGCAGAATGTTGGTGGGCATGATGATGTCCTGGGCGTTGATGCCGTCCACCATGCACTCGTAAATGCTGTTCTGGATGTCCTTGGGGTCGTAGCCCACGCCGGACGTGGCGTTGGCCTGGGGGTCGGCATCGACGAGCAGGGTCCGGTAGTCCAGCGCGGCCAGGGAAGCCGCGAGGTTGATGGAGGTAGTGGTTTTGCCCACCCCGCCTTTCTGATTGGCTACCGCGATGATTTTTCCCATGAGTCTCTAGTTGTCAGTTGTCAGTTGTTCGTTGTCAGTTGCTGGTTGTTTGGGCCTCAGTATTAATTCGGTGGGCCTTCTGAGCCTCACAGCCTAACAACTGATAACGAACAACTGACAACCAAAAGCTAATAACTTTTGCCGTAGCATTGCACAAAGATACATTCTTTCCCTGTTCGCATGGCCCCTTTTTTGGCACGTTGGGCTAGCTTATCGGCTAAACCGTTTGGATTCTGGCTGGGCTTGCTAACGTTGGCCGGCTGCCACAATGCCGCCCGCCCGGCCGCCGACGAGCGCCGCGTGTTCCGCTACAACCAGCCCGAAGCCCTCTCCTCGCTCGACCCCGCTTTCGCCCGCAACCAGGCCAACTCCTGGGCCGTGGGCCAACTCTACAACGGCTTGATGGAGCTGGATTCGGCCCTGTTGCCGGTGCCCGCGCTGGCCCGGCGCTACAGTATTTCGCCCGATGGGCGGCTCTATACCTTCGTGTTGCGCAAGGGCGTACGGTTCCACAGCAGCGAGGTATTTGCCGGCGGCCAGGGCCGTGAAGTGACCGCCGCCGACTTCGTGTATAGCTTCCGCCGCCTGCTCGACGCGGCTACGGCTAGCTCCGGCGGCTGGATTTTCCGGGGCAAGGTGTTGGAAAAACCCGATGGCAGCATCAGCGACACGGCCTTTGTGGCGGCCAACGATTCCACGCTGCGTATTCACCTCAAGGAGCCGTTTATTCCGTTTCTGGGGATTCTGACCATGCCTTATGCCTACGTGGTGCCGCACGAGGCCGTGGCGAAATACGGCAAGGACTTCCGCGAGCATCCGGTGGGCACGGGGCCGTTTCAGTACAAGCTCTGGGACGATGGCAACGTGCTACTCTTTGAGCGTAACTCCCGCTACTGGCGACGCGACGAAAAGGGCCGCGCCCTGCCATATCTGGATGCCGTGGCCGTGAGCTTTCTGCCCGACCGCAAAACCGAATTCCTGACCTTCATGCAGGGCAAGCTGGATTTCCTCTCCGGTATCCGGGCTGGTTCGCGCGACCTGATTATGCACCCCGATGGTACCATTCGGGACGACTTTAAGGGCAAGTTCACGGTGCAGAAAGCGCCCTATCTGAACACGGAATACTTAGGCTTTCAGCTTGATTCGGCCAACCTGAGCGGGGAACAGGCTGAGCAGGGCCGGGCCTTGCGCGACAAGCGTGTACGCCAGGCGCTCAACTACGCCATCAACAAGCCCGAGATGCTAAAGTACCTGCTCAACGGCGTGGGCAACCCCGGCACTTCGGGCTTCGTGCCCACGGCGCTGCCATCGTTTTCCGAAAAGGAAGTGCCCGGCTACACCTACCAGCCGCAGAAGGCGCGCCAGCTGCTGCGCGCGGCCGGCTACGGCCCCCGGCGCCCGCTGAAACTACGCCTGAGCACGGTGCTCGAACGTAAGGAAATCGGGGAGTACCTCCAGAAACAGTGGGCCGACGTGGGCGTGCAGGTCCAGATTGACATCAACCAGAGCGCCGCGCAGCAGGACCTGGTGGATAATGGCCGCGTGGCTTTCTTCGCCAAAAGCTGGCTGGGCGACTACCCCGACGCCGAAAACTACCTGGCCCTGTTCTACAGCCCCAATTTCAGCCCCGCCGGCCCCGATAAAACCCACTTCAAAAGCGAAGCCTACGACAAGCTCTACGACGAGGCCCGCCGTACCCAGGACGTGGCCCGGCGCACGGCGCTCTACCAGGCCATGGACCGCATTGTGGTGGAGGAAAGCCCGGTTATCAGCCTGTATTACGACGAAGTAGTGCGCCTGACCCAGAACAACGTGCGCGGCCTGGCGCCCAACCCCATGAACCAGCTGCTGCTGGAGCGGGTGCGCAAGGACTGAGTGCGCCGGAAAAGTGCGCCCCCTGCTTTGCTCTGCCGGATAAGCTTTACTTTGAGCTTCTTAATAGCAAACCCAAGCTTCGCCCATGTCCCGCCTGCACCTCTCGATACTGCTGCTGCTTTTTGCCTTGCTTGCAGCCGGAGGAGCAATGAAGCATGCCGTCGTGGTGGCCACTGCGGCCGAGCCATTGGTCATCGGCCAGACGTTTACCATCCAGTCAAAAGTCCTGGATGAAACCCGCCGCCTCAACGTGTACCTGCCGCCCGCCTACACCGACTCGGCAACGTTGCGGCTGCCCGTGCTGTACATGCCCGACGGGGGAATGCAGGAGGATTTTCTGCACGTTGCAGGGCTTGTGCAGGTGCTGGTGGGCAACGGCACTATGCGTCCGTTTGTGCTGGTTGGCATTGAGAACACCCAGCGGCGGCGGGACTTGACCGGGCCAACTACCAACGCGAAAGACCGGGAAATTGCCCTCCAGGTGGGCGGTTCGGCTGCTTACCGGCAGTTTATCCGCGAAGAACTCATGCCCGAAGTCCGGCGCCGCTACCGCACTACCGCCGAAACTGCCATCGTGGGCGAGTCCCTGGCCGGGCTGTTTGTGGTCGAAACCCTGTTGCTGGAACCCACTCTGTTCGATACCTGTCTCGCCTTTGACCCCAGCCTGTGGTGGAACAACGGGCAACTGGCCGCCCAGGCCGGCCCCTTGCCCAAGGCCCCGGCCGGAAAAACCCGGCAAGTATATCTGGCCACCAGCAGCCAGGGCGACATCAAGGCCACCCGCCAGCTCGCCAAAGTTCTGAACAGTGGTAGCGCACCCGCCGCCACCTGCCACTACGAGCACCTGCCGCAGGAAACGCACGCCACCATTTATCATCCGGCGGCTCTGAAAGCCTTACGGGTCGTTTTCGGGCCGCGGGCGGAGCAGGCCGGCAGTGGGCAGTAGGGCACCTGCGGCGGGTTGCTTTTCAGGAGGTGGAGTTACTCGGTGGCGCCGCCTACTTTGGCCAGCTGGTCGAGCTGGGTACCGAGGCTAGCCACGAGTTTGTTCACGTTTTCGGGCGCCCCTTCTATTATCACCACCTTTTTGAGTAGGCCATTGGGTTGCTGAATACCGATAATGGTGCTGGGCAAATCGGTGGTGTACGCTGCGTACCGGTCCTCAAACTGGTCGAACTGGGCTTCCTGAGCCTTGCGCAGCATGTCGGCAACGGTAGCGGCGGGCAACTTCAGGTCCCGCTGGCCCATGAGCGGCACGTAGCGGCGGCCCTCGTACATGACGCGGCCGTCGGCATACACTTGCATCGTATAGGTCGGGCACTTGCCCATGCAGGCCGTGCGCTCGAAGGTGAGCACCGGCCCGCCTCCCTGCCGCAGATGATAATCTTTCGTGGCCGGGGCCTGTTGCGCGGCAGAGACGCTTTTTTGAGCACAATTAGGCAGGGCCAGGCCCAGCGTCAGCGAGCAAAGCAGGGTGGTGAAGAAACGCATAAGTGGGGTATTAGTTGCTAGTTGTTGGTTGGCGGTTTCGATACTAGCAACCGCCAACTGGAATTTGCGTGCAAATAGGCCAATAAAAAGCCGGCAGAACGAAAACCGTGCTACGGTTTCGTTCTGCCGGCTTCTCAGACACGCTGAGGCGAAGCTTACGACTGCTTGCGCTTGGCCTGGGCTTCGCGTTCCTGTGCGGCCTTCATGGCTTCGGCGATGCGGTTTTGGATGCCACCGGGCTTCTTGTCCTTGTTTTTGATTTTGTTGGCGTCCAGCTGCGCGCGGATTTTGGTGTCGTCCATGAAGAACTTGGTGATGGCCTGCTGGGCAAACGTCACCACGTTCGATACGAAGTAGTACCAGGTGAGGCCGGCCGCGAAGCTGTTCAGCACGAACAGGAAGATGAGGGGCATCAGGTAGCTGTACGTCTTCATGGGGCCCTGCATGGCCGTGTTGGTCTGGTTGCTCTGCCAGGTCATGAGTAGGGTAGAGGCCGTCATCAGCAGCGTAAACATGCTGATGTGGTCGCCGTACCACTTCACGTAGAAAGGCAGCCGGGCAAATACGTCGTAGCTGCTCAGGTCTTTGGCCCACAAAAAGCTTTCCTGCCGTAGCTCGATGGCGTTGGGGAAGAACTGGAACAAGGCAAACAGAATGGGCATCGTGAGCAGCGTGGGCAGGCAGCCACCCAGCGGGCTCACCCCAAAAGTGGAGTAGAGCTTCATCGTTTCCTGCTGCACCTTAGTGGCGTCGTCGCCGTACTTTTCCTTGAGCGCGTCAATCTCCGGCTTCAGCACTTTCATGCGGGCCTGGCTCTCGTAGCTTTTATAGGTCAGGGGCCACGTTACCAGCTTGATGAGCACCACCAGCAGCAGAATAATAATGCCGTAAGAGCTGATGTACTGCTCCAGGAAGTGGAACACTGGCAGCACCACAAAGCGGTTTACCCAACGAAACAGGCCCCAGCCCAGGTACACGTTGCGGTCGAACTCGGGCGCCACTTCCTTCAGCAGGCTAAAAGAATTGGGGCCGAAAAAGAAGCGGTACTGGCCCCGGCCCTGCGCCACCTCGTCCACGGGCAGGGTGAGGGTGGTGCTCAGGGTTTTGATGGTGGTCGAGTCGGCCAGGTTAACGGTCGAGTTGAAGGCGCCGCCCGTGAAGGGCTGCTGGTCGGCGATGAGGCCGGCCACGAAGAAGTCGTGCTTGTGGGCGGCCCATTTCACGGGGCCCGTGGCCTTGTACTCCTCGGGCGTTTCGCTGGCTTCGGACAGCGAGCCCTGGTCGCCGGCGGCCAGGTAATGGTTGATGGTGGTATGGTTGCGGTTCTGGGCCAGGTCCTGCTCGGTCTGGCGCACGCGGTCCACGAAGGTGAAGGTGAGCGGCTCCTTGGCCACGGTGCGTTCCAGGCCGTTCAGGCGCAGGTCGTACTTCAGCTCGAAGCTGTTGGCGGGCAGGGAGTACGTCTGCACCACGCTGCCGCCGGCCACTGGGGCTGTGAAGGTGAGCACCGACGCGCCACCGGCTGCCTGCGACGTGGCGGACTGAAACACCAGGTCCGAAAACTTAATGACTTTGCCGTCGATGGTGCGGAACTGGGTGTCCATGCGGGCACTTGTCGCATCGAACAAGTCCAGCGGCTTTCCACCGAAGGTCTTGTATTTCTTCAAACGCACGGCCGTCACGCGGCCGCCCCGGGTCGAGAACGTGATGTTGAGGTTCTCGTTGGAGAGGGCTACATCCTGAACCACCGCGCCGCTGGTAGCGGCGGTGTCGAGGGTAGCTTCGGGGGCAAAGGCCAGCGTGGCCGCGGGCGTAGCCGCCGGAGCAGCAGCAGTGGTGGGGGCTGGCGTTTTACCAGTAGCCTTCACATCTTCGGTTTTCGGGCTGAAAAAGAAGAGGTAGATGAGAAGCAAGGCCGAAATCAGGAAAAGGCCGGTTGCTGAATTTTTATCCATTAGTACGTTAAGGTTGCGAAAGGGCAAAGGTACGGGGTGCTGTGCGTATTGAGATACAAAGAATGTATGTCATGCTGAGCGCAGCCGAAGCATCTCTACCGCGATGCTGAAATTGATTGGTTTCGCGGTAGAGATGCTTCGACAAGCTCAGCATGACGTACACTCTTGCTGTTAAGCGCAAATGCCTAGCCTTTGCGGTGCTGAATGGCGGCCCGCACGAAGCGCACGAACAGCGGGTGCGGCTGCTCCACCGTGCTTTTCAGCTCGGGGTGGAACTGGCCGGCCACAAACCAGGGATGGTTGGGCAGCTCAATAACTTCCACCAGGCCGGTTTCGGGGTTGGTGCCGGTCATTTGCATGCCGGCTTCCTCAAAGCGGGCCAGGTAGTCGTTGTTGAACTCGTAGCGGTGGCGGTGGCGCTCGCTGATGTGGTTTTTGGCGTAGGCTTTGGCCGCTTTCGAGCCGCGACGCAGGTCGCAGGCGTAGGCGCCCAGGCGCATGGTGCCGCCCTTCAGGGTAATGTTTTTCTGCTCCTCCATCATGGCCACCACGGGGTTGGGCGTGAGGCCGTCCATCTCCGTGGAGTTGGCATCGAGCAGGCCCAGCACGTTGCGGGCGTATTCTACCACGGCCACCTGCATGCCCAGGCAAATGCCGAAGAACGGAATGTTGTGCTCCCGCACGTAGCGCACAGCAGCAATTTTGCCCTCAAAGCCGCGCTCGCCGAAGCCGGGCGCCACCAGCACGCCATCGCAGCCGTGGAGCAGGCTGGCCACGTTTTCGGGCGTGATGTTGTCGGACTGCACGCTGCGCAGCGTGACTTTGCACTCGTTTTGCGCCCCGGCGTGCACAAATGCCTCGTTGATGGACTTGTAGGCATCGGGCAGCTCCACGTACTTGCCCACCAGGGCAATGGTCACTTCCTCGGTGGGGTTTTTCAGCTTGCCCAGGAAGTCTTTCCAGGCTTCCAAATCGGGCTGCACGGTGCCGCCCGTCAGTTTCAGGCGCTTTATCACCCGCTCGTCCAGCCCTTCCTTGCGCATGAGCAGCGGCACGGAATAGATGCTGTCGGCATCAAGGCTTTCGATAACGGAGTTGATTTTGACGTTGCAGAACAGCGCGATTTTGCGGCGCATCTCCAGCGGAATGGGGTGCTCGGTGCGGCACACCAGAATGTCGGGCTGCAGGCCGGCCTCGCGCAGGTCGCGCACCGAGTGCTGGGTGGGCTTGGTCTTGAGCTCGCCGGCTGCCTTCAAATAAGGCACCAGCGTGAGGTGAATCACGAGCGAGTCGGCGTCGGGCAGCTCCCAGCGGAGCTGGCGCACGGCCTCCACAAAGGGCAGGCTCTCGATGTCGCCGATGCAGCCGCCGATTTCGGTAATCACCACGTCGAACTGGCCGTTCTGGCCCAGCAGCAGCATGCGCCGCTTGATTTCGTCGGTGATGTGGGGCACCACCTGCACCGTTTTGCCGAGGAAGGCGCCTTCGCGCTCGCGCCGAATCACGTGGTCGTAGATGCGGCCGGTGGTGACGTTGTTGGCCTGCGAGGTGGGCGTGTTCAGGAACCGCTCGTAGTGGCCGAGGTCGAGGTCGGTTTCGGCGCCGTCGTCGGTCACGTAGCACTCGCCGTGCTCGTAGGGGTTGAGCGTACCGGGGTCGATGTTGATGTAGGGGTCGAACTTCTGAATGGTGACTCGGAACCCGCGGGCCTGCAAGAGCTTGGCCAGCGAGGCGGAAATTATTCCTTTGCCGAGTGAAGAAGTGACGCCGCCGGTAACGAAAATGTATTTCGCTGCCGACGCGGAGGGGGGATTGGAGCGTTCGGGCATGACGGGAGTCAAAAGTACGGTACCCGAAGTTGGAACGCGGAAAAATTCTGCGCGGGGCCTGCGTTGGGAGGCAGCTTGCCGGCATCGCAACAGGGCGTAATTAGCCCCAAAGCCGTCATGCTGAGTGCCGCAACCCGTAGTTGCAGCGTCACACGGCTCCTTTGCATTTCCTGGAATTAGGTGCGCGGTAAAAATCCCATACGTTGCCTGGCATGACGTTCTTACTTTGCGGGCTCAATTAGCTGTTCCATGCTGCATTCCACGTTGTTGCTCATTTTGGGGCTGCTCTTCGCCGTCTTCCTGCTGGTGATGCTGGGGCAGAAGCTGCGCATATCGTACCCGGTTTTTCTGGTGCTGGGCGGGCTGGTGCTGGGGTTTGTGCCCGGCTTGCCGCGCGTGGCCATCGAGCCCGACCTCATTTTTCTGATATTCCTGCCGCCTTTGCTCTACGAGGCGGCGTGGCACACGTCTTGGAGGGACTTCTGGCGCTGGCGGCGGCCCATCGGCCTGCTGGCCTTCGGGCTGGTGCTGTTCACGTCCGTCATCGTGGCCTATGTGGCGCAGGCCATGATTCCGGGGTTCACGCTGGCGCTGGGTTTTTTGCTGGGCGGCATCATTTCGCCGCCCGATGCCGTGGCCGCCACTTCGGTGCTCAAGGGCATTAAAGTGCCCAAGCGGGTGCTGGCCATTCTGGGCGGCGAGAGCCTGCTCAACGATGCGTCCAGCCTGATTGTATTTCGGTTTGCGCTGGTCGCGGTGGTCTCGGGCACGTTTGTGTGGCAGCAGGCCGCTACCAGCTTCGTGGTGGCAAGCAGCATGGGTATCGCGGTGGGCGTGGGCGTGGCCTACGGCTTTTACCTGTTTCATAAATACCTACCCACTACGCCCAACATCAACACGGCTCTCACCCTAATGGCGCCCTACGTGATGTACCTCGTGGCCGAGGAGTTCCATTTTTCGGGCGTGCTGGCGGTGGTAAGTGGTGGCTTGCTGCTGTCGTATTTTTCGCACACGGTTTTCGATGCCAGCACCCGGTTGCAGGCCAACGGCGTGTGGGCCAGCCTCGGCTTCGTGCTCAATGGCCTAGTATTCATTCTTATTGGCCTGCAACTGCCCATGACGGTGGAGGGAATGGGCGATTATTCGTTGGGGCAGGCCACCGCCTACGGTCTCATCATCACCGCCATCGTTATTCTGATTCGGCTGCTGTGGATATTTCCGGCGGCTTTCCTGCCGCGCCTGCTGAGTGCCCGCATTCGCCGCCGCGAGCCTAGCCCCGGCTGGCAGGGGCCGCTGGTGCTGGGCTGGGCCGGCATGCGGGGCGTGGTATCGCTGGCCGCGGCCTTGTCCATTCCGTTGCTGGCCAACGGCCAGGCGTTTCCGCAACGCAACCTGATACTCTTCATCACCTTCGTGGTCATTCTGGTGACGCTGGTTTTCCAGGGGCTCACTCTGCCGGCGCTCATCCGCTACACCAAACTGAGCGAGCTGGAAGAAGCCGTGCCGCCCGCCGAGCAGGAAGCTGGTGTGCGGCTCCGGCTGCGCAAAGTGGCCCTTGCGCACCTCAAGCAGCAATACGCCCCCGAAATGAGCGGCAACAAGCTGGTGGCCCGCCTGCACCAGCGCATGGAAAGCGAGGTGCAGCTCACGGCCCAGACGTTGGAGTCGATAGAGTTTGACGACTCCCAGCGCCAGGCCCTGCACCACTACCACCGCGTGCTGCTGGACGTGCTGCGCGTGCAGCGCGAAGAGCTGTTTCAGATGCGCCGCCACAACGTGTTTGAGGACGAAGTGCTGCGCCAGCAGGAAGCCCAGCTCGATTTGGACGAAGCCAAAGTGCTGCACATCGAGCACCCCGAATAGCGGCCGTGCCGGTGCCGCCGGCGCATCACGGCAGGCTCCGGCTCCGATTTTATTTCGTGAATTACCTCTGGTTGGACTCAGAAGCTGCGTAATTTCGTCGCGTGCTACGTCCCGTCTACTTTCTATTGTTGCTGGCGCTGGGCGCTACTCAGCTGCCCGCCTGCGCCCAAACCGCCGAGGCGCCGCCGGCTGTGGCGGTGCCGCCGCCGCCCGGCCAGCTGCCCTGGTTCCAAAACCTGGTGGATAGCTCGGCGGTGCTCAGCCAGCACCAAGTGGGCATTAGCATGGCCGACGCCACTACCGGCGAAATCCTGTTTGGCCACAACGACGGCCGCTATTTCACCCCGGCCAGCACCATGAAGCTTTTTAGCTTCTACGCCGGCCTGAAGCTGCTGCCCGACTCGTTGCCCAGCCTGCGCTACTTCTCGCGGGGCGACACCCTGTTTTTTCAGGGCACCGGCGACCCCACCTTCCTGCACGGCGACGTGCCCAGCCGCCGCGCCTACGCCTTCCTGGCCACCCGGCCCGAAAAAATGCTGGCCTACTGCGATATCGCCAGCGTGCCCGCCTACGGCCCCAGCTGGAGCTGGGACGACTACACGTATTATTTCCAACCCGAGCGCACTGCTTTCCCGATTTATGGCAACACGGTGCGTTTCTACGCGGCGGCGCCCTTGCGCCCGGCCCAGCGCGCCGGTGGGGCCGCTGCCAACCGCGGGCTACCGTTGCCGCAGCGGGTGCGGGTGCTGCCCCGCTCGTTTGCGCCACTCACGGAGCTGGCCCCGCCTAACTTTCTGTCGCCCGACATCGACCCCGATACCCACGTGCGCCGCGACCCGCTCACCAACCGCTTCTACACGCTGCCCTCCACCAAAAAGTGGATAGACGAAGTGCCGTTTCGCACCAGCCGCACGCTGTTGCTGCGCATGCTGGGCGATACCTTGCGCCGGGCCATTGTGGCCGTGCCGTGGCGTCCTCGTAAAACGGACGAGGTGCGCACCCTGAGCGGCCTTCCCGTCGATTCGCTCTACCGCCGCATGCTGCGCGTGAGCGATAATTTCCTGGCCGAGCAGCTGCTGCTGATGAGCAGCACCACGCTCGGCCGCGACTCGCTGAGCACCAGCCGTGCCATCCGCGTCACGCTGCGCAAACACCTTACCGTCCTGCCCGACCGGCCCGTTTGGGTGGATGGCTCGGGCCTCTCGCGCCTCAACCTGGTTACGCCGCGCAGCTTCACGGCCCTGCTGCTCAAGCTGCACCAGGAGGTAGAAGAGCCGCGCCTGCTGAGCGTGCTGGCCGCCGGCGGTGGGCAGGGCACCCTGCGCAAGCGTTACCGCGACGCCGCTGGAACCTGGTTTTGGGGCAAAACCGGCACCCTCACCAACACCGTGAACCTGTGCGGCTACGTGCGCACCAAATCCGGCCGTCTGGTAGCCGTCACCTTCTTCAACAACGGCTTCCCGGCCGACGACCAACCCGTACGCAACGAAATGGAGCGCCTGCTGCGCCAGGTGCGGGACAGGCTATAAATAAACTGCGGCCACTGCACGCCCTGGCGGCAGTCTACAGGCAACGCAGTTGCCCAGACTGCCAGCCACGCCCACAAGTGCAGTCTCCAGACTGCCGAATTAAATAATGAGCCACAAGTTTCAAGCGGCAAGCTTCACAGCCTGTTTCCAGACTGCTGAATTTGAAAGCCTAAAACAGCAACGACACCGGCAGCACCGCTTCCAGCCCGGCGTAAAACGAGGCCGAGGAATACACATAGTCCTCAGCGCGGTAGCAGATGCCCGCCCGCACGGGCTTGGCGTGCGTGTAGGCCAGGCGCTGGCGCACCATTTCCTGGCTGCTCAGCTCCACGCCGTGGCTGCGCTGCTGCCAGAGCTGGAAATTAGTATTGTTGGGGTTTCGTTCGCCCTCCTGCGTGAGGAGCCACCGCAGCCAGTTGCGGCGGCTTTCGGTGGGGGAGGCGATGATTTCCGTGAAAAGGCGGGTGGCCGTGAATTTTTTGAAATCCCGCACAATGTGAGAAAGTTCGTGGCCTTCGGCGGCACGGGCGATGAGGTGCAGGTGGTTGGTCATGAGGCAATAGGCGAATAGCTCCAGCCCCTTGTGGGCCTGGCAGTAGCGCAGGCTCTCGATAACGATGTCTTTATAGTGCGGGCGGGTGAAGATGTCGGCCCAGCCCACGGTGGTGAAGGTGAGGAAGTACAGGGCCTGCTGGTCGCGAATTGGATAGCCCATGGTGGCGGTTTTGGGGGCGGGTTTTGCGAGGCTAGCGGGGTGCGGCAGTTGGAGACTGCATTCGTTGGCGCGGCTGGCAGTCTGGGCAACTGCGTTGCCCGTAGACTGCTGCCAGTGCGGCTTGTAGCTTGTGGCTCACTACCTAATACAGCACCCGGAACTTGATGGTGTGCTCCACTTCGCGCAGGGCTTTGATGACTTCCTGGTCGTATTCCTTGTTGATGTCGGTTATCACGTAGCCGATTAGCTCGTTGGTTTTCAGGTACTGGCCCAGGATGTTGACGTGGTGGTCGGCCAGCACGTTGTTGATTTTGGCCAGCACGCCGGGGACGTTGGCGTGGATGTGGATGAGGCGGTGTCCGGGCTGTACCGGCAGCTGGATGTTGGGGAAATTGACCGATTGCTGGGTGTTGCCGGTGTTGATGTAGGCCATGATGCGCTCGGGCACAAATTCGGCAATGTTGCGCTGGGCCTCGGCCGTGCTGCCGCCGATGTGGGGCGTGAGAAGCACGTTGGGCAGGCCGCGCAGCTCGTTTTCGAAGCCCTCGTGATTGGTTTTGGGCTCGTAGGGAAACACGTCGATAGCCGCGCCGCCGAGGTGGCCGGAACGCAGGGCGGCGGCCAGGGCCGGCACGTCCACGACGTGGCCACGGGCGTTGTTGAGGAACAGAGCACCCTTTTTCATCAGCGCAAATTCCTTTTCGCCGAAGAAATCCAGGTTTTCGGGTCGGCCGTCGATGTGCAGCGTCACCACATCGGCCTGCGTGAGCAATTCTGCCAGCGTGCGGCACTTCAAGGCATTGCCGAGCTGTAGTTTTTCGGCAATGTCGAAGTACACCACCTTCATACCCACCGCCTCGGCCACCACCGATAGCTGCGAGCCGATGTTGCCATAGCCCACAATGCCCAGCGTCTTGCCGCGAATCTCAAACGCGCCGTTGGCCGACTTGTCCCACTCGCCGGCGTGCATTTTCGGGTTTTTTTCGGGGATGCGGCGGGCCAGCACGATAATTTCGCCCAGCGCCAGCTCCACCACCGAGCGGGTGTTGCTAAAAGGAGCGTTGAACACGGCTATGCCGCGCTTCATAGCCTCGGCCAGAGCTATCTGGTTGGTGCCGATGCAGAACGCGCCGATGGCAATCAGCCGGTTGGCCGCTTCCAGCACCCGCGGCGTCACCTGGGTTTTGCTGCGGATGCCGAGAATGCTCACGCCCTCAATGCGCTGAATCAGCTCGTCTTCGTCGAGGCCGCCGGGCACGGTTTCTACCTGGTAGCCTTCGGTGCTGAATAGCTCCCGGGCGCGGGCATCGGGGTTTTCGAGCAGCAGGACTTTGATGCGGTTTTTGGGGTACGAAAGAGTCATGGGAAGTTTTAGTTGGTACAAAAACTCGTCGAAGGTGGGAAGCACTTCGTCGGCGTGGGCCACCACGGTGGGGCGGCTAACATTCTCGGTGTAAGCGTAGAAGCGGTGGGCCAGGCCGGCCTCGCGGATTTGGTAGTCGGTGTAGCCATCGCCGAGTACGTATACCGGCCCGTCCAAATCGAGTAGCACCAGCTGGCGAATTTTGCCGCCGTCGCGGCTCAGCACGTTGGTTGGGTCGCAGCCGGTGATGTTGCCGGCCGCGTCGAAGGTAAAGGTGTTGGCCAGCACGTGACTGGGGGCAATGCCATACTCGGCCACCACGGGCTCAATGAACTCGCGAAAGCCGCTGCTCACCACGTAAATGCGGTCGGCGAAGCGCCGAAAAAAGTCGCCGTTGCGCCGGATGCTTTCGCTCACCTTGGTTTGCAGGCGGGCCACCAGTGGCACCAGGTGCCGCTCGTTGGCACCCAGCAGCGCCAGCCGCCGCGCCAGCGACTCCTGAAACCCGATTTCGCCGGCCATTCCCTGGTCGGTGAGGGCGCGGATTTGGGCCACCACCTCGGCTTGGTTGGGCTGGCCGTGCAGGGCAATTTCGGCCAGCTCATCGAGGCCTTCCACTTGCGTGAAGGTGCTGTCGAAATCGAACACGAGGTAGGGCAGGGCGGGGGCGGAGGCAGACATATGCGCAAAGATGCGTCCGGCCGTACCTTACCGCTCTATTTCAGCCCCAATTATTCCATGAAACTTCTGCTGCTTTGGCTGCTTGGTTGCTTCCTGGCAATAGCCCCGCCCGCCCATGCCCAGCAAGCCCCCGTCTTCCATACCCTCGACGGCCGCACCCTGCGCCCGGCCGACATCGACCGCACCGTGCGGGCGCTCATGGATTCGGCCCAGGTGCCGGGGCTGGCCGTGGCGCTCTTCGAAGGCAACAAGGTGCTCTACCTGCAAACCTACGGCGCGCGTAACCTGGCCACCAAGGCCCCGCTAACGCCCCAAACGGCCATGTACGGGGCCTCTTTCAGCAAGGCGGTGTTTGCGTATCTGGTGATGCAGCTGGTGCAGGAAAAGCGCCTCGATTTGGATAAGCCGCTGGCCGGCTACCTGCCCCGGCCGCTGCCCGACTACGACGCCTGGCGCGACCTTGCCGGCGATGCCCGCTGGCCACGCCTCACCGCCCGCATGGCCCTCACCCACACCACCGGCCTCCCCAACTGGCGCTGGCTGGAACCCGACCGCAAGCTGCGCTTCAAATTCGAGCCCGGTGCCCGCTACGGCTACTCCGGCGAGGGCCTGCAGCTGTTGCAGCTGGTGGTCGAAACCATCACCCAACAAAGCCTGGTGGAGCTGAGCGAAGCCCGCGTATTCGGTCCGCTGAAGATGCGCCGCACCAGCTACGTGTGGCAGCCAGCTTTCGAGGAAAACCACGCTCTGGGCTACGATGAGCAGGGCCAGCCGCTGGAGAAAAACCGGCGCAAAAAGGCCCAGGCCGCCGGCTCGCTCGAAACCACGCCGGCCGACTACGCCACCTTCCTGGCCGCCGTGATGCATGGCCGGGGCCTCACGCCGGCCGCCAAGCGCGAAATGACGAGCCTGCAGGTTCGCATTCCCTTCAAAGCGCAGTTTGGGCCGCTGGCCGTGGTGGCCGCGCCCGACAGCAACCGTACCATCCGGCTGGGCTACGGGCTGGGCTGGGGCACGTTTGAGTCGCCCTACGGCCCGGCTTATTTCAAGGAGGGCCACGACGATGGCTGGGAAAATCACAGCGTCGTTTTCGCCGACCGCAAGCTGGGCCTGCTGCTCATGGGCAATAGCTCCAACGCCGATAAAATATTCCGGGCCCTACTGGAACGCCTGCTCGGCGACCAAGCCACGCCCTGGCAGTGGGAAAATTACGTGCCTTACCAAATGGTGGATAAGTAGTGAACTTGTTCCTGCGTAAGTAGCAATCAAAAAAAGACAGGTCATGCTGAGCGCAGTCGAAGCATCTCTACCGAGTCACTAATCCAATCAATTCAACGAAGCGGTAGAGATGCTTCGGCTACGCTCAGCATGACCGTCGATTTTATGCGTTTCTGCTCATTCGAGAATATGCCCCTTCATTAACCCGACCAATGCCCACGCCCCAACGCCTAATTTTCGTGTACAACGCCGACGGCGGCCGGCTGGCCGGGCTGAAGGATATGTTCCACAAAATCCTTTCGCCCGGCACCTACCCGTGCTCGCTGTGCGCCGTGACCTACGGCGCGACCTCGATGCAGCCGGAGTGGCGCGAGTTTATTAAGACGCTGCCGGTGCCGGTGGATTTTCTGCACCGCGACGAGTTTATTCGAGACTACTCGCAATGGCGGCAACACCTATTGCCAGCTGCTTTCGCACTGCCAGATTTGGGGCCCCTGCAGCCCTTCATCGAAGCACCGGAAATGGATGCGGCCGACCTAAACGGACTGATGACGCTGGTGAAGCAACGGCTGGGATAACGGGCCGGCGCTGCCATAAAGAAGCGTCATGCCGAGCGAAGCCGAGGCATCTCGCGTGCTCAAGTAATCCAAACTACCTCACACCAGATTCCTCGGTTCCGCTCGGTATGACGTTCTTTTGTGCGATTCGTTTTTCGCCTTTCTCCCTTTAGTATTCCATGAAACGACACTTTTTGCTGGGCGTGGCCCTGCTCACCACGGCCGGCGCGGCGCGGGCCCAAGCCGTGAATACCGGCCCAGCCTACGACGCCCGCACGCTGTTCAGCCCGCTGTTTATTGAGCAGCTGGCCACGCCCACGCGCACGGCTGGCGGCAAGCCCGGCGCTGCCTATTGGCAAAATGAGGCGGACTACAAAATAGACGCCAGTCTGGACGACAAAACGGCCCGTGTGACGGCTACCGTGGATATTACCTACACTAACAACAGCCCCGACCGCCTGCCCTTCGTGTGGCTGCAGCTCGACCAGAACCTGTTCCGGGCCGACTCGCGCGGGGCCGCCGCCACGCCGGTGGCCGGCGGACGCTTCGGCAATGCCGCGCGGGGCTTCCAGGGCGGCGACTCGCTGCAAACCGTGACCATAGACTTCCACGGCAAGAAGCTGAAAGCCAACTACCGGGTGTACGATACGCGCATGCAAATCCTACTGCCCGAAGACCTGCGGCCGAAAGGCGATAAGCTCGGCATCCGCATTAGCTACGCCTTCAATATTCCCGAGTACGGCGCCGACCGCCTGGGCCGCCTCAAAACCCAGAACGGCGAAATATTTGAGGTGGCGCAGTGGTATCCGCGCATGGCCGTGTACGACGACGTGGAGGGCTGGAACACGCTGCCCTACCTCTCGGCCGAGTTTTACCTGGAATATGGCAACTACGATTACACCATCAACGTGCCCGCCAACTTCATTGTGGGCGGCTCGGGCGAGCTGGTGAACCCGGCCGAAGTGCTGACTGCCACCCAGCAGCGCCGCCTGGCCCAGGCCGCCGGCTCCGACAAAACCGTGCTGGTGCGCTCCGCCGACGAGGTGACGCAGGCCAGCTCGCGCCCGGCTGGCAAAAATGGCCGCCTCACGTGGCGTTTCCGTTGCCAGCAGGCCCGCGATGTGGCGTGGGCGGCCTCGGCGGCTTTCGTTTGGGACGCGGCCAAAATGAACCTGCCGAGCGGCCGCAAGTCGCTGGCCATGTCGCTGTACCCGACGGAGTCGGCGCAGGATACGGCCTGGAATCGCAGCACCGAATACGTGAAGAAAAGCATCGAATTCAATTCGAAGCAGTGGTACGAGTACACGTATCCGGTGGCTACCAACGTGGCCGGCGTGGTGGGCGGCATGGAGTACCCCGGCATCGTGTTTTGCGGCGCCAAAGCCCGGAAGGAAGACCTGTGGGGCGTGACGGACCACGAATTCGGCCACAACTGGTTTCCGATGATTGTGGGCTCGAACGAGCGGAAGTACCCTTGGATGGACGAAGGCTTCAACACCTTCATCAATATTCTAACCACCAACGACTTCAATAACGGCGAGTACAAGTTCCTGAACGACACCGTGCGGCTGGCCCAGGGCCTGGCCCGCGCCATTGCCGACCCCGCCGTGGACCCGCCCTACACCGTGCCCGACGTGACGCAGGCCCGCAACCTGGGCTTCGCGGCTTATGGCAAGATGGGCTACGGCCTGTTTTTGCTGCGCGAGGAAGTGCTCGGCCCCGAGCGGTTTGACTACGCTTTCCGCGCCTACATCAAGCGCTGGGCCTTCAAACACCCGCAGCCCAAGGACTTTTTCCGGACCATGAACGAGGCCAGCGGCGAAGACCTGACCTGGTTTTGGCGCGAATGGGTGTACAACAACTGGACCCTCGACCAGGCCGTGACCACCGTGGCCTACGTGAATCAGGACCCCGCCCAGGGCGCCCTCATCACCATCGAAAATCGAGGACAGGCCGCCATGCCCGTCACGGCCCAGGTCACGGAAACCAGCGGCAAAACCAGCCGCGTGAAGCTGCCGGTGGAAATCTGGCAGCGCGGCGGCACTTGGACGTTCCGCTACCCCTCTACCACGCCGCTCACGCTGGTGCGCCTCAACGCCAGCAAGCTGCTGCCCGACGCCAACCCGCGCAACGACGTGTGGCGGGCGCAGACATTACGCTAAGGCGGAACCGAAACGCGCAAAAAAAGCCCCGGCTGCTCGATTGAGCGGCCGGGGCTTTTGCTTTTCCAGCAACTTCAAAAATCGGTACTGCCGGTCGTGGCGCGGCGGTGTTTTTGCCAGTCGGCATCGTAGCGCGCGCCGCCGAAAAGGTAGAGCATGATGGCGCGGGAATAGCGCAGCACCAGCGGCGTGAGCAGCAGCGACACCACGGTTACAGTTACCACATAAACCCAGGTGTCGGGGTCGCCAAATAGGAAGTAGAGGGGGATGCCCACGGCAAACATGGTGGCCACGTTGAAACCGAAGGTGATGTACATCGAGCCGAAGTAAAACCCCGGCTCGGGCTCAAACGACTGCCCGCACACGGGGCACTGGGCCGGCATTTGGGCAAACTTGGTGATGTTGAGCGCGGAGTGGCTGAAGAGCTTGCCTTCGTGGCAGCGCGGGCAGCGCAGGGCCAGCAGCGCCAGGGAAGAAGATTCGAGGGGAGCATCCATGAGAAGCGGAACGGGAGAAGGGGTAACAACCTATACGCACAAATGGCGGGCAGCAGTGTAAAAACTGCCGCATTTGCAGGGCGCCTTGCTGGTTGCGGACACAAAGTTACCGGTCGCGTGGTCCGGTTTCGCAGCCCGCTTGCCCGCACTTACAGGACAAATCAACGCTGTTGCCGAAACGCCTCCGGCGTGGTGCCCGCGTACTTGCGGAAGTAGCGCACGAAGTACGAGGCGTCTTCAAAACCAAGCTCGTAGGCCACTTGCGCCACGCCCAAGCCTGAGTGGCTCAGCAGGCGCCGGGCCTCCAGCACCACCCGCTCGTGGATGAGGGCGCTGGCCGTTTTGTTGAGCCCGCGGCGGCATAGGGCATTAAGGTGGTTGGCGCTGAGGTGCAGCAGCCCGGCGTAGTCGCTCACGCTGCGCTTGGTGCGGTAGTGCTGGTTGAGCAGGGCGCCAAACTGGCGGATTTGCTGCTGCGCGGGGTTGGCCTCGGCGGGCGGCAGGGCGGGGTAGTGGCGGGCGGCCAACTCCAGGCTCAGGTGCAGGTAGGTGCGGAACACCTCGGCCTGGTTGGCGTGCGGGACCATTCCTTCGACATACAGGCGCTCGAATAGGGGCCGGATTTCAGTTTCGGAAGGCTCCAGGTAAAGCACCGGCGCTTGGGCACTGTCGAAAAACGGGTAGGCATACAGGCCGTTGCCCGGATAGCGGAATAGGTAGAAATCGGTGTCAAAAAACACGACGTAGCCGCGCGCATCGGTCCCGAGCTGCCAATGGTGCACCTGCCCCGGCACCAGAAAAAACACGCTGCCCGGCCGCAACTCATACGTCACCAAATCCACGGTGTGGCGGCCGGTGCCGGCCGTGATGTAGAGCAGCAGGTAAAAATCGTGGGCGTGCGGCACGTTCACGTGCGGAAACCGGACCACGTGGGTTTCCAGCCGCTCGCAGTAGTAGGGCGAGCGGGCCTGCGCCTGCGGAAACGAGGCCAGGGCCAAAACCGGATGACCAGCAGCTTTCATGAGCAGAGAATAGACCGCGAAAGTAGCCCCGCGCCGCCGGGCGTACCTTTGGGGTACTGCTGGGGTCTGGTTGGCCCTGACTGGCGGGCGCCCATTCGGCGCCGCGTCGACGGGCACGGCGCGCTGCCGTGGTCGTTGATTTGGAGCCTTTTGGGGCTTTGAACCAGCTGTGCCGACGCCCGCCAGCAGCGACTTGTTGCCTTGTTGTTGTGACTGATTTGTTGATGAACCGCTCGGCCGTTTGGGCCGGGCTGCTGGGCGCCTGCGCGGTGCTGGCCAGCTTTAGCGCCCCGGCGCCCCGGCCCGTGGCCGCCCGCAGCCGCACCTTTGTGCTCACCACTACGGCTACCGTCCCAGTTCCGCCCGCCGGCACCAAATCCCTTGATGTGTGGCTGCCCGTGCCGCACGCCGACGCCTCGCAGGACGTGCGCGACCTGAAAATCGACTCGCCTGTGCCGTACAAAATCGAAATGGGCGCTTTCGGCAACCAGATGCTGCACCTGCAGCTGGCCGTTGCGCCCACGGCTCCGTTAGTGCTCAAGCTCACGGCCCAAATCACGCGCCGCGAACACCTCAACCTCAGCGCCACCGGCCAGGCTGCCAAACCCGCCAAAAAAGAAAAGGCCGACCCCAACATGGCCCGTTGGCTGGCCCCCGACCGCCTCGTGCCGCTCGATGCTACCATCCGGCAGCAGGCCCAGGAAGTGGTGGCCAAAGCCAACGCCAAAACCGACCTGGAAAAGGCCCGCGCCATCTACGAGCACGTGGTGAGCACCGTGACCTACGACAAAACCGGCCAGGGCTGGGGCCGCGGCGACATTTACTACGCCTGCGACGCCCGCCGCGGCAACTGCACCGATTTCCACGCCATCGTCATTGGCTACTGCCGCAGCCTGGGCATTCCGGCGCGGTTCAGCATCGGATTGCCGCTGCCCACCGAGCGCGGCAAGGGTGAAATAAAAGGCTACCATTGCTGGGCCGAGTTCTACACTACTGAAACCGGCTGGGTGCCGGTGGACGCTTCCGAAGCCGCCAAAAACCCAGACAAGCGCAACTACTTCTTCGGCGCGCACGACGAGAACCGCGTGGAATTTACCCGCGGCCGCGACGTGGAACTGGCCCCTAAGCAAGCCGGCCCGCCGCTCAACTACTTCGTGTACCCCTACGCCGAAGCCGACGGCCAGCCCCTGGATGTAGCCCGGAAGTATGAGTTTGCGGACGCCAGATGAGCATGACCGTTTCTTTTTGGTTACGATTATTCCTAACGTAACAATGCATCGCGCCGCGGGCCGGGCACGGGCGGTTTGCCTTATTCTGCGGCCGCGGTGCCGGCCATGGCCAGGTCCTGGGCCATCCAGGAGGCATCCAACTCCTGCAGTATCATATCGGCGCACTTCTCGCCGATGACCATCGTGGGGATGTTGCTGTTGCCGTTGATGATGATGGGCATGATGGAGGCATCGGCGACGCGCAGCCCGGCCATGCCGCGCACCCGGAGCATATCATCGACCACGGCCAGCGCATCGTGGCCCATTTTGCAGGTGCCCACGGGGTGGTAAATGGTCATCGTGTAGTCGCGGATGAAGTTTTCGAGTGCTTCGGGCGTGGTCACGTCGGGGCCGGGCAGGTGACGCTCGCCGCGGTAGGGGGCGAAGGCGGGCTGCTCGGCGATGGCGAAGGCGACAGCTACGCTCTGCTTCATCAGCTCCATGTCGTGCGGGTCGCCGTAGTAGTTGGGGTCCACTAGGGCTTTGTCGAAGGGGTCTCCCGAATTCAGCGTGACGCTGCCCTTGCTGTGAGGGCGCACCACGCCCGGCAGCAGCGTGTAGCCGTGCCCGGCGGGGTTGCCCGCGCCGTGGTGAATGAACCAGCTGGGCCCGAAGTGAAACTGGATTTCGGGCGAGCCGTCGATGCCCAAATCAATGAAGCCCCCGGCTTCGCCGATGTTGGAGGTGAGCATGCCCATCTGCTCGTTTTGAAAGCGGGCACCCTGCTCGGGCGAGGTGGCATCGGCCAGCGTAATTGGCTGGGTGCAGTGGTAGGCCACGGGCACGAACATGTGGTCCTGCAGGTTCTGGCCCACGCCGGGCAGGTCGAGCTTCACCTCAATGCCGTGCTGGCGCAGGTGCTCGGCCGGCCCAATGCCGGAGAGCATCAGCACCTGTGGCGAGTTGATGGAGCCGCCGCTGAGAATAACTTCCCGGCGGGTCCGCACCTGCTGCGGCTGGCCGTCGTGCACGTAGGCCACGCCCACGCAGCGGCCGTCCTCAATCAGCAGCTCCGTGACGTGGGCGTGGGTGATGGCCGTGAGGTTTTCGCGCGCCAGGGCGGGGTGCAGGTAGCCGCCAGCGGCGCTGCAGCGCAGCCCGTTTTTCTGCGTCACCTGGAAAAGGCCGAAGCCGGTTTGCTCGCCGTTGTTGAAGTCGTCGTTGGGGGCGTAGCCGGCCTGGGTGGCGGCTTCCACGAAGGCCAGGCTCAGGGGGTTGGGGTCGCGCAGGTTGGCGGTGTTGATGGGGCCGTTCACGCCGTGATGGGCGCACTCGCCGCGCTCCTGGTGCTGGGTTTTGCGGAAGTAGGGCAGCAGGTCATTATAGGCCCAGCCCCGGTTGCCCATCTCGGCCCAGCGGTTGTAGTCGTTGGGGTTGCCACGCATAAATATCATGGCGTTCATCGAGCTCGACCCGCCCAGCATCTTGCCCCGGGGGTTGAACTCGCGCCGCCCGTTCAGGCCGGCCTGCGGCACGGTCATGTAGTCCCAATCTAGGGCCGTTTTGAAGAGGTGCGGGAAGGCGGCCGGCACGTGAATTTCCTGTTGGGCATCGGGGCCGCCGGCTTCCAGCACCAGCACCCGCAGCTCGGGCCGCTCGCTGAGCCGGGCCGCTATCGCGCAGCCCGCCGAGCCGGCGCCAATCACAATGTAATCGTATTCCGTTGGGGTCATGGGTGGGAGTTGGTTGGGTTGGTGAAAGCCGCGGGAAGCAGGCCGTAAGATGCCTAAAGCTATGAATAATAGCAGACTATTCCAACCCAGTAACCAGCGTGCCCGCTTGCCCCCGCGCACGTTTCACGGCGCCAGCACCAGCTTGCCGAAGTTCTCGCCCGAAAACAGCTTGAGCAGCGTCGGCAGGAAGTTTTCGATGCCGTGCTCTACCTGCACCTTGGGCGTGTGCAGCTTGCCTTCCTGAATCCAGCCGGCCATTTCGCGGGCGGCGGTGCCGTAGTTGGCCGCGTTGTCGAACACCACGATGCCTTCCATGCGGGCGCGATTCACGAGCAGCGAGAGGTAGTTGCTGGGGCCCTTTACGGGCGTGGTATTGTTGTATTGCGAGATGGCGCCGCAAATCACGATGCGGGCTTTGAGGCGGATTTGCTCCAGCACGAAATCCAGGATTTCGCCGCCCACGTTGTCGAAATACACGTCGATGCCCTGGGGGCAGGCGGCGCGTAGGCCGCTACGCACGTTCTGAGTTTTGTAGTTGATGCAGGCATCGAAGCCCAGTTCGTTTACCACGTAGTCGCACTTTTCCTGGTCGCCGGCAATGCCCACCACGCGGCAGCCTTTGAGCTTGGCAATCTGGCCCACCACGCTGCCCACGGCGCCGGCCGCACCACTCACCACCACGGTTTCGCCGGCCTGGGGCTGGCCGGTGTTCAGCAGGCCGAAGTAGGCCGTCATGCCCGGCATGCCGAGGGTGGCCAGGTAGGCTTCGAGCGGGGCCAGGGCCGTGTCTACTTTCAGCAGGTACTCGGGGCTGGTGGGGTCGGGAGCGCCCGTGCCCACCACGGCGTACTGCTGCGCGCCCAGGTTGCCGGTCACGTAGTCGCCCACCGCAAAGCCGGGGTTCCGCGATTCCACCACCTGCCCGGCCGTGCCCGCCCGAAAAACGTCGCCTATTTTAATGGGCGGAATGTAGGATTTGCCCTCGTTCATCCAACCGCGCATGGCCGGGTCGAGGGAAATAAAGCTGATTTTAACCAGCACCTGGCCTTCGGTGAGGGCGGGTACTTCAGCGGTTTCAAGGCTAAGATTGGCCGGCTGGGGCAGGCCCACCGGCCGCGAAGCCAGCGTAACGCGCGTGTTGGAATAGGGCATGGAAGGATGGTTTTTGAAAGGAGTAATGAGAGTAGAAGAACGGTCATGCTGACCTTACTTGTTGTGCGGCTGGGCAGGCCAGTTTAGTGCCCTTGCGCCAGCGTTTTCAAGTCATCCGCCGTCAGCCGCAGCTCCGTGGCTTCGAGCAGCTCCTTAACCTGGCCCACGCTGGTGGCGCTGGCGATGGGCGCCGTCACGCCGGGGGCCTGCATGAGCCAGGCGAGGGAAACCTGGGCGGGCGTGGCCGAGTGGGTATCGGCCACGGCATCAATGGCGGTGAGCAGGGCGAGGCCCTTTTCGTTGAGGTATTTCTGGCCCACGCCACCGCCGCGGGCGCTTTTCTGGAGGTCGGCCTCGGTGCGGTACTTGCCGGTGAGGAAGCCGGCGGCGAGGCCGTAGTACGGAATCGCGCCAATATTTTCTTGGAGCAGGAGCGGAGCCAGATTCTTTTCAAAATCTTCCCGGTCGTACAAGTTATAGAGATTTTGCAGGGTTTCGTAGCGTGGGAAATCGTGCTTGGCGCTGGCGTCCAGCGACTCCTGCAGGCGCTCAGCCGTGAAGTTGGAGGCGCCGATGACGCGCACTTTACCGGCCTTCACCAGTTGGGCGTAGGCTTCCAGCGTCTCCTCCACGGGCGTGGTGGGGTCGTCTTTGTGCGACTGATAGAGGTCGATGTAGTCGGTTTGCAGGCGCTTGAGCGAGCCTTCCACGGCGCGCAGGATGTAGTCTTTTTTCAGTCCTTTGTTTTCGGCGTTCACTTCCCAGCCCACTTTGGTAGCGATAGCGACGTCATCGCGCCGCCCGCGCCGCCGCAGCCACTTGCCGATGATGGTTTCGGACTCGCCGCCCACGTGGCCGGGCACCCACACCGAGTAGCCGTCGGCGGTATCGATGGCGTTGCCGCCACCGGCCACAAAGGCATCGAGCACGGCAAAGGAAGTAGCTTCGTCGATGGTCCAGCCGAAGACGTTGCCGCCCAGCATGAGGGGTGAAATGGCGAGGCCGGAGCGGCCGAGTTGACGGGTTTGCATAAGGTTTTCGGAAGAAAAAGCAGGAATTACGGGCCGTTGCGGCGCGGGTAGTTTAACCAGGGAACAGGCCATCGGGTTGCGGGTGGGGGAGGGCAAGCCCAGCGCGCGTAAGTTTGCCGGCATGAATTATTCCTGGCTTGTGGTGGGCGCGGGGGGCGGCCTGGGCGCTGTCGCGCGTTATTTCATGCAGCAATACGTGCAGGGGCGCTGGCCGCTGGCCTGGCCCGTGGGCACGGGGGCGGTGAACGCGCTGGGCTGCCTGCTGGCCGGCTTGGCCCTGGGCCTGCTGGAGCGGTACGCGCTGGGCGCGGCCTGGCGGCTGCTGCTCATTACGGGGGTGTGCGGCGGCTTTACCACGTTCTCGGCGTTCGCGCTGGAAAACGTAGGCCTGCTGCGCGAAGGCAACGTGGGCCTGGCGGCGCTGTACGCGGGCGGCAGCGTGGCGCTGGGGGTGCTGCTGGCCGGCGCCGGCTACTGGCTGGCGCGGGGGTGAAGAAATTAAAAATGAAGAATTAAAAATTAAAGAGGATAGAGCGGGTCTTTAATTCTTCATTTTTAATTATAGGACTTACGCACTCAGTTGCTGGCGCGCGTCTCCGACGCGTTGCCCACTGGTTTCGCGTCTCTGACGCGCGCGGCCAACGAGACCAGACGGTGCAAACGGCGGCGTTTGGAAACGCCAAGCCAGCAAGCCACGCGTCAGAGACGCGCGCCAGCAACTGAGTGCGTAAGTCCTGAATTAATTACGTGATGCGCCGCGCCGTGCTGGCCGGCAGCCAGCGTTGGCCACGGCAGGTGGGGCAGGCGAGGGCGGCGGCGGGCTGCAGGTCCTGCACGTGGCCGCAGCTGATGCAGGCGTGGGGGCCGGCCGTGGCAATGGTTTCGGAGGCGCGGTCCAGCTCTTCGGGCAGGATAGACAGGCCGGGGCGCACGTCGGCGTCTTCGTAAAAGAACAGGCTCATCTGGCCGGTGGCTTCGCTGTACACGGCTTTGAGCTGGCCCAGGTGCTCGACCTGCTGCTGCCGCAACTCCCCGAACAGCTCCTTTTGGGTGAGGTTTTGCCGGCTGAACTTGTCCCACTGCAACTCGCCGTGGTGCAGCAGCCGCACTTCCTTGCCCTCCATCCAATCGCTGAATTTGGGCGACACTTCGGTGAAGTAATTGAACAGCCAGTACAGGCCCATCACCGTTCCAAACACGATGACGGCGTGGCTGAGCGGTACTTCGGGGTAAAACATGGTGTCGCCGGCAATGGAGCCCAGGCCGATAACGATGCTGAGCTCAAAGAGCGAGAGCTGCTTCACGCTGCGCCGCCCCGTGATGCGCAGTGCCGCCAGCAGCAGCAGGTAGGTGATAATGCACCGGAACACGACTTCCAGGGCGTAAAGCGGCGTTTGTTCGCCTGGCCACACCAAGCGCTGCCAATCGAAGGGAATAACGGGTTCGGCCAGAAACAGGGGCATGATGCACGTCTAGTGAGCCCGGGCTTACGGCGGGGCAGGGCCGGGCGTTCGGGCGGGGGCCCGCCCGTGCGGACTTTTTAGCGCAGCGGGCCGCACATTTGCAGCGGTCCGGTATTCGCTGAACGTATGCAAGTCGTTGTTTCCTTTATGTCGGTGGCGCTGTTTGCCATCATCGCGCAGGCGCTTTTTGCGGCCGGGCTGCTGGTGGCCGCGCCCGTCAACCGGGTTTCAAACCGGTTTTTGGCCCTGCTCATGGGGGCCATTGCGCTGTGGGTGCTCGATGGGTTTTTCCGGGTGTCGGGGCTGTACGGGCAAAATGCCGGGCTGTACTTCTCGCCCATCTACTACTCGCTGGCGTTTGGGCCGCTGCTGTATTTCTATGTGCGCAGCTTGGTCAACAGCGGGTTTCGGTGGCGGGCTCGGTATTGGATGCACTTTGGACCGGTGCTGGCGCAGGCGGGCCTGTACTGGTGGCTGCGGTTTCAGCCCTACGCCGTGCGCAACGCCTTTTGGGAGCAGGTGCACCGGCCGTTTAGCTACCGGCTGGAGTTCATCGGCACTTGGGTGTCGCTGATGGTGTATTTGTGGCTGAGCCTGCGGGTGCTGCGGGACTACAGCCGCTGGCTCGAAGACAACTTCTCGGAGGTGTCGCGGCTACGGCTGCGCTGGTTGCGCTGGCTGCTGGTGTTGCTGGCCGTGGTGAGCGGGCAGTGGCTGGCGGAGCTGGTGCTGCGCGAGTTTTTTGAGGTGTACTACCGCTACGATTATTCCACCGAGCTGCTGGGCGTCGTGGTGTTTGTGATTGGCATCGTGGGCCTGCGGCAGGCCGACATGCGCGCCGTGCAGTTCGCGCCCGAAGCGGAAGCGCCGGAAGAAACGCCGGCCGCTCCCAGCACGGCGGAACCTACCGTTAAGGCTGGCTCAGCGGTGGATTTCGCCGCGCCAATGGCGCCAGATTCCAGCGCCGCACCGGCTGCCTCAGCCCCGGAATCGGCGCCGGAAACCACTGCCGCAACGCCGCCCGCCGCTGTTTTGCCCGACCCGCTCGTGATGGAGCGCATCCGCCGCGCTTTGGTTGAGGACGGCCTCTACCAAAACCCCACGCTGACCCTGGCCGAGCTGTCGGCCCACACCGGCCTGGCCCCGCGCCTCATTTCCTTCACCGTGAACGCCGGGTTTGGTCGCTCCTTCAACGACCTGGTGAACGGCTACCGAGTGGCCGAGGTGCAGCGCCGCCTCGCCGCGCCCGATGCCCGGCGCTTCACCCTGTTGGGCATTGCCTTCGAAAGCGGCTTCAACTCCAAAACCACGTTCAACCGTATTTTTAAGCAGCTGACTGGGGTGGCCCCGCGCGACTACCAGGCCTGACACTGCAGCAGTAGCCGTCGTTTCGTGTTGCAGAAACCGCGGTTTGTATAGCCGCGTCCCCGGCCGGCCGCAGACCTTTGCAGCGTATTCAAGCACTTCATTTACCTGCGACTATGAGTCTCACCGCCTTCCGCACCTTGGGCCGCTCCGGCTTGGTAGTCAGCCCGCTTGCCCTGGGCACCATGACGTTCGGGACCCCGCGCTGGGGTTCAGCCGATGACGTGTCCGAGGCTATTTTCCACGATTACGTGGACGCCGGGGGTAATTTTATTGACACCGCCGACGTGTACGCGGGCGGGCGCAGCGAAACCCTGCTGGGCGACTACGTGGCCGCCCGCCGCCTGCGCGACCAACTGGTGCTGGCCACCAAGTTCACCTTCAACGCCCAGCCCGGTAACCCCAACGCGGGCGGCAACGGCCGCAAAAACATCCACCGGGCGCTGGAAGGCTCGCTGCGCCGCCTCCAGACCGACTACATCGACTTCTACTGGCTGCACGCCTGGGACATGGTGACGCCCGTGGAAGAAGTGCTGCAAACCCTCGGCGACTTAGTGCGGGCGGGTAAAATCCGCTACTTCGGGGTGTCCGACATGCCGGCCTGGTACGCTACGCAGGCCGCCACCCTGGCCGCGGCGCACGCCGTGCCCGGCCCCATCGCCATGCAGGTCGAATACTCGTTGGTCGAGCGCAGCATCGAGCGGGAGCACGTGCCCGCCGCCCGCGCCTGCGGCCTCGGCATTGTGCCCTGGAGCCCGTTGGCGGCCGGCTTTCTAGCCGGCAAATACGAGCGGGACGGAGCCGGAGCCACTGGCGAGGGCCGTTTGAGCGGCCCCAACCCGTTCGGCAACCAGAAATTTACGGACCGCAACTGGCAGGTGCTCGAAGCACTACGGACCGTGGCCGGGCAGCTCGACCGGCCGCTGGCGCAGGTGGCGCTGGCTTGGGCGGTGGCGCAGCCCGGCGTGGCGGCGCCCATCATCGGGGCCAGCAAGCTAGCGCAGCTGCACGATAACCTGGCCGCGCTCGACGTCCGCCTCAGCCCCGAGCAAATGCGGGTGCTGAACGAGGCCAGCGCCCTGGAAGTGGTGTTTCCCTACGGCATCGCCTCGCCGGCGGTGAATCGGGGCATTTTTGGCGGCCATACCGTGCAAGGCTGGCCCGGCACCCAAGGGTAAAGCGGCACCAAGCAGGTTCCATTCTCAAACAGGAGGCCCAGGAAGCCAGGGTATTTCATTCAGAACGTCATGCTGAGCTTGCCGAAGCCTCTCTACCGCAATACTAAAATTGATTAGTTGTGCGGTAGAGATGCTTCGGCTGCGCTCAGCATGACGTTTCAGGATACAGCTGTGGTACTTGAAACCGCCAAATCTAGTTGGCCGCTACCCGAAAGGCAGCCGGCGTAAGGCCCGTTTTGCTTTTGAAAAGCCGCGTGAAATACTGCGGGTACTCGAAGCCCAGCCGGAACGCGGTTTCGTTGATGGAAAGGTTGGTGGTGAGCAGCAGCTGTTTGGCTCGCTCCAACAAGTGCTGGTGGATGTGCTGCTGGGTGTTTTGGCCCGTGAGGGAGCGCAGCATGTCGCTGAGGTAGGCGGGCGAAACGTGCAGGGCGTCGGCGAAGTGCTGTACGGTGGGCAGCGGCTGGCTTTCGGCCTGGGCGAAGTAGGCGGTGAGCAGTTCCTCAAAGTGGCTCAGCAGGTCGTGCTCGGCCGGCCGCCGCGTCAGGAACTGGCGGTGGTAGAAGCGGTTGGCGTAATTCATCAGCACTTCGAGCTGCGACACCAGCACCTCCTGGCTGAAGGCGTCGATGGGCTGCTCGTGCTCTCGGCGCAGACCTTCGATGAGCCCTTCGAGCTGGCTTTCTTCCTGGCCCGATAGGTGCAGCGCCTCGTGTACCTGGTAGGAAAAAAAGTTGTAGCCGGCCATTTTCTTACCAAGCGGGTACTTGTGCAGTAGGTCGGGGTGGAAGACCAGCATCCAGCCACTCAGCTCCGAAATGTCCATTTCCGGGCTGCCTTCGCACAGCTGGCCGGGGGCGTAAAACGCCAGCACGCCCTCACTGAAATCGTAGGGGCGGTGGCCGTATTCCAGCCGGCCCTTCAGGTTTTTCTTCAGCGAAACAATGTATAATTGCCGCAGCGCCGGCCCCGTCGTTTGCTGAATGTGGCTGATTTTTGACAAGTCAATCAGCGTCAGCAGCGGGTGCGCCGGCGGGGGAAAGCCAAAATGCCGCGTGAAATCCGCAACGGTGGCCAACACCTGAAAATCCTTGGCGCTATTTTTCATGAACAGAGGCAAAAGTGGCGCGGCAGATACTGCGCTGGATTCGATGATGAAATTTAGTTGTGCAGGCGTGCCCAGGCGTGGACCTCACCCCCTAACCCCCTCTCCCCAGGAGAGGGGGGACTAGTATTTAGTCTTAGTGTCTAGTAATCAAATTTTTAGAACTAGTCCCCCCTCTCCGCAGGAGAGGGGGCTAGGGGGTGAGGTTGACGCTTGGGTTTTACGCCCTAAAAACCAGCCGGATACGCCGCGCCGGCCGCGCTGCCCACCGGCATAATGGCGTCGAGCGCAGCCAGCTCGGTGGGGGTGAGGACGATGCTGGCGGCGGCTACGTTGGCTTCCAGGTACTTGCGGCGCTTGGTGCCGGGAATGACCACCACATTCTGCGCCAGCACCCAGGCCAGGGCCAGTTGGGCGGGCGTCACGCCTTTGGCCGTGGCCAGCACTTTAAGTTGTTCCACCAGCGCAATGTTTCGGTAGAAGTTCTCGCCCTGGTAGCGGGGAAAGAAGCGGCGCGAGTCGTTGGCTTCGAAGTCATCGGGGGTTTTGATGTCGCCCGACAAAAAGCCCCGGCCCAGCGGCGAGTAGGCCACAAAGCCAATGCCCAGCTCCCGCGTGGCTTCCAGGATACCTTCTTCCTCCACCTTGCGGTCGAAGAGGGAATACTCGGTTTCGAGGGCGGTGATGGGGTGCACCTGGTGGGCGCGCCGCAGCACGTCGGCCGAGACTTCACTCAGGCCCAGGTAGCGCACTTTGCCTTCTTCCACCAGCCGGCTCATGGCCCCTACGGAGTCTTCGACGGGCGTGGCGGGGTCCACGCGGTGCAGGTAGTAGAGGTCGATGTAGTCGGTGCCCAGGTTGCGCAGGGAGCGTTCTACGGACTTGCGCACGTACTCCGGGCGGCCGTTGTAGCCGCCGGTCCACTGCTCGTCGTCGCCCACTTCAAAGCCGAATTTGGTGGCCACGATGTACTGGTCGCGCCGGCCGGCCAGGGCTTTGCCCACCAGCCGTTCGTTGTGCATGGGGCCGTAGAGGTCGGCGGTGTCGAGCATCGTGACGCCCAGCTCCAGGGCCCGGTGCAAGGTGGCCAGGCTTTCGGCCTCGTCGGCCTCCCCGTACACGCTCATGCCGTTTACGCCGCTGGTCATGCCCATGCAGCCCAGTCCTTCCACGGGTACTTCCAGGCCCTGGCTGCCTAATGCTACTTTTTTGAGGGTGCTCATAGTGGTAATTGGTTTGTAATGAGTTTTTTGATGCGGTACAAAGGTCCGGGCCAGGTCGGCGCCGGGGCCTATACGAACCGCAGTTTCTGCAACACAAAACGGCGCGTGTGCAGCTCGATAGGCCCCATATCCGGTTCTGGCACGTCCCACATCCGGTAGTGGGGCGCTTGGGGGTAGGGGAGAAGGCCACCTTTGGGTCGTACTTCAACCGCCCCTCTTCATGACCCGTTTTCTGCTGCTGGCGCTACTCGCGCTGGCCCTCCACTCGACCCCGAGCCAAGCCCAAACCACCCCGGCCGAAGCCCTGCCGACTAGGGCCTGGACCGACCGCACCCGCGTGCTTCCCGACGAGCTGCGCCGCCTGCCCGTGGGCCTCACGCTCTGGCACTCGCCCGGCGTCGTCTACCCCGAACCCAACCCCGCCGTGCCCGGTGGCTACGTGTGGAAGCACAGCACCGCCGTGCGGGCTGAAGATGCCGACCTGGAAATTGTGGTTTGCGGCAGCTACATCTGGTACAGCGCCGCCGGCTGGCAGCCCAACCTGCGCCACTCGCCCGCCGAATTCGCCGAGCTGTTCGGCTGCCCCGGCGGCCGGCTAAAAAAGGGCATCACCTACACCTTCAAGCGCAACTACCGCTACGCCGCCAGCTCCAAAAGCCTGTATGGCGGCGATGCCCTGTGGTTCATCATCGCCCGAGACGCCCAGGGCCGCCTCTACAAAGGCTACGGCCTGATTGAAACCGAAGCCGACCCGCCGACCTCCAAATAGTCACCTCACCGCCACGTTTTTACCCCCATTGTCATGAAAAAGCTACTCATCACCCTGCTTCCCTTCCTGGCCCTGCTCGCCGCCCGGCCCGCCGCCACCACCTACCGCCTCGACCCCGCCGCCAGCACCCTCACCTGGACGGGCCATGCCGAAGCCGGCACCTGGGCGCCCCAGGGTACCATCCGCCTTCGCGAGGGCCAGGTTTTGGCCGAGGGCCGGACCGTGCGGGCCGCCCGCGTGGTGGTGGAAATGGCCACCCTGAACCACGAGCAGGCGCCACTGGCCGAGCACCTGCGCAATGCCGACTTCTTTGACACCGGTAAATTTCCCACCGCCGTGTTTGAGCTGACCGAATTTAAAGCCGGGCAGGCCGCGGGCACGCTCACCATCAAGGGCGTGACCCGGCCCGTGGCGTTTCCGGTGGCAGTGGTGACCGTGCCCGGCGGCCTGCGCCTGCGCGGCACCGCCACCCTCGACCGTACCCAATTCGGCATCAACTACAACTCCACGGCCTTCTTCCAAAACCTGGGCAGCTACGCCATACGCAACGATTTTCAGGTGGCATTTGACGTGCTGGCGCGGTAGCGGGCAGGCTACAGCAGGCACGGGCTGCGGGCCTCGTACCACACGCAGCGCGTGCCGCCCTCTTCAAATTCATTGCCGGCCTGCAAGCCTACTTTCTCCAGGATGCGGCGCGAACCCGTGTTTTCCACGTCGGCGTAGGCGCAAATACGCGCCAGGCCCAGCGTTTCGAACCCGTGGCGGAGCCAGGCTTGCGCGGCCTCGTAGCCGTAGACCTGTCGCCAGAATGGCGGCCGCAACCGGTAGGCAAGGTCGTAGAACTGCTGCTGATTGTTAATGGGGCCAGCCACCAGCTTCAGGCCGGCCCAGCCCATAAACTCCCCCGTTTCGCGTAGCAGCACCGCCCAGCGCCCGATGCCGTTGGCCGCGTACTGGGCCCGAATAAAGCGAATAACCGACTGGCTCTGGGTTAGGTCGGTGGCCAGCGGCCCGCCCATGCCGCCCAGGTAGCGGCGCACCGCCGGGTCAGAATCGAGGGCCAGCATGCCGGCCGCATCGGCATCGGTAAAAGGCCGGAAGTGCAGGCGGGCGGTATCGAAAGGCTGCATAAAGGGAGGGCACCCGGCCATTGAACTGATGCGCAGCAGCTGCAGCGGAAACCGGGCGGCGGCAAGTTACTGCCCGTTGCGAAACGAGCAGGCCGGCTGGCGCGCCTGCCGGCCTGCTCGTTTCGCGTCAACTCCTTTAGCTCCCTTAAACCAACCTGCAGCCAATCCGAAACCTGGCCGCGCACTAGCCGTTGCGTAAGGCCGGGCAATGCAGGCAGTATGATGCGCGCCCGTAAGGTTTGGGGCTGGCCCGCGTCAGCCGCAGAGGCAACCAAGCTACTGTCGTTCGGCCCCGTGCTCCCGCGCCAGCGAACTATACCGGCGGTAGCATTTCCCATCAGCCAGGAACGCTGCAATGGCCTGCGTCCTTCGTTGGCCTTATTGCTGCTTCTCAATACCTTTTCCTTATGAATGCCATGAAGAAAGTACTTTGCCTCAGTCTCCTTGCGTTGGCAACGGCCTGCTCCTCCAACCCCGAGCAGCAGTCCCAGGCCACCGCTGCCGCGCCGGCCAAAACCGCTACCCCGCCCCGCGAGCTGCCCGTAGTGTTGAAGCAAGCCCTGGCGGCCCACGGAGGCCTGGCCGCCTGGCAGCAGTTCGCGGCCCTGGAGTTTCAGCTGAAAACTACGTTGGGAACGCCGCGTAATGAAAAACACCTCATCGACCTGCGCAACCGGCAGGTGCGCATCGAGGCGGCAAACTACCAAGTGGGCATGGACGGCCAACGGGTTTGGGTGAGCCCGTCGAAGGCGGCCTTTGGCGAAATGCCCGCCCGCTTCTACCACAACCTGTTTTTCTACTTCTTCGCCATCCCGTTTGTGCTGGCCGACGACGGTACGATGTACGAGGACCTGGGCACCCGCACCGTGGCGGGCAAAGCCTACCGCGCGCTGAAAGTAGGCTACGAGAATGGCCGCGGCGACTCTTCGGGCGACGAGTACATCGCCCACTTCAACCCCACCACCCACCGCCTGGAGCTACTGCTTTACACGGTTACGTACTTCGAACCGGGCAAAGCGGCCACCTACAACGCCCTGCTCTATACCGATTGGCAGGAAGTGAACGGGCTGCTGCTGCCGCAGAAGATGGAAGGACACCAATTTGCCGACGACAAAATTGGCGCCCTGAGGTACACGGCCGAATTCAGCAACGTGCGCCTCAGCCGCGCCCAACCCGCCGCCAGCCGGTTTGCCATGCCCCAAGGCGCCGTGGTAGATTCGGTAGCCAAACCGAAGTAAGTGACTGACCTTGAGTGCCTCAGGTGCAAACCTCAGTAAGTGAGTGCCTGCGCGGCAACATAGCATTTGGTGCGGTTGACGGCCCCACTCAGGAGCAGCAGGCGCACTTTACCGATTATTACGCAGCCCAGATTCCGGGCCACCGAGAGGCTTCCAAGCAGCAGCAGGTTCGCCGCCGCTTGGAAGCCTTCCGGTGGCCAGGCTCCGGTCCGGCCGCCTTACCTTAGCAATATGACGCCAAAACCAACCACGTCCTCTTACGCCGCCATTTTCATCGATTTTGAGAATATTTATTACTTCCTGAAAAACCACTTTCAGGACCCGCCCGAAATCAACGACTACGTGCTCGACATCGTGCGTACACTTCGGGCGCAGCTGCAGGCCAAGGGCCTGGATTCGCTCATCAGCTACGCTTACGCCGACTTTGAGCGCCTGGCTACCGCACCCCAGGGTGCCCTTTACCTCATGGGCGTGAGCACGCGCAACGTGTTGGGTACCGACCACAAAAACGCCGCCGACATGCAGCTCTGCATCGACGCGCTGGAGGTGATGTACACCCGGCCCGACATCGGCACGTTCGTGCTCGTGGCCGGCGACCGCGACTACATTCCGCTGCTGCAACACCTGCGCCGCCAGGCCCGGCAGGTACTGGTGGCGGGCTTCCGCGAGTCCGTTTCCGGCGATTTGCTCCAGAACATCGGGGCCGAAAACTTCCTTAATGCCCGCGACCTGCTGGCGCCCGAGAGCGTGACGCAGCTGGAAACGCGCCGCGCCGACCGCCTGCGCCGGGCCGACGACGCCCGCCGTTTGCGCGATTCCGCCGCCCCGCCTGTCGAGCTTGCCGATGCGGACCGCCCCAAACCCACCGTGCCTGGGCCAGTTCCCGAAGCCGTGCGCCCGAGCGCCCCGGTTTTGCCCCGTCCGTTGCCTGCCCGCCTGCCCGACGACGTGTCGGAATTTGCGTCCATTCAGCCGTTGGGTACGAGCAGTTCGGTTCGCACGCTGGCCTTCATGCTCCGCGAGTTTCAGAAGCTGGAGGCCAAGCAGCAGCGCCGGGTGCGCGAGCTGTGGCTGGGCCCGTTTATGCGCCTGCTGGCCGATGAGCTGCCCGAATTGCCCGACTATGAGCGCCGCGACCAGCTCAACAAGCTGCGCGATGCCGGCGCCATCCGCATCGAGAAGCGCGAGGGCGAGCCGCACCCGTTTTCGGTGATTGTGGTGAACTACAACCACCCCGATGTGCAGGCCCTGCACCCAGGGGAAGAGTAGCGGCCGCCCGGCTGGCCGCGCCAGCCCATTCTATAACGTCACTAACAACCAGCAACTAAAACTGACAACTAAACCATCGCCTATGAATCAGCGTCCTTTCCCCAATCCTAAAACCCTGATTGCCGGCACTTGCCTCGCGCTCACCTTCATTAGCCCCATGCTGCCCACTTCCAGCCTCGCCCAATCCGCTCCCGTTTCCGCTGCCGCCGCTGCCAACCCGCTGCTGGCGGACTGGGCAGGCCCCTACGGCGGGGTGCCGGCTTTTGATAAGGTGAAAGTCGAGCATTTCAAGCCGGCGCTGGAGGCGGCGATGGCCGAGAACCTGCGCGAAATCGATGCCATTGCCACTAATAAGCAGGCCGCTACCTTCGAAAATACCATTGCCGCCCTGGAGCAAGCCGGCCAGCGGCTCGACGAGGTGCAAACCGTGTACGGCATTTGGTCGGGAACGCTGAGCAGCCCGGAAGTACAGGCCATTCAGCGCGAGATGGCGCCCCGCATGGCGGCTTTCTCTGACCAGATTAATCAGAACGAGGCCCTGTTTCGGCGCGTGGCGGCGGTGTATGATTCGCCCGAAAAAAGCAAGCTCACGCCCGAGCAACAGCGCCTTTCGTGGGTGTACTACAACAACCTGGTGCGGGCCGGCGCCAAGCTCGACGCCCCCGCCAAAGCACGCCTTTCGGCCATCAACCAGCAGCTGGCGGGCCTGTTCACCAAGTTCAGCCAGAACGTGCTGGCCGATGAAACGGACTCCGTGCTGGTGCTGAAAACGCCCGCCGACCTGGCCGGTCTGCCCACTTCGCTGCAAGCCGATGCCGCTGCCGCGGCCACCGCCCGCAAGCTGACCGGCGCCGGTGCCATCACCAACACCCGCTCCAGCATTGAGCCGTTCCTGACCTATTCCGACCAGCGCCAGCTGCGCGAAAAGGCCTGGCGCATGTTCTACAACCGCGGCGACAACGGCGGCGCGCACGACAACAACGCCATTATCAGCGAAATACTCCAGCTGCGGGCCGAGCGCGCCAAGCTGCTGGGCTACCAAACCCACGCCCACTGGCGCCTCGACAACACGATGGCCAAAACCCCGGAAGCAGCCATGCAGCTGATGGAGCAGGTGTGGACGCCCGCCGTGGCTCGTGCCAAGGAAGAGGTAGCTGACATGCAGGCCCTGGCCCGGAAGGAAGGCGCTGGCACCACCTTCAAAATTGAGCCCTGGGACTACCGCTACTACGCCGAAAAGGTGCGCAAAGCCCGCTACGACCTCGACCAGAACGAGGTGAAGCAGTACCTGCAGCTCGATAAAATGCGCGAAGGCATGTTTTGGGTAGCCGGCGAGCTGTTCAACTTCACCTTTAGCCCCGTGGCCAATGTGCCCGTGTACCACCCCGACGTGAAGGTGTGGGAGGTGAAGGACAAAACCACCGGCCAGCACGTGGGCCTGTGGTATTTCGACCCCTACGCCCGGCCCGGCAAGCGCTCCGGCGCCTGGATGAATGCCTACCGCAACCAGCAGCGCCTGGATGGCCAGCCCGTGACAACCATCGTTTCTAACAACTCCAACTTCGTGAAAGGCAAGGACGGCGAGCCCACGCTCATTTCCTGGACCGACGCCACCACGCTGTTTCACGAATTCGGCCATGCCCTGCACGGCCTGTCGTCGAACGTGACGTACCCCTCGCTGGCGGGCACCAGCGTGGTGCGCGACTACGTGGAATTTCCCTCGCAGGTGCTCGAAAACTGGCTGCCTACGCCGCAGGTCCTCCAGCGCTTCGCGGTGCATTACCAAACCGGCAAGCCCATTCCGCAGGCATTGGTAGACCGCATTGAGAAGGCGGCCACCTTCAACCAGGGCTTCGAAACCACCGAATTCCTGGCCAGCGCCCTCATCGATATGAAGCTGCACCTGGCCGGCAGCCAGAAAATTGATGCCGACAAGTTTGAGCGCGAAACTTTGGCCGAGCTGGGCATGCCCCGCGAAATTGTGATGCGCCACCGCACGCCGCAGTTCTCGCACGTCTTTTCGTCCGATGGCTACTCGGCCGGCTACTACAGCTACCTGTGGTCGGTGGTGCTGGCGGCCGATGCCTACGGGGCCTTCACCGAGGCCGGTGGCCCTTACGACAAGGCCGTGGGCCAGCGCCTGACCAAGAACATCTTCTCCATCGGCAACACCGTGGACCCGGCCCAGGCCTACCGCAACTTCCGCGGCCGCGACCCGAAAATTGACGCGCTGATGAAGGAGCGGGGCTTCCCGATGACGACTGGCAAGGCCAGCGCCGCGCCAGCGAAAAAAGCCGCTGGGAAGAAAAAGTAGCCAGCAGGCGGCGCGCTGTAAAACCCATCGCAGCCAGAAAAGTTATGTCAAACTTTTGCTTTTTGGAAAGGCCAAAATATTGTACGTTTGAGTGTTAACAAGCGGGCCGGGGACGGGTTGATAAGCCGTACACACACCTTTCTAACCCCAATAACATGTCAGATACCCAATCACCAACCAGCCAACTCGACGACACCCTCAACGCCCTCAAGGGTGGTTTGGCAGCTGCTGCTGGCGTTGCCGGCGACAACATCGCCGGTTGGATTAAGACCCTGTCGGCTGTACCCCAGCTCTCGGGCATCAGCGCCGAGCTGCAGAACCTGCACGACGCCCTGAGCAGCGGTGCTTCCGACACCGGTGCGCTGGCCACCAGCCTGAGCACGCTGGGCGAGCACACCACCAAGGCAGCCGAGTCGGCCACGGCCGATTCGCAGGAGAAGCTGCGTGAGCTGGGCCAGACGCTGACCGCCGCCGGTGGTCAGCTGCGCGGCTAGTTGCCCCGGTTACCCTGAAAACAGAGAAAGCCGCTTTGCTGCCCGTCAGCGAAGCGGCTTTTTTGGCTGGTTTGGTGCCGGAACCGGGGGCGCGTTTTGTCAACGGGCGGCGCGGTTGCCGGGGGTAAAATTGGCATTTTGCCTGTGCGCCTGCGTACCTTCGCGGCTGCAAGCCCAGGCTTAGCGGCCCCGCCTGCCGGGGTTGCGGCACGGATGGGCCGAATTTTCAACTCCCTCCATTCCTCCCATGAGCTTTATTTCCGAGATAGAATCCAGCGTTCAAGCCATTTTTGCCGCCATCGGCAGCGGTTTTCAGAACGACCCCGCCGCCGGCTACGGCCAGATTGATAATTGGATTCAGCACCTGAACTCCATCAACGAGCCCGCCCTGCGCCCCATCGTGCAGGAGCTGCAGGCCCTGCGCGGCTTCATCGACAACAACAACGCCGCCGGCATGGCGGAGGCCTTTCAGAACCTTGGCGAGATGACGGCCCAGTCGGCCCTGTCGGTGCACAACTTCAGCGGCAACGGCGATAAGGCCCGCGAAATCAGCCAGAAGATGACGGCCGCCGCCGGCAACCTGCGCCACCTGGCCAACGCGCCCCGCGCCTAGTCAAAATAGCTACTCAGCTACCAAGTGATACTCCTTTGCGTTGGAGATTATAAAACGGCCGGCTGCGGAAACGCAGCCGGCCGTTTGCGTAGGTGCGAGTTTAAGCATGGCGCTGACGCAGCAGGTCGTGCAGTTCTTCTTCGGCGTACTTTTCCAGGGCCAGCAATTCGGTGTAGGGGTCGGGGCTGGTCCAGCCCAGAGCGGCGGCGAAGGCGGGCTCGGTTTTCAGGCCCGCGGCCCGCAACGCCCGTATTTCGGCCCGCAACGCGGCCCCGCCCACTTGCAGCAGCCGGTGCTCGATGCACAGGTGCCGGTAACCGTGTTGCCGCTCGCTCGGCAACGCCTGGCCAAATATTTCTACCGGCATGCTCAAGGTCGAAAACGCCGTGAAGCTGCTCGTGAGCCCTTGGCGCACGGTGCGGCGCTGCGAAAACCCCACCTGCGGCCCGTAGTGGGCCGCCAGCAAAGCCTCAAACGGGGCGAAGTCGTGCACCTCGCACACCAGGTCCAGGTCGCTGCCGGGCTGTTGCAGGTTCAGCGGAAATGTGCCCACCAGTAGCGGCGAATACGACCGCAACACCTCGGGCAGCCCCAGCGCCCGCAGCACGCGGTAGGCACGGCGCTGCCCGGCCGAGCCGTGCCGCAAATAGGAAAGGTCCTGAAAGGGAAAGGGCATTGGCGTGGATTTTGGGTTGGATTTCTGCCGGGCCCGCTAACTTAACAAAGGCATGACCGAACTGAAACATCGGGGTAACCGGCGCGGCGGACCTTTGTCAAAAGAAATATCCAACCCCTATTCGTTATGAAAAAGTTATTGAATAAGTGGATGCGGCGGCTGGCCGCTTCCGTCCGCCCCGGCGGGCCCGGCTCCGATATCATGCTGTTCATCTAAGCCGCCCACCGGATTATCGTCCTCTATCGACGTGAGTTATGGTTAGGTATTATTCAGTTCGGGCATAAAAAAACGCCCACTGCGCGTCGCGGTGGGCGTTTTTATGCAAATTATCGAGGCCTTGCGGTTAGTCGAAAATGTAGCGCAGGCCAAGCTGGGCGCGCCAGCGGCTGTTCAGGTCGGTGTTGTTGATAAAGGTCTGGTTGCCGCCGCGGAACTGGTAAACCGGCGTGTTGGGCGCGCTGGGCAGGTAGGCGGTTTCGATGAAGCGGTTGTTGGCAAATACGCGCCGCACGCCCCAATCGGAGCTGAGCAGGTTGCCCAGGTTCTGCACGTCAAGGCTTAGCTGCAGGCTGTGCTTGCGCTCACCGGCCGTAACGGTGAAGTCCTGTAGCAGCTTGGCGTCGAGTTGGGTGTACCAGGGGCTGATGGCTCCGTTGCGCTCGGTGTAGTTGCCGCGGCGCGAGTTCAGGTAGTCGTCCTGCCGGATGTAGGCTTCGAGCTGCTGGTACTGCTGGTCGGCCGAAACGAGCACTACCGGGTTGGGGCCGGTCGACATGATGTCGACCAGGTTAATCTGGTCGCGCGAGGTGGGAACCTTCAGCAGGTCGTTGCCGGCAATGCCGTCGCGGTTCAGGTCGCCGGCGTAGGTGTAGGAAAAGCGGTTGCCCTGAGCAGCTTCAAAGAAAAAGCTCAGTGTGGTGGCCAGCTTGTTATCGGCGTAAGCGAAGCGCTTGCCGGCCGCCCCAATGATGCGGTGCTGCAAGCCAAAGTCGCTGAAGGCCAGCTGTGGGCTGTTGGCGTTGCCCACTACGGGGTTGCGCTGGAAGGCGTCGGCGGCAATCTCGCCGGGGTTCGAGGTTACGTCCTTGGCCTGCGAGTAGGTGTAGGCCGCGTTCAGGTACAGGCCGTTGGCGAAGTCCTTTTTCAGCTGGCCGGTGAGGCTGAACTGGTAGCCTTTGTTGGTGTTTTCGAGCACGATGACGCCCGCGTCGAGAAAGCTGAACTGGCCGTTGGGGCCATTGAAACCGGGCGTGATGCGCGGGCCGGCAGCCGGGTAAATCAGGCGGTTATCGAAGCCGGCGAGGCGCTCGGTGGGCGTCACCAGGTTGTAGTTGCGGTGAATGGCCGCGTTGCGGTCCTTCGAGTAAATGGCTTCCAGCGTGGCCACTACGCCGCCGGGCAGCTGCTGGTCCACAGCCAGGTTGGAACGCCACACCTGCGGAAACTTAAAGTCGCGGGCCGTGCCGTTAATCTGGAAGGTGTAGAAGTTGTCGAACTGCGCGTTCGAGGCTTGGTTCGAAATCCACACGAACGGAATGCGGCCCGTGAAAATGCCCGTGCCGCCGCGTACCTGCGTGGTGTAGGTGGCTTGGTTGAGGGCGTAGTTGAAGCCCAGGCGCGGCGAAAACAGCGGCGTGGCTTTCGGAAACACCGTCACGTCCACCCGCGCCGGCTGGCCGCTGCCATCGAGCAGGGGCGCGTTCAGAATCTGCGGGTTCTGCGGCACGTCGGTGTTGTAGATGGGCAGGTCGGCGCGCAGGCCCAGCGTCAGCTTGAAGTCGGGCGTCACGTTCCACTCGTCCTGGCCGTAGAAACCCACCTGGGCCACGTCCACGTCCACGCCCTTCACCGGGCGCTGGCCGCCGGCGGTGGCAATGGCGTTCAAATCCACGAAGTCGGGGTTGTTGCGGTCCGTCACCTGGAAGAAGCGGTTCACGTCGAGGCCGCCGAAGAAGGGGTAGCCGTAGCGCTGCAGGTTGAAGGAGTTGAAGAAGTTGAACCGCTCGTAGGTGAGGCCCACCGTTAGCACGTGCGCTCCGGCAAAGTAGCTCAGGTTGTCGGTAAACTGGGTAATGTTCTGGTCCAGCACGTTGTTGGCCGAAAACTGCTCCGTGCCCACGCTCACGTAGGTCGTGCCGTTGCGGGTGATGTCAATCTGGGGAAACAGCTTGGCGCCCTGGGGCAGCTCGCGGAAGTCGCGGAATGCCGAGAAGCTCAGCTGGGCCTTGTTGCTGAATTTCTCGCCGAAGCGCGAGTTCAGCTCGCCCACCACCGAGTTCAGGTTGTTGTTGATGGTGTAGCCCGAATTGGAATATTGCAGCGTGTTTACGCCCTGCACCCGCGACGAGGGCGCGATGGCAATCGGGTGCGGCCCCTGCTCGCGGAAGCTGTTGAGGTAGTTGTAGCGCAGCGAAAACGTGTTCTTATCGTTAATGTTCCAGTCCAGCTTGGCCAGAAACTTGTCGCTCGACGTGCGGTAGGTAAAGTCGCGGAAGCTGCCAGGGTCGTAGCCGTACACGGTGCGCAGCCGCTCCTGAATGGCGAGCAAGTCGCTTTCGAGCACCCGGCTCACGCCGTCGGCCCGGCCGTCGAGGGCGGCCTGGGCTTCGGCGGCGCTGCTGGCGGGCCGGAACGTCAGGCCGGGGTCGTCGCGCCGCGTGATTTCGGCGTTGGTGAAAAAGAACAGCTTGTTTTTCAGAATGGGGCCGCCCAGCGAAAACCCGGTTTGGTTGAACTTGAGGTCGGGGTTGCGCACGGTCACATCGGCCACCTTCTCGCCAATGAAGCTTTCGTTGCGGAAATACGTGTAGGCCGTGCCCCGGAAAGCGTTGGTACCGCTCTTGGTCACGGCGTTCACGCCGGCCCCCGTGAAGCCGCCCTGCCGCACGTCGAACGGCGCCAGGCTCACCTCCAGCTGCTCGATGGCGTCGATGGACACCGGCTGCGAGTTGGTTTGGCCGCCGGGCGTAGGCGCGTCGAGGCCAAACGAGTTGTTGAAGATGGAGCCGTCGAGCGAGAAGTTGTTGTAGAGCGTGTTGCGGCCCCCAAAGCTCAGGCCGCTGCTCTGCGGCGTGAGGCGCGTGAAGTCTTCCTGCGAGCGGCTGATGCTGGGCAGCGTGCGGATGGCCGCGTTGTTGATGCTGGTCGAAGCGCCGGTGCGGTCTTTGTTGATGATGCCGTCGCGGTTGCCGCGCACTACCACTTCGTCCAGGGCGCGGCCCTCTTCGGCCAGCTTCGTGTTCACCTCGTAGGTTTTGCCCAGCGCCAGCTGAATGCCGCCCTGCGCGTAAGTGGCATAACCCACAAACGAAACCGTTACTTCATAAGGCCCGCCCACCCGCATGTTCAGCAGGTCGAACTGTCCGTTTTCGCGGGTGGCCGTGCCGTAGCGCGTGCCGGTGGGCAAGTGGGTGGCCAGCACCGTAGCGCCGGGCAGCGGCTGGCCTTCGCCATCCAGAATTACGCCCTTCATGGCGGCTGTGGTCACGCCCTGGGCGGCGGCGGAGTGGCTGTTGACCAGCAAAATCCAGCCCAGCAGCAGAAGTAAGTAGTGGTTTAATTTCATGAGAACGGCGTTTATTTTTATTTTCAGAAACGAGGCTTTCCAAATCCGGCCGCAAAAGTAGGGTCTTAATTTAGTGATGCAAGCATAACATATTTGATGCTGGCAAATGATAACACAAAGGTGAAATAAAATTAATGTAAATCAGCTATATTCAAGAAGCGATGTGCTTATAATTCCCGCGAACTAGCAGGGCAGCGTCGACCTCGGTGGGTGCCGCTACGGGCTTACCGGGTCTTGGGCCGGTGGTCTGGCCGAGGTATTTCCTGTCCATAAAACAGTCAGCTAACTACATAAAAAAAAGAGCGGCCCCACCGGAGCCGCCCTGTTGTAAAACTCCTCCTAACGGCCAGCCTAATACCCCACGGCCTTGTCGTCGCCGCGGGGGTCGGCGCCGCCTTCCAGCTTACCGTCCGGCCGCACGTAGATGATGTCGAGGCGGCCCCAGGGCAGGCGTGGGTTGATGGAGTAGCCGCGGGCGCGCAGGGAATCCTGGGCAGCGGGAAGCAGGGCGCCGGATTCCACGTCGAGCACGTCGGGCTGCCACTGATGGTGCAGGCGGGGCGCCGTTACGGCCTGTTGGGCGTTGAAGCCGTAATCGACCACGCCCAAAATCGTTTGCAGCACGCTGGTAATAATAGTGCTGCCGCCGGGCGAGCCCACTACCAGCGCCAGCTTGCCGTTGCGGGTGAGGATGGTGGGCGTCATGCTGCTGAGCATGCGCTTGCCAGGGGCAATGGCGTTGGCCGTACCGCCCAGCAGCCCATAGGCATTGGGCATGCCGGGCTTGGCGCTAAAATCATCCATCTCATTATTAAGCAGAAAGCCCGCGCCCGGCACCACCACTTTGCTGCCGTACCCCCCATTGAGCGTAGTGGTGCAGCTCACGGCGTTGCCGAAAGCATCGACGATGCTGTAGTGCGTGGTTTCGGCGCTTTCGTAGGCGGGCAGGCCCTTGCCGGCGGCCAATTCGCTGCTGGGCGTTGCCCGGCCGCGCGTGCGTCGGGTAGCGGCGCGCTGGCGGTTGTAGTCGGTATCGAGCAGCTTTTGCACGGGCACGGTGCCAAAGTCGGGGTCGCCGAGGTAGGTGGCGCGGTCAGCGTACACCCGGCGCTCGGCCTCGGTCACGAGATGGACGGCCAGGGGCGTGTGGTAGCCGGCCTGGGCCAGGTCGAGGGGCTCCAGCATTTGCAGCATCTGCAGCAGGGCCACGCCGCCGCTGCTGGGTGGCGGCATGGTTATCACGTCGTAGTCGCGGTAGTGGCCGCGCAGGGGCTCGCGCCATTTGGCCTGGTAGCCGTCCAGGTCCTTCTGGCTGATGAGGCCGCCGCTGCGCTTCATTTCGGCCAGGAGCAGGCGGGCGGTTTCGCCGCGGTAGAAGCCGGCGCGGCCCTGGTCGCGCACGCGGGCCAGGGTGCGGGCCAGCTCGGGCAGGCGAAGGGTGTCACCAGCCTGCCACTCGCCGCCACCGGCGCGCAGGTAGGCTGGGGTGCTGCCGGGGTTATACTTCAGGAAGTCGGCCCGGCCGCGGTTCAGGCCCGCCGCTTCTTTAGCGGTGAGGGGAAAGCCCTGGGTGGCCAGGGCCACGGCCGGCTGCACCAGCGAGGGCCACGAGAGCTTGCAGAGCTGCTTGTGCAGCGTGGTCATGCCGGCCACGGTGCCGGGCGTGCCCACGGCCAGCGGGCCGGCGGCGCTCAAGCCCGCTACCACGCTGCCCTGCTGGTTGAGGTACATATCGCGGGTGGCGCTGGCCGGGGCGGTTTCGCGGAAATCGAGGCTGCCGGCCGAGCCGTTGCGGTCGCGGTAGAGCAGGAAGCCACCACCGCCGATGTTGCCGGCCGCCGGCAGCACCACGGCCAGGGCAAACTGCACGGCCACGGCCGCATCGTAGGCATTGCCGCCGCGCTGCAGCACCAGGGTGCCAATTTTGGATGCTTCGGGATGAGCCGAAACCACCATGGCGTAGTTGGCCAGCCGGGGCGCGGCGGCGGTGGGTACTGGTGTGGCCAACGAGCCCTCAAAAGCCCGCGAGGTGGACGTGACCGGCCGCTCGGCCGAGCAGGCAAACACCAGGGCCAGTGGCAGGGCCAGATAACGGGTTTTCATCATGGGACAAAATAACGCCATGTTTCCTTGGTTTGCTACCATTGGGCTGCAAACAGAACCTGATACATAAGAAATTGCGGTCCAATGGCCGGTCATGCTAAACCGGTGGCTTCAGCGCCTTACTTTTGGCCTAAACCTTCTGCATCATGGCCAAGACCAAACCTGCCGCTTCCACCGCGCCCAAAACCCGCCGCCCGGCCCCGCTGGCCCTGGTGAAAAACGACGCCTGGCTGGCGCCCTACGAGCCCGTGCTGCGCCAGCGTCAGGTGCGGCTGCAAGCCCGAATCGAGGAGATTGAGCAGCATCACGGCTCGCTGGCCCAGTACGCTACCGCGCACCAGCAGCTGGGCCTGAACCACGACGCGGCCCGCGGCGGCTACGTGTACCGGGAGTGGGCGCCCGGCGCCGAAGCCCTGTTTCTGATTGGCGACTTCAACGGCTGGGACCGGCAGGCCAACCCGCTGCAACGGTTGGATTTTGGCGTGTGGGAGGTGTTTTTGCCCGATGCTGAATACGGCCAGCGCCTCGCCCACGGCAGCCGCTACAAGGTGCACGTGGTGGCCAATGGCCAAGGCAAAGACCGGCTGCCCGCGACGCTGCGCCGCGCCGTGCAGGACGAAGAAACCAAGGATTTCGCCGGCCAAATCTGGCGCCCCGAAACCGAATTTGCCTGGACCGACCAGAAGTTTAAAGTTGCGGCCGCCGTGCCCGAGCTGCTCATTTACGAGGCCCATGTGGGCATGGCTACCGAGGAAGGCCGGGTGGGCACCTACCGCGAATTTGCCGAGAGCGTGCTGCCCCGCATCGCGGCCGGCGGCTACAACGTGGTGCAGCTAATGGCCGTGCAGGAGCACCCGTACTACGGCTCTTTTGGCTACCATGTGGCTAATTTGTTTGCCGCCAGCTCGCGTTTCGGCACGCCCGAGGACCTGAAGTTTCTCATCAACGAAGCGCACCGCCTCGGCATTGCCGTGCTGCTCGACATCGTGCACTCGCACGCCGTGAAAAACGAGGCCGAGGGGCTGGCCGATTTCGACGGCTCCGGCAACCTCTACTTTCACAAAGGGGAGCGCGGCAACCACCCCGGCTGGGACAGCAAACTTTTCGACTACGGCCGCGACGAAGTACAGCGCCTGCTCCTCAGCAACCTCCGCTTCTGGCTCGAAGAATTTCATTTCGACGGCTTCCGCTTCGATGGTGTGACGAGCATGCTTTACCACCACCACGGCGAGGGCGTAAACTTCGTGGGCTACGATGATTATTTCGGCCCCGGCGCCGATGAGGACGCCATTTTGTACCTGCAGCTGGCCACCACGCTGGCTCACCAATTCAAAAAAGGCAGCCTGCTGGTGGCCGAGGACATGAGCGGCCTGCCCGGTCTGTGCCGCCCCATCAAGGAAGGCGGCGTGGGCTTCGACTATCGGTTGGCCATGGGCATTCCCGATTTCTGGATAAAGCTCCTCAAGCACACACCCGACGAAAACTGGCCCCTCGGCGAGTTGTGGCACACGCTCAGCAATCGCCGCTTGGGCGAAAAAACCGTGGCCTACGCGGAGAGCCACGACCAGGCGTTGGTGGGCGACAAAACGCTGGCTCACTGGCTGTTCGATGCCGGTATTTACGCCCACATGCAGGCCGCCGACCCCGATTCCGGTGCGGCGCGGGCCCTGGCGCTGCACAAGCTCATCCGGCTGCTCACGCTCTCGGTGGGCGGCGAGGCCTACCTCACCTTCATCGGCAACGAATTTGGCCACCCCGAATGGGTGGACTTCCCGCGCGAAGGCAACGACTGGAGCTACCAGTTTGCCCGCCGCCAATGGAGCCTGGGCGACAACTCCGACCTGAAATTCCACCAAATGGGCGCCTTCGACAAAGCCCTGGTGCAGCTGGCGCGCGAGCAGCACCTGCTGGCCGCTGGCCCCGCCACCCTGCTCAAGCACGATGAGGAAAACAAGGTGCTGGCGTACGAGCGCGGCGGCCTGGTATTCGTCGTGAACCTGAACGTCAAAGAAAGCTTCACCGACTACCGCTTCTGGGTAACGACCGAAGGCGCGTACCACGTGCTGCTCTCCTCCGACAACAGCCGTTTCGGCGGCTTCAACCGCCCGGACGAGGCGTTTGAGTACGAGACCTTTGAGCACCAGCTGAGCCTGTACGTACCCAGCCGGGTGGCGCTGGTGCTGAAACTGGTTGGGTAGCAGCATTGGTGTTAAGCTTTGGCCCTCCCGTTCTATCGGGCATCAAAGTCCTCTCACCTCACGCTCGTAGAAAACATACCCGAGCTTCCGCCTGGATGGAGACTTAGAGCCTATCCGAAAAATAGGAGGGAGTGTCGCCAGACGGTGTTTGCGCAAGCCAGGTGGAGGAGGGCTTCGTAGTTGGCGACTTTCTTTTCCCAGCGGATGAGCAGGCGGCGGAAACGGTGGAACCAGGCGTGGGTGCGCTCGACGACCCAGCGACGGGCGCGGTAGCCGGGGGTGCGGCATTTGTCGGCTTCCTCTCCCCGGCTCAGGATGTGCACCCGGTAGCCCCACTGGGCCAGTAGGCGCCGAATGGCCTCGGCGTCGTAGCCCTTGTCGGCGCAGAAACCGGGGGCGAAATCGCCTTCGGCCGGTGGGGGCAGCACGGGCATCGAATCGAGTACGGCCTGTACTTGCGTCACTTCGTGGACGTTGGCTCCGGTCACGGCCACGCCGACGGGCAAGCCCTGAGCCTCGGTCAGCACGTGGCGTTTGACGCCGCCCTTGCCCCGGTCCGTCGGGTTGGGGCCGACGGCCTCGCCGCCAAGCGGGGCCTTGGTCTGGCAGGCATCCAGACACTGCCAGTCCCAATCCAGGCGGCCTTCGGCCTGTAACTGCACCAAGCCGCTGGTCCAAAGCCGCTTAAAAACGCCAGCCTGGGCCCACTGCTGGAACCGGTCATGGACCGTGGAGGTTGCCCCCAAGCACCGCGGCAAGGCCTTCCACTGCATCCCCGTAACCAAAATATAGTAGATGGCAAAAAA
>NZ_JNLX01000126.1 GCF_000715495.1 Hymenobacter sp. IS2118 | reverse complement strand
TGGCGCATGGGTTGCTGGTGGCGGTTTTGGCTTATGCCGTCACCCGCCACAGCCTGCGGCTGTACCTGCGGTGGGCGCACTACCGGCCGCTGCTGGCCTACGGCACCCGCATCACCTTCACCAGCTTCATCGAATTCATCACCAGCTCCCTCGACACGCTGCTCATCGGGCGGCTGTTGGGAGCGGCCATGCTGGGCATCTACAACCGGGCATCCATGCTGATTACGCTGCCCTTGTACCTGCTCACGCGCAGTGTGTCGCGGGTGCTGTTCCCGGCCTTCAGCCAGGTGCAGGCCGACCGTGCCAAGCTGAGCAGGGTGTACCTGAGCAGCATCACGCTGGTAGCGGCGGGCATTTTGCCCCTGGGGGCCGGGGTGGCCGTGGCCGCGCCGGTACTGGTGCGGGCCGTGCTCGGGCCGGGCTGGGAGGCGGCCGTGCCCGTGCTGCGCATCCTCTGCGTGGCGGTGCCGCTTAGCCTGATTACCATGTTTGCGGGCATTGTGTGCGATGCGCGGGCGGCCTTATCCGCCAAAATCAGGGTCAACCTGCTGGCCTTGGGCAGCTTGCTGGTGTTTTTTGGCCTGCTGCGCGGGCAAGGGCTGGCGGGCTTTGCCGGGGCCCTGGTACTGAATGAGCTGGTGCGCACGGTGCTGTTTCTGCGGCTTATGCACCAGGAGCTGGCCCTGCCCTACCCGCGCCTGCTGGCCGCCTACGGGCCGGGGCTGGTTCATGCCCTGGCCCTGGGCGCGGGGCTGAGCCTTTTGCAAACGGGCTTGCGGCCGTTGGCGTGGCCTGCCCCCACCATGCTGGCCGTGCTGATGCTGGCCGGGACCCTGGCCCTGGGGGTGTTGGGCCTGCTGTGGCCGCTGCCGGCCCTACGCACCGAGCTGCAGGGATTTCTGAGCCGCCTGCGGCCGGGAAACGCGGCTGGTGCCGGGGCCCGCGCGCTGGCCGGCTACCTGCGGTTTCTGGAGCGAAAGGCCCCGCTGGCCTCCTATGCACCGGGTGTTGAGCCGGCGGCTCCCCTGCGGCCATGAATATTCTACTGGTTTCGTTTTTGAAGCCCGACGCGCCCTCCGGGGTGCGGGTGCACTACGTGCAGCTTGCCGAGCAGCTGCGCCAGCGCGGCCACCACGTGGACGTGGTGACGCCCGCTACCCTCACGGGGCCACGGCGGCAGCAGGTGGCGGCGCTGCGGCACGTGCTGCGCCGGCTGGGGCCGGTGCTGCGCGCCCTTTCTACCACCGTAGCGTACTACCTGCACATTCGTTGGGGCATCGACTCCCGCCGCCCCTACGATGTGGTGAATGCCCAGGACCTGGGCAGTGGCCAGGCGGCCCGGCAAGCCCTCGGCCGCCGGGTGCCCGTGGTGGTGACGGGCCATTTCAATGCCCACCCCGCCGCCGACGACCTGCGCCAGACGCCACGGAGCGGCTGGGCGGCGCGAACCACGGAGCGCTGGTACGCCTACCTGCTGGCGCGTACCGACTACTTTATCGGGGTGTCGGCATTTGGCCTGGGCGTGGTGCGGGGGGCGCTGCCGCCTCATTGCCTGAGCCGGGTGGTGCACAACGGCGTGGACCTGAGCCGGGGGCACGCCGCGGTGCCCGCTACCCTGCGCCAACGTTTCCCCGGCCGGCACATTCTGCTCAACATCGGGCAACTTGAAACCCGCAAAAACCAGCTGCTGCTGGTGCATGCCGCCCACGCACTACACCAGCAGCGCCAGGATTTTGTGGTGGGCCTGGTGGGCAAGGGCGAAGACGAGCCCCTGCTGCGCCAGTGCATTGCCGACTACGGGCTGGAAGAGGTAGTGGTGCTGCTGGGCTACCACGCCGAGGTGCAGCCGCTGCTACACTGCGCCGACCTGTACGTGCACGTGGCCACCCACGAAACCTTTGGCCTGGTGCTGGTGGAAGCCATGGCGGCCGGCGTGCCGGTGCTGGCCCTGGCGGTGGGCGGCGTGCCCGAGGTGCTTGGCGCCACGCCCACGGCGCTACTGCAACCGAGCATCAGCCCGGTGGGGCTGGCCGGGGTACTGAACAGGTGGCTGGATGCGCCGGCCCTGCGCAAGAGGCTCAGCCAGGAGCAGGCCGCCTACGCCGCCACGCATTTTGGAGTGGGACAGATGGTGGACGCCACCCTGAATTTTTATGAGCAGGTGCGGCAGCATTTCCATGCATCGCCGGCCGCCGCCCGGCCCGAACTCGTGAACTGACTATCCCAGGTACCTGGGTGCCGCTATGAAACTCAACCTGCGCTTTCTGTATTTGCTGCCGTTGCTGGCCGTGCTCTTCACCAACCCCGCCTTCAATGCCTTCTTCTTTGGGAAGGCGAATGAATCGGGGCTGGCACTGCCCTACGAGTATGCACTAACGGCCCTGGCACTGCTGGCGGCCGGACGCTACTACCGTTACATGCAACCGGTGGTGCGGCTGTGGTTGGGGGTGGTGCTGGGCTGCATGGCAGCACTGGCCCTGGAGTCCTACGGCGGCTGGCACTCGTGGGCCAAGTACCCGCACGTATTCGGCAAGCTCACCATGCTGCTGCCGCTTTTTGGCTTGTATGCCTTTCACCGGCGCTTTCCGGCACCGTCTTCGGCGCAGCTGGTGGCCGTGCTGCTGCCCACTCTGTTGCTGAGTCTGGTCGTTATTTATCCCGAGGCGCTATCGTTGGGCTCGTTCCTGGAAACGGAGCGGGGCTTCAGCGTTACGTCGGCTTACCTGCTGCTGCCGGTGGGGCTCTTATGCCTCAACTTCTACGTGTGCAGCAACAACCTGTTCTACGGGCTGGCTTTTCTGCTGTGCCTGGGGCTGATAGTGTTTTTGCAGCACCGCACGGTATGGGTCTGCACGGCTGCTGCCCTGGTCATCGACTTCGGGCTGCTGGCCTTGCGGGTGCCGCAGGCCCGGGCGTGGGGTTCGCGGCTGCTGGTGCTGGCCCTGCTCGGCATCGGCCTGGGCATGGCCAGCGGATTGGCCGTGGTGCTCGAAAACCCTGACGTGGTGCGGAAGCTGGCCAAAAGCATTGGCGACATTAAACACCCCACCACGCAGGGCACCGGCACGTTTCGGCTCCAGCAGTACGAGTCGTACCTGCCGCTGGTGTGGGAGCGGCCCGTGGCGGGCTGGCGGCTGGAAGGGTTTGAAGTGCCCGTGCAGTTCTACAGCCTCGACTCGGGCGAACCGGTGTGGCCCGATTTCACCGGCCATCACTTCCACAGTTTCTACCTCGACCGGATGTTTTACTTTGGCTTTCTGGGGGTGCTGCTGGTGCTGTTGGTGCCGGGGGTGCTGCTCGGCCGCTGTCTGTTCCGCCTCACGCCCCTCGATGGTAGCACGGCGGCCCTGCTGGCTTTCGTGGTCACGTTTCCCGGCTTCGGGCTTTCCTACGACTGGCCCATCTATTCCTACGGTTTCATTGGCCTGCTGCTGGCCACAACCAGCAGGCCCGCGCCGGCAGCCCCGCTCCTAGCCGTAAAAAAAACGGGGCCTCACAAGTCCCTGCCATTCTCCCAACGCGGCGCCCCGGTAGTGCCTGCGCCCCAATTGCTGGCCGCGCATCCGCCCCGCGTCGGGGCCAGTTCCTGACCGGCGCCATCCCCCGGCTTTCGCTTCACCTTTAACTCCTCTCGGCCATGAAAATTCTATGGCTTGCGGCGTATCCTTCGCCGCGCATCACCCGCGAACACCCCGTGCCCTGGATAGTGACGCTGGCCGACCTGCTGAGCCGATACCCCCGCGTGCAGCTCACCATTCTGAGCTGGAACCCCAACCAGGAGCAGCCGGTGGAGGAGCTCGACAACCAGGGCATCCATTTCATCTACCTGCGCACCCCCACCTTTCGCCAGGACCTGCTCACGCTCTACCGGCAGCGCATCGCCATCACGGCCAGCTACCTGCGCCAACACGCCCACCACTACGACCTGCTGCACCTGCACGGCTCGGAGCTGCAGTTTCCGGCGGCCGCGGCCGGCCTCGACACGCCGCTGCTGCTGTCGGTGCAGGGCCTGGTGTCGGAATGCGTGAAGTGGGTGCCCGGCCTGGTGTCGTGGCGCAAGGTGCAGTGGCTGCTGGGCGGCTACTACGAGCGCAAGTACCTGCCCCTGATACCCAATTTTTCCTGCCGCACCCATTGGGATGCCGCCCACATGGCCCGGTTCAACCCGAAGGCGCACATCTACCACAACTGGGAACCCATCCGCGAGCCGTTTTTTAGGGCGGCCGAGCTGCCCCGGACGGTGCCCGACGGCCGGCCCGTGCTGCTGTTTATGGGCGGCTCGCAGGTGATGAAAGGCTACCAGGAAACCCTGGCGGCCTTCGACATCATTCGCCAGACCACCGACCTGAAGCTGGTGATTGCCGGCGGCCACTACCCCAACGAAGTGGCCGATGCCTACCGCCGCTACCCCCTGCGCCACCTCCGGCCCGGCGACGTGGAGTACCGGGGCTACCAAACGGCCGAGCAGCTGGCCCAGCTCTGCCGCCAGGCCGAGTGCCTCATCCATCCGTCCTACATCGACAACAGCCCCAACAGTGTGTGCGAAGCCCAGGTGGCCGGCCTGCCCGTGGTGGCCACCAACGTGGGCGGCGTCAGCTCCCTCATCGAAGATGGCGAAACAGGTCTCTTTGCCGAGCTCACGCCGGAGAGCATCGCGGCCCAGGTGCTGCGTCTGCACCACAGCCCGGCCCTGCGCGCCCGCCTGGCGGCCCGGGCCCAAGCCGTGGCCCACGTTCGCCACAACCCCGCCACGGTACTGAGCCGCACCTTCGAAATTTATCAGGCGGTGCGCTATGGCTTGGAAGTCAGTCCACTGGCCATAGCGCCTGCCCCTTCTTTCCGCCCGTCTTCAAATCTTATCCGCCATGATGCCGTCGCCCAGTTTCCCGCCCGCTGAAAGGTCCCCCGCTCCGGTGCCTTTCGATACGCCCGTGCTCTTCCTGGTTTTCAACCGCCCCGACGCCACGGCCCAGGTACTGGACCGGCTGCTGGCGGCGGGCGTGCGCCGCCTATACGTTGCGGCCGACGGCCCCCGCCCCGGCCACCCCACCGATGCCGCCCGCTGCGCCGAGGTGCTGGCCGTAGTGCAGCAGGTGGCGGCCCGCGCTGGCTGCGAGGTCCACACGCTGCTTCGGGCGGATAATTTGGGCTGCAGCGTGGCGGTATCGGAAGGCATCAGCTGGTTTTTTGCGCACGAGCCGGAAGGCATTATTGTGGAAGACGACTGTTTGCCCACGCCGGAGTTTTTTTCTTTCTGCGCCGAGCTGCTGGCCCGCTACCGCCACCACAGTGGGGTGATGCACATTGGGGGCAACAATTTTGGCCCGGCTGCCGGCGCCGCCCTGCCGGCTGGGGCGCCGGCCTACTCTTTCTCGCAGCAGGTGCACACCTGGGGCTGGGCCACCTGGCGCCGGGCCTGGCAGCACTACGACCTGCACCTGCGGGCCTTGCCGGCCCTGGCCGCCCGCAATGGCTTGCGCGCGAGCTTCAGCAGCCGGCTGGAGGCGCATTATTTCATGAGCAAGTTTTGGGAGCTGTACCGGGGCCCGCGCCCATTTACCACCTGGGACTACCAATGGCATTTTGCGCGGGCCGCCCGCCAGGGCCTGGCCATCATGCCCAGCGTGAACCTGGTCACCAACATCGGCTTTGGCCACGCCGAAGCCACGCACACCCAGGACGCTTCCGACCCGCACGCCGCGCTGCCCACGGGCCAGCTGCACTGGCCGCTGGCCCACCCCGACCAGGTGCTCCACGACCGGCCCCGCGACCGGCAGCAGTTTCGCAGCTTTCTGGCCGGGCGGCTGTGGGCCAAGCTGCGCAGCCTCCTGCGCCCGGCGGTTCCGTTTAGTGTCGGGCCGGCCGCCGCGGGCCTGGTCGTCACCGCATCCATTATGAAAGGCGCCCCGCAATGAAAATCCTGCTTTCAGCCTACGCCTGCGACCCCACCCACGGCGGCGAAGGCGGCAACGGCTTCAATTGGGCCTGGGAAACGGCCACCCTCGGCCACGAGGTGTGGTGCCTCACGACGCCGTGGGGGCAGCAGGCCGTCATGGCCGAGATGCGTGCCCGTGCCGGCCATCCGGCTGCTCAGCGGCTGCACTTTCTGTTTGTGAAGGTGCCGGGCTGGGTAGAGTTTCTATACCGCTGGCAATTTGGGGTTTACCTGCACTACATGGTGTGGCAGTACCGGGCCTGGCAGGTAGCCCGCCCCCTCGACCAGCGCGTGTGCTTCGACCTGGTGCACCACGTCACCTTCGGCAGCCTGCAGTTTGCCTCCTGGCTGTGGCGGCTGGGCCGGCCGCTCATTTTCGGGCCCGTGGGGGGCGGGCAGCAGGCCCCGCCACAGCTGCGCCAGTACCTGCCCGACTGGTTTAAAACCGAAACCATGCGCAATGCCGTGAGCCAGCTGCTCGTTGCCTGCGACCCCAACGTGCGCCAGACGCTGCGGCATGCCGCCCTGGTGTTCGCGGCCAACCGCGAAACCTCTCAGCTGGCCTGGCAGCTGGGTGCCCGCCACGTCGAGCTGGCCATGAGCACGGCCCTGCCAATGAGCTACTTCCCGCCCGAATATCCGGTGCGCGAGCCGCTGCCTGGGCGCGAGCTGCGCATACTGTGGCTGGCCCGGCTGTTTCCGCGCAAGGGCCTGCACCTGGTGCTGGAAGCCCTGGGACGGGTGCATCCGCGGGTGCGGTTTCATCTCAACATTTACGGCGATGGGCCGGTGGCCCCGCTCCTGCCGGGCTGGATAGCGGCTGCGGGCCTGCAAAACCGCGTGACCTGGCACGGCAACGCGCCCTACGCCACGGTACGGGCCGCTTTTCTGGCCCACGACCTGTTCATGCTCTGTAGCCTGCGCGACAGCTACGCGGCCCAGTACCTGGAGTCGATGGCCATGGGCCTGCCCATTTTGACCCTCGACCACCACGGCGCCACCGACTTCATTCCCAACGACGCGGGCATTAAAGTGGCGGTGGAGTCGCCCGAAGCCACGGCCGCCGCCCTGGCCCGCGCCGTGGAATACCTCTACGACCACCCCAGCGAGCTGGAAAACCGGGGCCGGGCCAGCTTTGCCTACGCCCGGCAGCAGAGCTGGCCGGAGCTGGTGACGCGCCTGCTGCTGCGCGCCTCCGATGCGGCCCATGTGCTCTCGGACCTGGTGCCGGCCTCCGCCGAGCCGAGCACTGTCAGGCACTGAAAACCGGCCCCTGTATTCCACCTCACTGCTCGTCGTTGACTTTGCTGGCCATGCTCTACATCATCATTCCCGTCTTCAACCGCTGGCCGTTCACGCAGGCCTGCCTGCAATCGTTGCGGCAACAAACCGTGCGGCATTTCCGGGTCGTTGTCGTCGATGATGGCTCAACGGACGACACGCGCGAAAGCCTGGCCCGCGACTTTGCCGAAGTGCAGGTGCTCCCCGGCAGCGGCCAGCTCTACTGGACCGCCGCCGTGAACCTGGGCATCCGCTACGCGCTGGCTTACGACGCCGACCGCATCATGACCCTTAACAACGATGTAGTTGCTCCCCCCGATTTTATTGAAAAAGTCCTCCGCTGGTCCCATCGCCAGCCCAGGGCCCTGCTCGGCCCCGTGGAGCTGGATGCTAGCACCGGGCAAACCGTTTTTGGGGGCGAAACCTTCAGTTTTCTGACCCACAGCCGCCATAGCCTGCTCGCCAGCCTGCCGCCCGAAGACCAGTGCGGACTGCACCCCGTCACCTACCTGCCGGGCCGGGGCCTGCTCGTTCCCGCCATGGTGTTTCGCATGCAGGGCTTGTTTGATGAGCGCCGCCTGCCCCACTACCTGGCCGACTATGACTTCACCAGTCAGGCCCGGCGGGCCGGGTTCCCGGTATACATCAACTACGATACCCACCTGCTCACTTACCCCGACGAGAGCGGCCAGGCCAAAACGCGGCGGCAGCGCAGTCTGCGGGGCTATTACCAGCACCTGTTTGGCATTCAGGGCGGCGGCAACCTGCGCAATTTCACCTACTTCGCCGTCAAGAATGCGCCGGTTTTTTTCCTGCCGTTTTTCCTGGTCAATGGCTACTTACGCCGGCTGCTGGGGTACTTTCTTCGTTAAGCGGTGCACTCTAAGCTGCAAGTTGGTAAATTTTTATTTTGATTATCAAGTTGGTTGACAACTATTTAATGTGCGTCTGCTTTTGCACAACTTCATAAGCAGCGCAGCTGTCCGGCTTTGGCGCATGGGCAGCTGCGTACTGGTTCGGCGCCTGTTGTAAAATATTCCGCATCCCCCGTCATGGTCATTCTGGTAAAACGATTCGGACAGCTGGGCAACCGGCTGTTTCTCTTTGCGCACCTCGTGGCCAATGCCACCGAGTACGGCTATGCCGTGGCCAACCCCAGCTTTGCGGCCTACGCCCCTTATTTTGTTGCCCCGGCGGCCGATGATTTTGGGGCGTTGCCCGTGCGCGTGGCCGTGCTGCGGCGCCGCTGGCTGGCCCGCGTACTGGAGCTGCTGATGAGCCTGGTGCAGCGGCCCCAGGTTTTCCGGGGGGTAGCCGCCGTAGCCCGTTGGTTGCCGGCGTGGGTTGGCCTGCCCGCACTGCTGTACCTCGACGACAATGCCGGCACCTACGACCTGCGCGCGGCCCATTACGTGGCCAGGGCGCGGCAGGGGCCGGTGCTGCTGCACGGCTGGTGCTTCCGCGACCGGCCCAGCTTTGCGCAGCACGCCAGCCTCATTCGCCGGCTTTTTGCCCTGGTACCTCTGCACCGGCAGGCCGTTTGTGCCGTGTTGGCCAGCTGCCGCCTTTCGGCTGAGGTGCTGGTGGGGGTTCACATCCGGCGCGGCGATTATGCCACCTTTGCCCAAGGGCAGTATTACTATGAAAATGCCGTGTACGCGGGCCACTTGCGCGCACTACAGGCGCAATTCGACCCTGGGCAGCGCGTAGTGTTTCTGCTGTGCTCCGACGAAGAATTGGACCTGAATGCCTTCGCCGGCCTGCCCGTTCATCGCGGCAGCGGGCATTTTGTAGAGGACCTTTACGCCTTGGCGGGCTGCGATTATTTGCTTGGGCCGCCCAGCTCCTACTCCATGTGGGCCTCGTTTTATGGCGAGGTACCGCTTTGCCACCTGCATCACCCAACCCAGGAGCTGAAACTGAGTGACTTTGCAGTGTTTCTGGACCAGTGACGATGCGTGGAAACGCCGTTCGGGGGCGCGCAATGCGGGGCCGGCCAACACCATGCGTCTTGCCGCATAATAAAAGCAATTTTGCCGCTATTGAGCAGGCGGGTAACTGCCAGCGCACCCCACGCCCAGGGCAACCAGCTGTTTACTTAGTAGGCAAGACTGGAGCTTACTTATTGAAGCTTGGGGCTCGCTACTTAAACGCCGGATTTAGTGCCGAACCGAAAAAAAGGGGGGGCAACAATTTGTTAATCAACAAATTGTTGCCCCCCCTTTTTTTCGGTTTTTTTCTCCTTCATGAATATAGCCATTTCTGGCCTTGACGACTCAAAAAAAGGGCATAAAGCAGAAATATGCTATCCCGGCTTGATGTACCTGGCGGGCTTCGCCGGTAGTAGCAATCATATTTGAAGGAACCATTTGACCCGTTTGTTTGTAAATTTGCGACGAAGAAAAATTATTGATGTGTAATCTTTACAGGTTGAACATTAATTCGGTTTGTAAGTTTATCGGGTTGACTTCTTGCGAAAGCGTAGATTCACCTTAAACGAAAGAAGCCAAAAACAGGAGGCCAGGGGGCCGCCGGCCGAGGAAGTTGGAGTTGTGTTGTTGAATTAAAGCCCTGTATTACTTGATTAAACGTTTTTGATGGTGAAAATCTCCCTGCCATTTCAGCGGGTGAGTTTAGCGCCGCTTTGTCGATACACAGCAGTCCGGAATGCTGAAGTGTAGGCGTGGCAATGTTAATTTAATCATTTTAGGCTTCGGCAACAATTGCACTAAAACAACCTGGGTTCTTTTATTAATTTATAGTGTCATGCGGATACTCTTGTGAGTTAAGCTGGACGCTATTGCTAAAACCAAAACCCGCAGTTTGAAAATTCAATCAAAGAATAATCTTATTTGCGCCTTGCTGCGTACCACCCTGCTGGGGTTGGTGTTGGCTCCGGCACTGGGCCAGGCTCAAAACGTACCGAGCGTAACTTACCAAGGCCCCATTACCATCACGCAGGGTGGCAGCTACACCGGCAATTATCGCAGCACCGACTCGAATACGCCGGCGGTCACCATTGCCACTTCGGCGCCGGTGACGCTACAAAGCTGCATTATCGTCGGACCTGGCGACCTGATTCAAGCCAACGGCACCCCTGGTGATATTACGGTGCTGAACAGCCAGGCTTACGGCACCACGCCCACGCAGGACAACCGGTACCGCGGGCGCTTCATTGCGGCCACCAACGCCCGAAACATCCGGGCCGAGAACAACTACCTGGAGCACACCACCGGCTTCACCATCTACCAGTTCAGCGGCGACGGCTCGGCCACCCAAACGGTGCGCATTCTGCGCAACCGGGTGCGCAACATCGACGGCCGAACCCGCAACGGCGGGCGCAACCTGGCCAACTTTATCGGCCTGAACACGGTGCGCAACATTGGGAACATCGAAATTGCCTGGAACCAGGTGATTAACGAGCCCAACCTGTCGTCGGTAGAAGACAACATTAACTTCTATAACTCGGGGGGCACGTCGCAGAGTCCGGCCCGGGTACACGACAACTACGTGCAAGGGGCCTACCCCTACCCCGCCACCAGCTCAACCTACTCGGGTACGGGCATGACCACCGACGGCGACGGCACCACCGTCAACACGGTGCCCGCCTTTCTGGAAGCTTACAACAATCAGTTCATTTCGACCTGCAACGCGGGCATGAACATTGCGGCCGGACACGATATAAAGTACTACAGCAATCGCATCGTGACCAGCGGCTACCTGGCCGATGGCACCCCGCTCAACGCGCTGTATGCCGCCACGGCGGTTTTCAACGGCCACCAGGTGTCGAGTAGTGTGTTCTACAACAATACGATTCAGAACAACACCATTGGCTACCGCAATCCGGGCTATACCATTCCTTTTCAGGACCGCCATGACCTTTCCAACGGGGCCTGCGCCACCTGCACGGGCACCACGCACTTGCCCAACCCTATTACCCTGTCGGTGGAGCAGAACGAGCTAACAATCTGGCAGCAGAAGTTGGCCCAAAACAATGTAACGCTCGGACCGGGCGGCAGTGGCGGTGGCAGCACGACCCCTACCACCACCCC
>NZ_JNLX01000125.1 GCF_000715495.1 Hymenobacter sp. IS2118 | reverse complement strand
CCTGAGCACACCCGCCACGGGCACGGTAGGCACGGCCCTGGCCCTGACCGCAACCGCCGCCGACGCCAACGGCACGGTGAGCAAAGTGGAGTTCTTCAGCGGCGCCACCAAGCTCGGCGAGGACCTGACGGCCCCGTACTCCCTCAGCTTCACGCCCGCTGCCGCCGGCACCCTGAGCCTGACGGCCCGCGCCACCGACAACGCCGGCGCCACCACAACCTCGACGGCGAAGAGCGTGACCGTGACGACTGGCACGACAACAGCGCCCACCACAGCGGGCAGCCCCACAAACGCGACGTTCTTGCGCGCCTTCAACCTGGGCGGCCCGGCCGCAACCATCGACGGACGCACGTGGGAAGCCAGCGCCACGGCGGCCAACTTCAGCACCAACGCCTCGGGCTGGTCCCGCCCCGGCGCGGCCCTCAACCCGGCCACCGACGCGGCCCGCGCGGGCATGATTACCTCCGCTCTCTTCGGCACCGGCCCCACGCTGGCCGTGCGCGGCCTGGCCAGCGGCACCTACTCGGTCTACCTCTACATCTGGGAAGACAACAGCCCCGAAACGCTCAGCATCCAGCTCGAAGGCCAGACCCTGCGCACCGGCTACAGCACCGGCGCGGCCGGCCACTGGGAGCGGGTTGGCCCCCTGATGGCCACCGTCACCGATGGCACGCTCAACGTGAGCACCGCCGGCGGCAACGCCAACCTCTCGGGCCTCGAAATCTGGAAACAGAACACCACCCCCGCCCCGGCCAACACGCCGCCGACAGTGAGCCTGAGCGCACCCGCCACGGGCACGGTAGGCACGGCCCTGGCCCTGACCGCGACCGCCGCCGACGCCAATGGCACGGTGAGCAAAGTGGAGTTCTTCAGCGGCACCACCAAGCTCGGCGAGGACCTGACGGCCCCGTACTCCCTCAGCTTCACGCCCGCTGCCGCCGGCACCCTGAGCCTGACGGCCCGCGCCACCGACAACGCCGGTGCCACCACAACCTCGACGGCCAAGAGCCTGACCGTGACGGCACCCAAGAGCAGCCTGGCCACCGGTCCCACGAATGCGACGTTCTTGCGCGCCTTTAACCTGGGCGGCCCGGCCGCAACCATCGACGGGCGTACGTGGGAAGCCAGCGCCACGGCGGCCAACTTCAGCACCAACGCCTCGGGCTGGGCCAACGCCGGCGCGGCCCTCAACCCGGCCACCGACGCGGCCCGCGCGGGCATGATTACCTCCGCTCTCTTCGGCACCGGCCCCACCCTGGCCGTGCGCGGCCTGGCCAGCGGCACCTACTCGGTCTACCTCTACATCTGGGAAGACAACAGCCCCGAAACGCTCAGCATCCAGCTCGAAGGCCAGACCCTGCGCAGCGGCTACAGCACCGGCGCGGCCGGCCACTGGGAGCGGGTTGGCCCGCTGACGGCCACCGTCACCGACGGCACGCTCAACGTGAGCACCGCCGGCGGCAACGCCAACCTCTCGGGCCTCGAAATCTGGAAACAGAACACCACGGCGATGCGTAGCACCAGCCCCACCACCAACGGCTTTAGCGTGTACCCAAACCCCATCAGCGCCGATTCGCAGGTACAGGTGGCTGTGGTCGAAACCGAGAAAATGAACTTCGGCTTGTTCAACAGCCAGGGCAGCCTGGTGCAGCGCCAGCGCTCAACGGTTTCGGCCAATGCCCCCAGCCAGGCAATGCTGACCGGTGACCTGTCGCAGGGAACGTACAGCATGAAAATCTTACCGTGGCCCGCAGCAAGGCAAAAGCCGGCGCGGACGTAAAGATTAGGCAGCGCCCCTGCTCTTTTGAGCTCCCCTGCTAAAAAAACCTGGCCATCATGGCCAGGTTTTTTTATGCCCTCAAGCAAGCGAAAGCGCTTGTTTCGAGACGCCTGTCATGCCCGGCACCCGCCGACCGGTGGCCGGGCATGCCAGGATAAAACGCGAAGGGCAGCCTCCTAAATTGAAAATTACTCCCAGGGTAGTACCATAAAAATTAGTTGTCCTATGCCAAGTGGGTAGCCCCATAAAGCCCCTTTACGGCTGGTAAAAGTATGATTTTTCCGAAAAACCCGAAATGTCATCATTCGCAACATTCAACTATATCATTGATTAGTGAAAATTACTTCCATTCCTTCACCATACTTCCCGGCCAAGTCATGCTCGCGAACCCGGTTTACCTGCTTCACTTTTACAGCCCAAGCTCATGGTACGATATGCGCATTACGCCGACTCGACTCGGTTTCTACTGCCGGTGCTGGATGTGGCCATCATTTTCGGGGCATTCCGGCTGGTCCGTTTTCATGTATCCCAAAGCTGGGAGTTTGCGGGTTACGCGCCGCTGCTTTTCATCATTTTCGCGCTGCTTTGGTGGATGCTCTCGCGGCAATACGCCAACATTTTCCGCCTTGACCGCCTGATTACCTACGCCGAAAAGCTGGGGTATCTGCTCCGGACTTTTCTGATGCATGGCGCGTTGCTGCTGGGCACCGCGGTGCTGCTGCAACGGCAGCTGATGCCGTTGAACGAGCTGCTGCTGGTGTATGGGCTGGCCATGACGGGCGTGGTGCTGGGCCGGTTTGGGGTGGCCTTTTGCTACCGCTCTTACCAGCGCTACTTTGCCGAGCCCCACAGCCGCTTTGTGATAGTGGGCGCCAGCGAAAGCGGGCAGCGCCTCTACCACTTCCTGGCCGCCCACGACCCGGCCGGCACCCATTTCAAAGGGTTTTTTGCCGATGAGCCCGTGGCACCGGCCCTGCGGCCCCTGGTGCGCGGCACGGTGGCCGAGGTGAAGGCCTACTGCCAGGCCACGCCGGTGGATGAAATCTACTTCGCGCTGCCCTTCGACAACCATCAGCTAATCAGCGAGCTCTCAGACTTTGCCATTCATAATTTCCTGTCTTTTCGTATCGTGCCCGACTACCACGGCACCATGCGCCAGGACGTGAGCGTGTACCACTACGACCACCTGCCCATTCTGACGGTGCGCCGCGAGCCGCTGGCCATGTGGGCCAACCAGGTGCTGAAGCGCAGCTTCGACGTGGTGTTTTCGGGGCTGGTTATCGGGCTGCTGTTTCCGCTGCTGATGCCGGTGCTGGCGCTGGCCATCAAGCTTGATTCGCGGGGGCCGGTGTTTTTTAAGCAAATGCGGCCGGGGCGGCGCAACCAGCTGTTTCCGTGCTACAAGTTGCGCACCATGCACACCGGCCACGGGCAAACCGAGCTGCAGGCCTGCAAGGCCGACCCGCGGGTGACCCGCGTGGGCTACTACCTGCGCAAGTACAACCTCGACGAGCTGCCCCAATTCTTCAACGTGCTGCTGGGGCACATGTCGGTAGTGGGGCCCCGGCCCAACATGATTTCGCAACTCGCGGAATACTCCCAGCGCCTGCAAACCTACCAGCTGCGCCACGCCGTCACGCCCGGCATCACGGGCTACGCGCAGGTGAACGGCTGCCGGGGCGAAACCCGCGCGCCCAATGCCATGGAAAAGCGCGTGGAATACGACCTGAAGTACATGGAGAACTGGTCTTTCCGAATGGACCTGGAAATCATCGGAAAAACCGTGCGCAACATGGTTCGCGGCGAAGAAAACGCCTACTAATCATCTTTTATTGAGCGTTTTGTATTTAATTCCCTTCGGGCCTTTGCCTCGTTAGTCTTTTACTTTTTTCACGTATTTTCTCATGCCAATTCTCCTCCCGAAGCGCCTGGTTCTCGACGCCCACGTCTCAACCGGAGCGGTGCCCGAGTTCATTGACATCATTCTGCGGCTGGGCGCGGCCCGCACCTCGGCCTACGTGTGCTGCGCCAATGCGCACATGCTGGTAGAAGCGCACCTGCACGCGACCTTTCGGCAGCTCCTTAATCACGCCAGCGTGGTGACGCCGGATGGCAGCCCCGTGGCAGCGGCCCTGGGCTGGCTGCACGGCCGGCCCCAGCCCCGCGTGGCGGGCATGGATTTGCTGCCCGCGCTGCTGACCGAAGCTGCCGCCCGCGGCCAGTCGGTGTACTTCTACGGCACCACCGAGGCCGTGCTGGCCGCCATGCTGGCGCGGGTGCACCGCGAGCTGCCCACGCTGCGCGTGGCCGGCTACCACGCGCCGCCCTTCCGGCCCCTCACCCCCGAAGAGGACGCCGCGGCCGTGGCCGCTATCAACGCCGCCGACCCCGACCTGGTGTTTGTGGCCCTGGGCTGCCCCCGGCAGGAGCGCTGGATGGCCGACCACCGCGGCCGGGTGCGGGCCTGCATGGTGGGGGTGGGCCAGGCCTTTATGGTGTACGCCGGGCTGGAACCGCGCCTTCCCCTTTGGGCGCGCCAGCTGTGGCTGGAATGGGCCTTCCGGCTCTGCCTTGAGCCACGCCGCCTGGCCCGGCGCTACTTCGTTACCAACACCTGGTTTGTGTGGCTGCTGGCGTGCCAGCTGCTGGCCCACTGGGCCGCGAAAGCCCCGGCCCCCCGCCCCGACCGGCCCCGCCGACTACGCGCCCAGCCCCGCTTCCGCAGGCACTTTGCGGCCCGGCCAGCTCCCGTGCTTGCTTCTTTTCACTCCTAGCATTTGTGCCATGAAAGCAGTTATTCTGGCGGGCGGCTACGGCACCCGCATCAGCGAGGAAAGCGGGTTGCGGCCCAAGCCCATGGTCGAAATCGGCGGGCTGCCGATTCTGTGGCACATCATGAAAATCTACGCCCACCACGGCATCACCGATTTCGTGATTTGCTGCGGCTACAAAGGCCACCTCATCAAGCAGTTTTTTGCCGATTATTTCCTGCAGCATGCCGATGTCACCTTTCATCTTGACTGCAACGAGATGAAGGTGCGCCACCAAACCGCCGAGCCGTGGACGGTGACGCTGGTGAATACTGGCCTGGAAACCATGACCGGGGGCCGCCTGCGCCGCGTGCGCAGCTACCTCGATGACGAAACCTTTTGCCTGACCTACGGCGACGGCGTGGGCAACATTGACATTGGGGCCAGCATCAGGTTTCATCAGCAGCAGGGCACGCTGGCTACCCTCACGGCCGTGCACCAGCCCGGTCGCTTCGGGGTTTTCAATCTGGGCGAAAGCGAACACAAAGTGAGCAACTTCAGCGAGAAGCCCGACGGCGGCCTGACGCCCTGGGTGAACGGGGGCTTTTTTGTGCTGGAGCCCGCCGTGCTCGACTACATCGACAACGACGACACCGTGTGGGAGCGCGGCCCGCTCGAAGCCCTCGCGGCCCAGGGCCAGCTGGCGGCTTACCGCCACGAGGGCTTCTGGCAGCCCATGGACACCCTGCGCGACCGCAACCTGCTGGAGGACTTGTGGCGGCGCGGCCAGGCCGCCTGGAAAGTGTGGGGCCCGACCGAAGAGGTGCCCGCGCCGGCTGCCCCTGCCGCGCCGCGCCGGCGCGTGCCCGCTGCGGCCCCCAACGGGCACCGGCTGCCCCTGGCCCTCCAGTACCTGCCGGGCCTGCACATGCCGTCGGACTGAACCCGGCAGCCCTTCCTTTTCCATTCTTTACCCAGTGCCGTGCGGCACGCCTTCCGCTTCGCTTATGACTTCCCCTCGCATTCTCATCACCGGCAACCTGGGCTACGTGGGGCCGGGCGTGGTGCGCCAGCTGCGCCAGGCCTACCCCGATGCTGAGCTGATTGGCTACGACCTGGGCCTGTTTGCGCATTGCCTCACCAGCACGGGGCGGCTGGCCGAGTGCAGCCTCGACCGGCAGGTATATGGCGATGTGCGCCTGATGCCTGCCAGCCTGCTGGTGGGGGTGCACGTGGTGGTGCACCTGGCGGCCATTTCCAACGACCCCATGGGCACGGCCTACGAGGAGGTGACCATGGCCATCAACCACGAGGCCAGCGTGAATCTGGCGCGGCTGGCCAAGGGGCACGGGGTGCGCTCCTTCGTGTTTGCCAGCTCGTGCAGCGTGTATGGGCTGGGAGGTGAGGAAAGCAAGACCGAGGAGTCATTTCTGCAGCCGCTCACGGCCTATGCCCGCTCCAAGGCCGCCACCGAGCGGGCTCTGGCCGTTTTGGCCGATGATAAGTTCCGGGTGACGTGCCTGCGCTTCGCTACCGCCTGCGGCTGGAGCGAGCGGCTGCGGCTCGATTTGGTGCTCAACGACTTTGTGGCCAGCGCCGTAGCCAGCGGCGAAATCAACATCCTGAGCGATGGCACGCCCTGGCGGCCCCTCATTCATGTGTGCGACATGGCCCGCGCGGTGCTCTGGGCCGTGGAGCGCGCGACTCCGCTGGGCGGCCCGTTCCTGTCGTTGAACGTGGGCAGCGATGCCTGGAACTACCGGGTGCGGGAGCTGGCCGAGGCGGTAGCGGAGCACTTGCCCGGCACCCGCGTGCAAATCAGCCCCCATGCGCCAGCCGACCGGCGCTCTTACCGGGTCGATTTCGGCCTGTTTCGGCAGCTGGCTCCGGCGCACCAGCCCCTGTTTACGCTGGCAGACACCATTGCCGAGCTGAGCAGCAAACTCGCGGAAATGAATTTCCACGACCCGGATTTTCGGTCGTCGCGCCTGATGCGGCTGCGGGCGCTGGCAACGTTGCGCGAGAACGACGAACTGGCCGAAGACCTGACCTGGCGGCCACTGCCGCCGTCCCGGTCATTGCGCGAAACCACCCCTGCCGTCGGGCCGGTGCTGGCCTAGCGGCAGGCTGCTAAATCAGGTCCGGCTTATTGCCGGGCGCTACTCGTTTTTCCATCATCACCACATGCCATGCTGGTTGCTGCTACGAAATTGCCCGGAGTTTTTACCATCGACGTGGAGCGGCGCAGCGATGAGCGGGGCTTTTTTGCGCGTACCTGGTGCGGCCACGAGCTGGCCGGGCACGGCATTGCCATGACTGTGGTGCAGGGCAATGTCTCATCGAACCCGCGGCTGGGTACGCTGCGCGGCCTGCATTACCAGGCCGCGCCTCACGAAGAAACCAAGGTGGTGCGCTGCACTCGCGGCGCCATCTACGACGTGGTAGTGGACCTGCGGCCGGCCTCGCCCACTTGCGGGCAGTGGCTGGGGCTGGAGCTCACGGCCGCCAACTACCGGCAGCTGCTGGTGCCCGCCGGGTGCGCCCACGGCTTTCTCACCCTGGAGCCCGACACCGACGTGAGCTACCTGATGTCGGCCGTTTATGAACCCCGCGCGGCCCGTGGCCTGCGCTGGGACGACCCCGCCATTGGTGTTCGCTGGCCCATCCGGCCCCAACTCGTTTCGGCCAGCGACCTACAGTACCCCGACTGGCCACCGCCCTGGGCCGAGCCCGGCGCGGCCCGCAGCCCCAAAAGCTGTGGGAAGCCAGTCGGCTCCAATCACTAGGACTAAAAAGGAGGGGCATTTTGCATGTAACCATTTTGGATTAAATCATTTTGCGCATGAAACCCCTGTCTTTTTTTTGTTTTGGCCTGTTTGCCCTGAGCGCTGTGGCCTGTGTATCGGTAGAAGCGGAACTGTGGCAGGTGCCGGCGGTGGCCAACGCCAACCGGCTGCCCCCGCTGGAAGCCGTGGTGGAGCTAGGCCCCCTCTACAACACCAACGCCACCCAGCCCGAAGAGCTGCTGGAGCTGCTGCAAAGCGAGCTGCACCAGAACCTGGCCGAACCAGCCGCCCCCTACAACTTCGGCTACGCCCGGCTGCTGGTAACGCAGGCCGCCGTTCGGCGCTCCGGCCGCGTGCTGCAAGTGGTCCAGCTCCTCACCATGCTCACGCCTAGCTTGCTGGGCGTCCCGTTCGAAACCTACCGCACCACGCTCACCGCCAAGCTGCAGATTGTTGATGCGCAAGGCGAGATAGTAGGCGAATACGAAGGCCAGGGGGAGTCGAAAGTGCGCGTGGCCATGTACCACGGCTACTCGCAGCGCACCGCCCCTACCCTGTCCGACGCCCAGGCCCTGCGCCTGGCCCTGGCCCGGATTCGGCCGCAGCTAGACACCGCGGCCGGCCGGCTGCAGCCCCGCCTGCTGGCGGCCGGCCGCGTCGAGCAGCTGCCGGTGGAGCGGCTCCGCCCCGTCGGCCAGCGGTAGGCGAAGCGGAACCGAGCTGTACCACCTTACTAAAGCAGGCCTATTGCATTCATTTTTAGCCAACTGATTGATTATGGAAACCCGTTTTCTCGCCCCGGAGCCCACCCTTTCTGCTGCTGCCACCGTGGCCGTGGCCCCCAGCCCGAGCGCGGCAGCCGCGGGCGGCTTCTGCCGGTTTTGCGCCACGCCGCTGCACCACACTTTTGTCGATTTGGGTACCTCGCCGCTGTGCCAGGACCACGTGCGTCCCGAGCAGTTTGCCCAGGCCGAATCCTTTTACCCGCTGCACGCCTACGTGTGCGAAAAGTGCTTTCTGGTGCAAGTGGGCGAGTTTGTGGCCCCCGACCAGGTGTTCCGGCAGGACTATGCCTACTTCTCTTCGTACTCGCCCTCCTGGCTGCAACACGCCCGCTCCTACTGCGAGCTTGTCACGAAACGGTTCAATCTCAACGCCGGGAGCCTGGTGATGGAAGTGGCCAGCAACGACGGTTACCTGCTGCAATATTTCGTGGCGCAAAACATTCCAGTGCTGGGCATTGAACCGGCGGGCAACGTGGCCGATGCGGCCGAGGGCAAGGGTATCACCACGCTCCGAAAGTTTTTCAACGCCACTACCGCCCGCGAAGTGGCGGCGTGGTGCGGGCAGGCCGACCTGCTCATCGGCAACAACGTGCTGGCCCACGTGCCAAACCTCAACAGCTTTGTGGAGGGCTTGCGGCTGGCCCTCAAGCCCGCAGGTGTGGTCACGATGGAGTTTCCGCACCTGCTGCGGCTCATTGCCGGCCATCAGTTCGACACCATTTACCACGAGCATTTCAGCTACTTCTCGTTCTGGGCGGTGGAGCGCATTTTCGCTCACCACGGCCTCACCATTTTCGACGTGCAGGAGCTACCCACCCACGGCGGCTCGTTGCGCATTTTTGCCCGGCACACGGCGGCCGCCGCGCCGCCGCTGGCCGTGACCCCCGCCGTGGCCAACCTGCGCCAGCGCGAGCTGGCCGCTGGCGTGTGCGACCTGAGTTTCTACGCCGACTTTGCCGAACAAACCCGCGAAACCAAGCGCAAGCTGCTCGAATTCCTCATCGAGGCCAAGCGGGCTGGCAAGTCGGTGGCGGGCTACGGGGCCCCCGGCAAGGGCAACACCCTGCTCAATTACTGCGGCATTCGAACTGACTTTCTGGATTATACCGTCGATTTGAACCCGCACAAGCAGGGTAATTTCCTGCCCGGCACCCGCATTCCCATCCTGGCTCCGAGCCACATTCTCGAAACGCAACCCGACTACCTGCTGATTCTGCCCTGGAACCTGCGCGAGGAAATCATGGAGCAGATGGCCGTTATCCGCGAGTGGGGCGGGCAGTTTGTGGTGCCCATCCCAGAGCCCCAGGTCTATTCCTGACAGCTGACAACTAAAACGTAGTCCCTCGCTTTTCTCACCTGGTGCCATGATGCCCCTGACTGCTGCCCCTGCCTACGTGCCCGCTACCGGGCAGCCCCACCCCAGCGGCGCGGACCTGCACGCCCTGGTGCGCCGGCTGTTTCCCATTTGCCGGAGCATCACGGGCGATGGCGTGCGGCAATCACTGGCCATTCTGCAAGAATACCTGCCTGAGCTGCAGGTGCACGAAGTGCCCAGCGGCACGCCCGTGCTCGACTGGGAAGTACCGCGCGAGTGGAACATCCGCGACGCCTGGATTAAAAATGCGCGCGGGGAGCGGGTGGTCGACTTTCGGGCGCACAACCTGCACGTGGTGGGCTACAGCCTGCCGGTGCAGGGCTGGTTCACGCTCGATGAGCTGAAGAAGCACTTGTATTCGCTGGCCGAGCAGCCCCGGCTCATTCCCTACCGCACGGCCTATTACGCCGATGCCTGGGGCTTTTGCCTGGCGCACGAGCAGCTGCTGGCCTTGGCCGACCCGACCTACGAAGTGTGCATCGATAGCACCCTGGCCCCTGGGGCGCTCACCTACGGCGAGCTGCTGGTGCCGGGCGAAACCGACGAGGAAGTGCTCATTTCCAGCCACATCTGTCATCCTTCGCTGGCCAACGATAACCTGTCGGGTATTGCAGTGGCCACGTTTCTGGCGCGGTACCTGCAAGCGCAGCCGCGCCGCTACAGCTACCGGTTTGTGTTTGCGCCCGGCACCATCGGGGCCATCACCTGGCTGAGCCGCAACGCCGAGGCCGTGGGACGCATCCGGCACGGGCTGGTGCTGAGCCTGCTGGGCGAGGCCGGGGGCTTCACCTACAAAAAGTCGCGCCGTGGCACCGCCGAGGTCGACCGCGCGGTGGCGCTGGCACTGCGTGAAGCTGCCGCTCCGCACCGCGTAATAGACTTTAAGCCCTACGGCTACGACGAGCGCCAGTACTGTTCGCCGGGGTTCAACCTGCCGGTGGGCTGCCTGTCGCGCACGCCTTACGGCGAGTTTCCCGAATACCACACCTCGGCCGACAACCTGGCCTTTGTGCAGCCCGAAGCCCTGCTCGATTCGCTGCAGCTGGCCCAGACGGTGGCGCACCTGCTCGAAGCCAACCGCTGCTATCAGAATCTGAGCCCCTACGGCGAGCCCGCCCTGGGCCGGCGCGGGCTCTACGGCGCGGTGAGTGGCAGTGCCCACGCCGCAAGCGCGCAAATGGCGCTGCTCTGGGTCCTCAACCTGTCCGACGGGCACCACGATTTGCTTGCCATTGCCGAGCGCTCGGGCCTGCCCTTTGAGCAGCTGCGGCACGCGGCCGATTTGTTGTGCGCCCACGACCTTCTCACGCCCTTTTCCAACTAAGCGCCATGGCTGCTGTCACCCATCATCCGCTCCAGGCCCTGCCAACGAGCACCACGCCCGCCCTCCTGACGCCCAACGACTTCCGGAGCTCGCGCGCGTTGCAGCAGCGGCTGCACGCTGCCATTCCGGGCGGCAGCCACACCTACGCCAAAGGCGACGACCAATTCCCCGAGTTCATGGCCCCCTGCCTGGTGCGCGGCCGCGGCTGCCGCGTGTGGGATGCCGATGACAACCAGTTTATCGAGTACGGTATGGGGCTGCGCTCCGTGACTTTGGGCCACGCCTACGGGCCGGTGGTGCAGGCCGCGCAACGCGCCATGGCCCGCGGCACCAACCTGGGCCGCCCCACCACCCTGGAGCTGAGCACGGCCGAGGAATTCCTGGATTTTACCCAGGCCGGCGACATGGTGAAGTTTGCCAAAAACGGCTCCGACGTGACCACGGCGGCCATTAAGCTGGCACGCGCCCACACCGGGCGCGACCTGGTGGCCTGCTGCGCCGACCACCCTTTTTTCTCGACCGACGACTGGTTTATGGGCACTACGCCGGTGGCCGCCGGCGTGCCGGCCAGCGTGCGCGCCCTCACCCTGAGCTTTCGCTACAACGACCTGGCTGGCGTGGCGCAGCTTTTTGCCGAGCACCCGCGCCGGCTGGCCGCGCTGATGCTGGAAGTGGAGCGCGATGTGCCGCCCGCACCCGGCTTTCTGGCAGGGCTGCGCCACCTCTGCGACCAGGAAGGAACGGTGCTCATCTTCGACGAAATCATTACCGGGTTTCGCTGGCACCACGGCGGCGCCCAGGCCCTGCACGGCGTCCGCCCCGACCTGAGCACCTTTGCCAAGGCCCTGGGCAACGGCTTCGCCATCGCAGCCCTCACGGGCCGGCGCGAGCTGATGGAGCTGGGCGGACTGCACCACGAGCGGGAGCGGGTGTTTTTGCTTTCGACTACTTACGGGGCCGAAACCCACGCCCTGGCCGTGGCCCGCGCCGTGATGCGCACCTACACCCTGGAGCCCGTGGTGGCCCACCTCCACGAGCAGGGGCTGCGGCTGCGCGAGGGGCTGGAAGCCGCCGCCCGCGACCAGGACGTGGCCGGCTACTTCCAGGTGCTGGGCGCGCCCTGCTGCCTGGCCTACGGCACCCGCGATGCCGACGGGCTGCCCTCGCAGGGTTTTCGCACCCTGTTTTTGCAGGAAACCCTGCGCCGCGGCCTGCTGCTGCCTTCCTTCGTCATCAGCTACGCGCACACGGCCAGCCTTGTGGACCAAACGGTGGCCCGCGTGCACGAGGCCCTGGGCGTGTACCGCCGCGCCCTGGACGAAGGCCTTGACCGCTACCTGCTGGGCCGTCCGGTGCAGCCCGTTTATCGCACGCACAATTAGCGCCTTAAAACATGCTTCCCCTCTCACGCAAGGACTATTGGCTCTCCCTGCCCTCCCTCATCATGCACCGATACATCGAGCGGGTTATCCGCGTCAGCCGCCGGCTGCTGGACAATTATGCGGGCATCCGCGAGCCGGAAGACAAAATCATCGCCGATTCGCAGGCCTTCTGGAACGGCCTCTCGAACCAGGGCCGCGACGGCGGACCCGCGCACTTTCGCGGCCAAAGCATCTTTGCCGACGATACCCGCTGGGTGGGACTGGGCCGCAACAGCCTGCGCATCTTCTACCGGCTTGCGGGCCAGGACTGGCTGAAAAAGAAACCCCGCCGCATTCTGGACTGGGGCTGTGGCGGCGGCACCTGCGCCGTGCACTTTGCCCCCGGAGCAGCCTGCTACTACGGCGTCGATATCACCGAGGCCAGCCTGAGCGAATGCGAGCGACAAGTAGTGGCCATGGGCCTGCACAACTTTGAGCCACTGCTGTTTGCGGCCCCCGAGCCCGAGCGCGTGGCCGGGCTCATTGACAAGCCCTGCGACCTGGTGCTGTCCACCTACGTGTTTGAGCTGCTGCCCTCTAAGGAGTACGGCCGGCGGGTGCTGCGCACCATTCACCAGCTGCTGGTGAATGAGGGCCTGGCATTCATTCAAATAAAGTATAGCAACCACAAGCTCAACAGCTTGTCGTACCGCTGGGGCTACGCCAAAAACCTGGGCAACATGACCACCTACTTCATTGAGGAGTTCTGGACCATGGCCCGGGAGTGCGGCTTTGAGCCCCAGCTGCTGTACCTGGAGCCGGTGCAGCCCCTCAACAACGACCACCACTTTGCCTATTTCCTGCTGGAAAAGGCCAAGGCCAGTTAAGGCTTGAGCCATAAGCTTTGCGTTGCAAGCCACAAGCTTTCTTCTTGATAGTGAGATTTTTATTCTCAGCTCATTATACAATTAATTAAGGCCTGTTAATTCCTGTTCATTCATTTTCCGAACCCACCCCATGAACAAGCTCATCGTCCTGGTGCTGGAAGGCGAATACCGGCTGACGGCTGCCGTGCTGTTTTGCCTGAGCCGGAGCCCGCGCGTGGCCATCCACATGGTGTCGCGCGATGCCACCAGTGCGTTTCGGTATTCGCGCTACGTGCGCTCGCACCACCACCAAACCCAAAGCGAATTCGACGAAGCCTTTGCGCAGTTTGTGCACAAGGTGGCCATGCGCACCCGCGCCGGCGTGCTGCTGCCGGTAGACGTGGAAGGCATGCGGTTTTGCATAGCCTGGCGCGAGGAGCTGGAGAAAACCCTGCCCGTGCTGCCCCTGCCCAGCACCCAGACCTACGAAATAGCGGCCGACAAAAGCTGGCTGGCCCGCTTCATGCAGCAGCACGACATTCCCGGGCCGCGCACCATCACCAACATTGGCCAGCACCTGCCCGAGCAGCTGGCCGCCCTGCGCTTTCCGGTGCTGCTGAAGCCCACGGGCGGCGAGGGCGGCAACGGCATCCAACTGTTTCGGGAGGCCGGGCCGCTGCTGGAGTATGTTGCTGGCCTGCCGCCGGGTAGTAAGTACATCATCCAGACCTACCTGGAGGGCTACGACATTGACTGCAACGTGCTTTACAAGGACGGCGAGCTGCTGGTCCATTCCATTCAGCGCGGGCTGCTGCCGGCGGCCAACGCCTACGCCCCCACCCAGGCCATCGAGTTTGTGCAAAACGACGCCGTGCTGGAAGTGGTGGACCGCCTGATGAGAGCCCTGCGCTGGAACGGCGTGGCCCACCTCGACCTGCGCTACGACGCCGACAGCGGCGCCATCAACGTCATCGAAATAAATCCCCGCTTCTGGCTTACGGTGGTGGGCTCGGCCGTCACGGCCAAGGTGAATTTCCCCGTACTGGCCTGCTTTGCAGCCCTCAACCAACCAGTAGCGACAAAGGCTTTTGCGCTGGGACGCTACATTCCGTTCAATAACTTCTTAAAATACCGGTATCTGTCGCGCCTGCGCGACAAAGTGCGCTTCACCTTCGGCAACACCAGCCTGCTGAGTTTTCTGGGCGACCCGCTGCCGAAGCTTTTCCGGCTGTTCCGGCCCGGGAGCGTGCGGGTAGAATAAGTTTTGCTCCACTGCTTAGGATGACGCACTCAGCGAATGCCAGCCTGAGTACAGCGAAGGACCTTATCACGGCCGAACGAGTACCGTTCAGTTGGGATAAGGTCCTTCGCTGCGTTCAGGATGACAGGCTTTTCGACTTTTTAAATAGCTTCAATAGCTCGTTGAATTGGTGCCGGCCGACCGCCGGCTCGTGAAGCCGCAATGCTATGGCAGCACCACCCGCCCGGTATAGCTGCCCAGGGAACTGGTCAGGCGCAGCCAGTAGGTGCCGGCTGGCAGCCCAGCCAGCGAGAGCGTTCCCCCACCAGCGGGTGCCAGGGCAAATTGCCGGCAGCGCTGCCCCAGCGGGGTCAGTACCTCGAGCACTTCGGTGCCCGTGATGGGGCCGTTAAAAGCATATTGCACCCATCCATCGACGGCCAGGGTTGGAAAAAAGGCAAACGCCGGCTTCTGGTCCATCACGCGCACGGCCCGCACCGGCGAAAACGCAAACTTGCCGTCCTCATCGACCTGGCGCAGGCGATAGTAGAGCGTGGTGGCTTGTGCGGGCAGCACACCGTCGGTGTAGGCGTAGGCGTGCGGCGCACTGGTGCTGCCGTGCCCAGGCATCCGGCCCACTACATTGAACTGCTGCCCGTTGGTACTGCGCTGCACCTCAAATTCGCGGTTGTTGTGCTCGCTGGCGGTTTGCCAGTGCAGCTGCACCTGGTGGCTGGTCGGCGCCTTCGCGGTGAAGGAGGTAAGCTCCACCGGCAGCGGACCCGATACGACGGAGAAAGCCAGCGTGAGCGCAGAACCGGCCACGCCGGCGCCCAGCGGGGCATCGAAGGGGGTGGCAGTGAGCGAGTAGGCGCCGGGCGGGAGCGGTTGGGTGAAATAATCCCCCAGCAGGTCGCTGAACAAGGCATAAGGCGGCACATTTTCCGTGGACGCCCATGTTCCAGCGCCGCTCAGGCTGAAAACTACGCTGCCGGTGAAGGCGAGGCTGGTATTGGCCCGAATGTTCAGGTTCTGGGTAGGCAGCGCATTCAAATACAGCACTATCCCTGGCGTGAGGGCAAACAAGTCGAGGTCGGTATCCGCATTCACCAGCGTGAAGCTGGCGACTTGCAATGCCGTGTTGACCACGGAAAAACTCAGGGTGAATGGCGTGCCGGCGGTGCCGGTACCGCCGCCCGCCGCAAAAGGCGTGGCCGTGAGGGTGTAGTTCCCAATTGGCGGCGTCCAGGCAAAGTAGTCGCCGCCCACGTCTGAAAACAGCGCATACGGCACCACGTTTTCGGTGCCGGCGTGGACCTGGGACCCGCTCAACGCGAATGTGACGCTGCCCACCGCCATGTCGACATTGGCCCGGATGTTCAGGTTTTGGGTCGGTAAGCTACCAAAATCCAGCACTATGCCCGGTGTGAGAACAAACAAGTCGAGGTCGGTGTCCGCATTCACCAGCATGAAGCTGGTGACCGTGGCCGCCGCTGCGCGGCCGCCGGCCGCGGGCAGCAGCACCGGAGCCCAATAAAACAACAGCATTAAGACGCAGACGCAGGCCTTGGTTTTCATAATCAGCAGATTTAAAAAGTGACTTATTCTGGAAAATGCTCGTCTCGCCACGCCCGGCACTCCGGTGCCAGAACTCCTCCCACCTCTTCTTGTAAAAATTTCACTATCAGAAATTTGCTGGTCCGCCCGGCTGGCAAAGCCTTCCTTAGCCTTCCACCGCGAGCGGCGGGGCCACCGGGGCCCGCACCCGCTCGGGCGGGGCAGTCCCACGCGAGCGGGCCACGGGGCCGGGCTGGGCGGCCCGCGCCTGAATCAGGCGCCGGCTGGCCAGAATATCCGCCCAATGCTGCCATACAAAGCGGTAGGCCCGCAGCGACGCCCGCTCCAGCAGCAGGGCGTAGAGCATTATTCCCAACTGCCGTGGGAGCGCCCGCAACCAGTAGCCGGCCAGCTGCCGGCCCGTCGGGTTTTTGAGCAGCAGCAGCCACTGGTTTTTCACCGCATCGGCCTTGATGGCGCTGCCAAGGTGGCGGCGCAGCCGCAGGTTGGCGGGCCGAAACTGGCGGGGATGTAGGGCCCGGCAAGCCGGCTCGAATAGGGTGCGCCAGCCGTAGAGCTGCCCGCGCCAGGCAATGTCCCAGTCTTCCTTATGCGCAAAAAACCGTTCATCGAAAAACTGCCCTTCTACCCGCAAATCGTCGATAAAAGCCCTTCTGTAGAGCGGCAGGGCGCCGTCGGCACCCGCTACGGGGCCGGCCACCAGCGGGGTTTCGTGCAGGTAGCGGCCGTGGTAGCGCAGGCCGAAGCGGCCGTCGGCGTGATGCACCAGGCCGGCGCTGTCGATGCGCGGCTGGGCGTCGGTGCTTTGCAGCAGCAGCCCGCACACGGTGCCAATGGCCGGGTCGGATTCCAAAGCAGCCAGCGCCAGGCTTAGGTAGTCGGGAGCCAGCGCCACGTCGGGGTTTACCAGCAGCACGGCGGCCGAGGCGCTGCGGTCGAGCGCGTAGTTGTGCCCGCCGCAGAAGCCGGTGTTGCGCGGCAGCGGGTGCAGCTGCACCCGCGCGTCGAGGGCCGCCACGGCTGCCACCCGGGCGCAGGTATCGTCGGCCGAAGCGTTATCGACCACCCAAATTTCGAAATCGGTATGCGTCTGGGCCAGCACTGCTGCCAGGCACGCCTCAATAACCGCCGCGCTGTTCCAGGTAACGAGAGAGAGTAAGACGTGCGCCATGTGCTTGATGTTTAATACACTACATCTTTTATAATTTGCCGGCCTGGCACAGCATCCGGCGCACGGCATTCAGCAGCTGGCGGGGCTCCACCAGCAGGTCGAGGTGCCGGGCGTGGTAATACGAGGTGCTGCGCTCGGAGCTGGGCTGGCAGGTGAGCCAGTGGTAAGGCAGGCCCACGCGGTAAGCGGTATCCATCGATTCGGGCTCGACGAAGGTGTGCGGGTGCAGCTCCAGCACGGGCGTGCCCGGCGGGGCAAACATGAGGTTGGCCATGCCCGCCCCCACCGTGGCCACAATGGCTTCGGCCCCGCTGAAAAGCGCCACCTTTTCCATAAAACTCAGGTCGCTGAGCACGTAGGTCTTGAACCCGAGGCCGGCCAATACCTCCTCTACCGCGGGCTCGTTGAGCACGCGCCGCATGCTGGCATCGCGCCGGCTGATGTACACGCGGGAGGCAAACCGGTGGTTGGCGGCCGGCATGGGCAGGTAGGCCTGCTGCAAAAACGAGCTCACCCAGGGCGGCGAATGGCGCCCGCCACCGCGCACCGGAGAGGTTACCAGCAGGCGCCCGGCCTGCAGGTGCCGGTGGGTAGTCACGTCGATGATGCGCGCATCGGCAATGCCGAGCTGGAGCAGCGAGTCAAGCACGAAGCGGTTGTTGCGGTCGTACACCAGGAAGTAGTCGATTTCATCGAACATGCCCGACTCGCGCAGCAGGTGCAGGCGCGGCAACGAGTCAATCAGCCAGTGGTAGTAGTTGCCCATGGCCGCGCCGCCGCCCGAGAGCAGGCTCAGCACCGTACCCGGCACCTGCACCGGTTCCAGAAAGTAGCGCTGGGCGAAAATGTTGTTGGCCTCGGGGGCCGTGAGCGTCCACCCCAGCCGGTTGTGCTGAAACGACACGTCGCCCACCAGGTAATTATCGGGCGCAATCACGGCCACGCTGTCCCAGTTGTCGGCATAGAGCCGGCCGCCCAGCAGCTCAAGCACAAACGCCTCGGGCATGGCTTCCTCGGTGCGGGGCTTGCCATGGGCGGTACTTTCGTACACCGACACGGCCGTGTAGAACCCTTTGGGAATGACGAGGCGCGACGTGTAGGCGGACACCACCGGCCAGAAGCGCACGTCGCGGCGGGTAGCTGCCAGGGCGCGGCTGCTTTGGTGCACCCCCAGGGGGCGGTAGTGGTCGTTGTAGGGCAGCAGCTCGCGCAGCAGGCGACCGGCGCGGCGTTGAACGCGCCCCAATAGCTGGGGGATGGCGGGCATGGTGAGAAGCACGGGGAAGGCGGTCGGGGTGGGAAAACAATTGTTTGGCTACGCAGTCTGTTGGTCGTTGCGCGCCCGTTCAGGCGGCCCGCATTGCACCATCATCATCTTGAAAGCCAATAAATTATTCAAATATTGAATAATGAAGACGCATGCGAAATGAGAAGCCTCATTGGCAGAATTGACATAGGTCATTTGACACTGCCCACGCCCGCCCCAAGCTTTGCAGCTGGCACTGGCGGCCACTGGCGCCGGCCCTTGTGCACTGCCTGCTTCCGCTTGCGGCCCCGACGTTTCCGGGCTTCCCGGACTCACCGCGCCACTACGCCAGCAGCCGCACAATGCCGGCGTCGAGGTGCGCCAACCGGCCGTCGCCCTCGCTGGCTTTCATCTTCCGCAGAATGTTGCGTCGATGCGTTTTAACGGTGTAATAACTGATGAACAGGCTATTGGCAATTACGGCGGTTGTTTCGCCGGCCAACATGCGCCCCAGAATTTCCTGTTCGCGAATACTCAGGTCGGCGCCGGTGCGCTCGCGTTCGGCTTTGCGCGTGTGCAGCCAGTGGGCAAAGGCGGGGTGGTCGAGGCTGAAGCGCACATCCAACGTCGTTTTGTGCGAGGTAATGTCCGTGAACAGGCTTCCCGTCACCAAGGGCTGGCCTGTTTCGGAGTGCACCAGCACGAAATTGTGGCGCAGTACCCGCCGGTAGTGCCCGCTGCGGCAGCGCAGCCGGTAATCGATACTGAAACAGATGGTGGGCGCCGAATGGGAGGCGGCCGGAGTAGCGGGCCCGGCCGGTTCCCTGAGCTGCATAAACTCCATGGCCAGCTCGGCGGCCCGCGTCACAAGCGGCAGGTCGTCGGGATGAATGGCGTCGTAGAGCAGCGCCAGGCTCATCTGCTCGTGCGGGTAGCCCAGCAGAGTTTCGGCCTGGGGGCTGGTGTAGCAGCATCGTTGCTGCCACAAATCAAAGGCCACCAGAAATTGGTTGGGAAACAAGCAGCTGCCCAGCCGCTCAGCTTCCGGCGGCGCAGCAATGTCGGATAAATAAGGCATGGCATCTGGCATTGCTAACAACCGAAGAGAAACAACCACGCCCCCATTGGCTGGCAGCGGATACCGGGTGGCGCGCATGGCTGTAAAATTGGCGGCATCGCCCAAACCGCTCCATTGACTCGCGTCATCTTTAAAAATGAGCTTGCTCATGCCTGTTACCTGCCTGGCTGCGGAAGTGCCGGCCAGCCGCGGCACCTGGCAGCCGCAGCTTAGAGGCGTAATTGAGCTAACTCATTTTCAGCACTATGCAGCATCATTTTAGTGCGCTGGTGCTGTTTCTATTTTTGCCGATACCCTGCCGCTGTGGTGGGCGTAGCACTGGTCTTTACTCTTTCCCTTGTTCGCATGGAGGCTTCCATTCTCATGCTTAGCAGCCCGCTTGCCAGTGCGGCCGCCCACCATGCGGCGGCCCATTATGCGGCGGCGCTGGCCCAGTTTCTGGCCGTGCGGCTCCTGCAAGTACCGCTGGATGATGGCGCCTACAGTAACAGTAGTAGCCGCCTGGTTCGGCAGGCCGGACAGCCCGGCCACGGGGGCCCGGCCACGGCCCGCTGGGGTGGCGCTCCGCTGCCGGCTGCAATTGCGCACTGCCCTGTGCCCGAACAGCCACTACTGCTGGTGCTGGCGCGCCCCCTTGCCGGGCAAATAGCCGCTCTGACTCAGTACCTGCTGCAAGCCAGCACCTTGCCCTTGCTGGTGGTGCCCGCGCCGGCCACCGGCTGCCTGCCGCCCCGGCGCTTTGCCCTGGCCGCCGACGGCGAGCCGTTTGTGCTGGACCAGGGCCTGCGCACCATGCATGCGCTGCTGATGACGCTACCCACCCAACTCACGGTACTGCACACGCAGTTGCCGCACAGTATCTACGCGCAGGGCGATGCCCTGCACGCGGTACAGTCCTGCGGGCTGGCGTGTCGCCACCTCGCCATCGAGGGCCGGGACTTGCCGGCACTTGAGCCCGCCGCTGGCATTATGGCGGGCATGGCGCAAGCATCGACCGACCTGCTGGTGGTGCCAGTGCGGCCCCGCCACCGGTGGAACCCGGCCTTTGCCGGCAGCATCACGGTCCGGCTGCTGATGCAGAGCCCGGTACCCGTGCTGCTGCTGCCCGTTAGTGCGCCGCCCGCAAGCCAGCGGGCAGCTTAGGCAGTGAGCCAGAAGCGTTGAGCCGCAAGCTTTAAGATGCAGGCTTTTATGCTGATTTTCAATTGGTTGTCAGCTATTCAATATGCTTTTGCACAACGGCTTAATCGTAGCGAGTAGCAATTTCTACCAGCCGCACCGGCGCCAGAATGGTGATGGCGCTGCCCCTGGTGGTGAGCATGCCTTCGCCCTTAAACTCGGAGAGCATGCGCGTGGTGGTTTCCTTGGTGGTGCCCATCAGGGCTCCCAGGTCGTCGCGCGAGATGGATAGCGAGAACGGCTGCAGGTCGTTTTCGGTACGGTAGGTCCGCATCAGCAGCAGCAGGGCTTCGGCCAGGCGCTCGCGCACGGGCTTGTAGGCCAGGTGCAGCATGCGCTCTTCGGCTTCTTGCAACACGTTGGCCAGCAGCTGAATGAGCAGGTTGGCAAACGGCCCGTTGTTTTTCAGCTGATGAAAAAATTGCTGCTTGGGTATCATGCACACCGTGCAGTCGTCGAGGGCTACCGCCGAAGCCGAATGAAGGGTATCGGTCACCAATCCCCGGTAGCCGAGCATGTCGCCGCCCTTGGCCAGGCGAATAATCTGCTCTTTGCCATCGCCGCCGGTTTTGGTCACTTTTATTTTGCCTTCGTGCACACAGTAGAGGCCCAGCGCGCGGCTGCCCTCGCTAAATATGACTTGCCCACTGGTGTATTGATGGCAGGTTTTGACCAGCGAAATTGCTTCCAGGTCGGCTTCGTTGCAGCAGCGCAGCAAACAACCGTTTCTGCTGGGGCAGTATTGACATTGCGGAGGTGAAAATCGATTCATAGCTAGACACTTGAAGAGGTGATACCGGCATTTTCAGTAAATCAATACCCCGAAATCAATGAGCCAGCTGGCCAGCCGGCTCCTCCTCGTGGTGTGCCTGGCAAGGCCCGGCGTGGTTGGGCTCGCCCATGCGGTAGGGCTGAAGCTGCTGATAGCTGCCGGGCAGCACGGCCCGGCCCCCAAAAGCCTGGCAGAGCAGCTTGAATTCTAATTCGCGGAGCTGGCTGGCCCTGGCTGCTTCTTCCGTTGGCCGATTGAGGGCCGCAGAATCGCCCGGAAACGAGGCCTTGAGGTAAGTGTGTTCCATAGTAAAAAGGGAGAAGTGTGAAAACGAGTAGCAAGCAAACGGTGACTTTGAGCTGGCGCAATGACTAGCCGGTCTACAGATTATCAGACTTTGATATCAGGTCTAACAGGCGTAAAACTTGTATGAGTTACATTAAAAATTAAATTAATTCCAATAAGAAATGCGAATGGTGCCTTTTTATATCCGAATGCGCGCTGATAATAGCTGAGTAGTGACGGGGTGGCCCGCCACTTTACCGCCTTTACCGTCTCAACGCCATGCCCCGCGCTGGGGCTCCTGCTCGTGCTGGGGCTTGGTGTTTCTGAGTTGGCCTTCGCATAGCAGCGGGCGCTAAAACGACGCGAAGCCCTTTGAGGCAGCCGTGCCTTCATACAAGTAAGCAGGGCCGGCAGGTGCTTGCGGTATCGTTTGACGCTGGAGAGACTGATACCCGTCAATTTCACGGTTTTGGCCACGGACAGGCCTTTTTTAAGCACCTTTTTTACCTTAGCCAGCTTCTCGACATCCAGCCCTTTGGGCCGGCCGGACGAACTACCAGTGCTGAGGCACGCGCAACCTCGCCGGGCGGCCGCAGGGGCGTGGGTAGTGCTACAGGGCACCGGGCTAGCCAGTGTATCTCAGGTGCGGATTGGCAATCGCATTGCACGCGTGGAGGTGGTCTCCGACCATCAGCTGCGGGTTCTGGTGCCGACCGGCATGCGAGCGGGAAACGTGCCCGTCGACGTAGTGAACCCGCCGGGCCGCACGCGGCTGCCGCACCGCTTCCGAATCATGCGCGAACACTACAACAGGGCACCAACCGTGCCGCACTAACCCAAGCGGTACCCTTGGCTACAAACCTTTCGCCCCCTCCACGACCTCTTTGGAGCGCATCAAAAAATGTGAGACAGCAGCGGTAGCAGCGGTTGATTGGGCGGTGGCCAATTGGTAGTGGATGGCCGAATCCGCCACCGGCAGGCACCCGTTGAGCGCGGCCAGCACTACCTCCGCTCTGGGCTAAGCTGTGTAGCGACGGCGGGTGCCTTTTGGGGTCATAATCGAGCTGAGCCAGGCCGCTTTAGGTATCCGGGTTTTAGAGAGTGCTACAGCGCTTACACTTGCTTTCCCACCTTTTTTTGTAAAGAATGACCCCGCCTCTGCCATACCTTTTGCTCGGTATTTTGGCAACCTATGTTTGCTGTAGCGCAAGCAGCGGCCCAGGTAATGCCAAGCGCGCCGCGCGCCGTCCGGGACATCGTCGCGTTCAAGAAACAACAACGCGCAACGGTTCGTCACTGTCAACACCTGAGGGTAAGCCCGAGGCAAACGCAGGATTACGCTAACTCCTTTGCCTTATGAAGATTAATCTACAAGACATGAGCAACGTGACCCTGGCAGGGTGTTGTTCCGTGCAAACGCGGCTCCAGCACGCTGAAGTCAATAATTCGAAAGCTGGTTCTGAACGGCTTGTGCGTCGTTATGAAGTGTATTCCTTATTTGTCATAGCCCTACAGCGGCACCGAAGGATGGCGGCATCTTGACACGCCAATTCCACTACATTTATGCCGGCCGGGCCGTGGGTCCATCTCCTTTGTTGGCCTGCTATTCAGCCGCGAACCAGCTCCAGCTTTGGCAAGTTTGTTTTCGTAATTGCCTCCTCCCATGCTCCGCCTCACCACCGACACCTCCATTCCGTTTACCCGTCGGGACGTGGCGTGGCTGGGCCTGTTCTACCTGCTGGCGGCTTTGCTGGACCGCACCACGGTGTGGCTGCTGTGGGGCGGGTGGCAATCGACGCAGCCGCCCTACTGGAACCCCGCCGAATTGATGGCCAGCTCCGGCATCGACTTTCTGCTCCGGTTTCTGTGCGCGCTCCTGCTCACGTACGTGGTGTGCGCCCGGCTGCACGCCCTTGGCGTGGGCTGGCAGGTGGCGGCGTATGTGGTGTTGGGGGTGGCTTACGTGGTGGTTTGCGGGCGGTTGGGCGCGCAGCTCAAGGCGCGGCTGGGGTGGATGGAGCTGTTTGGCGGCAAGCTGGGGGTGTACGCCTACTACGTCTCGGCGCTCTTCTATGGCGTGCAGCTGGGTCTGATTCTGCTGCTCGTGCACGTGCGCAAGTACAAGCAGGCGCTCCGCGAACAAGCCGAACTGCGCGACGCCCTCACGCGCAGCCAGCTGGCGGCGCTGAAAGCGCAACTCAACCCGCACTTCATCCACAACACCTTCAACAGCATCAACGCGGCCATTGAGCCGGCCAACGAGCGAGCCCGGGAGCTGATTATCGACTTATCGGACCTGTTTCGCTACCAGAACGCCGTGGCTCAGCAGGAGCTGGTGAGTGTGGCGGAGGAAATCAGCTTCCTGACTAAGTACCTGGGGCTGGTGCAGCGCCGGTTTCAGGACCGCCTTTGCGTGTCGTTTGCCGTGGACGAGGCCGCGCTGACGCATCAGATGCCGCCCATGCTGCTGCAGCCGCTGGTGGAAAACGCCGTGCAGCACGGCGTGACGCCCCACGTGGGCGCCTGCGCCATTCACGTGGCGGTGCAGCTGGTGGCGGGCCGGCTGCTGTTCACCGTTGCCGACACGGGCGTGGGGTTGCCGGCGCAGGGGCTCCGGCCGGGCGTGGGCTTGCGCAACACCCAGCTGCGGCTGGAAAAGCTCTGCCACGCCACGCTGCATCTCGCCCCCAACGAGCCCCGCGGCGTGCGGGCCCACTTCAGCCTGTGAGCCGATGAAACGGGTGCTGCTAGTGGACGATGAGCCGGACGCCCGGCAGCTGCTGCGCCAGTACGTGGGCCAGGAGCCCGGCTACGAGCTGGTGGGCGAAGCCGGCGACGGCCCTGGGGCCGTGCAAGCCATTCACGCCCTGCGGCCGGACCTGGTGTTTCTGGACATTCAGCTGCCGGGCTGTTCGGGTTTTGAGGTGCTGGCCCGGCTGGAGCAGCTGCCGCAGGTGGTGTTCTCGACGGCCTACGACGCGCACGCCATCGAGGCCTTTGCGTTTCACGCCCTGGATTATTTGCTCAAGCCCTACGGCCGCGCCCGGTTCCAGCAGGCCCTGGCCCGCGTGGCCCACGACGATGCCCGCGTGGAGGCGCTGGCCCAGCGCCTGCTGCAGGCTGGGGCCCCCTACGCCCCGCGCGTGATTCTGCACAAGGGCACCCGGCGCGTGGTGGTGGACGCGCACGCCATCCGCTACGTGGAAGCCTACGGGGATTATTGCAAAGTGTACCTGCAAGCCGAGCAGCTGCTGTCCCTGAGCGGCATTTCGGAATTGGCCCAGAAGCTCGACCCCGCCCTGTTTTGCCGGGTACACCGCTCGTACCTGGTCAATCTGACCCATGCTCGGGAGCTGGTGCGGGTCGGCCGCCGCGGCTACGTGGTGCTCGACAACCGGGCCCAGGTAAAGGTGAGTGACTCGTACCAGGGCCAGCTGCAGCGGCTGCTGTTATAGCGCGCCCGCAAGCTGCTCAGGCAAGCGTTGGGCACGCCCGCCTAACGGTTTCGTCGGCGCCTGGGCGGCTTCGTCGGATTTCCGTTGGCTTGCTTGCCCGGATGGCCGACTATTGGGGCGTCACTTGCTTCGCCTCCCATGAAAAACCTGCCCTACCTGCGCCTGCTCGGCGCGGCCCTGCTGTGCGGCGCGCACCCGGCCACCGCCCAGCTGCGGCCGCCGCCCCGCCTCTACGTGCCCGGCCGGGACTCGCTACGCACGTTTACGGGTATTGAGCAAACAACTTACCCCGATGGAAAGCTCCGGGTCTGGAAAGAGCTGGTGGACGGGCAGGCTTCCGGCACGTGGCTGGAATGGTACCCCAACGGCACGCTTCGCTACCGGGCCGCGTGGCTGCGGGGCAAGGGGCACGGGACGTGGGAATATTTCTACCCGACGGGGGTGCGCCGGTCGGCCGAAGTGTACGAGCAGGACCTGCTGGTGGGCCTGGCCTACCAGTACCACCCGAACGGGCAGGTGGCCACGGAAAGCCCCAACCTGCGCGGGCAGCGGCACGGCTACGTCCGCACCTTTGCCCCGGACGGGACGCCGCTGGCTTCCCTCCTTTATCAGGATGACAAGCGGGTGCTAAATGTGCCGGTGCTGTTCGAGCCCGGGCGCATTGCCACCGCCGCGCACCAGGAATGGGACATCACCTTCGAGCCGGACGGCAACACGCTCTACTTCACGCGGCGGCTGGCGGGCACCAGCGCCCAGCGCATCTACCGGGCGGTGCGCACGCCCACTGGCTGGAGCGAGCCCCGGCCGGCGGCTTTTTCCACCGGTCCCGACGAGGGGGCCTTCATTACGCCGGACGGCCAGCGGTTCTACTTTGCCTCGCTGCGCCCGCTGCCGGGCCAGGCCAAGCGCCCCGGCTCGACCGACATGAACCTGTGGGTGATGGACAAAACGGCGGGCGGCTGGGGCGCACCGCGGCCCGTGCCCGGCCCCGTCAACCAGGTTCAGCGGCCCGGCGACAGCTGGCCGAAGCACTACGAAGCGGGCCCGGTCACCGACGCCGCTGGCGACCTCTACTACTGGTCGGGCAGCCGCACGGGCACCGATGCCAACCTGTACCTGGCCCCGCGGCAACCGGATGGGCGTTTTGGCCCGCCCCAGGAGCTGCCCGCGCCGCCCAACCACCGGGGCACCGACAGCAGCCCCTGCGTATCGCCGGATGGCAACCTGCTGTTTTTTGCCTCCTACGACCGGGACGACGGCCTGGGCCGGGAGGACCTTTACTACTGCCGCAAAGTGAACGGGCAGTGGGGCAGCGCCCGCAACCTGGGGCCGGTCATTAACTCCGGGCACAACGACATCTGCCCGCGCTTTTCACCCGACGGCAAGCACTTCTTCTTCAGCAGCGACCGGGCATCCGAGCTGGACCCGGCGGGGGAACGGGTGTACAGCATTTACTATATGGAAACCGCCTACTTACTCCTGCAACCATGAAACTCTTTCTCCTGCTGCTGAGCGGGCTGGCCACGCTGCCCGGCTCCACCACCCGGCAAACGCCCGCCGACACCACCCGGCAGAAGCGGGTGGCGATGAGCGACACCTACCAACGCCCATCGCCCGAAGGCAGCCGGTACTACGAGCGGGGCAGCACCCGTCCCTACACCGGGCTGTTATATGGCCGCTACGCCAATGGCCAGTACCAGACCATTCAGCAGTTTCAGGATGGCCTGGGCAACGGGTACTGGATAGACTTCGACCCGGAAGGCCGCAAGGAACGCCAGGGCACCTACCGGGCGAATCGGATAGAAGGCCCGGTTACCTGTTTTTATGAAAATGGTCGGGTGAAGTCCAAAGGGCAATACCGGCACTGGAAACGGCCCATTGGCGAGTGGGTGTACTACGACCAGCAGGGCCGCGTGGCGCACCGCATGACCTATACCCCGTAAGATGTTACCGGCCAAGCGCTTGATGACGAGCATTCAACAGATAAAAAGAAAGCAACCGGTCGGCGCTAAGGGTGCGCCTCAGTGCGCGGCCCCGGCCACGATGGCCTCGCCCTTGCGGATGCGGGCGAAGAACACGAGCGGCAGGGCCACGGCGCAAATCAGGCCGATGAGCATGAATCCCTCGGCGTAGCTGATGATGGCCGCCTGGGTCGAGACCGTTCCTTCCAGCACGCCGTAGGCCATGCGCTGGGCCTCGTCGAGGGAGTTGCCCGCGCCCTGAAAAAAGCGGGTCAGGTTGTCGAGGCGCTCCACGGCCGCCGGGTGGCCGGTCGAGAGGTTGGGCAGCAGGTCCATCCGGTTCGTGCTGATGCGGCGCACCACGTAGGTATTTACGGCCGCGATGCCCACGGCCCCGCCCAGCAGCTGGAGCATGTTGGTCAGGCCCGCGGCTTGGGCAATGTCCTTGCCTTTGAGCCCGGCCAGAATCAGCCCCGACACGGGCACGAAGATGAAGCCGAACCCGACGCCGCGGATGAGCTGGGGCCAGAAAAAGTCCCACTCGCCGGCCTGGGGCGTGGCCAGGAAGTAGGTGGCCACCTCGTAGCCAATCACGCTGGTAAAGCCAATGGTGATGAGCAGCTTGGGACTGACGCCCCGGTTGAGGAGCGCGCCCATCGCGCCCATCAGCACGCCCGTGATGAGCGAGCTGGGCAGCATGAGCAGGCCCGTGCGGGTGGCGTTCCAGCCCAGAAAGCCCTGCACGAACACCGGATACAGAAACACCGACGCGTAGATGGACACCCCGAACGCGAAGCGCAGCACCGAGCCAATGGCCACGTTGCGGTTGGCCAGCACCCGCAGGTCCACAACCGGGTTTTTAATGCGCAGCTCGCGGATGACGAACAGCACCAGGCTAACGGCGGAAACAATGGTGGCCGTAACGACGAAGTTGCTGGAAAACCAGTCTTTGCGCTCCCCTTCTTCGAGCACGATTTGCAGCCCGCCGATGCCCAGGGCCATGAACAGAATGCCCAGGTAGTCGATTTTGCCTTCGAGCGGGCTTTTGGTGCCTTTGATATATTTCCAGCTTAGGAATGTGGCCAGGATGCCGATGGGCACGTTGATGAAAAAAATCCAGCCCCAGTGGTAGTTGTCGGTGAGGTAGCCGCCGAGCACCGGCCCCAGCGTCGGCCCCATCACGATGCCGGCCCCGAAAATGCCGTTGGCCGTGTCCAACTCCTCGGGCGGGAAGGTTTCGACGAGCACCGTTTGGGCGGTGGCCAGCAGGGCCCCGCCGCCCAGGCCCTGCACGATGCGCCAGAAAATAAGCGTTTCGATGGAGTGCGAAAAGCCGCACAGCAGGGAGGCCGCCGTGAACACGGCCACCGAAATCGTGAAATACACCTTGCGCCCGATGAAGTCGGACAGGAAGCCCGTGAGCGGAATGATGATAATGTTGGCCACGGCGTAGGCCGTGATAACCCAGGCCGTTTCCTCAATGGTGGCCCCCAGGTTGCCGGCAATCTGGCGGGTGGCCACGTTGATGATGGACGTGTCAATCAGCTCCATGATGGCGCAGGTAATCACCGTGATGGTGATGAGCCACTTGCGGAAGCCGACTTCGTAGGTGGGAGCCTCAGCCAGGGCGGCACCAGCGGCGGGCTGCTCGGGCGATTGAGCAGAAAGGGCTAGGTCAGACATGAGCCGAATATCAAAAGGGATTGGGAGCGGAACCCGTTATTTCGTTGCCATTTTCACCGTCACGCTCATGCCCGCCCGCAGCGGGTTTTGGCGTCGGGGGCTTCGGTGAAGGCAATTTTCACGGGCACGCGCTGGGTTACTTTCACGAAGTTGCCGGTGGCGTTGTCGGGGGGCAGCAGCGAGAACCGCGCCCCGGTGGCCGGCGCGAACGACTGGATTTTGCCCGCGAATTCGCGGTCGTAGGCGTCGGCCTTGATTTCGACCGGCTGGCCCACTTTCATGCCTTCGAGCTGGGTTTCCTTGAAGTTGGCCACCACCCACAGCTGGGCGTCGTTGGCCACTTTGAGCAGCGTCTGGCCGGGGTTCACCACCTGCCCAAGCTGCACGCTCTTATCGGACACCACGCCGGCGGCCGGGGCCAGCAGGGCGGTGTAGCTGGCTTGCAGGCGGGCCGTGGCCAGGGCGGCGCGGGCCTGCTCCACGGCCAGCTCGGCCAGCGCAATGCCCGTGCCCGCCGTGGCGGCTTCGGTGCGGGTACTGCCCACTTGCTGGCGGGCGGCGGCGGCCTGGCGGCTGAGCACCTGCACCTGGGCGCGGGCGGCGGCCAGCCCGGCCTGGGTGGCATCGTAGTCGGCCTTCACGTTGTCGTAGGCTTGCTGGGTGGTACTTTGCTGGGCCAGCAGGGCGCTTTGGCGGTCGAGGTTCTGGCGGGCCTGCAGGGTGCGTACCCGCGCCGTTTCCACGCCCGCCTGGGCCGCGGCGATGCCGGCCTGGGCGGCGGCCGAATTGCTGGCCACCGCGCCCACGCCCTGGTCGGCGGCCTGCCGGTTCTGGCGGGCCATCGTGACGTTGGCCTCGGCCTGGGCCAGCGCGATGGTGGCCTGCTGCACCCGCAGCGCAAAGTCGCGGTCGTCGAGCAGCACCAGCGTGTCGCCGCGCTGCACGCGCTGGTTGTCGGCCACGCGCACCTCGCGCACCGTGCCGGGCACCTTCGGGATAACCGGGCTGATGTCGGCCTGCACCTGGGCATTGTCGGTTTCCTCGCCGCCGCAGCCCGTGAGCAAGGCAGCGAGCGACAGGGCGGCGAGGGGGAGCAAACGGGTTGAATAAAAAGTCAAAAGCATCGGAGTCGGGAAGTTAAAATGAGGGGGCTTTGGATTAGTTGGCCGTCAGACGGCCGGTGCTTTTGAGCAGCTTCCAGCGGGCCAGCTCGGCGTTGGCCTGGGCGGTGGTCAGGTCGAGGCGGGCCTGAACGAGCTGGGTGTTGGCGTCGAGAAAATCGGCGGGCGTGATGGTGCTGGCCTTGAACCGGTTTTGCTCGACGCGGAAGTTCTCCTCGGCCAGCGTAATGGCGTTTTCGGCCACCCGAATTTTCTCCAGGGCCTGCTCGTAGGCCCGGTAGCTGGCATTGACTTCGATTTGGATACCCTCGCTCAGCTGCTCCAGGCCGATGCCAAGCTGCTCCAGGCCGAAGCGGGTTTCGGCCACTCTGGCGCGGTTGGCGTAGAGGCTGCCCACGTCCCAGGTCAGGTTGGCAAACACACTGGACGTGGCCTTGAACTGGGCTTCGGCCGGAAAAACGCGCAGGTTGGGGCGGTTGTAGTCCACGGTGCCACCGAAGCTGAGCACGGGCAGCGTGTTGCCGCGCACGATGCGCTGCCCGACGAGGGCCGCCTCGCGGCGCAGGGTCATGGCCTTGAGCTCGGCGCGGCTGGCCAGGGCTTGCTGCTGGTAGTCGGCCAGCGGCGGCAGGGGCTGGGCGGCGGGCAGTGCGGTTTCGGTCGGGGCGAAGGTGGTGCTGGTGGGCAGGCCGGTGGCCAGGGCCAGGTTGAAGCTGTTGATGGCCTGCCCGCTGCGGATGTCGGCCAGGGCGCTTTCGAGGCGCGCGATGGCCAGCTCAATTTTCAGCCCGTCGATTTTGAGCACCACGCCCTGGCGCTCCAGGTTGGTCAGCTCGCGGCGGCGGTCCTGGAGCAGCGCACTATTCTCGCGGATTATCTTCTCCGAGGCGTTGAGCGTGTACAGGTCGTACCAGATGGTGGTGACGTTGTCGGCGGCCAGCAGGCGGTACTGGTCGGCCTCGGCCTGGGTGGCTTCCTGCTCGCGGCGGGCCGCCTCGATGCCTAGCCGCACTTTGCCGCCGGCCCACAGCAGCTGCCGTACCTGCAGGCTGTTGTACGACTGGTTCAGAATCTGAGGGTTGAGCACTACGTCGCCCCGGCCCGGCAGCCCCACGCTGAACGGCGTGACGTTATCGGAAAGCCGCAAAAAGGTGGACGAGAGCTGCACGCCCGGCACCACGCCGTCGCGGGCTTGCTGCACGCGGGCGGCGGCCTGGCGCTGGGCCGCCTCGTTGCGCTTGAGGTCCTTGCTGGCGGCCAGGGCCAGCTGCACGGCCTCGGCCAGGCCTATGCTACGGCTATTTGCGGCGGTTGCGGCAGGAGCCGGGTTCTGGGCCTGGGCGGCGGGCGGCTGAGCCAGCCAGCTGCTACAGGCCAACACAAAAAGGTAAAAACGCTGCATGAGAGGTTGAAGGGTTAGCGAATGCGACAAAGGTACTGGTATTGTGCATTTATGAACTAAACAGGTGTATTATTGTTCGGTAATGGACTATAATATTTTCCATAAATGGTTTAAAACCCTTGTGATAAGCTGTTTCTCGACTGAAATTTGTCCATTGCTGCACAACTCCCGTACTTGTGCCGGCCCTTTGCCAGCCCTTTGCCACCCCCTGCTGCCTTATGAATTCCGCTTTGATGAAAGACCTGCTCGACCTGGGCGACGCCTTCGAGGAGGCCTACCCGGACCGGGCCACGCAAACGCTGCCCGGTTTTCTGGCCTGGGCCGCGCAGCAGCAGGCCGCGGCTGCCGCGCCGCCCGTGCCCGCGCCGCCGGAGCCGCCCTACACCTATTATCACCCCGATGTGCCGGTGCTGCAGACCTACGTGTCGCACGTCGTGACCAAGGCCTACCGGTATTTTCGGGGCTACGTGAAGAAGGCTTTTGAATCGGTGCCGCTGCTCAACTTCGACGACTTCATTGCCCTCGCCACCCTGGCCGAACGCGGCAGCCTGACGAAAACCCACCTGGTGGAGATGACGGTGAACGAGAAAACATCGGGCATGCTGGTCATCAAACGCCTCATTGACAACGGGTTCGTGACGCAGACCGACGACGAGCAGGACAAGCGCACCCGGCGCATCACCGTCACGCCCCAGGGCCTGGCCACGCTCCGGGCCGCCCAGCCGGCCATGAACCAGGCCACCCGCCTCTTCACCGGCGACCTCACCGAGGACGAGCAGCGGCAGCTCAGCGCCCTTCTCCTGCGGCTCGATAAGTTTCACGAACCCATCTACCTGGCCCTGCTGGCCAACCGCGACCTGCCGCTGGATACGCTGATAGACACGGGCCTAAAGCCAGCCCCGGCCCCGGCCCGGTAACCCGACCTTGCCGCAACTGGCCCCATTACCCGGCATCCACCGCTTTCCTTCCTGCCATGCACAAATCAGGCACCGCCGATTTGCCGCTCTACAGCGGCCCTATCCCGAGCTGGCTCTTTGAGCGGATGACGACCCTGAGCGGGGCCATTGTGGAAGCCATCGTGCTCGAACACGGCCACGACGGCTTCCTGCAGCGGCTGGCCGACCCGTTCTGGTTCCAGAGCTTCGGGGCCGTGCTGGGCATGGATTGGAACTCGTCGGGGGTGGCCACGGCCGTGATGGGCGCCCTCAAGCGCAGCCTCAACCCGCGCGCCCACGAGCTGGGCCTGTACGTGTGCGGCGGCAAGGGCAAGCAGAGCCTGCAAACGCCCGCCGAGCTGCTGGCCGTGGGCGAGCGAACCGGCCTCGACGGTACGCACCTGGCCTATTGCAGCCGCCTGAGCGCCAAAGTGGACAATACGGCCGTGCAGGATGGCTACCAGCTCTACCTGCACAGCTTCGTGGTGAGCCGGGCCGGGCAGTGGGCCGTGGTGCAGCAGGGCATGAACACGGCCGCTGAAACAGCCTCAGCCCGGCGCTACCACTGGCACTCCGAAGCGCTGACCTCGTTCGTGGACGAACCCCACGCGGCCATATGCGGCACGTCGCAGGGCGAGATTCTGAACCTGGTGGCGCACCAGGCCCGGCCCGCCCAGGCGGCCATGCTGCAAGTGGTGGGCGAAGAACCCGAGCGGATGCTACGCGAAATTCGGCAGCTGGTGATGCCCACCCGCAAGGACGTGAAGGCCAAAGACGTGGACCTGAAGCGGCTGGGGGCCATTCTGTGGCTGGCCCAGGAAAAGCAGCCCCAGGATTTCGAGAACCTGCTGCTGCTGCCCGGCCTGGGGCCGCGCACGGTGCAGTCGCTGGCGCTGGTGAGCGAGGTCATTCACGGCACCCCGGCCCGGTTCAGCGACCCGGCGCGGTTTTCGTTCGCGCACGGCGGCAAAGGTGCGCGCCCGTTCGCGGTGCCCACGCGGGTGTACGACGAAACCATTCGCACCCTGCAAACGGCCGTGGAGCGGGCTAAGCTGGGCGAGCCCGACCGGCAGCAAGCCCTGAAAAAGCTGACGATGATGGCCCAGGCGGCGGAGCAGAACTTCACCCCGCACGAAGAGGAGGACGACGCGTTGGAGGCCGTGCGGCGCCACGAGCGGCAAAACGCGCTGCTCTACGGGGCCCGCAGCATTCACGGCACCGGGCTGGCGGCGGCCAGCAAGCAGGTGCCCCGCCCGGAAAACCCAGCGGAACAACATCCATCAGCCAGCAACTAGCAACCGAAAAAATGACCATCCCTCGCTGCACCTGGTTCGAGCAAACCAAACAGCTCCGCGACTTCCACGACCAGGAATGGGGCGACCCAATTGACGACGCCGACGTGCTGTTTGAATATGTGGTGCTCTACACGTTTCAGGTGGGCATCGGCCTGCGCATCGTGCTGCCCAAGCGCGAAACCATGCGCGAGCTGCTCGCCGGCTTCGACCCGGCCCGACTGGCGCGGTTCACACCTTATCAGGTGGACGAGCTGCTGGACGACCCGCGCATCATCCGCAACCGCCGCAAGCTGGAAGCCGTGGTGCAAAACGCCCGCGCCTGGCTGCAGCTGCTGGCTGCCGAAGGCGGTGGAGCCGGGTTACTGCGGTTTTTCTACGGCTTCGTGGGGGGGCAGTCGTTGGATAACCAACGGCTTGATACGGAGGCCCCGCCCCTGCACACACCCGCCGCCGAGGCCTTGAGCAAGGAGCTGAAACGGCGCGGCTTCGCGCTGCTGGGGCCGGCCACCTGCTACGGGCTGATGCAGGCAGCGGGGCTGGTGAACGACCACGCGGTGGAGTGCCCCCGGCACGGGGCGTGCGCACAATGAATCCGACCAGAAGGCTTTTAAAACAACCTCACCGGATGAAGCCGCCATTTTAAGCCCCTGTTGCTCTTTTTTCTTCATTAGATGAAAGAGCAACAGGGGCTTTAGAGATGTGAATAGGACTTACGCACTCAGTTGCTGGCGCGCGTCTCCGACGCGTTGCCCACTGGTTTCGCGTCTCTGACGCGCGCGGCCAACGAGACCAGACGGTGCGAAAGGCGGCGTTTGGAAACGCCAAGCCAGCAAGCCACGCGTCAGAGACGCGCGCCAGCAACTGAGTGCGTAAGTCCTGGTGAAGTCACTTCGCGAATTTCAACAGTGCAAGTTCTGCGAGTTTAGGAAATGATTAATCAAGGTCCTCTACGCGGGCCGGCGGCGGCTCGCCCTACACGCCCCTGAACCTGGCGGCCGGTGGCCAGCTGCCTGGCCACCGGCCGCGGCATGTTCGACTTCAGCCAACTCAATACCCAGCGCCTGGGCACGTTCCAGCAATTCGGCTTCCGCCTCGACAAGCGCGTGAACTGGCGGTGCTTCACGCTCGACCTGTTTTTTGACGTGCAGAACGCCTTTGTGCTGAGCAACCCGGCCATCCCCAGCTACGCCTTCCAGCGCCTGCCTGACAACTCGGACTTTGCCACCACCGACGGGCAGCCAATTCGGCTGGACAGCTCAAACGGCATCCCGCTGCTGCTCACCAACAACGACCCCATCACGACGCCCACGCGCGGCTTCATCCTGGAGTTATGAGCGGCAAAAGGCCCCAGCTATCCCTTGGGGCACCCGCCCTTACACTGTTGGGGCCACCGTGCTGGCTAGGTCGATTTTCTCACCGGACAAGAGGCAAATCAGCATCCCTGTAAGACAGGTAACCGCTTGACCCCGATGGGACCAAAAACCATTACGGACGCCTCCGTTGGACGCGTAAGCAGGTCTTACACGACGTCCATTCGTCAAATGCGACTTTTGGACCGAACTTTTAACCAAGGCCACCTTTGGGTAAATCGTTATTCGCGTAACTAGCGCGTCCATCGACTGGTTGGCCGCAGTTGTGTTTCCGGTCAGCGCCACGGGTTGGTGTGGAGTCCGGCCCCCTTTCAGAAGTGCGCCCAACAGTCACGCCGCTGATAATCTCATCACGGGCCCTGTAAGTAAGATACCGCCACCTACCCCGCCGGCCGGGGCAACAGGTTGGCGGGCAGCAGCCCGAACTGCAAAAAATGGTGGCTGAAATGCTTGAAATGAAACACCCGCCACTGCCCAAAGTCCAGCATGCCGAACATGGGATGCACGGCCGTGGCGGCGGGCTGCCGGGCGTAGTGGTCGAAGAACTCATCTATGGTCAGGAGCAATTCGGTCGTGGCAGCCGTCAGCGAAGCGTGGCGCAACGGCCCCGGCGTAGCGGCCATGCGGGGGTTGCGCACACCGGGCGGAAACGGAGCGTTAGCCTGCAACCGGGCCTGCATCAGGTCGAGGGCCGGGCTGGCAGGGGGCGCGGGCAAGTTGTAGCGGCCCATCGAGAGGCGCATAGCCCCGGCCAGGTGCTCCACCATATGCGGCGGCGTCAGCTGGCCCCAGGCGGGCACCTGGGCAGAGGCGAGGCCGGCGAGCAGCGCGGGAATTTCGACTTGCAAAAAGTCGGTGATTTCGAGGGGTGAATAAGCAAAATCGAGCATGGCAGCGAACGGGTAAAAGCGGATTAAATCAGGCTACGGTCGCCAGCGCGGGCTCCGGTTCGGCGGGCTGCCGGATATCGGGCGGAAACAGCTTGTACAGCACCGGCGTGACGATGCGCGAGAGCAGCAGCGACGAGAGCAGCCCGCCGATGAGCACCCAAGCCAGCGGCGTGTAGAGCGGGGCCGGCTCCAGAATCAGCGGAATGAGCCCGCCGATGGCCGTGCAGGTAGTGAGCAGGATGGGGATGAAGCGGGTTTCGCCGGCTTCTTCGATGGCTTCCAGCAACGGCCGGCCCTGTTCTCGCAGTTGGTTGGTGTAATCGACGAGCAGAATGGAGTTCTTGATTTCGATGCCAATCAGGGCCACGAAACCGATGATGGCCGTGAACGAAAACGGGTAGCCGGCGAGGTGCAGCGCCAGCACCCCGCCCACCGCGCCCAGCGGCACCACCGACAGCACGATGAGCGTGCTTTTCAGGCTGCCGAATTCGAGCACCAGCACCAGCACGAAGGCGAAGGCCGACAGCAGAATGGTGGTGCCGAAGCCCTCCAGCGCGTCATCCTTGTTCTCCTGCTCGCCGGCCATGCGGAAGGAATAGCCGGGCGGAAACTTCACTTTTTCCAGTCGCTGCTGCGCGGCTTGTTGCAGCGTGGCGTAGAGGTAGCCGTCCTGGGCGAAGGCGTTGACGGTGGTGTAGCGGGCCTGGTCGAGGTGGCGGATGGCGGGGGCGGCGGTTTGCAGGCGCACGTCGGCCACCTCGCGCAGCGGCACCACGCTGCCGGTGGCGGTGGGCACATACAGGCGCTCCAGCACGTCGAGGCGCTGGAAGCCGCCGGGCCGGGCCAGCGTCACGTTCACGGGCAGCTTGTCCTGGCCGTCGCCGGGGGTTAGCTCGGCGGCCCGGATGCCGGCCACGGCCAGGCGCACGGTCCGGTCGATGTCGGCCGTGGTAATGCCGAGCTGGCCCGCTTTTTCCTTGTTGATGACGACCCGCAGGTCGGTGGAGCGGGTGGCGACGGGGTTGTAGATGTAGGTGGTGCCGGGGATGGCGCGCAGCTCCCGCTCCACCACCAGCGAAAGGCGGCGCAGCGTGTCGAGGTTGTCGCCGAAGAGGCGCACGGCCACGGGCGCTTCCAGCGGCGGGCCCTGCTCGAAGTCCTTGACTTCGACGCGGGCGGCGGGATAAACGGCCAGCTCACGGCGCAGGCGCTGCACCAGCTCGTTTTTCTCTTCCCAGGTTTCGCTGGTGCATTGCACGAAAATCTGGGCGAAATTGGGCTGCTCGTTGCGCTGGGGCACGTTGTAGTAGATGCTGGGTTGGCCCTTACCCACGTTGGTGGTGTAATGCACGATTTCCGGGTGGCGGGCCAGCACCCGTTCCACGTCGCGGGCCACGCGGTTGGTCGCGGGCAGGCCGGCGGTGTTCGGCATTTCGATATTCACCAAAAACTGGGGCTTTTCGGCCTTCGGAAACAGGCTGAACCCCATGCGCGGCACCGCGAAGCCCAGCCCCAGCGCCACCGCGCCGAAGGCCACGGCCAGCGCCAGCCGGGGCCGGCGCAGCGCCCCGTGCATGAGGCGGCCGTAGGTCAAATCCACGCCCCGGTGCAAGGCCCGCAGCAGAATATTCCCGTCGGGGTTGGTGGCAGGCCGCAGCAGCAGCCGGGCCAGAAACGGCACGATGGTGAGCGACACCAGCAGCGAAGCCGCCACCGCCGTTACCACCGCCGTAGGCAGCCCGCGAATGAACGCGCCCGGCCCGGCCGGCAGGCGCAGCAAGGGCACGAAGGCAATGATGAGCGTAACCGTAACCCCAATCACGGCCAGCCCCAGCTGCGCCGTGGACTCGATGACGGCGCGGGTGCGCTCCACGCCAGCCCGCAAAAACCGCTCAATGTTCTCGACCACTACAATGGCATCGTCCACCAGAATGCCCAGCGCCACAATCAGGCCCACGATGCTGAGCTGGTTGATGGTGAAGCCCAGCGCGTCGAGCAGAAACAGGCCCACGCTCAGTGAGAGCGGAATCGAAATCATCACCACCAGCGCCGCCAGCCCAGCGGCAGCAGCGTGAGGCTCACCAGCAAAATGGCCAGCCCAAAGTCCTTGCCCAGCCGGCCCAGCCGCGCCCCCACGCTGGCCGACTGGTCGAAGGACTTGACCAGCCGGATGTTCTGGGGCAGGGTTTTGACGAAGGCCGCCACCACCGGCTCGGCCTGGTCGCGGAGGCTGAAAATGTTCTGCCCCGGCTTCTGGGTAGCCGTCACGAGCACGCCCCGCACCCCGTCGAGGCGCGTAATGTGGCGGGCTTCTTCGTAGGCAAAGCGCACGTCGGCCACGTCGCGGAGCTGCACGATTTTGCCGCCCTGGGCATACACCACCGTGCTTTCAATTTCGGGCAGCGTCCGCAGGTCGCCGCTGGTTTTCAGGTTGAAGCGCCGGCTCCCGACCGCCACGCTGCCGCCGGGAATGTTGAGGTTTTCGCTCTGCAACGCGCCCAGGATGGCGGCGGCCGGAATGTTCTGGCGGGCCAGCTTTTCCAGGTTCAGGGCCACGCGTACCTCACGCTGGGGGTAGCCCCAGGTGTCCACCGTCTTGAAGCCCGGCACCCGCTGCTCCAGTTCGTCCTGCAGCTTTTCGGCCCAGAACTCCAGCTGCTCATACGAGGCGTTGGGCCCCAGCAGCGCGTACTGGTACACGTTCACGTCGGACGACTGAAACCGCTTGATTTCCAGGCTTTGCAAGCCGGCGGGCAGCTCGGCGCGGGCCGCATTCACCTCGCGCACCATCTCCTGGTACTTGTCGTCGGGCGTCACCGAAAAGTCGTACTCGACCTGAATGATGGCCAAGCCGTCGTCGGCCGTGGAGTTGATTTTTTTGACGTTATCCAGCTCGTTGAAGCGTTTTTCCAGGGGCTGCACCACCTGGTCTTCCACGTCGGCGGGCGAAGCGCCGGGGTACACGGCGACGACCGTAAACGTGGGAAAATCCACCTCCGGGTCTTCGCCCCGGGGCATGGTAAGCAACGATTGCAGCCCCGCCGCCAGCAGCGCCACAAACAGAATGGCGGTGAACGAGCGGTTGACGACGAAAAAAGTGATGAAGCGGCGCATGGCTTTGGGTGACTATTAAGAGCCTATCCGAAAAATAGGAGGGAGTGTCGCCAGACGGTGTTTGCGCAAGCCAGGTGGAGGAGGGCTTCGTAGTTGGCGACTTTCTTTTCCCAGCGGATGAGCAGGCGGCGGAAACGGTGGAACCAGGCGTGGGTGCGCTCGACGACCCAGCGACGGGCGCGGTAGCCGGGGGTGCGGCATTTGTCGGCTTCCTCTCCCCGGCTCAGGATGTGCACCCGGTAGCCCCACTGGGCCAGTAGGCGCCGAATGGCCTCGGCGTCGTAGCCCTTGTCGGCGCAGAAACCGGGGGCGAAATCGCCTTCGGCCGGTGGGGGCAGCACGGGCATCGAATCGAGTACGGCCTGTACTTGCGTCACTTCGTGGACGTTGGCTCCGGTCACGGCCACGCCGACGGGCAAGCCCTGAGCCTCGGTCAGCACGTGGCGTTTGACGCCGCCCTTGCCCCGGTCCGTCGGGTTGGGGCCGACGGCCTCGCCGCCAAGCGGGGCCTTGGTCTGGCAGGCATCCAGACACTGCCAGTCCCAATCCAGGCGGCCTTCGGCCTGTAACTGCACCAAGCCGCTGGTCCAAAGCCGCTTAAAAACGCCAGCCTGGGCCCACTGCTGGAACCGGTCATGGACCGTGGAGGTTGCCCCCAAGCACCGCGGCAAGGCCTTCCACTGCATCCCCGTAACCAAAATATAGTAGATGGCAAAAAA
>NZ_JNLX01000124.1 GCF_000715495.1 Hymenobacter sp. IS2118 | reverse complement strand
AGGAAACGATGGTCTTCTCGTAGCGGGTGGCCAAGCGGCGATACTGCTTCATGCGTCCGAAAAAGCGTTCGATTTTGTTGCGGTCGCGGTAGGCATTCTCGTCCAGGGGCAGCGGTTGGGTGCGGTTGGGGTGGCTGGGGATGACGGCTTGAATACCGCGTTGAGCGCAATAGGCGCGGGTTTGGTCGCTGTCGTAGGCCGTGTCGGCCACTACCTGGCCCACGTCGAGGCCGTCGAGCAGGGGCAGCGCCTGCGGGCTGTCGCCGGCCTGGCCGGGGGTGGCGAGCAGGCGCACCGCGTTGCCCAGCGACTCGACGCAGGCGTGAATTTTGGTGCTCATCCCGCCCCGGCTGCGGCCGAGGCACTCGGTCTGAGCGTCGCTTTTTTTTGGCCCGCCGCGTGCTGGTGCGCCCGCACGATGGTCGAGTCGAGCAGCACCCAGTCCAGCTCCGGCGCTTGGACGACCTGGAAAAGGCGGCGCCAGACGCCTTTTTCGGCCAGCCGGCGGAAGCGTTTGCGGGCCGTGTCGGACTTGCCGAAGCGTTCGGGCAGGTCGGCCCACGGGCAGCCGGTGCGCATTATCCACACCACAGCGTTGAAAAACAGCCGGTTATCGACGGCCGTCGCCCCGCCATCGGCGGCCTTGCCGGAGAGGTGCGGGGCAACCAGGGCCCAGGTAGCATCAGAAATTTCGTGACGGCGCATGCTGAAAAGTAAATAAGCAGTAAACATATAGCTGATTTCTTATTGTCCTCACGCCCTAGGGAGCGGCATAATTCCTTGCAACCCGTTAGTATTTTTGCTGTTCCAATTGTTGAACATCCACTGGCCCGCCTGGCCGGGCGCCTTGCCCGCCCCGCGCTCCGGCCGTACTTTTGTCTCAATTAATCCATTTTCCCACCCCGTCCATGCAAACCGCCACTTCCACTAATATTTATCAGCTGACCGAAGAGCAGCTGGCCGTGCGCGACGCCGCCCGTGATTTTGCCCAGAGTGAGCTGTGGGCCGGCGTCATCGAGCGCGATGAGCACCAGAAATTCCCCGCCGCGCAAGTTAAAAAGATGGGCGAGCTGGGCTTCATGGGCATGATGGTGAGCCCCGAATACGGCGGCAGCGGCCTCGACACCGTGAGCTACGTGCTGGCGATGGAGGAAATCAGTAAGGTTGATGCCTCCTGCTCGGTTATTATGAGCGTGAACAATTCGCTGGTGTGCTGGGGTCTGGAGCAGTACGGCACCGAGGAGCAGAAGCAGAAGTACCTGCCCCACCTGTGCTCGGGCGAAATCATCGGCGCCTTCGCGCTAAGTGAGCCCGAAGCCGGCTCCGACGCCACCAGCCAGCGCACCACCGCCGAGGACATGGGCGACCATTACCTGCTGAACGGCACCAAGAACTGGATTACCAACGGCACCACCGCCTCGGTTTACCTCGTCATCGCTCAAACCAACCCCGAGCTGAAGCACCGCGGCATCAACGTCCTCATCGTAGACAAGGACATGCCCGGCTTCATCCAGGGCCCCAAGGAGAACAAGCTCGGCATCCGCGGCTCCGACACCTGCTCGCTGATGTTCACCGACGTGCAGGTGCCCAAGGAGAACCGCATCGGCGACGACGGCTTCGGCTTTAAGTTCGCCATGCAGGTGCTGGCTGGCGGCCGCATCGGCATTGCCGCGCAGGCGCTCGGCATCGCCTCCGGCTCGCTGGAGCTCAGCCTGAAATACGCCAAGGAGCGCAAGGCATTTGGAGTAGAAATTGCCAAGCACCAGGCCATTCAATTCAAGCTGGCCGACATGGCCACCAACATCGACGCCGCCCGCCTGCTTTGCCTGCAGGCCGCTGCCGACAAAGACAACCACGCCGACTACGCCAAATCCGGCGCCATGGCCAAGCTGTTCGCTTCCAAAGTGGCCATGGATTCGGCTGTGGAAGCCGTGCAGATTCACGGCGGCTACGGTTTCGTGAAGGAGTACCACGTGGAGAGGTTCATGCGCGATGCTAAAATCACGCAGATTTACGAAGGCACTTCGGAGATTCAGAAAATTGTGATTTCGCGGGAAATCCTCAAGTAGCAGGTAAATAGCCTAAAAGTCAGATTCATTGTACAAAACCCAGCCAATTTCTGGCTGGGTTTTAGTTTTTATGGATTTAAAGCTGTTATATTGCATTGCGGTAACTATTTCGTTGCCCAATTCGCTCTCCCTCTAGCCGCTCTGGCATCCCTAATTATGGAAGATTACAATAAAGTCATCGAGTCGCTCGGCGTCCGCTACATCAAGGCCAAAAACCTGGTGCTGCACCAGCCCTTCACGGTGCGCAACTCCTACGACGTTGGCAACAACCTCATTTTGCTGCACAAAGGGCACATTACGTTTGGCGAAGAAGAAATGGTGGTGGAAGAAGGCGAGATGCTCTTCATTCCCGGTGGCCGGGCCACGCGCGTGAGCTACGGCCAGGACCAGAAAAGCCGCGTTATTTCCAACGACGACCTGATTACCAACAAGGACAAGTTCTTCCATTCCAACGAAGACCTCGACCTCATCGGCGACGCCGAGGAAAGCCACAGCTTCGTGAGCTTCGAAGCCAAGGTGTTCGACTCGGTTAACTTTTTCGCTTCGCTCGACGTACCGGCCTTCCTCATTTCGGGGCAGCCCAAGCTGGCCAATCTGGTGATTAAAGTGGTAGAAGAGAGCATTCAGGACCTGCCCGGCCGCGAGCGCCTTATCAATATCTACACCGAGAACATTGTGGTGGAAGTGGTGCGCTACGTGCTGCGCAACAACATGTTTGTGGAGCAGCTGGCTACCAACAGCACCTACTTCAAAGACCCGCGCCTCATCGACCTGTTCAACTACATCAAGGAGAACCTGGGCGGCGACCTCAGCAACAAAGTGCTGAGCGGCGTGGCCAACGTGAGCGAGGATTACGTGGGCCAGTACTTCAAGATGCTGACCAATATCAACCCGCAGGACTACATCGAATACCAGCGCATGGAGCGCGCCGTGTTCCTGCTGCGCACCACCAAGAAAAGCATCCGCGACATCGGCAAAGAAGTGGGTTACAAAGACACCGCTTATTTCTGCCGCCGCTTCAAGATGATGTTCGGCATCCCGGCCGGCAAGATGCGCCGCCGCGAGTCAGCCATGAATATCTAGTGGTGAGAGGTTAACGGTTAATTACGAGGCTTGTGCGTTCGCTATTAACCGTTAACCACTAACCACTAAAAAGGCCCCGTTTCGGTAAGAAACGGGGCCTTTTTAGATTAACGGTGACTCGTTATTCGGTAGGACGGGCATCATCGGTTTTCGAGCTGGAGCTACTCTCCGACCTGCGGGCGCTGAAGTCACCGCCCGAAGCCGTCAGGCCAAAGCCCGAATCGGTGTTGCTACTGCCGTACTTGCTGCCACTGTTGCCATAAGGCGAACCGCTGTCGGTGCGGCCACTACCGGCGCTAACACGACGGCTGTTGGACGCGTCCGGAGCCTGGTAGCCGCGGCTGGAGCGCCGCCCGTAGCTACTGCCCTGGCGGTCGTTGCGCGACTCCGTGTTATCAGCTTTGCCCTTGCGGGTGGCCAGGTAGCCGATACCGGCCGCCAGCAGGGCACCGCCCACAAGTTTCTGGGTGGTGGTGAGGTCGTTGACGCGGGTTGCGGCGCGGGAGCTCCAGTCTTTCACACTCTGGGGCAGCTGGTTCACGTTGTTGAGAACCCCGGAATCTTCAATCCATTTTTTGCCGCCTTCAAGCGCTTTGTTCAAGGCATTGCCGCTGGTTTCGTTGTCCTGAGCGTTCTGTGGGCTATCGGGCTGGGCGCTGGCGGTAGGCTGGGCCGTGCTACGGGCCGAGCCCGACTTACGCGAGGCACCAGCCGTAGCCGGAGCTTCGGAGCCGGCGAAACCGGCAGTAGAAGCAGTATTTTGGTTTTGATTATCGTCGCCGGATACCGGGTTGTTCGATTGGTTTGGCTGGTTATTCATAGTGATAAGTCAGAAGATGAGTAAAGTGAAAAAGCCTGCAACCAGAGGCTGCAGGGTATTGTATTCGTAATTTTTCAAGAAAAAGTTACACGGACCGCCGATAAACCGACTCCCGGCGGCGAGGTTCTGGCCGGGTGTGGCTACGCTAGCGGCGCTGGCGGTTGGGCGTGTTTGGGTAAGGGGCGCAGTACGTGGCCGGGGGTGGCCAGCACCACGCGGCGGGCCTCCTCGCGAGCTTCTACTTCGTATTTATTGTGGTAGTAGCCCACCCGCACCGACTCCACTAAGTACTTCCAGAGAAAAGGTACCAGCCCGTTTTCCTTAAACTGGCGCACGTGCACCAACTCGTGGGCCACCCATTCGGCATCGGCCAGGAACTGTTCGCGCGTGGCGCCGCTCAGGTGCACCGTTTGGCCGATGACCATGGCCACGCGCTGGCTGCCCAGCACCATGCAGGCGATGCGCGCCAGGGGCGAGCCGGTCCAGGTTCGGAGATTTTGCATAGAAGAAAGGTACGGGAATATTTTGGGCGAGCTAATACGGGCACAATCAGGGGATGGTTGCAAGGCGATAAGAAACTAAAGGAAGATAAAATTAAACTTTGACAATAAAATTTGATTTTTTCCGGGAAAACATGCCGGGTTTACCAAAAGTTAGGCATAGCTTTACCCTGCGTCCGAATTCATACGCAATATGAATTACCGGATAACGGCCTTTTTTATAACCTCTTCTCTCGGCTGCACCAGCCTTGCCTATCGCCTAAGAAACCAACTGCCCGGCTCTTCCTACTACCCGCGGGAATCCGGATTTTGCCCCAACTCCCTACGACGGACAATGAAAAATAGCTTTCTGTATTGCCTCGCCGCCGGCTCGCTGGCTCTCTCCTTCTTCTTCGACCGCTCTCCCGATGCTTCGTTTACGTCCCGCGCCACTGCCGCGCCGGTCGTAGCCGAAGCATCGCTGTTTCCAGCCCTGACGATGAACGAGCCAGTTCTGGTCCTTCCTGCTCTGGTGGCCGCCCCGGCCAAAGCCACCGACCCGGTGCCTGCTCCCAAGCCCGTAGTAGTGCCTACAGAAGCCGAACTGGCCGCCTCGCGCGATTCGCTGGCCTACAACTATTACGCGCAGACGTTGGGTTTGCACCTGGCTTTCGACGAAAACAAGGATTTGCTGCGCTCCGTGACCGACTGGCTGGGGACGCCCTACCGCTACGGCAACAACTCGCGCAAGGGCACCGATTGCTCGGGCTTCGTCACCCGCGTGTTCCGCGAAGTCTACGGCATCACGTTGCAGCGCTCGTCGCGCTCCATGTTTTCCACCACCAAGCACATCGCCAAGAGCGAGATGCAAACGGGCGACCTGGTGTTCTTCCGGCACGGCAAAGGGCCCATCTACCACGTTGGCATCTACCTGAAAAACGGCAAGTTCGCACATTCCGCCACCAACGGCGGCGTAATGGTGAGCTCCCTGAAGCAGGCGTATTACCAGCGCAATTTCTACGCGGCCGGCCGCGTGCGGGCTGCCGCCGCCGCCGATGCCGAAGCTGCGGTCGAAGAATCCGTCAACTAAGCTTCATTACAACAGCATGCGTTAAAGCGCCCGGCCTCAGCGGCCGGGCGCTTTTTTGTGGCCGTTATGGCCCTTTATTTTGGTGCTGAAGCCGGTTGAGCGCACGAATGCAAAGCGGGTAGAGCACCCGGCTCAGCCGACTGGCGCTCCGGCTTGTTGGGCCCGGCACAGCTCAAGAATACCGGCAACCAGGCCATTGAATATGAGCGGTAAAGTGCCACGCTTAAGTGACTTCGCTCGCGGAGGTTGCTGCTGCCACCGCCGATATTTTGTGCGTAAAGGGGAGAGAAAGGCAGCCCAGTCGCGCACTTTTGCGTACAACATTCTTCGGGGCCAATGCCCTGTCACCTTTTATCTCTTCTTTTCAATACTCTTTATATGGATTCGCAACTCGAACAGCAGCTCGAAAAAATTATGCCCGAAGACCTGGCCCGCACGTTTGAAAGTGCCTACCACGTTATTCAAGGCCGGCATGAGCACATCGACGACCTGCTGAAACACGGTGGCGTGCTGCTCCGCAAAGCCGCCCAGAAGTTCACGCCTACCCAAATGGTGCTGGGCGTTGCCGGCCTGGCCACGGTCGCCATCATCTTCATCGGCCGGGAAATGCACAAGGAAGGCGAAGGCAATGCCCAGGACGTGACGCCCCGCGACGACAAGCGCCAGTTCGCCAACAACTCCAGCAAGAAAAACGACGACAAGTAGACGTCCTTTACAACGCAGAAAAGCCGCTTCTTCGGGAGCGGCTTTTTTGCGTTTGGGCCAGCAGCATCCAGCTAAACCCTACTTTCCCTGCAACGTCCAGGCGGTGGGCACGCGCGGGTGCTGCTCCTGAGCCGAGCGCAGGAATACCAGCTCATCGAGCTGGCCCACGCGCCAGGTTTCCAACAGGTTATTGTAGAAGGGCGAGCCGGGGTTGCCGCTCTGGCCGCCGGGGTACACGCCATAGGCCCGCACCTGGGGGCCCAGCGCCACCACCATGCGCCAGCTGGGGCCGTTGCGCTCCGAAGTGGCGTTCACGATGCCCGCGCCGCCGCCGCAGTCCACGTCCAGCTGTCCGAAGCCGGGGAGCTGTAGCAGGTGCAGCACGTCGGTGCTTTTTTGGTTGGCCCAGCGCCACTTGGGGCCCAAAGCGCCAAACTTGCGGGTGAGCGAGTCGGTGGCGAAGCGCAGGCTTTGTAGGGCCAGCTGCGGCAGCGTTTCCTTATCTGGCGTGCGGCGGTCGTCAATCCACGGCGAGTTGGGCTCGTTCAGAATCAGGTTGTTGGTGCGGTCGCGGGCCGGGTAGCGCATTTCCACACCGGTCACCTTCGAGCCAAAGTCATCGTCCCAGAGGCGTTTCACGAAGTCGTTGTACCACACCGTGAATACACTAGGCCCAATGGCGTCGGCGGTATACTGGTAGGGCCAGCGGCGCATTTCGGCCAATACATTGGCCTCGGCCGAGCCGGCGGCGGGCGTAGCAGCGTCTACCAAGGCCAGCATTTTGGGCAGCATCAGCTGGGCGTTGAGGTCGAGCACGTCGTTTTGGAGCAGGCGCAGGCTGTCGGGCGTCACCTGGCTCATGGCGCTCAGGCGCTGGTTGATGCGGTGGCCGCGCTCGTAGTTGGCGTAGTTCCAGTTGAGGTAATAGGGGTAGTCGGGCCCGGCCGAAAACTGGTTGGCCGAACTCACGAAGCCCCGCGCCGGGTTTTTCACGTGCGGGTTGTGGGCGGCCGGAATCCAGCCCTGCCAGTCATAGGCCGGGTCGGTGCCATCGAGGATGAACTTGCCCTGGTTGGGCCACTTCAGCGGGAAGCGGCCGTTGGGCCAGATAGCGATGTCCTTCTGATTATCAGCAAAAATAAAGTTTTGCGCCGGCGAGCCGTAGTGGGCCAGCGCGGCCGTGTAGTCGGGGTAGGAGCGGGCCCGGTTGAGCTGGTAGAAGGCCAGTACTTCGTTGGCGCCGTCGTGGGCCGTCCAGCGCAGGGCGTGGGCAATGGGCGTCTGGGCCACAAAGGGCTTTTCCGCCTTGTTGTAAACCACGGGACCGTGGTGGGTATAGGGCACGGTATCGAGCCGGTCGGGCTGCCCGCGCACCTTGATGCGCTCCACTACCCGGCGCACCGGTTTCCAGCGGCCGTCGTGCCAGTACTCGCGCTGGGTCTGGTCCTTGAATTTCAGCTGATAGAAGTCGAGCACATCGGCCGCCACGTTGGTCACGCCCCAGGCCGTGTTTTCGTTGAAGCCGATGATAACCGTGGGCGCGCCCGGAATGGTGACGCCGTACACGTTCACGCCCGGCGCGCTCAGCTGAATCTGGTACCAGATGCTGGGCAGGTTGAGCTGCAGATGCGGGTCGTTGGCCAGTAGCGGGTAGCCCGAGGCCGATTTAGCGCCGCTCACCGCGAAGTTGTTGGAGCCCAACTCGGCGTCGGGCTCGGTGCGCAGCTGCCGGGTTGCCGCCGCCGCCGTAAACGACTTTGGTACGGGTGGCGCGGGCAGGGGCTGGAAATCGAGCGGCGTGCCCACCGGCACGATGGGGTCTTCGCGGCTGGGGTAATCCGGGAACAGGTCCCGCGTCACGGCCGGACCATATTTGCCCAATATGTTGCTCATGCGCAGGTCGTCGGTGCGGCCGCTCAGGTCCCAGGCCATAAACTTGAGCAGCAGGGCGCATTTCAGGGGCTGCCACGGCTCGGGCTGGTAGTCGAGCAGCTTGTACTCGAAGGGCAGCGTGGCGGGCGTAAGCTGGCCGATATACGCATTAACGCCCGCCGAATACGACGTGAGCACGGTGCGGGTGGTGGGGTTGGCCATCATCACCTTCAGCGAATTGGCGGCGCCAAAGGGCAGGCCCATGCGCCGGAAAAACCGGTCGGTTTCGAGCCGGGCCGGGCCCACCAGCTCGGCCAGCCGGCCCGCGGCCACGTGGGTCTGAAACTCCATCTGCCAGAGCCGGTCGCGGGCCGTGAGGTAGCCCTGGGCGAAGTACAGGTCGGCATCGTTCTGAGCAAATACATGCGGCACGCGGCGGTCGTCGTAGCGCACCGTCACGGGCTGTTGCAGGCCGGGCAGCGCCAGGGTTTGCTGCGCGGGAAAGGTATTGCGGGCCTCGCCGTTCTGCCAGAAACCGCGGTACGGACTCAGCAGCTTGCCAAACGGGGGCACGTCGCCGTGCTTGGTGTTCAGCGTCCAAACCAGCGTGAAGGTGACGGCCAGCGCCAACAGGGCCTTTATCATGAGCTAACGAAGAGGAAGTGGGAGTTATCGGCCCCAAAAAAAGGACTGGAAACGACCGGCAAGTAACGACAATGCCGTCAATTGCTGCGCCGTTTCCAGCCCCTCGGGCCGAATATTCGGTATTCGCTGCTAGCTACTTATTGTCAGCCTCAGCGCAAAGCCACTTCGCGTACCAGGCCGCCAATGCCCCATACGAGCAGCTGCTGGCGTACAGCTTCGGCCTCGGGGCGCTCGCCAAAATTGCCCACGAGCACGCGGCTGCGCTGCCGTCCGTCGAGCAGGTATTGCGATACGTACACCTGCACCCGTGGCAGCAGGGACTTGATGCGGGCCTGCACCGTGCGGGCGTTGGCCGCATCGGTGAAAGAGCCGGCCTGAATGAGGAAGCCCGACGGGCAGTTTACCGATTCAGTGGCGGTCATTACCTCGGCCTGGGTGGCGGTGGCGGCGGCAATCAGTACCGGCTGCTCGGCGGGTGCGGCGGGCTCGGCAGTTTCCGGGGTGGGGGCGGGCACCGAGTAGGTGGTGAAGGCGGCGTCGGGGTTGGGGTCGGCGGCAAACAGGGCGGGCAGGTTATCGGGCGTGGTGGCCGGGCCCAGTGGCGTTTCGGGGGCCACTACTTCGGCGATTACCGTGGCGGCGCCGCATTCGGTGATGCCCAGCGGCCGGGCCGCAATTTCTGAAAGGTCGATGATGCGCTGGTGGCGGAAGGGGCCACGGTCGGTAACGCGTACCACTACTGACTTGCCGTTTTTCACGTTCGTGACCCGCAGGCGGGTGCCGAAGGGCAGGGTTTTGTGGGCGCAGGTGTACTTGAACCGATTAAACCGCTCGCCGCTCGTGGTTTTTTTGCCCTGAAAGTAGCTGCCGTACCAGGAGGCCCGTCCGCGCAGCACCGTAGTGGCGGCAGTAGTCGGGGTTGCTGTTGCTTTGGTGGTGCCGGGGGGAGTGGCGTGCGCCGGGGCGCTCAGCAAAGTCAGCAATAGAAACAGAACGCTGGAAAGGACAGGTACTTTAAAGGGACGCGATAAAATCATGCGGTTTGCAGATGGTGAGCATTACAAACATAGGCTTCCCCACCAGCGCATTGCTAAATTTCACATCCGAAGTACTAACTGAATTAGATAAAAATTGCGTTTTTCCGATAAAACTTGCATTTAATACATGCGCTTACTAGCGGCAAAAGCAGCCGTGACAACGCCTGAAAGTATATTTTGCTGATTTCAGCCCAAGCCATTGCGCAGGTGCTGAAATTAGATTATGCGGTAGGTGCAAAATTTGGGCATAGCCGCTCAAATTACCTTCGGAACCTGTTTGCGTACGTCCCGATTTCTTCGTAATGACTTAAGTGCGAGAGCTAAGCTGCAGCCCGAAGAAAATGGACTCAGCCCAGACCAGCAAGGCAACGCCCGCACCGGGGGAACCGGGCGGGCGTTGCCTTGCTGGTTTTTTGACTCGTACTGCTCTTGATTGGCCCATCAGGTAAGGCCGCGAATACACGCCTTTGCTAAGCAGGCCAGCCGAAAGGAGGTGGCTGGAATGCTGCTGTGGGTAGCAGCGGCAGCATCGGAAGCCCCAGCGCCGTCTGCCTAGAAATACACGGCGTGGAACACGGCCAACGGGGAGCGGCAGCCCACGTTCAGCATCAGCGTGTCGCCCCGCATCGTGAAGTTGTCGGCTTGGTTGAGTACTTCCAAGAAGCCGCGTTCCGTATCGGGGCCGGGGCAGGCTTTCATGGTCGTGAGCAGGTTGGTGAAGCGCAGGCGCAGCTGGTCGGCCCGCAGCTCGTAGCCGCCGTTGAGCGTGTTGCAGCCGCCGAAACCCGTAACGCGGCTGCTGTCGCGGAGCATAAAATAAGCCTCGCGCTCCTGGCCGGGTGCCATTTGCACGGGCTGGCCATACAAGGTCACCAGCTTCCAATACTTGTTTTGGATGCCCTCCGTTTTCTGGCGCGCACCGGTGGCAGCGGTGGCGGCGGGAGTGGTTTTTTTGGCCGTTTCGCAGCCGGCCAGCAAGGCAGGCGCGAGTAGCAGGACCAGCAAAGTCTGTTTCATAGGCAAGCAGGTTAAGGAAGGACTAGCGCGGCTCAGCTGCCCCGGTACGTGGAGTAGCCGAAAGCCGGGAGCGTGATGGGCACGTGGTAGTGCGCTCTCCGTCCTTCAACTCAAATACGACGTCGATGTAGGGATAGAAGGAGGTTTGCTGCCGGGCCGCGAAATACGCTTGGGTCGGAAACGTGAGCTTGAAGATGCCGGTCTGGGGCGTTTTCTGGCCGGCCATTGGCGGGAAGTCGCCCACGCGGCCGGCCGCGTCGGTGGTTTTCTCGGCCACGGCGGCCACAATGGCGGCAATGTTGAGCACGTAGGCGGCCGCACGCTCAGGGAAGTTGCCATAGGGAAGCTGGTCAGTTAAGAAAGCCATTCCGCAGCTGCTGAAAGGTGTTGCAAAGGACCAGACCCGGTATAAGAACGGGATGAGAAATGATGAGTGCCAGGCCCGGCGGCCGGGGCCAATCGATGGCGCACCTTCGGCCACGGCCGCCGAGGGCGATGAGGTTGTATTTATGGTATAATTCTTATATATTTGTTAACTCGATTCGTGCTGCCGCCAAGCGGGTCTCAGTCAGGATTTGTTCAACCTTTTTTTCAGATTCTTCCTATGACTACTTCTTCTAAGTATCGGTTTGTGAGCATTTTGGTAGTGCTCGCCCTGGGTGCCGCCGACGTGCAGGCCCAGTCGCGCCGCCCCGAGGGACTGATGTCCCGCATCACGCACGCAACGTCGAAACATGAGCTGGCCGGCCGGCCGTTGAAAACGCAACGCGCCATAACCGCCTCCGTGGAACGGCCCCGCCAGGCCGTCACCTATTCCTGGAACACCACCACCAACCGTTGGGACTCGGCCATTAAAATGGAAACGGTGTACGACGCCAACGGCCGTCCGGCCCAGGAAACCTCCAGCGACTCGGTAACGGCCGTGCCCGTAATCCGGAGCCTGTATACCTACACGGCGCAGGGCCAGCCAGCCAGCATCACGCAGCAAGTCTGGGGCATCATTGCGAACAATACCTGGGGCAACGCCGGGCGGCAACTTTATGCCTACGACGCGCAGGGACGGGAAACGCAGAGCACCCAGCAGACCTGGACCAACAACGCCTGGGCCAACACCGACCGGTATTTGACGACCTATGACGCTCGAGGCAACGAAACAGAGTTCCTCCAGCAAACCTGGAACGGCAGCGCCTGGCGGACGGAATACGGCTCCCAGACCGATTACACCTACAACGCAGCCGGGGTATTGCTTGAGGAAATCGATAAGGAATGGGACAACGGCGTATTTAGACTTGAGGACCGCACCGTCTACACGCTAGTGAACGGGCAGTGGCGTACCGTCCTCTACCAAGAGAGAGACAATAATGCCTGGGTGAACGATGAGCAAATCGTCGACATTGTGTGGCACGACTGGGCCCGGCTGCTGCCTGCCTCGTACCGGCAGCAGGAGTTCAACGGGACGGCTTTTGTCGACACCGAGCGTAACACCATCACCTACTCCAGCAACGGCGGTACGGTGGAAACCCGGCAGGATTACGTCGTAAACGCCTGGGTCAATGCCGAGCGGTACACGGATTTTGTCGATGTCCGGGGCAATTCGGTAGGCTATGATTACGAAGTATGGACCAAAAACGCCTGGGTTATAGAAGAAGGGTCCCGCCTGTTGCTGACCTTCAATGCCAACAACACCCTCGTGCGGTTGGTAGGGCAATTCTTCGACGACACGCAGGGCCGTCTGGTTAACAGCTTCCGGGTCAACTACTCCAATTTCCAGTCCTTCGTGCTGGCCACTGCCCGCAACGCGGCCCTCGAATCCCGGGCGACGCTCTCTCCCAACCCCGCCACCAGCTGGGTGACGCTGGAAGTAGCCAACGTGCGCGGTACCGCCGCCGCCACCGGCGAGGTGCGCAACGCCCTGGGCCAGCTGGTGCAGCGCTTCACGGCCCAGCCCCAGCAAGGAACGATTACGACTAAGCTGGACCTGAGCAGCCTGCGGGCCGGCGTGTACACGGTGCGCCTGCAAACCGGCGACGGTGCGCTCGTTAAGCGCGTGGTGCGCGACTGAGTAGTTGGCCACAAGTTGCGAGACGCAAGCTTGTGGCTTGATTAGCAGGTGCTTGTTAGGTAGTAAATACAGGTTTTCATTAGGCTGACTGCTCAAGCATCTCCAATTGGTTGCCCCTTTTCCTGCTTCCAGAAGCTCCGTCTCAAAGAGGCGGAGCTTTTTTTTCGCTGGCGCTTACTCCCAGCCGCCGCCCAGGGCCCGGTACAGGGCCACGCTTTGCAGCAGCTGCGTCTGGCGCGACTCGGCCAGGCTCAACTCGGCTTCCAGTACGCTGCGCTGGGCCGTAATTACTTCGAGGTAGGTGGCATAGCCGGCCACAAACAGCTCGTTGGCCGTAGCTACGGCGCGGGTGAGCAGCACTACTTCCTGCTGGCGGGCAGCGGCGGCGGCGCGGTGGTTTTCCAGTCCCCGCAAGCCGTTCACTACCTCCCGAAAGCCGGTTTGCAGGCTTTGCTGAAAGCGGTAGTACTGCTCAAAATTACCAGCCACGGCCAGGCGGTAGTCGGCCTTGAACTGGGCGCGGTTCAGTACCGGACCGGCCAGGCCGGCCAGGGCGCCATAAGCCAGCGAAGCCGGGTTGAACAGCGCCCCGGCCCGGAAGGAGTTGAAGCCTACGTAGGGCGTGAGGGTGAGCGAGGGCAGAAAGGCGGCGCGGGCGGCGTCCACGTCGGCGCGGGCGGCTTGTAATTCCAGCTCGGCCTGGCGCACGTCGGGGCGGCGCAGCAGGGCGGCGGCGGGCACCCCGGCCCCGAGGCGGGCGGGCAGCACCTGCTCGGCCAGCGGCAGCCCCCGCGTAATGGGTTGGGCGTAGCGCCCCAGCAGCTGGTTGAGGCCGGTTTCGGCTTCGGTTACGCGCTGGCGGGCTTCGTGGGCGAGGCTTTCGGTGCGCAGCACCTGGGCCCCAAACTGCTGCACGGCCAGCTCGGTGGCGCGGCCGGCTTGCTTCTGCACGCGCATCAGCTCCAGGGCTTTGCGCTGCAGCCCGCTGTTGCGGTCCAGCACGGCCAGCTGGTTATCAGCCGTGAGCAGCTCGTAGTAGAGGCGCGCCACCTCAGCCACCACGTTGGTTGTAACCAGGTGGCGGCCCGCCTCGGAGGCGAGCACGCGTAGGTAGGCGGCCTTGCGGCGGCTACGCAGCTTGCCCCAGAGGTCGATTTCCCAGGAGCTGCGCAGGCCCACGAAAAAGTCGGGGGTCACCGTTTCCGGAATGCGGCGCTGTCCGTCGATATTGGGCGAGAAGTTGGTGTCGTAGTTGCCCACGCCATTGAGGGTGTAGCGCCCGTAGCGGTCGGCCCCGGCCGAGCCCACAGCCGATACCGTGGGTAGCAGCGCCCCGCGCCGGGCCAGGTAGGTGGCGCGGGCACTTTCCACGCGTTGCAGCGCAATCTGCACGTCCAGGTTCTGGCGCAGGGCGGTATCGACGAGGGCGGCCAGGGCGGAGTCCTGGAAAAACTGCCGCCACGGCTGCCGGCCGGCGTTGAGCGTATCGGCATCGGCCGGGCGCGGAATGAAGTTGGCGGGCACGGCCGCATTGGCCGTGGGCTCGACGGGGGCGGCCACGCGGCAGCCGGTGGCCAGGAGTAGTGTGGTGAGAAAAAGAAGGGGAAAGCGCATTGGGGTAAGTAATTTGGGGTTGGGGCTGGGAGGTGAAGCGCATGCGGGGAGCAATGCCCCGCGTCACGCCACCAGCTCCCGGTCCCGCACGTTCGGCGCGGCGGCCGGCTCGTCGGCATCCAGGTTTTTCACCTTCTCAAAGGAGGCAAACAGCACGTAGAGGCCCGGAATGAGCACCATGCCGAACAGCGTGCCGATAAGCATGCCGCCCGCCGCCGCCGTGCCAATGGAGCGGCTGCCTAGCGCCCCGGCCCCGGTGGCAATCACCAGCGGAATGAGGCCGGCAATGAAGGCGAAAGACGTCATCAGAATGGGCCGCAGGCGCGACACAGCACCTTCGACGGCAGCGGCCAGTACGGTGGCCCCGGCCCGGCGCCGCTGCTCGGCAAACTCGATGATGAGAATGGCGTTTTTACCCAGCAAGCCCACCAGCATCACCAGCGCCACCTGGGCGTAGATGTTGTTTTCGAGGCCCAGGAGCTTGAGGCTGAGGAAGGCGCCGAAAATACCGGTGGGCAGGCTCAGCAGCACGGGTAGGGGCAGCAGCAGGCTTTCGTATTGTGCAGCCAGCAGCAGGTACACAAAAATGAGCACCACGCCGAAAACGTACAGGGCTTGGTCGCCGCTCAGGATTTGCTCGCGCGTCATGCCGCTCCATTCGTAGGAGTAGCCGCGGGGCAGGGCGGTAGCGGCCACTTTTTCGATGGCCGCAATGGCGTCGCCCGACGAGTAGCCGGGGGCGGCGTCGCCATTGAGCATGGCCGAGGTGTACATGTTGTAGCGCGTGAGCTGGTCGGGGCCGAACACGCGCTCCAGCTTCACGAAGGCGGAGAAGGGCACCATCTCGCCCCGGTTGTTTTTCACGTGCAGGGCCAGTAGGTCGTCGGGTCGGCCGCGGTATTCGGGGCCGGCCTGCACCATCACCTTGTACATCTGCCCGAAGCGGATGAAATTGCTGGCGTAGTAGCTGCCCATCAGGGTTTGCAGCGTGCTCATGGCCGCGTCGGTGGTCACGCCCTTTTTGGCGGCCATGTCCTGGTCCACATGAATCAGGTACTGAGGGAAGTTGGGGTCGAAGCTGGTGAAGGCCCCGGAAATGGCCGGGTCCTGGCGCAGGGCCGTGAGGAAGGTTTGCGACACGGCGGCGGTTTTTTGCAGGTCGCCGCTGCCCGACTTGTCCAGCAGGCGCAGCTCGAAGCCGCTGCTGTTGCCGAAGCCCGGCACCGTGGGCGGCGGCAAAAACTGAATGTCGGCGTCGGCAATGCCCTTGGTTTTGGCCTCCATCTCCTGAATAAAGGCCGCCACCGACTGCGTGCGCTCGTCCCAGGGCTTGAGGTTAATCATGCCCATGCCGTAGCTGGAACCGGCCACCTCGTTCACCAGGCTGTAGCCGGCCAGGGTCGAAACCGATTCCACGGGCTTCAGCTGGTTGGCAATGCGCTGCACCTGGGCCAGCACGGCTTCGGTGCGCTCCACGGTGGCGCCGGCGGGCGTGGTCACGTTCACGTACACCATGCCCTGGTCCTCGGTTGGGATAAAGCCCGAAGGCAGGATTTTATTCACGCCCCAGGTGCCCACGCAGAACACCGCCAGCGCGGCCAAAGTCACCACGCGCCGCCCGGCCACGGCTTGCAGCAGGCCCTGGTAGCGCCCGGCCACCGCATCGTAGCGCTTGTTGAAACCGGCAAAAAACCGGGCCAGCAACCCTTTTGGCTGCGTGCCCTCGGCCACCGGCGTGTGCTTAAGCATGATGGCGCACAGGGCTGGCGTCAAAGTCACGGCATTAATACCCGAGATGACGATGGAAATGGCCAGCGTGAGCGAAAACTGCCGGTAAAACACGCCCACTGGCCCATTCATGAAGGAAACCGGGATAAATACGGCCGACATCACCAGGGTAATGGCAATGAGCGAGGAGCTGATTTCGCCCATGGCCTCGAAGGTGGCGGTGCGGGCGTCCAAGTGCTTTTCCTGCATTTTGGCGTGCACGGCTTCCACCACCACAATGGCGTTATCGACCACGATGCCAATGGCCAGCACCAGCGCAAAAAGCGTGAGCAGGTTGATGGAGAAGCCCAGCATTTGCATAAAGGCCAGCGTGCCGATGAGGGCCACCGGCACGGCCAGCGCCGGAATGAGCGTGGAGCGCCAGTCCTGCAAAAACAGGTATACAATCACGAAAACCAGCAAAAACGCCTCCAGCAGCGTCACCAGTACTTCGTGAATGCTCGCGTCGAGAAAGCGCGATACGTCGTAGGCAATGCTGTATTTCATGCCGGGCGGGAAGCTCGTGGCCTGCAATTCGGCCATGCGGGTTTTCACGCCCGCAATCACCTCCGAGGCGTTGGAGCCGGGGCGCTGCTTGAGCATAATGGCCGCCGAGGGCTTGCCATCGGTCTTCGACGACATGCCGTAGGTGAGCGAGCCAAATTCCACGTTGGCCACCTCGCGCAGGCGCAGCACCGAGCCGTCGGCGTTGGCCCGCACCACGATGTTGCGGTACTGGTCGGGCTCGAACAGCTTGCCGGTGTAGCGCAGCACGTACTGCATAGACTTGGCCGTGCCCGCGCCCGAGCTTTCGCCCGATTTGCCGGGCGCCGCCTCCACGTTCTGGGCCCGAATGGCGGCAATTACTTCTTCGGTGCCCACCTCGTAGGCCGCCATGCGGTCGGGCTTCAGCCAGACCCGCATGGAGTACTCGCGCGAACCCATAATCTCGGCAAAGCCTACGCCATTGATGCGCTTGAGTTCCTGCAATACGTTGATGTCGGCGAAGTTGTAGATGAATTTCTCGCCCGCTGCCTCGTCATCGCTCGTGATGTTGAGGTAGAGCAGCATGGAATTAACTTCCTTCTCGGTCGTCACGCCGGCCTTGATAACTTCCTCGGGCAGCTCGTCGAGAATGGTCGTCACGCGGTTCTGCACGCCCACGGCGGCCAGGTCGGGGTCGGTGCCCACCTCAAAAAACACCGTAATCAGCGTCACGCCGTTGTTCGAGCTCACCGAGTTCATATAAGTCATGCCCGGCACGCCGTTGATGGCGCGTTCCAGCGGCGTGGCCACGGCTTTGGCGCATACTTCGGCATTGGCGCCGGTGTACTTGGCCGTTACCGTGACGGAAGGCGGCACAATGTCGGGAAACTGCGTGATGGGCAGCGTGACCAAAGCCAGCCCGCCCAGCAGCACCAAAAACACCGAAATAACCAGCGACAAAATCGGCCGGCGAATGAAGATATTGAACATGGGGTTTTTAGCTCTTAGCTAATAGCTGTCAGCTGTTAGCTTTTTTTAAATGGAAGCGGCGGCGGCGGCAGAAGCGGCCGCCGCCCGCGGGAGGCTAATAGCTGACAGCTAGTGGCTAACAGCTAATAAGGAATCCAGCTGCACCGGGCGGGGCGTGATTTTCTGGCCGTCTTTCAGGCCGGCCACGCCTTCGTACACCACCTGGTCGCCGGCTTGCAGGCCCTCTTTCACCACGTAGAAATTGCCGGTGCGGGTTTGGGGCTTGAAGCTGCGCATGTGCACCGCGCCGGCCTGGTCCACCACGTACACGTAGTTCTGGTCCTGAATCTCGAACACCGATTTTTGGGGCAGCAGCAGGGCCGAGGGTAGGGTGTTGGTGAGCCGGATGCGGCCCGACGCGCCGTGCTTGAGCATGCGCTTGGGGTTGGCAAAGCGCGCCCGGAAGGCCAGCGAGCCGGTGTTGGGGTTGAACTCGCTCTCGGTGGTTTCGATGTGGCCCATCTGCGGGTAGGCCGAGCCGTCGGCCAGCGTGAGGCGCACCGAGTCGGAGTGGCGCTCGGGGTGCTTCTGCCGGGCCTTCACGTACTGCAAATACTCGCTTTCGCCCACATTGAAGTAGGCGTACACCTCGTGCAAATCCGAGACGGTGGTCAGCAGCGTGCCTTCCTCCACCACGCTGCCCATCTTGAGCGGAATCCGGTCGATAACGCCGTCGAAGGGCGCCCGCACCAGCGTGTAGCTCAGGCTGAGGCGGGCGGCGGCCTCGCCGGCGCGGGCATCGGCTACGCGGGCATCAGCATCCTTCACCTTGCTCGCCACCAGGGCCAGCTCGGTTTTGGCGATGATATTTTTCTGCACCAGTAGCCGCACGCGCTCCAGCTCCACGCGGGTTGCGCTGGCCTGGGCCCGGGCACTGGCTACGGCCGCCCGGGCCTGGCTCAGCCTGTTCTGGAAGGCGCTGGCATTCAGCCGGAACAAGGGCTGGCCCTTTTTCACCGGCCGGCCCTCATCCACAAAAATCTGCTCCAGAAAGCCCGCCACCTGGGCGCGCACTTCCACGTTGCGCACCGCCTGAACGTCGGCCACATAGTCGTGAAACAAGTCCTGCTCTGAGACTTTGAGCGTGACCACCGGCAGCACATCCGGCGCGTCGGTTTTACCGGGGTTTTTGCCATCGGCCGAGCAGCCGCTCAGTGCCGCGGCCAGGGCCAGCGCGCTCAGCGGCAGGAACCGGGAAAAGAAAGTTGGGCGGGGTTGCAAACGAAACAGGCTCATTGGGTGGAAGTAAAAGCAGCGCGGGACTCGGGCGTGGGAACGGGAACGGTGGCAGCCTGCCGGGCCAGCAGGCTGTCCTGACGCTGCTGCTGGTCCTGGCATTGCAGCAGCAGCCGCTGGGCCAGGTGCAGCTCAGCAGTGGTAAAAGCCAGCTCGTTGTGGTCGTCGTCGGGCATCGCCTCGGCCTGGGTGCGTAGCAGCAGCACGTTCAGCCCAAAAGAGAGCAGCAGTGCCCCGCCCAGCAGCAGGGCCGGCAGATTGAAAGACCGGAAAAAAGAACGCAGCATCGCAGTCGGGGCGCAGCACGCCAGAGTGGAACGTGCAGCAAAGAACCTGTCCCGACTTAAGAACGAGATGAGAAGCGTGTGAGAAAAGATGAGAAAGCCCGTCCAGGCCGCCGATTCAGCTACAGCGGCGCGGCCGGCAGCCACACCGTGGCCGTGGTGCCCTGGCCCGGCAGCGAAGCCAGCGCCAGCCGGCCACCGTGGCGCTGAATGATGCGCTGTGTCAGGGGCAGGCCCAGGCCGTAGCCGGGGCGGCTTAGCGCATTAGCGGTGCGGTAGAGGGGCTCAAAAATGTGCCCCAACTCCTCGGGCGACAGGCCGGGGCCATCGTCGGCCACGGCCACGCGCAGGGTTTGGGCATCGGCGTAGGCTACGTCCAGGCGCACCGGGCCGCCGGAGTACTTGCCGGCATTGTCGAGCAGGTTGAACAGAGCCGTGGTCAGCAGCTCGGCGTTGCCGGACACGGTAAACAGGTCAGCTTCGGTTTCCGGGGGCAGGGCCTGGAAGGCCAGCCGCCACTCGCGGTCGGGGTATTTGGCCCGTGCCAGCTCCAGGGCCTGGTTCAGGCATTCGTCGAGGCGCACGGGCGCAAAGGCCGGCAACGCCCCGTCTACTTTCGCCAGGCTCAGCAGGCCGTTGGTGAGGGCACCAAGGCGGCGGGCGGCGGCCAGACTTTCGGCCATGCTCTGGCGGGCCGCGGGCAAGGTGGCGTCATATTCCAGGGCTGTTTCCAGGGTGCCGACGAGGCCGGTGAGGGGCGTGCGTAGCTCGTGCGAGGCGTGCGACAAGAAGCTGCGTTGCGCTTCAAAAGCCTGTTCCAACCCGCCCAGCATGGTATTGAACGTTTGGGCCAGCTGGGCCAGCTCGTCGCGCCCATTGCCTTCGGACAGCCGGCGGCCCAGATTGGCCGCCGAAATGCGCTCGGCCTGCCGGCTGATGCGGGTGACGGGCCGCAGCGCCGCTCCGGCAAAAAACCACCCGGCCGCAATGGTCAGCAGCAGGGCGCCCACATTGGCCAGCAGCAGCAGCAGGCCCAGCTGCTGCTGCTGCCGCTGCCCCACCCGGTCCTCGGCCGATACCACGATGCGGTAATAGTTGGCCTTTGCTTCCTGCGGAAATGCCAGCCCGATGGTTTCGCGGCGGCCCTCGGCCGCGTAGCGCACCTGCTGGCCCGGCCCAATGTCGGCCAACCGGGCCAGGTTAATCGATTGGTTGATGTGGTCGGCGCTGCTGTAGCGCAGGGCATTGTCGGGCCCGTAGATGCTGATTTCCTCGCCGGGCAGCGTGAGCAGGTCGCCCCGGTGCAGGCTGCCCAGTCGGCCGGTTTCGAGCTTATGGGTGCTCACCAGCAGGCGGCCGGCCAGCGTGGCGCTGTTGGCCAGCCGGTGCTCGAACCGCTGGGACCGCGTGTTGGCGCTGAAATAGTACACAAACCCCGAAAGCCCCAGCTGAATGCCCAGCACCAGTAGGGTAAAGCGTAGCATCAGTTTGTGGCGAATCAGCATTCTATAGGGTAGGAGGGTTTTTGGGGGTAGGAGGGTAGGAGGGTTTGGGGGTAGGAGGGTAGGAGGGTTTGGGGGTAGGAGGGTTTGGGGGGAAGAGGGTAGGAATTTTTAGGCAAATATTCTCCTGCCCAAGAAACTCCTACCCTCCTACCCCCAAACCCTCCTACCCTAAAAACCCAAACCCTCCTACCCTAACAACCCTCACTCCGCCCGCATTACGTAGCCCATGCCCACTACGGTGTGGATGAGCTTGGGCGTGAAATTGCGGTCAATTTTCTTGCGCAGGTAGCCGATGTATACGTCGATGATGTTGGTGGTGGTGTCGAAATCCACTTCCCACACCCGCTCGGCAATGTCCACGCGCGACACGATGCGGCCCTGGTTGAGCAGCAGGTGTTCGAGCAGCGAGTACTCGCGGGTGGTGAGGTCGATGCGCTGCCCGGCGCGGGTCACAATCTTGGCGTCCAGGTTCAGCTCCAAATCGGCGAGGCGCAGCTGGTGGGGAGTGCTGGTTTCGGCGTAGCGCTTGGTGAGGGCTCGCACCCGCAGCAGCAGCTCGCGAAAGGCAAAGGGTTTCACGAGGTAGTCGTCGGCCCCGGCCGCGAAGCCGGCTTCCTTGTCGGCCAGGCTGTCGAGGGCCGTGAGCAGCAGGACGGGCACCCGCTGCTGCCCCCCCCGAATGAGCTGGCACAGCGCCACGCCGTCGAGGTAGGGCAGGTTCACGTCCAGAATCACCATGTCGTAGGGCTGCCGCTGGTAGAGCGACCAGCCCGCGCGGCCGTCGTAGGCCACGGTCAGTTCGTAGCCCTCGTGCTCAAAGCCTTTCTTCACAAACGAAGCCACCTGCGGGTCGTCTTCTACTAGTAATACTTTCATGTTTGAAGTCAGGTGATGCGGGCTGCCCCGTTGGGCGCGAAGACGCAGCCAACGGGACTGCCGGAGCGAAATTTACGAGGGCCGCCGCAGCTGAACCTATTCGGCCCGGCCCCGTGGCCCTGAACAGCGCTATACTTGTAGCTTACTCACCACAGTAGCGCATTCTCAGATGAACCCCATTCTTACTAAAAATCAATTTCTGGTTAAAGAGCACGTCGGCATGTTCAAAGCGGCCAACAGCTACGACATTCTGGACCTGGAATCGCAGCAGCCGCTGCTGGAGTGCCGGGAGCCCAATCTGGGCTTTTTCACAAAAATGTTCCGGTTCACGAAGTACAAAACCCAAACCCCATTCGATATTGAGGTGCGGGATGGGGTGGGGCAGGAAGTGCTGCGCCTCACGCGGGGTATCTCATTTTTTCGCTCCACGGTGCAGGTATTTGATAGTCGCCAGGCGCTGGTGGGCTCGTTTCGGCAGCACCTGCTGAGCCTGGGCGGCAAGCTCGACGTGCTCGACACCAACGAGCAAGTAATCTGCTCGGTAGAAGGCAAAATAATCAGCTTCGACTACCGGTTTCTGCGCGACGGTGAACAGATTGCACTGGTAACTAAAAAGTGGATGGGCCTGGGCAAGGAGCTGTTTACGTCGGCCGACAACTACGTCATCAGCATCGAGCCCACTGTGCCGGCCACCGACCCCATTCGGGCCATGATTGTGGCGGCGGCCCTGTGCATCGACATGGTATTTGCGGAGTAAGGAGCGAATAAGAATTCGGCGGGCGGGCGGAGCGGCCCTACCTTTGCGGCATGGATTTCGGCCGCCTGCCCGACTTGCGCTACGTTGATTTTCGGCTGCCGCCCGACCACCCCGAAACGGCCCGGGTGCTGGCGCGGGCCCGCGCTACCCAGCCCGCCCCGGCCGGCCTGCGCGTGGGCTGCCCCATCTGGACCAACAAGGAATGGCTGGGTACTTACTTTCCGGCCGGCATCAAGGAACCCGACTACCTGCACTACTACGCGCAGCAGTTCAACAGCATCGAGCTGAATACCACGCACTACCGCATTCCCGACGCGGGCACGGTGCGCCGCTGGCGCGCGGCCGTGGGGCCCGGTTTTAAGTTTTGCCCCAAGCTGCCGCGCAGCATCAGCCACGAGCGGGAGCTGTTTCAGGCCGATGACCTGGTGGTGCCCATGGCCCGCGCCTACGAAAGCCTGGGCGAAAACCTGGGCTGGGCTTTTTTGCAGCTACCGCCGCACTTTGGCCCCGAGCACCTGCCGCGCCTGGAGCGCTTCCTGCTCGATTTCCCCGAAACCGTGCCGCTGGCCGTGGAGCTGCGCCACCCCCGCTGGTTTGCCGACCGGGTGCTGGCCGACGCCGTGTTTGCCACTTTCGAAGCGCTGAATAAAACGCTGGTGATAACCGACGTGGCCGGTCGGCGCGACGTGCTGCCCCTGCGCCTGACCACGCCCGTGGCCTTCATCCGCTTCAACGGCCACGGCCTGCACAGCACCGACTATCAGCGCGCCGATGCCTGGGCCGAGCGTCTGGCCGCCTGGGTGGCGCAGGGCATCCACGAAATCTATTTCTTCATTCACCAGAAAGATGTGCGCCACGCCCCCATCCTCGCCACCTACTTCCTGGACAAAATGCGCGCGCTGACGGGTATCGCCGTGCCGCCACCCTTCATCATCCCTCAGCCGGTGCAGGGAAGTTTGTTTTAGCTGTTAGCTGTTAGCTGTTAGCTGTTAGCGCAAACGTAACCGTATTTTCCCGTATGTTATGCCGAGCGCAGCCGAGGCATCTCGCTCGCTTCGTTGAGCGGGGCGAGCGAGATGCCTCGGCTGCGCTCGGCATGACCAAATTGAACACGGTTGCTTTTGCTCGACTACTTAACCCATTGGCTGCGCCAAAATCTATTCAATTGCCGGAATGCGGTACGGCTGCCAGCAGCGGCCCCAGAATTTGCCATACGTTTTCGGCCAGAATTTGCTGGCCAGCTGCGTTGGGATGCACGCCATCGGCGAGGTTGAGTTCGCGGCGGCCGAGCACGCCTTGCAGCAGGAAGGGCACGAAGGGCAGGCCGTTGCTATCGGCCAACGTGCGGAACAGGGCCTTGAACTCGGTAGCGTAATGGGCCAGGCGGTGGCCGCCCAGCGGGCCCAGGTCGAAGGGGAACTCCAGGCCGGCCAGCACAATTTGTGCGGCCGGAAACTGGCGACGCACCGCGTCGATGATGAATTGGAGGTTGTGGGAGGTTTCGCGCACTGCGATGCTCCGAATGCCGTCGTTGGCACCCAGGGCCAGCACGAAAACATCGACGGCGTGCCGGGCCAGTACCGTGGCCAGACGCTGCCGCCCGCCGGCGCTGGTTTCGCCGCTCACCCCGTAGTTATAGGCCTTGTAAGGAAGCGTCTGCCCGTCGACCCGGCGCTGAATGAGGGCGGGAAAGCTGGCGGCCGCCGGCAAGCCGTGGCCGGCGGTGAGGCTGTCGCCGAAGAAGATAATATTTTTCATAGAGTGCTTTTTCAACAGCACCAGGGCCGTTTTCGTGCCCCGTCGGGCCCGTAAAAACGGGTCCTATTCCAGCACTTCCAGCACGGTGCGGAAGGAGGCGTACTTGCCGGCGAAATGCTTCTCCATGTCGGCGCGCAGGGCAGGCGCGCAGATGGTCTGGTACTCTTCCAGCTGCTCCAGGCTAAGGCAATAATACTGAGCAGCATAGGTGATGCCGTCTTCTTCCTCGTTGAGCAGCCGGCAGAGCTGGCTTTTGATGAAAAACCCGGTTTCCATTACCTCGGGCATGTGGGTGGTGCGCATGTAGTCGAGCCATTGGTCGGCCACGGTGGGCTCAATGCTGCTGGTGACGTTGTAGAGAATCATATGAGAGTGACTGAGTGAGAGAGTAACTGAGTGGGGGAGTGGCTGAGTGACTGAGTGGACTGAGTGACTGAGTAAGGGAAGTCTACATTGAGAAGTCACTCAGTTATTCCGCTACTCAGTCACTCCGCCACTCAGTCACGCTTCTCAGACGCGCATGGCATCGAACTGGAAATCGGTGATGCGGGCCTGAATGTCCTTGGACGAAAGCTTGTCGGCGGCGGCGGCTTGGGCCAGGGCGGGCAGTTCAGCGTCGCCGGCCAGGCGCAGGCTGAGAATCTGGCTGAGGCTGAGCTGCGCTTCGAGCGGGGCAAAGCGCTGGCCGCTCACCTCGAAATACCGCTGGCGTACTTCGAGCCGGCAAATGCGGTCCTGCAACTGCAGGGCGTAATGCTGGCGCAGCATCAGGAGCACGCCGAAACCGATAACCGCCAGGGCCGCCACGCTAAACCAGAGCCGCGCAATCTGGTCGTCGTCGCCGGCCACTTTAGTGTAGCGTAAAATGGTGTAGCCGGCCATGAGCAGGGCCAGCGGTAGCAGCACAAAATGGTGCCACGGGTAAAACATCATGGTGTTTTTAGTAGGCTTAGCCATAGAAATCAGGGGGTTAGAAGAGGGCGTGAAAGCAGGCGCGGTGGGCCAAAAAAGCAATAAAAAACTCCGACCAGGGCCGGAGTTTTTTGTAAACGCTAACGAGCGGGATTCGTTACTTCATGGCTTTGGCGCGCTTCTTTTCGGCTTTGGCCTGGTCGCGGGCGGCTTTTTCCAGCTTCTTGGCTTCCTTGGCCTGGGTGCGCTGTTCCTTAAGCTGCTGCTTCTGCGCTTTTTCCTGCTGGCGCTGCTCCTTGAGCTGCTTTTTCAGGTCTTTTTGCTGGTTGTTGGTATCGTTGAGCTGGTTGCGGCTGTCACGCACGGCCTGGTCGCTGCTGCTGGTTTGGCTTTTCTGCTGCTCGTAGGCAGCCTTGGCCTCGTCGGCACGCATACGTTGCTGCTCGGCCGTGAGGGGCACGGTGGAAGGGTCGGTGGATAGGGGAGTGGTTTGGGCCTGGGCCGCGAAGGACGTGGCAGCCATAATGGCCAGAAAACCAATGAGTCTTTTCATGGGAAGGGTTGGGTTAACCCGTTAAGTGTAGGCCGTGTACGTTGCGCTTTCAGCAAGGTTTTCAGAGGGTTTTGCTTTTACAGGACTTACGCATGGTTGTTTCTCGCGGAGGTTCGTGGAGGTAAAGCGCGGAGGCCCGCAGAGGTCCGGCAATGGCTATTCCTCCACGTAGTCCAGGTCTTTGCCGTAGCTCTCGGGCAGGGTGCTCACGGCCCAGAAGGCCACGGCCAGCGACACCCCGCCCAGAATGGCCGCGCCGGGCACAAAACCCAGCTGCCCGCTCAGGTATTTGAAGGCCGGCACCAGCAGCACCACCGAGCCGCGGGCGAAATTGGGCGCCGTGGTAGCTACCGTGGCCCGCAGGTTGGTACCGAACTGCTCGGCCGCCACCGTCACAAACAGCGCCCAGAACCCCACCGAAACGCCCAGCACGAAGCACACGGCGTAGAAAACCGTGGGCGTAGCGCCTTCGATGGCAAATAAATAAACCGCCACCATGCCGGCGCAAAAGGCCAGAAACACCAGCAGCGCCTTGTTGCGCGAGTGCCACAGCTGGCTAAGCGCCCCGCTGATAAAATCGCCGAACACCAGCCCAAAATAGCACCAGAACACTGCCAGCCCGGCCGTGACCTCGCCCGTGAGGCCCAACACGCGCCCGAACTCCGGCGCCAGCGTGACGAGAATGCCCACTACAAACCACAGCGGCACGCCAATGAGCAGCACGCGCAGGTACTTGCCGAAGCGGGCGCGGTTAGTGAACAAGGCCAGAAAGTTGCCGCGCACCACATCCGTTTGGGCCTGCACCTGCTGGAACATGCCCGACTCGAACACGCTCACGCGCAGCAGCAGCAGCGCCAGGCCCAGTCCGCCGCCCACGAAATAGGCATTGCGCCAGCCCAGCGCCTCGCCTACCCAGTAGCCCAGCATGGCGCCGCTCACGCCCACGGTGGCCACTATCATGGTGCCGTAGCCGCGCTTTTCTTTGGGCAGGCTTTCGCTCACCAGCGTGATGCCCGCGCCCAGCTCGCCGGCCAGCCCGATGCCGGCAATGAGCCGCAGCCAGGCGTACTGCTCTACCGAAGTCACGAAGCCGTTGGCCAGGTTGGCCAGCGAATACATTAGAATCGAGCCGAAGAGCACCGACAGCCGCCCGCGCTTATCGCCCAATATGCCCCACAGGATGCCGCCGACCAGCATGCCACCCATCTGCATGTTTATCAGGAACAAGCCCTGGTTCGTGACCTCGGCCGCATCGGTAATGCCCAGCTCTTTGAGGCTCTGAACCCGCACGATGCTGAAGAGAATCAGGTCGTAGATATCGACAAAATAGCCTAGCGCGGCTACGATGACGGCGGCGGAAAAAACGGAGGCTTTCGTGGTGGGAGCGGCTTGCATGGCGAAATGTAGCGCGGGCCCGGCAAATGGCGCCCAACCCAGCGTGCCACCGGCCCGTGGCTGCCGGCCCGGACGCGGCCCTGAACTTGTGCCGGGCGGGCGTGTTATGGTCCCGGTTTTTGGCAGCAGCTGCTTCAACAAGGGCACGCTACGGGGAAATCCGATAGATAATAGACTTGTTCCTAAATACAAAAAAAAGTATAAAAAATACAAAAAAAAGTATAAAATCGACGGTCATGCTGAGCTTGCCGAAGCATCTCTACCGCTTCGTTGAGTCGATTGGATTAGTTGCGCGGTAGAGATGCTTCGGCTGCGCTCAGCATGACTCGCTTTTTTCATTTCTGCTTATTCGGGAACAAGTCTAATTACTTAACAGGTATAAAACCGATGAAATCCACCCTTCTTCTCGCGGCCACGCTGGCTGCTTTCACCATTTCGGCCCAGGCCCAGACCCAGCACGCCACTCCGCTGCGTGCTGCCGCCGACCAGATTGCTACCAAAAAAGGCCCGCTCACGGTGCAGCCCATCACGCACGGCAGCGTGGTGCTGACGTGGAACGGCAAAACCATTTATGTGGACCCCTACGGCGGCGCGGCGGGCTACGCCGGCCTGGCCGCCCCCGACGTCATCCTCATCACCGACATTCACGGCGACCACCTGGACCCCAAAACCCTGGCCAGCCTCGCCGTGGGCAAGGCCCTGATGCTGGTGCCCCAGGCCGTGGCCGACAAGCTGCCGGCCGAGTACCGGGCCCAGGCCCGCGTTATCAGCAACGGCCAGAAGCTTGATACTTTGGGGATGAAGGTTTCGGCCATTGCCATGTACAACCTGCCCGAAGCGCCCGACGCGCCGCACACCAAAGGCCGGGGCAACGGCTACGTGCTGGAACTGGGCGGCAAAAAAGTGTACCTGTCCGGCGACACCGAAGACGTGGCCGAAATGCGCGCCCTCAAAGGCATCGACGTGGCGTTTGTGTGCATGAACCTGCCCTACACCATGGACGCACCGCAGGCCGCCCAGGGCGTGCTGGCCTTCAAGCCGGGCATCGTGTACCCTTATCACTACCGCGGCCAAAACGGCCTGAGCGACGTGGACGGCTTCAAGAAAACCGTGAACGCGGCGAACAAGAAAATCGACGTTCGGCTGCGCAACTGGTACCCGGCCGCCGAGTAGGCGCCCGGTCCCGACGGGCAACCAAGCCCAAACTAAGCCACGCGCGAGCGCCGGCCTGCTTAGCGGGCCGGCGCTTTCATTTGCGGGGTGACCGCCGCGCCGTCGGGGCGCTGGTGGGTGCGCCAGAACTCCTCGTGAAACGGCCGGCCCTTGAGCAGCATGGTGGCGGCGGGCGGACGCTCGGGCAGCACCTCCACGCCGGTGGTGCGGATGTTGGCAAACTGTAGGCTTTGCACCGAAAGCTTCTCCATGCGCCGGCCGGTGGCCAGGTCCCGGTGCCTTTCAATCCAGGTTTGGATGCTGCGGTCGAGGAAGTACGGGCCGCCGGGCTGCGGCTGCTGGTAGGTCATGCTCTGGCGGATGCGGTAGTCGTCGTGCAGGTGGTGCCACCTGCTGGCCACCGTGCCGCCGCGGGCAAAGTACTTGCGCGTCATTTCGTTAAGCAGCACCGTGTCGCGCTGCCACTCCACGTCGCAGCGCGTCACGGCATAGTCGGCGCGGTTGATGTAGAGCTTGCCCGAGTAGCCTTGGTCGAAATAGTCGCCCGTGGTGCGGCGGTTTTTCTTTTTGGCCACGAAGTCAATCACCAGCGTTTCGCGGCCCTGGTCCTGGATGACGGACGCCAGCGAGTACGTGTACTTTTTCAGGGTGCGGGCCTGAAAAATCGGGTTCTGGTCCACCAAATCCACGAAGTTGGCGAAGTAGGCGGAATGGGCAAAATGGTAGTCGCCCCAGTCGCCGCTGCGGTTGGGCTCCTTGTTCCATTTCACTTCCTCCAGCCGCGAGGCGCCGCTGCCCACCGAGCGGTAGCCCTGGGCATCGTAAAAGGTGCTGAAATACTCCACGTCGTAGAGCAGCGAGTCGAAGTTGGTAGATGAGGCGCGGGCGTACACGTCGGCGTTGTAGTCCCGCTGCGTGTAGTTCTGAGGCAGCTGTTTAATGACGCGGGCCATGATTTTGCGCGGGTCCAGGCTTTCGCCCTTTACCGTTACTTCGGCCAGCGCGTAGGCCTGCGGGGGCAGCAGTACCGTGAGGTAGGACTGCGTACCCACGGCCAGCGCCTGCTGGCCAAACCCCAGGCAAGTAGCCACCAGCGAATCGGGCCCGGCCGGCCGGGGCAACTCAAATTCGCCCTTGATGTTGGTGGTGAGGCCCACGCCCTGCCGCTGCAAATACACGCTGGCAAAGGGCACCGCCGCTCTGGTTTTCTCATCGAGCACCACGCCGCGCAGCTGGCCGGCAGCCGGGCCCGAGCCAGCGGCCCGCACCGTGAGGCGGCGTTGGGCGTCGCCGGCAAGGGTGCCGCTGCTGGTTTTGGCCAGTCGTAGCGAGTCGCGGAGCGTGGGCGGCAGGTCCTGCTCGGCGTATTCGGGCGGGCGCACGGTTTTCAGAAACAGCAGCCCGTCGAGCACCTGCGTCCAGTTGCCGGCCAGGGGCTGGTACTCAAACAGGCTGGCGGTAACGTTGGCCAGGGCCGGCTGCCGCATGGGCACGAACAGGTACTCCGGGCCCACGGCGTCCAGCTGCGCTTCCAGGCTGCCGGGGGCGGGCGTGGGCACGGGCTTGCGCGGGCCGTGTACATTGCCATAGATGCCGCCGGCCGTAGCCGTACCCAACAAGTACACCTGCCCGGCGGGCAAAGCCGCTTTCACCAACGAGCCCATCGGACGAAAATCCTGCAATTCATCATTTTGCAGGCCCTTTAAAGGTCCAGCGAAGTGGCCGGTGGCGCCCCAGCAAATCACTTTTTCGGTGGGGTGCTGGCGCAGGTACCAGAGCAGGTTGTCAGCCATCAGCTGGTCGCGCACGTTGCTGTCCGAGGCTTTGAAACCTTCGGGACCTTTAGCGCCGGGGTCGTTGCGGGCGTAATCGCGGGCCAGGGCGTTGAGGCTGGCCAGGGTTTGCAGCCAGAATTCGGCCCGGCTCCGGCGGCCCGGCTCGGCGGTGGCCACCTGGCGCAGCTGCTTGGTGGCCTTGCCGATGGCCAGGTTGAACAGCGCGTACTGGTGCGTGGGCGGAAACGTGTAGTAGCGTCCCATTGCGTCAATAACTTCCTCCAGATAGTCGAAGGGCACTGCCTCCGATTGCTTGCTGCCCAGAAAGGCCTGCAGGTCTTCCATCATTTCCTCGCCGTACTCGCCGCTCAGCTGCGGGTCGAAACCGGCCACTTTTAGTTGGCCCTTGCCCACCAGCGCTGTCAGCGGCTGAAACTCGCGGCTGTGCGTCCAGATGGGAAACAGGCTTTTGTTGAGGCAAGTGGCGGGATTCTGGCCGGCTTCGATGTCCTGCTGCGCCCGCGCCACTTCGTAGAAACCGCTCTCGAACGCCACGGTGCCAAAGCCCTGCTGCCGCAAAAAGCGCACGAGCCGCGTTTTAGCCTCAAACACGTTGCCCTCGCCGTGCGTGGGCTCGCCCAGAAACACCACCCGCGCCGCGCCAATCTCCTGTTTCAAAAACGCCAAATCGGCCAGGTCCGGGTCGGCCGGGGCTATGGTTCTGACCGGATGATAGGTGAGGCCGTCGGCCGTTCGCAGCGCCTGCGCGGTAGCGTTCAATAGGGGCAGGGTCAGTCCGAAAAAAAGGAGCAGGAACAGGCGGTGATAAGACAGAAGACGCATTAAGTGAACGGGCGGGTTTTGCAGTGGAACAGTTCCGTAAAGCTAAGTGCAAAACCAACGTTGGTGCAGCCAAAAGGGCGTAATGGCGTTTGATAAACCTGCCTCTCAGGTCGCCGCCGGGCGCGTGAGTACCTCGTCAATCAGCCCGTACTCCTTCGCTTCGTCGGCCCGCATCCAGTTGTCGCGGTCCGAATCGTTGTGGATTTGCTGGTAGGTTTTGCCGGTGCGCTCCGCGTAAATCTGATACAGTTCCTGGCGGAGCTTTACCACTTCGCGGGCCGTGATTTCAATGTCGGCCGAAGGGCCCTGCACGCCGCCCGAGGGCTGATGAATCATGACGCGGGCGTGGGGCAGGGCCGAGCGTTTGCCCAGGGCGCCGCCGCAGAGCAGGAAAGCGCCCATCGAGGCGGCGAGGCCGGTGCAGATGGTGGCCACGTCGGGTTGCACATACTGCATGGTGTCGAAAATGCCCAGGCCGGCGTACACCCCACCGCCCGGCGAGTTGATGTAGAGCAGAATGTCCTTGCGGGCGTCGGCCGATTCCAGAAACAGCAGCTGAGCGTTGATGATGTTGGCAATGGGGTCGTCCACGGCCTGGCCCAGGAAAATAATGCGGTCCATAATCAAGCGCGAAAACACGTCGATTTCGGCGAAGCGCGTGGGCCGCTCCTCAATCACGGAGCGCGTCATGCCGGTGAAGTTATGGCGGGCAATGCCCTCGACGTGGTTCAGGTATTGGTCAACCCGCAGGCCGTTAAGAGCCTATCCGAAAAATAGGAGGGAGTGTCGCCAGACGGTGTTTGCGCAAGCCAGGTGGAGGAGGGCTTCGTAGTTGGCGACTTTCTTTTCCCAGCGGATGAGCAGGCGGCGGAAACGGTGGAACCAGGCGTGGGTGCGCTCGACGACCCAGCGACGGGCGCGGTAGCCGGGGGTGCGGCATTTGTCGGCTTCCTCTCCCCGGCTCAGGATGTGCACCCGGTAGCCCCACTGGGCCAGTAGGCGCCGAATGGCCTCGGCGTCGTAGCCCTTGTCGGCGCAGAAACCGGGGGCGAAATCGCCTTCGGCCGGTGGGGGCAGCACGGGCATCGAATCGAGTACGGCCTGTACTTGCGTCACTTCGTGGACGTTGGCTCCGGTCACGGCCACGCCGACGGGCAAGCCCTGAGCCTCGGTCAGCACGTGGCGTTTGACGCCGCCCTTGCCCCGGTCCGTCGGGTTGGGGCCGACGGCCTCGCCGCCAAGCGGGGCCTTGGTCTGGCAGGCATCCAGACACTGCCAGTCCCAATCCAGGCGGCCTTCGGCCTGTAACTGCACCAAGCCGCTGGTCCAAAGCCGCTTAAAAACGCCAGCCTGGGCCCACTGCTGGAACCGGTCATGGACCGTGGAGGTTGCCCCCAAGCACCGCGGCAAGGCCTTCCACTGCATCCCCGTAACCAAAATATAGTAGATGGCAAAAAA
>NZ_JNLX01000123.1 GCF_000715495.1 Hymenobacter sp. IS2118 | reverse complement strand
GAAGCGGCGCGGCTAGGGAAGCAGCCTGCTGGCGGGCGGTTTCGGCGGCGGCGGCGGCTTCGTCGCGGCGCTGCTGGCGCTGCTGCTGCTGGGTCTGGCGGCGGGCGAGGGCGGTGGTGGCGAGGCGCAGCTCCTCGTCCAAGCTTGTGAGGGCTAGCTGCTGCTGCGTCACGCGCTGCTCCTGCTCATCGGCTTCGGGGGCAAAATCGGCGGCAAAAGCGTGTTCTACCGCTCCGCAGAGGGCACAGGGCTGGCCATCCTGCAAATGCTGGCGTAGGTGGTTCAGGTCGGCCAGGGCCTGCTGGGCGCGGAGCTCGCGGCGGTAGCTTTCCAGTAGCGCGAGGCCGTCGGTCCGACGCGTTTCGAGGTGGCGGGCGGCGGTTTCGGCGGTGGTTAGGTCGGGAGCTTCCTGGTTGATTTCGGCGGTCAGGGCTTCGGCGCGGGTTTGCTCGGTGTGGGCAGTTTCGGCCTTGGGCAGCAGCTGTTGCAGGGCCTGGCGGTGGGCGCTCAGGTCGTCGGCCCGCTGCACCAGGGCAGCGGCGCTGGTGCCTAGCAGCAGGGCGTCGCGCTCGGTGCGGCAGGGCTGGCCTTGGTCTTTGATAGCCTGCTGGCGGGCCAGCGCGTCGGCTTCGAGGCCGCGTTGGCGGCGCAGGTCCAGCGCGGTCTGGTCCTGGTTTTTATGCAGCTCCTGCTGGCGGGCTTCCAGGGCGGCCAACTGCTTTTGCGCCCCCAGCAGGTCGATTATTTCGCGGTCCAGCGCCAGCACCTGGTTTTTCAGGTCGTTCTCGGCACTATGCGCTATCAACCAGCCGTCGAGCGTGGTGCTCTGGGTTTGCAGGTTCTCAATTTCTACCGCTTCCCGGTGCAGGTCGGCGGCGGTTTGGGTGTGGGTGCGCTGCTGCTGGCCGTGGGCCGTGCGCTTGAGGCCCAGCTGGTGGCGGGCGGCGGCAATAGTAGCGTCCTGCTGCTGGGCCTGGCTGAGCACCGGGCGCAGACGGTCTTCCTCGGCCAGGGCTTCGGCGTGGGCGGCGGTGGCGGTCCGGTGGGTCTGAGTGGCCGTTTCGGCGGCCAGGACTAGCCGGGGCAGGGCTTCCGCCAGTTCCGCCAGCTGCTTTTCGTCGCTGCTCACTTCCCGCTCGGCGGCTTCGGCCAGGCCCAGGGGCTTGTCCACGGCGGCGGCGCGCAGGTGGCCATCGAGTCGGATAAAATCGGGGGCCAGCGCGGTTTCCTGCTGGCGCAGGCGTGCGGCTTCGCGCTCGGCTTCATTAAGCTGCCGGTCGAATTGGTCCAGGATGGTTCGCCAGGACAGACATAGATTTAAGTCCTGCTGCTCCTCATAATGCTGCTCCGTTTGCTGGTGCAGCACGTCGAGGCGGGCTTCCAGGCCGGCCCGCGCTTCTTCCGACAGCAGGGTGGTGGCATCGAGCCGAATTTGCAGCTCGCGGGTTTTCTGCTGCTCCTCCCTGGCTTTCTCAAACGCCGCCACACTCAGCCGCGAGTAGATGCCCACGTTGGTCATCTTCTCCAGCAGGGCGCTACGCTCCTTTTCGGGCGCGTGCAGGAAGCGCGCAAACTTGCCCTGGCTCAGCAGCACCGACTGCTCAAACTGCCCAAAATCCAGCCCCGACAGCTCACTCACCCGCTTCGGCACCGCCTCCTTGCCACTGATGATGGCCACGTTGGAAGGGCTCAGCACCAGCGTCATGGCATCGGGGTTGAGCGCGCCCTTGTCCTCGCCGCGCACCTTGCGCTTCACTTCCCAGCGCGAGCGGTAGCGCACGCGGTCCGTCGAGCCCGTGTCGGGGTCGGTTTCGTGCACCTCAAACTCCACCTCCGACCACGCCTCCTTGGCGTGGCGGCTCACCATCTCGCCCACCTGCCGGTCGTGGCGCGGCACCCGGCCATACAGGCCCACCGAAATAGCATCAAGCAGCGTGCTTTTGCCCGCCCCCGTGGGCCCCGTGATGGCAAACAGCCCTGTATCGGCCAGTGGCGTAGCATCAAACCGAATCAAAAACGGACCAGGCAGCGAGTTGAGGTTAGCGAAGCGGACGCTGATAATTTTCATTGGGTAGATAATGAGCTTTAAGCCAGTAGCTGAAAGCTGTTAGCCTTGCCGTTGGTATTCAGATAATTACAATTGAATAACAGCGGAACTAATGGAGGGCAAGCATTTGAATAATGCTTCAGTACTCTCCAAAGTTCGCGCTACTGCTCGTTCCACGCCTGCGGGTCAGCTTCGGCCAGCAGCTGGCGGAGCTCCCCGAAGGTGGCGCTGAGCTGCGCGGCCCGCTCGGGTGGTAGGCTGGCCACGCGCCGGCCAAACACCTCGTCCACCGTAAGTTCGTGCAGCAGGGCCAGCGGGACGGCGGCTTCGGCCAGGCCGGCCACCTCGGTCAGGCGCTGGTGGCGCACGCCGCGCGGGGCCACTACTTTCTTCTTTTGCAGCTCCAGCACAGCTTGGATGCGGCGTTGCACTTCGGCCGGCGTTTCGTCGGAGCGCACCAGCACATCGGCCCAGGCCACCAGCCCGAATGCCTCGTTATCATAGGCCAGAATATCGGCCTCCACCTCGTCCAGCGTGCCGTGGAAGCGCTGCAGGCGCCGCGCCACGGGCACCGGCAGGCTGGTAATGACGGGCGCGCCGGCCCCTTTAAATTCCAGCAGTAGTACTTGCTGCTTGTCGTTGGCTTCGGTGAAGGACAGCGGCACCGGCGAGCCTGAGTAGCGGATGTGCTGGCGGCCACCCACCAGTTGCGGCCGGTGCAGGTGGCCCAGGGCCACGTAGTCGAAGGCCGCCGGAAAATGCTCGGCCCCCACCAGCCCCAGCCCGCCAATGTGCACGTCGCGCTCGGCGCCCTCGCGGGCCTCGCCGCCGGCCGCGTAGAGGTGGCCGGTGGCCAGCACCGGTACGTCCTGCTCGCGCTGGCCCAGCACGGCCGCGTGGCCGGCCAGGGCAGCGTAGTGGTCGGCAATGCTGTGGCGAATGCGGAGCTGCCGGTCGTCGGGGCTTTCGCCGGCCACGGCCAGCCGGATGTTGCGGTCGCGCAGAAACGGCACCGCGCACACCACCAGCCCCGGCCGGCCGCCGGCCCCGTTCAAATGGATAATCTGCTCGGCTGGCTCCGTGGGCACGCCGCCCACTACGTGGATGCGCAACTGCCGCAGCAATTGCCGCGAGGCGTTGAGCATGGTGGGAGAGTCGTGGTTGCCACCCACCACCACGATGTCGCGGCAGCAGGTACTTTGCATCTTCACCAAGAAGGTGTAGTACAGCTCCTGCGCCGTGTACGAGGGCGTTTGGGTGTCGAAGATGTCGCCGGCAATTACCAGCACCTCAATGCCCTGGTCCTGCACCGTCAGCAGTAGCCAGTCGAGGAAAGCCTGCTGCTCGGTGGTGCGTTCCTGGCCCGTGAGAAAATGCTGGCCAAGGTGCCAGTCGGCGGTGTGGAGGACGCGCATTAGATGGTTAGTAATCGTATTTGCTACGGGGATTAGGCGAAAAACAGCCTTAGTCCTGCGTGATAATAATCGGCCCTACCGGCAAGGCGCCTTCGTTCAGCAAGGCGTTCACCTTCACCGAAAGGTTGGTCAGTACCGAATATCGATTGATTGGTGCATTCAGCACAAAAACGGTCAAAACATACCGCTCGAAATTCTGCTGGTGCTGCAAATTTTTATCAAAGGTCAACAACGCGTGAAAACCGTCGGCCAGCATTAGCTTTAGCAGTTCACCATTCTTGATGCCATTCCAGCCTTTATCCCAAACGGTGAAAACCTCGTGGTCGGGAAAGTCCTGCTTTAGTCCTTTGGGTAAGTTCTCATCAAGCAGCAGCCGCATAGAGTTGGTCTATATTTTTGGCGGTTACCAGCCGGTTCGCCATCTCCAATAGAGCCACAGCTTGCGCTTTGGCGACGGTGGGGAAGTCATCCAGAAATTCATCGAGCGCAACGCCCGCTTCCAAATGGTCAAAAAGTGACTCTACTGGCACGCGCGTTCCGGCAAATACGGGTTGGCCACCCAAAATGTCCGGGTCAACGGTTATCAGCGTTTTTATATCCATGTTCGGAAGATAGCGAAATCTAGCCGCTGTTGCTTGACTAACTGATGTTACGCACTGATTGCGCCTACGCTTCACAAAGAGACTTTAGGTGCATCAGCAAAGGCCGTTTCCAGGCAGTCCGCTAGGATGGTGCGTAACATCAGTGACTAAGTAGTCGGGTAAAAGTAACTGTACCAAGTTTGGTCATGCCGCAGCTGCGCCCGGCATGACGGCCTGAAAACTACGCTTTTCCTTCTCCGTGTTTAGTTAATGCCCCGCCGCCGCCCCTTAAAACTCCGTCACAGCCTCGCCCAAATCCAGCACTTCCACGCCGGGCAGGGCCTGCTGCACGATGCTGGCCCCGGCCGCCGAGCGGTAGCCGCCGGCGCAATGCACCAGCACGGGTTTGCCAGCAGGAATTTCGTGGGCGCGTTCGCGCAGCTCGGGTAGCGGAATGAGCAGGGCGTTTTCAAAGACCGGTGTTTTGGCCTCGGCGCGGTTGCGGATGTCCACGATGGTGAAGGCGTCGGGGTGCTGGCGCACCTGGGCTACGTCCACCGCGGGGGAGGTATTGGGCAGCACCAGCGGGGCCAGCAAAGCGCCTTTGATGTTGCCCTCGTAGCCGATTTTTGCGGATTTGCGCACCACGATATCCAAGGCAATCTGGGAATCGGCCAGCAGGTAAAACGGTTCGGCGGGGCCAATTACAGAACCCAGCCAGGTTTCGAACTTGCCGCCGTCCTGCAGGTTGATAGCGCCAGGCAGGTGGCCGGCCCGAAACTGGGCGGCGGGGCGGGTGTCAATAATGAGCACATCGGGCTCCAGGGTGGCGTTGCTGCCAGGGTGGGGCACGGCCCGGATGCTGTCTTCAAAGCTGGGGGCACCCTGGCGGTTCAACTGCACGCCGTGGCCGAAGTACTTGGGCACGAAAGGCTGGTCTTCGAGCAGGACCTTGACGAACTCCTCCTGCGACATGGGCTGCAGGGCATAATTCGTCTTCAGCTCTCTGGCAATGGTACTGTCGAGGTCAGTACTGGTTGTTTTGCCGCAGAGGCTGCCGGGGCCGTGGGCGGGGTACACCCGCGTGGTGCCGGGCAGGGTCATGAGCTTGTTGCGGGTGCTGCGGTAGAGTTGGGCAGCTAGCTCCTGGCGCTGGTGGCCGCCCACGGCCTCATCCTCGCGCAGGTCGGGCCGGCCCACGTCGCCCACAAACAGCGTGTCGCCGGTAAACACGGCGCGGCTTTGGGCCAGCTCGTCCATTAGCAAAATGCTGATGCTGTCGGGCGAGTGGCCGGGGGTGTTGATGGCGTGCAGCTCCACGGTGCCCAGGCTGATGCGGTCGCCGTCGTCGAAGGTTTTGTGCGGGTACTTGGCGCCCACCAGTTCGCTGCAGTAGATGGTGGCCTCGGTTTCCTGAGCAATTTCCAGGTGCGACGACACGAAATCGGCGTGCGGATGCGTCTCAATCACGGCCACGATGTTGGCCTCGTGTTCGTCGGCAAAGTCGTAGTAGGGCTGCGGGTCGCGGGCCGGGTCGATGATGGCGACCTGGCGGCCGTAGCGCACGGCGTAGCTGGCATGGGCCAGGCCCTTATCGTAGAACTGCTGGATTTGCACGGCCGAGGCCGTGCTACTGGGGAGGGGAGGCATGGGAGAATAAATTGAGGCCAAACGGGTAGCCGGGTGATTTGGCCAAATATAAGCACTCTGGCCGGGCAATGGCGAAACGGGTTCCGCAGGCCGCCAAACGCAAAAAAGCCCCAGCCAAATCTGGCTGGGGCTCCTGCGGCCTAACTGGTAAGCGGGCAATTACGCCTTGGTTTTCATTTTCATTTTACCGCCGTCCTTCATTTTGCCGTGGCCACGGTGCTCGTCCTTCATCTGGCTCATCTTGGCGTACTGGTCGGCAGTGAGAATGGATTTGAGTTGGGTCTGGTAGCGCTGGCGGGACGCCTGCATGTCGGTGCGGCCGGCTTTTTTGTCGGTGCCGTACTTGGCTTTGAACGCGGCCGATTCCTGCTGGCGAGCCACCAGAAGCTGCTCTACGCGGGCTTCCTGGTCGGCGGTGAGGCCGAGGTCCTTGGCCATTTTGGCGGCGTGATAGTCGGCTTTTTGAGCGGGGGTTTTGTTGTCTTTGTGGTCGCGGCCTTTGTGCGCCTTACGGGCGGTGGATGCGGCGGGCGTGGTTTGGGCGAAGCTGGTGCCGGCGGTGGTGAAGGCCAGGGCGGCGAGCAATAGCAGGGTCTTTTTCATGGGTTGGATGATTTATAAAGTAACTGAATAAAGAAGGAGGCCGGAGAGCAAAAGCGCCTCGTTGGTCACTTGCCAGGGTATTTGCAAGCGTTATGCCAGGATTGAGGCGGGATGAATGCCATCCTGAATGCCTCGATAAATGGGCGGATATTATCTACCAATCGGGCTAGTTATTCCTTCCGCCCCCGGCCCGGCGCTCCCGAATTTGGTCGCGACGGTCGTCTTTCTGCTGCTCAAACTTGCTGTATTGCTCCGGCGTGAGCACGGCGCGGATTTGCTGGTCGTAAGTAGCCTGGGTGGTTTTCAGCTGCTGGGCCATTGCCCGGCGGTCGCCGCCGCGGGGCTGGTCGCGGAGGCGTTGGAGCTCCTGCTGCTGAGCCAGTAAAATGGGTTGCAGCCGGGCCTGCTGGTCGGGGCTCAGGCTTAGGGCTTTGGTTAGGGCCCGGGCGCGGCGCTCGGCCTGCTGCTCGGGCGAAGCCGGCGCCTGCGAGCGGCTGCCCGCTTGCGGAACGGGGCCAGCCCCGGCCGGGGCCTGGGCAAAACCGGTGGTGGCAGTGGCCACGAAGGCCGCGAGCAAAACAATGATTTTTTTCATGATAAAGGAAGAAAAAGAGAGGGTGAATTGCGGACTTGGATGCGGCTGATGGGCCGGGGTTTAATCGGGTGGCAACCACAGCCACCGCAAAGCCAGGCGCGTGAAAACCGGGCGGGCGCGAATTTGCTGCCTATATTTCGGGCCCGTCGCTGCCGTTGCCGCCGTTTTTTTGGGGCAAAGGCAGTTGTTGGTTTCGTTTTCAGTTCTTTTTATTTCACACTTCTTCTTTCACTAACCCTAACAAATGGCAAGTATTTTCGCCAAAAAACCATTGGCCGTGCTGCTGGGCGAGGCTAACTCCACCGGGCACGGTACCCTAAAGCGGACGCTGGGTGCGGGCAACCTCGTAGCCCTGGGCGTGGGCGCCATCATCGGGGCCGGCCTGTTTGTGCGCACCGCCGCCGCCGCCGCCCAAGCCTCGGGGCCGGGCGTGACGCTCGCCTTCATTCTGGCTGCCTTTGGCTGCGTGTTCGCGGGCCTGTGCTACGCCGAGTTCGCGGCCATGATTCCCATTGCCGGCTCGGCTTACACTTACGCCTACACTACGATGGGCGAATTTGTGGCCTGGGTTATCGGCTGGGCACTTATTATGGAATACGCGCTGGGCGCGGCCACCGTGTCCATTGCCTGGAGCGAATACCTCAATAAGCTCCTGGAGACGTTTGGGACAAGTATTCCCTATAGTCTAAGCCATTCACCGTTTGAGCGCGCCGTTATCGATGGCGTGGCCCAGCAGGGCGTTATCAACCTGCCGGCGCTGCTTATCATTGTGGCCCTTAGCTTGTTGCTGGTGAAAGGCACCCAGGAGTCGGCCATGTTCAACGCCGTTATCGTGGTGCTGAAGGTGCTCATCGTGGTGGTGTTCATCGCCGTGGGCTGGCAGTTTGTGAACCCCGCCAACCACGAGCCCTACCTCATTCCGGCCGATGCCGTAGTGAAAAACGCCGCCGGCGAGGTGGTGCGCACCTACGAAGGCTGGAATAAGCACGGCTGGGGCGGTATTCTGGGCGGCGCGGGCATCGTCTTCTTTGCCTTCATCGGTTTTGATGCCGTGAGCACGGCCGCGCAGGAGGCCAAAAACCCCAAGCGCGACATGCCCATCGGCATTCTGGGCTCGCTGGCTTTATGCACGGTGCTCTACATTCTGTTCGGACACGTACTGACGGGCGTGGCCAACTGGCGCGAATTTGCTGACCCCGCCGTGGGCGGCGAAGCCTCGGTGACCTACGCCATTGTAACCCACATGAAGGGCTACGAGTGGCTCGGAACGGCCGTTACCATCGGCATCCTGTTGGGTTTCACCTCGGTAATGCTGGTAATGCTCATGGGCCAGAGCCGGGTGTTTTTCTCGATGGCCAAGGACGGACTGATGCCCAAAGCCTTCTCGGCGTTGCACCCCCGCTTCAACACCCCTTACAAGTCCAACCTGATGCTGATGGTATTCGTGGGCTTGTTCGCGGCCTTTGTGCCCGGCAACCTGGCCGGCGACCTCACCTCGTTTGGCACGCTGCTGGCCTTTGTGCTCGTGAGCCTGGGCGTGTGGATTATGCGCAAGTCGGACCCCGACCAGCCGCGTCCGTTCCGCGCGCCGCTCTCGTCGGCTAGCTTCCCATTGGTGCCCTTCATGGGCGCCATCGTGTGCTCGGCCCTGATTGTAGGTCTGGATTCGGCCACGCTGGAAGTAGCTGCCGGCTGGATGCTGCTCGGCTTCGTTGTGTACTTCCTCTACGGCAAGCGCAATTCTCTGCTCCAAAAGGGCATTGTAGTAGTACCAACGGAGATGGACGAGCAAGCCTTCATCGACCCTGACAAAGACAATTTGTAGTAAGCGTCAAAGAGTTATTTACGTAACAAAAAACCCCGCCGGTATTAGCCGGCGGGGTTTTTTGTTGGAGGTAAACTGGGGAAGCTATTTAACTAGTGCCTAACGCATGACGGCCTTTTAACTACGTTCTAAATCAATGCTTGGGCATCAGCTCCGACGAGCTGAGCTGGTACACGTCGTGGCGGCGGCTGCGCAGGTTTTGCACGCTGCCCTGGTTGCGCAGGCGGTCGAGAATGGACAGGTCCACGTCCGTCACCAGAATCATTTCGGTATTGGGCGTGGCCTCGCTTTTCACGCCGGTGGTTGGGAAGGCAAAGTCGCAGGGCGTGAGCACGGCCGACTGCGCGTACTGAATGTCCATGTTCTTGACTCGGGGCAGGTTGCCCACCGAGCCGGCGATGGCCACGTAGCATTCGTTTTCGATGGCCCGCGCCGCAGCGCAGTGCCGCACGCGGGAATACGCCGTCTGGGTATCGGTGAGGAAGGGTACGAACAGGATGTCCATGCCCTGGTCGGCCAGGAGGCGGGCCAGCTCGGGAAACTCCGAATCGTAGCAGATAAGGATGCCAATGCGGCCCGAATCGGTGTCGAACGTTTGGAGCTTTTTGCCGCCGGTGAGGCCCCAGTACTTGGCCTCGTTGGGCGTGACGTGGATTTTCTCATAGCGCTCGGTGCTGCCATTGCGGCGGCACAGGTAGCCCACGTTCATCAACTTGCCGGCTTCGTCCATCACGGGCATCGAGCCGGTAATGATGTTGATGTGGTATTTCACGGCCAGCTCGGTGAAGCGGGCCAGAATGGCATCTGAAAACTGGCTCAGCTTGCGAATGGCATCAATTTCGGACAGCTCGTTGGCATCGGCCATCAGCGGGCCGTGGAACAACTCGGGAAACAGTGCGAAGTCGGCGCGGTAGGCGGCCAGCGCATCCACGAAGTATTCCACCTGTTGCAGGAGGTCTTCCAGGCCGTCGAAGTGGCGCATCTGCCACTGCACGAGGCCCAGGCGCACCTGCGTTTTTTTGGCGATGGCCTGCACCGGGCGGGTGTCGTACATCATGTTGTCCCACTCCATGAGCAGGGCGTATTCGCCACTGGCCACGTCGTTGGGTAGGTAGCTGCGCAGCACCCGCACCGGGTGGAAATCGTTGGAAAGCTGAAAATTCAGCGAAGGGTCCATTATTTCGCGGTTCTTCACCTTCTGCACGTACTGCTTGGGCGAAAGCGTCTCCTGGTACTCGTGGTAGCCCGGAATGCGCGCCCCGAAGGCGATGGCACGCAGATTCAGACGTTCACAGAGTTCCTTGCGGGCCTCGTAGAGCCGGCGCGCCAGCCGCCGCCCGCGCATGGCCGGCACCACAAACACCTCGATGCCGTAGAGCGTGTCGGCAGCGGGCTGGTGGGTGCTAAAGGTATAGTCGCCCGTCACCTGCTGAAACGTGTGGTCTTCCTCAAACTGGTCGTGGTCGACGATGATGGCAAAGGCGGCGGCCACTACTTCGCCATTCACCGTCACCACAAACTGGCCTTCGGGAAACAGGTCCACCAGCCGGTTCAGCTGCGCCTCCGGCCAGTAGGTGGCCAGGCGCGGGTAGGCGAGGAGCATAGCATTTTTGATGGCTTCGGCATCGGTTTTTTGCAGGTGGCGAATCTCAGTCAGTTCGTTCATAAAGGGTGTTATCGTGGGGTAGTCATGGCCGTGCCCTCGCTGGCGCGAAGCCGCGCTGCCGGAGCGGAAAACGCGCCATTGTAACGCAGTAACCACAGGATTTGAGAGCCCGGCTGTGGCGAAATAATGGGCCAGCGCACCTTTGGGGTACGCAGAACTAGCCGCAAAAGCCGAAACCAGTCCTTTTTTACCGGTGCAGCAGCGAGCCGGAAGAAGCAGCCGAGGTGAGCAAGGGCCATCGCGCCCACCTTGCCAACGCCCGGCGGCGCTTTTTGCTCAATGACACACCGGTAATAGCCGAAGGAAGCGCTACCACCACCGTGCTGCGCCGGTAGCGAACATATTTGTGTGTGAAACGCAACCCCGAAGTCAATTCCTGCCATGCCATCTAAATCCACAATCATGACCCGTTTTGCTCTTTTCACCCGCTTGGGATACATTGGAGTGTTGGCTGCTGGGAGTGCGGTCCTTGCAGGCTGCGGCGATAAATGCGCGGATTACACCTGCGCGCCCTGTACGCTCACGGAAAACTTCTCGGTGCGCATCGACACCGACCGCCAGCGCGGTGGGTTCACCAACGCCGAGGTGGCGGGGGCCTACGTTGTGCGCTATGCCCAGCCCGGCTTTATCACATCACTGGATACGGTGCGGAACCGGCTGTGCGACTCCAATCTTTTCTGTGTCGTGGACTTACAAAGCCTACCCGTTCCGGGTGCCACCGGCGTACAGCCCGCTTTGGCCTATGCCGCCTTCAATTATCGGTTTGTGCTGCCCAATGCCGGCCGCAACTACGACCTCAGCAACATTGACGTGGCGAGCCAGCCGCCCGGGAAGGGCTGCTGCAGCTGCGGAAGCAATCTGCGCCGGCGTGCCGTGCTAAACGGTACGCCCGTGGACGACGACGGGGCCGGCTACGGTAAGGGCATTTACTTGCGGCGCTAGCTCGCCGCTTTCACCTCGCTCTTCAGCTTAAGAACTTTGTCGCCATTCTCCTGCACGATAACCAGCGCGGGGTCTTCGGCCGAGCCGTTGCGATGAATCTCGGAGCCCTTGATGGTGCGGGCAATGGGCTCTTTGTGCATTGACTCGATTTTGCCGGTGGCCGTGCCGGTGCCGTATTTCCAGGTGACTTTGGTGCCTTTGCGCATGGTGTCGTTAGTCGCTGATTATTAGTTGTCGGTTGTTAGATTTTTTGTCAAAAAGCAGTTGATTATTCGGCCCGACAACCGACAACCAGCAACTGACAACTATAAAGACCAATTACGCGAAAGCCCGGCGGCTGGTTAGTGCACCTGGTCGAGCAGTTTCCAGATGGCTTTGAACTGCTCCAGGCTACGCGGGCCTTTTTGCACTTCGGTGTTGGTGACGAAAACCTTGCCCACGCGGGTAACCGGGTCGAAAAACAGAAACGTGGTGATGCCCGAGTCGCCGCCGGTGTGGCCCACGGTGCCGTTGCGGCGGTGCGCCCAGAACAAGCCCTGGTTGGGCTCGGCCGGGTCGAGGTGCTCGGGCATGCGGCCCGTGGTAAACTGCGGTCTCAGCAGCGAATCGACGGCGGCCGGAGGCAGGGGCGCCCCGCTGACGGTGGGGTTGATGATGCTGTGCAGGTAGCGGGCCAGGCTGTGGGTGCTGGTCAGCAGGCCGCCGTCGGGGTAGGTTACGGTATAGTACGGTGGCACCACCTTGCCTTTGGCGTCGTAGAGCGTGGCCAGCTTGGTGGCATCGATTTCGGCCTGATTCCAGCCGGAATCGGTGAGGCCCAGGGGCTGCAAAATGTGCTGGCGCGTGAACTCGGCGTAGGACTGGCCGGTGGCTTTTTCGATGGCCAAGGCAGCCAGAGCGGCGCTTTCGTTGCTGTAGGCATAGTAGGTGCCGGGCGCGTGGGGCACAAACCGGCGGCGGCTGAACCACTGGCCGCCGGCGCTCAGGGTGCGGCGCAGGTACTCCTCGCTGCTCAGCGCCGAAGTAGTGCCTTTGGCGTAGGCGCGCTTGCTATAGAAGCGCTGGTTGTCGGTGAGGCCGGCCGTCATGGTGGCCAGCTGGCGCAGGGTGATGGGCTGGTTGGGGAAATAAGGGTTGTGTACCGTGAAGGGCAGCAGCTCGTTCACCGGCTGGTCGAGGCGCAGCTGGCCCGCGGCGGCGGCTTGCAGCAGCGCCACGCCAATGAGCGTTTTGCTCACCGAGGCCACGCCCTGCACCGTGGCCGGGGTGTAAGGGGTTTGCCGGGCCCGGTTGGCGTAGCCGAAGCCGTGCTCGTACACCACGCCATCGGGCCGCACCACGGCCACGGCAAAACCCGGAAAGTCGGACGCCTGCCACAGCTGCCGTAGCTGCGCGGTGAGGCCGGTGGTGTCGGGTGGAGCGGCCTGGGCCTGCACGGCGGGCGAAACCAAGAGGAGCGCCGCACTGACGGCGGCGAAAAAAGCGGGAATAAACGAAGGGCGCACGAGCAGAAAATAGGAGAGAAGCCAAAAATAGCGCCTTTTGACAAGGTGCTCAGATGCTGGTAGTACATTTGGTTTCGGCACCGCACAGTTTGTGGTGTTTCTCAGCCGGTCTGGCTTGCAATAGTCTGTTTTTATATGGCGAAAATTTCCTCAGAAATGGCCCTGGTGGCCGTGCTACTAGCCGCGGCCGGCGCCGCCCAGGCCCAACCCGGTACCTACCCGCGCAACGGCGTGGCCGACCAGCGGCCCGGCACGTTTGCCTTCACCCACGCCACGCTCTACACAGATTACCAAACCCAAATCAGCGACGCCACGCTGCTGGTGCAGGACGGCAAGGTGGTGGCGGCCGGCCCGGCGGGCAGCGTGAAAATTCCGGCCGGCGCCGTGGTGCAGGACCTGCGCGGCAAGTTCATCTACCCCGGCTTTGTGGACGTGTACACCAGCTACGGCGTGCCCGAGATGAAGCCGGCCGAGCGCCAGGGCCGGCGCAATGGCCCGCAGTTTGAGAGCCAGAAACCCGGCGCCTACAACTGGAACCAGGCCATTCATCCGGAGGTGAACGCGGCCGAGCAGTTCAAAATCAACAGCGAGCAGGCCGCCGCCTACCGCGCCCTGGGCTTCGGCGCCGTGCTCACCCAGCAGGCCGATGGCATCATGCGCGGCACGGGCGCCCTGGTGAGCCTGAACACCAACCGCCGCGAAAACGAGGTGATGCTGCTGGAAAAAGCGGCTACCGGGCTTTCCTTCGATAAAGGCAGCAGCACCCAGGACTACCCTGGCTCGCTCATGGGCAGCATCGCCCTACTCCGCCAAACTTACCTCGACGCGCAGTGGAACCAGCGCAACCCGCGCCGCGAGCAGAACCTCTCGCTCCAGGCCCTGACGCAGCAAAAAGCCCTGCCGGCTATTTTCCAGGTCAGCGACAAGCTTTCGGCGCTGCGGGCGGATAAGGTGGGCGACGAGGCCGGCCAGCAGTACATCATCAAGGGTCGGGGCGATGAATACCAGCGCCTCAACGACCTGAAAAGCACCGGCGCTACTTTCGTGCTGGCCCTCAACTTCCCCGATGCCTACAACGTGGAGGACGTGTACGACGCGCTGCGCATTCCGCTCGAAGACCTGAAGCACTGGGAGCTGGCGCCCGCCAACGCCGCCCGCCTCAGCCAGGCCGGCGTGCCGTTTGTGCTCACGGCAGCCGACCTCAAGGACAAAAAGAAGTTTTTGCCCAACCTGCGCAAAGCTGTGCAGTACGGCCTGAGCGAAACCGCCGCTCTGCGCGCCCTCACCGATACGCCCGCCCGCCTGCTGCGCGCCCAGAACCGCATCGGCGCCCTCCGGCCCGGCATGGAAGCCAACTTTATCGTGTGCTCGGCCCGCCTGCTGGCCGACGACAACGTGCTGCTCGACAACTGGGTGCAGGGCGAACGCTACCAGCTGAGCACCGTGCCGGCCGACTACCGGGGCGTGTACAGCCTCAAAATCGGGGAGCAGCCCGAAGGCCGGTTCCTGATTCAGGGCAAGCCCGAAGCGCCGGAGCTGAAAATCGTGCCCACCGCCGGCGATACCATCAAAGGCAGCGTGACCGTAACCAGTGACCTCGCCACGATAGTATTTAACCCCAAAGACAAGGCCGGAAAAGGGAAAAAGGAAGCCGGCAACAAAACGCCCGTTAACTCAACCCCTAACCCTCAAAACTCAACCCTCCCCGAAGGTGCCGTGCGTTTAAGCGGCTACTACACGCAGGAGGGCCGGGTGTTTCAGGGCGATGGCCTGCTGGCCAATGGCACGCCCGTGAAGTGGCGCGCCGTGCGTCTGGAAGCGGCCAGCCGCGCCGCCAAGCGCGATTCGGCCAAGGTGACGCCGCCGCCGGTGCTGGGCAGTGTTATTTTCCCCTTCGCCGCCTACGGCCGGGCCGAAATCCCCGGCCAGCAAACCACCCTCATCAAAAACGCTACGGTGTGGACCAGCGAGGCCGCCGGCAAGCTGGAGAATACCGATGTGCTGCTGGTGAACGGTAAAATCTCGAGAATCGGCAAGAACCTGGCGCTGCCCAAGGGCGGCCGCAGCATCGACGGTACCGGCAAACACCTCTCGCCGGGCATTATCGACGAGCACTCACACATTGCCGTGGGCGGGGGCGTGAACGAGGGCACCCAGGCCGTGACCAGCGAGGTGCGCATCGGCGACGTGGTGGACAACGAGGACGTGGGCATCTACCGCGACCTGGCCGGCGGGGTGGTGGCCGCGCAGCTGCTGCACGGCTCGGCCAACCCCATCGGCGGGCAGTCGGCGCTGGTGAAAATGCGCTGGGGCGCCACGCCCGAAGCCATGCAGATTGCGGGCGCGCCGGGCTTCATCAAGTTTGCCCTGGGCGAAAACGTGAAGCAAAGCAACTGGGGCGAGCTGAACGTGCTGCGCTTCCCGCAAACCCGCATGGGCACCGAGCAGGTGTTCGTGGACGCCTTCACCCGCGCCAGGGAATACGAAAAGGAAATGGCCGCTTACAACAAGCTCGGTAAAAGCAAGCAGCAGAAAGCCGAAGGCCCGCGCCGCGACCTGGAGCTGGACGCCCTGGTCGAAATCCTGAACCGCCAGCGCTTCATTACCTGCCACAGCTACGTGCAGAGCGAAATCAACATGCTGCTGGACGTGGCTGACCGGCTGGGTTTCCAGGTAAACACTTTCACCCATATTCTGGAAGGCTACAAGGTGGCCGACAAAATGAAGGCCCACGGCGTGAACGCCAGCACGTTTTCGGATTGGTGGGCTTATAAGAACGAGGTGCGCGACGCCATTCCCTACAATGCCGCCATCATGACGCGGGCCGGGCTGAACGTGGCCATCAACTCCGACGACGCCGAAATGAGCCGCCGCCTCAACCAGGAAGCCGCCAAAACCGTGAAATACGGCGGCCTGAGCGAGGAAGAAGCCCTGCGCCTCATTACCATCAACCCGGCCAAAATGCTGCATCTCGATGCCAGCATGGGTTCCATCAAGGAAGGCAAGGACGCCGACGTGGTGCTCTGGAACGACAACCCGCTCAGCATCTACGCCAAGCCCGAATACACGTTTGTGGACGGCCGCGAGCTATTCAGCCTGACCGCCGATGCCGCCCTGCGCGCCGGTATGCAGCAGGAGCGGCAGCGCATTGTGCAAGCCATGCTGGCGGCCAAAAAGGGCGGCGCCCCCACGCAGGCCGCCGCTGGCAAAGCGCAGGGCCTGTGGCACTGCGACACCCTGGGCCAGGAAAAAGAAACCGCGCAGTAGGGGCACCACACTGCGCCGGGCACACCGCTCAGCACCCCGTCACAGTGCAATTTGCCTTCCGGCCGCCTTCAAGCCGCCTTCCGTACACCTTCCGTACACCTACCCCCTCATAACCCCGCCTCCAGACACTGGCTGGTTTGGTCGAAAAATCATATTTATGCCTTTCTTCTCGCTTCGTTGCCTGGCCTTGCTGCTCCCTTCCCTCGCCGCCGCCAGCGCCGCCCTGGCCCAAGTGCCCGCGCCCGCTCCGGCGCAATCCCGGCCGGTGCTCATCACGGGCGCCACGCTGCACGTGGGCAACGGCACTGTGGTGCCCAATGCCGCGGTGGCGTTCGACAAAGGCCGCCTGACCTACGCCGGCCCCGCCGCCGGGTTCACGGCCGACCGGGCCGGCTACGAAACCATTGAGGCCGCCGGGCAGGAAGTATATCCGGGGCTGATAGTGCCCAATACCACCCTGGGCCTCACGGAGGTAGAAGCCATCCGGGCCACCGTGGACGAGGAGGAAGTGGGCCTGCTGAACCCCCACGTGCGGGCCCTCATCGCCTACAACACCGATTCGGACGTGCTGCCCACCGTACGTACCAATGGCGTGCTGCTGGCCCAGCCCACTCCGCGCGGCCGCCTGCTGAGCGGCCAAAGCAGCGTGGTGCAGCTCGATGCCTGGAACTGGGAAGATGCCGTGGTGCGCGCCGACGAAGGCCAGCACCTGACCTGGCCCGCCATGGTGTTCCGCCTCAGCCCCAACGACGATGCCGCCGTGCTGGACCGCCGCCAGAAAGCCCGCGAAACCCAGCTGCGCGACCTGGAACAGCTTTTTGGCCAGGCCAGCGCCTACCGCCAGCTGCCCGCCGGCCGCCCCGAAAACCTGCTGCTGGCTTCGCTGGCCGGGGTTTTCGACGGTACGAAAACCCTGTACCTGCACGCCGACTACGGCAAGGAAATCATCGAGTCGGTCCGGTTTGCCCGGCGCATGGGCGCGCAGAAAATAGCCGTAGTCGGCGCCCGCGATGCCTGGATGGTGCTCGACTTCCTGAAGCAGAACGACGTGAGCGTGGTGGTATCGCGCATTCACGCCCTGCCCCGCCGCGACGCCGACGACTACGACCAGCCCTACAAGCTGCCCGCGCAGCTACAGGCCGCCGGCATCCGTTTCTGCCTCGATTACCAGGGCGACCAGGAAACGGCCGGCTCGCGCAACCTGGCGTTTGTGGCCGGCACCGCCGTCGCCTTCGGCCTCACCAAAGAGCAGGCCCTGACGGCCGTTACCCTCACCACCGCCCAGATTATGGGCATCGACAAAGACTACGGCACGCTGGAAGCCGGCAAAAGCGCCACCCTCGTCCTCAGCAAGGGCGACCTACTCGACATGCGCACCAACGCCGTCTCACGGGCCTTTATCGACGGCCGCAACATCTCGCTCGAAAACAAGCAGACGTATCTGGCGAAGAAGTTTCGGAGCAAATACGGGCAGTAGGGGGATTGCAGTTTGGTTGTGTGGTCGTGCCCAGGCGTTGACCTCACCCCCTCTCCGCAGGGGAGGGGGGACTAGAATTATTCCTAAGAAATTAGCAATCAAGAATTAAGGCTAAAAGCTAGTCCCCCCTCTTTTTTGGAGAGGGGGCTAGGGGGTGAGGTTGACGCCTGAATCGCCGCAACCCGCAGCGCCCGTGCTGCGTCATGCTAATTCTGCGAGGAGGCGCAAGGTATTGCGCCTCTTTTGCGTTATCACGGCGCCGGATGCCTTTCGCCTTTCCCGCCGTTCTTTTGCACCGTTCACCCACGCGCGCTTGCTTTTTGCGCGCCCCCACTGATGTTCCGACTGCTTTCGCTGTTTTTGCTGCTACCTTTTTTTGCCCAAGCCCAAGATTCTTTCGTGCCCGATGAACGGGCTTATTATGGATTGATTAACCGCGGCAGCGGCCGGAGCTTGGATATAACTAGCGCCAGTATCGCCAGCGGGGCAGCGGCCGTGCAGTGGGAGTTCACGCACGCGCCCAGTCAGCAATGGCGCTTTGTGCCCCTGCGGGCGGGCAGCGAGTATTACCGCATTGAGGCGCGCCATAGCACCCAGTGCCTCACTGTGGGCAAGGCCGGCGAAGGCATGGCCCTGGTGCAGCGCCCGTTTCAGGGCAGCGCCGAGCAGCAGTGGCGGCTAGTGCCGGCTGGCCCGGCCGGCAGCTACCAGCTCGAAAACAAGAGTGAGGCCCGTTGTGCCGCGCTGGCCGCAGCCGACAAGTTCAATGGCACGCCGGTGGTGGCCCAGAAGGGCAATGGCCGGGCCAGCCAGCAGTGGCGCCTGTTTCTGCTGCGCCTCAATGTGCTGGAGGGGCCGTCGCCTTTTGGCCCGCCGCAGCCGCTGGCCGGCCCGGTGAACTCGCCGGGCAACGAGGTGAACCCACTGCTGAGCCCGGATGGCAACTCGCTGTATTTTGCACGCACTAAGTTTGCGGGCAACACCGAAGGCAACACCGATTCGGGCGACGCCTGGCTGAGCCGGAGCGCCGACCAGGGCCAGACCTGGGGCCCGCCCACCCGGCTGGACGCCATCAACACGCCCCAGAATAACGAGGTGGTGGCCGTGGCTGGAGCCGAGGGCCAGACGCTGTACCTGCGGGGAACCTACGACGGCGCCACCTCGCGCGACGAGGGCCTGAGCCGGGCCAGCCGCACGGCCGCCACCGCCGGCCCCACCAAAAACTTCAAGCCGGAGCCCGTTAAAGTCGCCAGTTACTACACTGCCGTGCCGGGCTCGGGGTTTTTTATTTCGCAGGATGAGCAAATCGTGCTGCTCTCGCTGGAGCGCGGCGACTCGGAAGGCGGCAATGACATCTACCTGAGCCGGCCCGACGGGAACCGGGGCTACTCCGAGCCCAAAAGCCTGGGGCCGGTGCTGAATTCACCGGGCTTCGACTTCGCCCCTTGGCTGACTCCCGATGGTAAAACCCTGTATTTCGCCTCCTACGGCCACATGGGCTACGGCTCGGCCGATATTTTTGTGAGCCAGCGCCTCGACGACAGCTGGACTCGTTGGAGCGAGCCCCGTAACCTCGGTCCGGCTCTGAACGGCCCCGGCTTCAACGCCTACCTGAGCCTGACGCCCGATGGCAAAACGGCCTATTATACGTCGTCGCCCACGGCCAACGCCACCAAGGACATCTGGCGCACTGGCCGCGCCGTGCCGGCCGATTCGTTGCCTGCTGCACCCGTGGCCGTGGTTACCGAAAACTCGCCCCGCGCCTTTGTAACTGGCCGCGTGCTCGATGCCCGCACCAAACAGCCGGTGCCGGGCGCCGTGGTGAAAGCCGTGCTGCAGGCCAACGCGGCAGGTATCCAGTTCAACGCCACCAGCCGGGCCGACAACACGGGTGGCTACCAGATGTCGCTGCTGCCGGGCAAATATTATCTCTCGGCCACCGGGGGCGGCTTCCTGACGGTGGGCGACACGCTGATTGCCAGCGGCTCGCCGCGCCGCGACTTGCTGCTGCTGCCCGCGGCCGTGGGCGCCAAAATCGATTTGCCCAGCATCATCTTCGCGCAGGGCAAGGCCGGCCTGTTGGGCTCATCGTACACCGAGCTCAACCGCCTGGCCATTGCCCTGCAAGCCAGCTCGGCCACCGAAGTCCGCCTCGAAGGCCATACCGACAACGTGGGTCCGGCCGACAAAAACCAGCAGCTCTCCGAAGACCGGGTGACCGAGGTGAAGCGCTACCTCGTGGGCCGCGGCGTCGATGAAAACCGCATCAGCACCGTGGGTTTCGGGGGCACGAAGCCCAAGTTTTCAAACGCCCGCGAAGAAACCCGCCGCCTCAACCGCCGCGTGGAGCTGGTGATAGTGAAGTAGCCAAAAAAGCAACTAATCTACTGATAATTTGAAGTTTATCGCGATTCTTGTTGCGTATTACGAACAGCTTGCATGTCAATGAGCAAAAAGCTAACAGCTACCAGCCAGAAGCTAATGGCTAAACCCCCGACCCGATGACTGCCACCATCCGCTCGGAAAAACCCATTCCCGGCCTGCCTTCCGCTTCGGGAATCGAACTGATTGGCCCCGTGGCCTACGTCATCAGCGACGACGCGCCATTTTTGTACCTGCTCGACGCGGCTACACTGGCCGTATTGGCGCAGGTGCGGCTGTTCGAGAGCACGGAGTTTGGCACCGGCCGCATCCCTAAAATCAGCAAGCCCGACCTCGAAGCCCTCACGGCGCTCACCTGGCCCAGCGGGCAGGCGGGGGTGCTGGCGCTGGGCTCGGGCAGCACGCCGGCGCGGGAAGCCGGCTGGTTCGTGCCCGTGTCGGGCGGCACGCCGCTGCGGGTAAATCTGGCGCCATTGTACGAACTGTTACGGGCGCGGCTGCCCGCAGGCGCGGTGCTCAATATTGAAGCCGCCGCCACCAACGCGGCCGAGCTGCTGCTGTTTCAGCGGACTGTGGGGCAGGTGGAAGGCGCGCTGCTGTTCCGGTTGCCTTTGGCCGACTGCCTGCGGTTTCTGGTCGGCGGGAGCAAAGTGCCCGTGGTGCCGGCCCCGCAACATTTTCCAGTGCCCTACATTAACAACCGGGCGGCCGGATTTTCGGGCGCCACTTTCGTACAGGAGCGGCTATTTGTAACGGCTTCCGTGGAGGATACCGAGGATGCGGTGCTCGACGGGGCCGTGCTGGGCTCGTTTGTGGGCGTGGTGGAAGGGGCCGAACCACGGGCGACGTTTGTGCGACTGGCCTGGCCCGACGGCCGCCCGTACCGGGGCAAAGTGGAGGGCATTGCCGTGCGCCGCACCTTGGGCCCCCGGCATTGGGAAGTCCTGCTCGTGACCGACGATGACGCCGGCGGCAGCACGGCCGTAGTCGCCGAAATCAATGCCAGCGAACAGCCAACGGGAACAAAATAGCAGTCCGCAGAATGCCGTGTTTGCCTTACCTGGTAAAGTCCTTCACCACCTGCAGAAACATCGGCGAGGGTACTTCTGCCGACTGGCCGGTGGGCGTGAGCTGACCGGTTTCGGCATCGACGCGGAACGTGACGATGCTATTGGAATTCTGATTGGCAACCAGCAGCAGGCGGCCCGAGGGGTCGAGGGTGAAATTGCGGGGCGTTTTGCCTTGCGTATCCACGTCCTGAACCGGCGTCAGGGTGCCGGTGCCAGCATCAATGCTGAACACGGCGATGCTGTTGTGGCCGCGGTTGGAGGCGTACAAAAACCGGCCATTGGGCGACACGTGCACGTCGGCACAGGAGTTGGCTTCCGCGTAGCCCGCCGGCAGCGTCGATAAGGTTTGACGCTCGCTAAACTGCCCGGCGGCGGCGGCATAATCCAGCGCCGTAATCGTGGAGTTCAGCTCGTTGATGAGGTAGGCCCGCTTGCCGTTGGGGTGGAAGGTGAGGTGGCGCGGCCCCGCGCCCGGCCGGGCCACGAAAGCGGGCGTCGCCGTTTGCGTGAGCTGGCCCTTGGCCGCGTTCAACTGGTAACGATACACCCGGTCGGTGCCCAGGTCCACGGCAAAGGCATAGGCGTTGGTGGGGTCGGCCACGATGCAGTGAGCGTGCGCGGCGTTCTGGTTGGGGTGTGGGCCGGTGCCCTCGTGCTGGCCGGTCGCGGCCGGGGGCGCGAGTTGGCCGTTGGCCAGCACCGGTAGCAAACTCACATTGCCACCAACATAATTGGCTACCAGCACCGCTTTGCCGCTACCGTCGAGGCTGATGTAGCAGGGCGAGCTGCCGGCCGAAGGCTGCTCATTGAGCAGGGTGAGGCCGCCGGTGCGCTGGTCCACGGCGTAGGAACGGACGCTGCCGCTCTTCGCCCCCTGAAACGTCTGGGTTTCATTCACGGCGTACAAAAAACGCCGGTCCTCTGCCATAGCCAAGTACGTGGGGCTGGCCCCGCCGCGCTGAGCGCTCACCCGCGTAAGGACGCCGGTGGGGGAGAGGCGGTACAGGAAAATCGTGTTTTCTGCGGCAGAATTCACGTTTGTGCCCACATACAGCAGCTGTTCTTGAGCTGCCAAACCCGTAGCGGGCCGCGCGCAGCCACCTAACGAGACTGCCACTACCAGGCTAATGCCCCAGCTCAGGCGTTGGCTATAGAGCAGTGGAAAAGGAAAGAACATAGCGAGCACAGCATTTGGGAGTTGAGCTACAAAAGTGCAAGAAACAGAATGTATTCGGGAGCCATGAACAGCAGCAGGCCCCACAAACGGCCTCTGTTACCAGAAAACGAGCTTGTGGGGCCTTCAGAATTTAAATTGTCGTACCCGGAGCCGGGACAATACTACATTGCTAATAAGCCACGCAAGTATTTGTTATTAAGTTCATTAAATAAAATATTAAAAATCGGTTGTGGCGCAGGCAATGCCGATTTCCCGCGCTTTCCTCCCCCTCACTACGAAAACTCCAGCATGTATAATCCCAGGGGATGGACGGTTGGGTTTCGGTGAAGGATTCTGGGATTATTACGCCACTCGGCACAGACAAATTCATGGGGTGCGAGCCATTTGAGCATTTTGAGGCGCTTGGTGAACAGATAGACCTGCAAAATGCAAGTGCGTATCCAGTGCTTCGGCCGTCTCGTAGTGATAAACCTTGACCGTGGTCGCTTTGAGTGTGCGGTTCAGGCGCTCGACCTGCCCGGTAAGTAGGAGGGCATACGAGTCATACCCATCCGGCAGGAAGCCTGGGGTAAAGAGGGTTTTGTTCACGACCCCTCCGGCATCCTGTGGCACATCGGCGAGCTCAGCAACGGGCAGTAGGTTTCCCGCCGCCCTTCATCACCGCCACGCTGGCTGAAGCGGTGCATTGGTCCCGCCTTTAAGCAGGACCAGTAACACGGTTACCCCTCAAACATAACACGAGCGGACCAGCTGGCCCGCTCGTGTTGGTTTGCGCCATCCTTGCCTGAGTGGCTATCCCTGGTATCCCCCGGTCCACTGCCCAGCGCCCCGGCCTATTGCGTATCGGCCGGGTGCAGGTGCTGGTAGAGCAGCTGCGCGGCGGCCGTGAGCAGGGGCTGGTCGCTGGTGCGCTCCTGGCAGCGCTGCAGGTCGTAGTGGCACAGCGTGCCGAAGGCCTTGCCCTCCCGGTCGCGCACGAGCGCGCCGCAGTAGGAAATCACCGGCGTGTCGATGCCCAGCGCCTGTGGGTCCACGGCGGCGTCCAGAATTTGTACCGGGGCCTCGGTGCGGCCCACCAGCGAGCAATACGTGGCGGCCATCGGTGCGTCGGCTCCCTGCCGCACCTCGGGCATTTTCCGGTCAAACAGCACCTCGCTGCGCAGCATGTCCCCGTCGAAACGCCACAGGCCGGTGTAGCGGTGGGGCGTGCGCTGATTAAGGTAGCCCAGGGCCGCGTGCGCGCCCTGCTGGTTCAGCAGCGTGGTAAATTCGGTTATTTCGGTCTGCATTGTGTTTGCTGCGTCCAGCGTCGTGTTATTCATCGTGGTCAGAAAAAGAGGTAGTGCGCCGCCGGATACCCAAAGTAACTGCCGGCCGCCGGGTCAGCGGGCCACGTGCCGGAATTATGCAACCGTAACCAGCCGAACCAGGCTCAGTGCTGATTGTTTACGGGATGCTGGTTGCTCACCCGGCCCGGTGCGCTCCGAGCGGCCGCGTGGTTCGGCTCGGCTCACTGCTTGCTGTTCGAAATGTGGGCATTGAGCAGGTCCTGCAGGTCGTGCAGGCGGCTTTCCACCTGGCCCAGAAATGCGGTCGGTACGGGTACCATGCTCCCATTGCGGGCATTGAGGTAGCGCACCAGCGCGTTGAGGGCCCCGATTTCCTCGTGCAGCTCGGCGCTCAGGTGCACCCATTGGGCATCGCCGCCCGTCGGGTGGGCGCGGCATTGGCTGCGCACAGCCAGCGTTTGGCTAACCAGCCCCGCGAGCAGCTCCAGAATGCGCTGCTCGTCCGCCGTGAAGGGGCGGGGCTCGTAGTTGACCAGGCACAGCGTACCGAGCGGACGTTGGTCGGGCAGCCGCAACAGGGCTCCGGCATAAAAGCGCACGTGGTTTTGAGCCGCCACTCGCAGCACCTCGGCCGGAATAGGGGGGTGTTGCTCCAGCAGCACGTCGTGGTACACCACGGCCCGGCCCAGCGCGATGGCCGTGGAGCACAGCACCTCTGCGCGCGGCTGCCGGATGTGGGCGGGCATCCCCACCGTGGCCGGGTAGTGCACGTCGGTGTCCTCCACCACCGATAGCAGGGAGATTGGCACCTGAAACAGGCGTGCGGCCAGGGCGACGAATTCTTCGAACACGGGCTCGGCCAGGGCAGCCAGTACCTCAAAGGCGCGTAGCGCCGCGAGCCGGGCAGCTTCGTCGTCGGGCCGGGCAGCTGGGAGAAGGTTTGCCATGCGGGCAGAAAGCACTAGATAGGGAGTAACGGGCGCAAGATAGTCACCCAAAAACGCTCCCCATGTAGCTTGCGTCGGGCCGTTGCAATAAAGCCGAAACCTAAACGAGCAGACCACCCGGCCCGCTCGTTTGGGTTTCCTTCAACCGCTCAAAAATGTGGCTGGTTCTTGAATTCCGGCTAGCCTCTACCTCATCGTATCCCCGCATCGGTCGCCTCCCCCTGTTTTCACTTCGAATCAAAGCCCCCACGGCTCCAAGCCTGCCAGGGGCCGGGGTCCCGCTGGCCTAACGGGCCGATTCGGGAGTGCGCAGTACGCGCACCGCCCGTGCGTGGGGGGCTGTTCCGCAATCCGGTCTTGCGGGGCAATGCTTGGCCCAATCGGGCACGCCGCCTGGTCGTGCCAGGCATCGGATAGCCCCATACCGCGCATCGGGACTTATCGGCGGGGAGCAAGGGTGAGGTGAAATGCCGCTAGTAGTCAGCCTACTACCAATAGAATGGTTTCGCTTAGGTTATCAGGTTGCTGCTTAGGCCACTGGCCGCTCCGGCAGCTTCCGGCCGCTGCGGTTTCGTCGTTAGTAATAGGGTCGTTGAAAGCCGGGTCGTTGCCCAGCAGTAGCGGATGCTATCTTCGCCCATTCGCCGCCCGGCTCGTGCCCCTGGCCGCCTTCTTCCCGGTTGCCCGTGGCCCCTGCTGCTTCCCATGAAAACTGACCCCGCCGACATCCTGTTTGCCGACCCGGCTACCCTGCTGCGCGAGCTGCTGGCTGTCTCGCCCAGCCCCGTCCACCTGCTGCGGCCCCGCTTCGGCCCGGACGGCCCCGCGCTGGTCGACTTTGCCGTGGCGTACCTCAACCCCGCCGCCCAGCGCCGCACGGGTCTGCCCGAGCGTCCCAACATTAGCGCCCGCGCCCACTTCCCCGAAATCCTCACCAACGGGGTTTTCGACTTCTACCGGCGCGTGTACGAGACGGGCGAAGCGGGGCGCTATGAATTAATTCCCCCGGCCGACGGCCTCGCCAACGACTCCTGCCTGGCCGCCCGCCGGGCCGGCGACCTACTCGTGGTCAGCTTTTCCGATACTGCCGACCACGACCGCCCCGCCGCCGAGCAGGCCCTGCGCCAGAGTCAGGCCGCCGAGCGGGCCGCCCGCGCCGAGGCCGAGGTCCAGCGCCTGCGCCTGCTCAACCTCTTTGCCCAGGCCCCCGTGCTCATGGCCCAGCTCCGCGGCCCCAACCATTTCGTGGCGCTGGCCAATCCCGGCTACGAAGGCGTTTTTGGCCACCGCGGCATCCAGGGGCGCCCCTACCGCGAGGCCGCCCCCGAGCTCGTGGCGCAGGGCTTTTTCGACCTGCTCGACCGCGTGTACCAGACCGGCGAAACGTTCTCGGCCACCGAAGCGCCCGTGTACGTGGAGCACGCTAACACCGGTACCCGGCAGCTGCACTACTACAACTTCATCTACCAGGCCACCCGCGACGCGGCCGGGGCCATCGACGGCATCCTCGTCGTGGCCACCGATGTTACCGAGCCGGTGCTGAGCCGCCAGCAGCTCGAAGCGCAGGAGCGCCACACCGCCCAGCTCAACCAGGAGCTGGAGGCCCGCGTGCAGGCCCGCACCCAGGAAGCCGAGGCCACCGTCCAGCGCCTGCAGCGCGTCACCGAAAGCCTGCCCAGCACCACCTTCACCACCGACGCGGCCGGGCAGGTGCTCTACATCAGCCCCCAGTGGCACGCCTACACCGGCATGGCCCCCGGCACCCCCATCAACGAGGTCTGGCCCACGCTGATTCACCCCGACGACCTGCCCGCCATTGCCCGCGAGTTTGGCGCGGCCCTGGCCGAGGGCCGCCCGTGGGGCTACGAGTTCCGGCTGCGCGGGGCCGACGGCCACTACCGCTGGTTTGCCAGCCAGGGCGTGCCCGAGCCGCTGGCCGCCGCCGAAGCCGCCGGCCGGTCCCGCCAGTGGTTTGGCTCCAACCTCGACATCCACGCCCTCAAGCAGGCCCAGCAGCAGCTCGAAGAAAAAGACCAGCTGCTGACCAGCATCCTTTCCTCCATCCCGGCCAGCGTGGCCACCTTCAAAGGCGAGGACTTGCGCTTCGGCTTTTTCAACGACATGTTTCAGCGCTCGGGGCAGGGCCGGGCCGTTCTCGGCCGCCCGGCGGGCGAGGTGTTTCCCGAAGCGGAAGCACAAGGCTTCCTTCCGCTGTTGCGCGAGGTGCTGCACACCGGCGAGCCCTTCCAGGCGCAGGAAGTAAATGCCCACAGCAGCGACCCGCGCACGGGGCAGCAGCAGGAAATGTACCTGGACATGGCCTACCTGCCCCTGCGCCACGGCTCGGAGCCACCCAACGCCGTGCTGGTCTTCAACGTCGACGTGACGGACCGGGTGCGCGCCCGCCAACGGGCCGAGGCCGCCCAGGCCAGATTGCTGGCCGCCGCCGAGCAGGCCGTTGCCCAGCAGGCGGCCTTCCACCGGGTGTTCGAGCAAACGCCGGCCGGCATCGCGCTGCTGCGCGAGCCCGACCACCGCTTCGAGTACGCCAACCCCGCCTACCAGGCCCTGTTTCCCGACCGGCCCCTGCTCGGGCGCCCCATGGCCGAGGTATTTCCCGAAACGGCGGAGCAGGGCTACCTGGCCCTGCTCGACCAGGTGTACCAGACCAGCGAAACGTACTTCGGCCGGGAGGTGAAATTCACGGCCGCGCCGGCCGCCGGGCAGCCGCCCCAGGACACGTACTACGACATCACCTACCAGGCCATCCGCGAGGACGACCGGACGGTGGGTATTTCCATCTTCGCCTTCGACGTGACCGAGCGGGTGCGCGCCCGCCGGGAGCGCGAAATCCAGCGCCAGCAGCTGGAAAGCCTCTTCCGCGAGGCCCCGGCCGCCATTGCCATCCTCGGCGGACCCGACTTCGTGTACGAGCTGGTGAACCCGGTTTACGTCAACCTGCTTCCCGGCCGGGCGCTGCTCGGCCGCCCCATCGCCGAGGTCATCCCCGAGCTGGCCGGCACCGGCGTGGTCGAAACCTTCGAGCAGGTGTACCGAACCGGCCTTACGAATGAGGAGAAAAGTATCCTGGTTGCCCTCCTGAATCCCGCCACCGGCCAGTTCGAAGACCGGTACTTCAACTACGTCCAGCAAGCCCGCCGCGATGCCCAGGGCCGCATCGACGGCATCCTGTTGTTCGCCTTTGAAGTCACCGAGCAGGTGCAGGGCCGCCAGCAGGCCCTGGCCCTGGCCACCGAGCTATCCAGCGCCAACCAGCAGCTGGTGCGCACCAACGTCGACCTCGATAACTTCGTCTACACCGCCTCCCACGACCTCAAAGCCCCCATCGCCAACCTCGACGGCCTGCTGGCCCTGCTGCGCCAGGAGCTGCCTGCAGACGTGGCCCAGGCCCCTTACGTGGCCCCCACGCTCGCCCACATGCGCGACGCCGTGGAGCGCTTCAAGCGCACCATCGACCAGCTCACCGACGTGGCCAAGCTCCAGAAAGAGCACGATTCCGACCTGGTCCCCGTCGACCTGGCCGCCGTGATTGAGGACGTGCGCCAGGACCTGGCCCCGCTCCTGAAGGAGACCAACGCCCAGCTCACGGTGGCCGTCACCAATTTCCCGGCCATTCTCTTCTCCGAGAAAAACCTGCGCTCCGTCGTCTACAACCTGCTCAGCAACGCCCTCAAGTACCGCCACCCCGACCGCCGCCCCCACGTCGACGTGCAGGCCCACGTGCGGGCCGACTACACGGTGCTCGAAGTCCACGACAACGGCCTGGGCCTGGAGGCGGCCCAGCTGCCCAGGCTCTTCGGCATGTTCCAGCGCTTTCACTCCCACGTCGAGGGCACCGGCATCGGCCTGTTCATGGTCAAGCGCATGGTCGAGAATGCCGGGGGCCGCATCGAGGTGCACAGCCAGCCGGGGGCCGGCACCACCTTTTTCGTTTACCTGCCCCACGCTCCAACTGCCTGATTAGTTGCTAGTTATCGGTTGTTCGTTTTTGGGTTGTTACGAAAGCAGTATGAACAATCTGACAAGCGGCAACTAATACCTGACAACCAATAACTAACAACTGACAACTATACATGGCCGCCATTTCCTGCATCCTGCTCGTCGACGACGACGATACCACCAACTTCCTTAACCAGGCCCTGCTCCGGCGCATGGCCGTCACCGACCAGGTGCTCGTCGCCCTCGACGGCCAGCAGGCCCTCGACCTGCTGGACACCCACTGCGAGGAGCCCACTTCGCCCACCTGCCCGGCCCTGATTCTGCTCGACATGAAAATGCCGCGCATGAACGGCATCGAATTCCTGCAAGCCTACGCCCAGCGCCCCGCCGCCCAGAACCCGGCCGTCGTCATCATCATGCTCACCACCTCCCTCAACCCCGCCGACGTGGCCCGGATGCAAAACCTGCCCATCGCCGGCTACCTCACCAAGCCCCTCAGCCAGGAGAAAATCAGCCAGCTGCTGGCCGAGCACTTCGGCCAATCCACGGAAGGGAATCAACAGTAGCCGCTACCGGCCAAACGAGACGAGCAGACCCGATGGCCCGCGCGTTTTATGCGTAGGTATGCCTTCAAAATCGGTGTTCCGCACTTTGCTGCCAGGGATAGCACAAGGAAGCTGCTTAGAAAGCAGCCAGAACTTATCACCATAACGCTCTTTTGAGTTTCTTCAGGCTAACAGACAGTAGGGCGGGCCCGAAACGAGCCACAGTAGATAATAAGGAAAGGGCTGGAGACCGGCTTGAAGTAGCAGCTTCGTTCGCCGAGGTTTGTTGAAAAGCCTACTGTTCGGGCTTATTGCACTCACGCTCCAGGGCCGGCAAATATTGATTGGTAAATCTGAACACCGTTCAGTATATTTGCTCCGTAAACAATACAAAATTGCCTTGTGGGGATAGCTGAACGCAAAGAGCGCGACAAGACCGAACGCCGCCAGTCCATTCTGGACGCGGCGCAGCACCTGTTCATTGAGCAGGGCTTCGAGAAAGTGAGCATGCGCAACATTGCCGATGCTATTGAATACAGTCCGGCCACCATCTACCTCTACTTTAAGGACAAAAACGAACTGCTGTTTGCGCTGCAAAACCAGGCGTTTGGGCGGCTGGCGCAGGAGTTCGAATCCGTGTTTGAGATTGAGCACCCCGCCGAGCGGCTCAGCGCCATTGGGCACAAGTACCTCACTTTTGCCTTCGCCCACCCCGAGCTGTTCCAGCTGATGTTCGTCATGAACGGGCCGATGGAGGCCGTAAAGGCCCGAGGCGAAGCCCAGCCCTGGGCCAGCGGCCGGGCGGCCTTCGACCGCGTGGTGCGGGCCATGCAGGCCGGCATCGACGCGGGCGTATTTCGCCACGCCGATGCCGAAGTGGCCGCCCTGCTTGTCTGGGCCCAGGTGCACGGCCTGGCCACCATTTACCTGAGCAACCGGGCGATGATATTTTCCGAAGAACGCCGCCAGACCATTATCGAGGAGGCGATGAACCTCTTCAACCAGGTGCTACACCACGGCCTTTGACTTTTTTTGCCCGTATTATGAACACTGTAATGTTTCCTACCATCGGTAATGTAAGCTGGCTTGCTGGGGTCTTTTGCGTGGCAGGTACTGTACTCCTCACCGTCCCCGCGCAAGCCCAGCGGCCCAACCGCACCCTGCAAGCCTACGTGGAAACGGGTTTAGCCCAGAATGTCGCCCTTCGCCGCGAGGCCATTGCCGTGGCCAGCGCCGGGCAGCGGGTGCGGCAGGCCGGCGGCCTCTACCAGCCCCAGGTGCAGCTGGGCGCGTCCTACACGCTGGCCAACGGCGGGCGCACCATCAACATCCCGGCCGGCGACCTGGTGAACCCAGCCTACCGCGCCCTGAACGCGCTGACGGGCACCAGCCAGTTTCCGCAGGTGGCCAACGTGGCCGAGCAGCTGCTGCCCAACAACTTCCAGGAAACCAAGCTGCGCATTATTCAGCCGCTGTTCAACACCGACATCTACTTCAACTACAAGGCCCAAAAGGAGCTACTTTCGGCCCAGCAGGCACGGCAGGCAGCGTACCGCAACACCCTGCGCCACCAGATTGAGGTGGCCTACTACCAGTACCTGCAAGCCGGCGCAGCTGTGGCCGTGTACCGCACCACGGCCGGTACGCTCACGGAGCTGCTGCGCGTGAACCAGGCGCGCCTGGCCGCCGGCATCACGACCAACGACGCCGTGTACAACACCAAAGCCCAGCTGGCCGGCAACCAGCGCGACCTGACCACCGCCGCCAACCGCCGCCAACTGGCCCGCACTAGTTTCAACTACCTGCTTAACCGTCCCCTCGACGACAGCATCGCGGTGGAGGAGCCCGCCGGCACTACGCTGGCCACCGCGCCGGGGGCCACCCTGACCACCTACCGCACGGTTTCCCTGACTCAGCGGCCCGAGCTGGAGCAGTTGGCCCGCGCCGAAGCGGCCAGTGCCCTGGGCCTGCGCCAGCGCCGCGCGGCCCGGCTGTACCCGCAGCTCAACTGGGTGACGGACCTGGGCTATCAGGGCTTCGGCTACCGCTTCGACGTGCCCCAGCAGCGGTTTCAGTTTATGCAGTTTGCCCTGAGCTGGGACTTGTTCCGGGGCGGCATCAAGCGCGGCGACGAGCAGCTGGCGCGTTTGGCCCTGGACGACGTGCAGGCCCAGCGTGCCGACCTCATCAACCAGCTTCAATTGCAGGTGACCCAGGCCTTCAACAACCTCGCATCGGCCCGCGAGGCCAGTACGGCGGCCGCCGCCGCCCAGCTCAACGCCGAAAAAAGCTACGCCATCGTGCGCCGCCGCTACGTCGAGGGCCAGGCCATCGTGCTCGAGCTGCTCGACGCCACCACCCGCCAGACCACGGCCCAGCTCGCCCGCACCATTGCCGGCTACGACGTCTTCATCCGCGAAGCCGAATTGCGGCAGGCCCTGGCCGAACAGTAGAAGAAGAACCGCTGACCGGATAATGCAGCAAGCCAACCACCACCAGAAAAGCCGTTTTAACATGCGTAAGCACCCACTTTTTCTTCGTACCCTAGTCGGCTCGGGACTGGCCCTCGGGCTACTCGCCGGCTGCCAGCAGGCCCAACCTGCCGAAGCCAGCAGCACCCCGGCTGCGGCGACGGCCACCGACAACGTGGCCGTAACTCTGGCCCCGGTGCAACGCCAGGCCCTGGCCCGGCCTATCGAAGCGGCGGGCCAGCTCAGCAGCGAAACCGAAGCCCGGCTCTCCTTCAAAACCGGCGGCATCGTGCGCCGCGTGCTGGTGGAGGAGGGCGACTACGTGCGCCAGGGCCAGCTGCTGGCCGCCCTCGACCTAACCGAAATAAGCGCCCAAGTAAGCCAGGCCGACCAGGCCCAGGCCAAAGCCCGGCGCGACGTGGAACGCTTCGGCCGGCTGCTGGCCGACTCGGCGGCCCCGCTCGAAGCGGTGCAGAACCTGCGCACGGCCTACGCCGTGGCCCGGGAGCAGGCCCGCATTGCCCGCTTCAACCAGCAGTTTTCCGAAATCCATGCCCCGGTGGCCGGGCGCATCGTGCGCAAGCTGCTCAACGAAGGCGAGCTGGCCGCGCCCGGCACCCCGGCCTTTTTCATGAACGCCACCAAAGGCCCCGGCACCTGGACCCTGAAAGCTGCCGTGGCCGACAAGGACTGGGCTCGCCTGCAGGTGGGCGACGCCGCCGAAGTACGCCTCGATGCCTACCCCGACCGCCTGTTCCGGGGCCGGGTAAGCCGCCGCGCCGCCGGGGCCGACCCGGCCAGCGGCACCTGGCAAATCGACGTGCGCGTGGACGCCCAGCCCGGCGCGCCACTGGCCACCGGCTTGTTTGCCCGCGCCACGCTGCGCCCCCGCCAGCAAGCCACCTACCACATCGTACCGGCCGATGCGCTGGTCGAAGGCGAGGGCGACGACGCCTTTGTGTTCGCGCCCGTGGGCCGGGGCGCGGGTAAGGTTCGCAAGCTGCCGGTCAAGGTGGCCTTCCTCGATGGCAGCCGGGTGTACGTACGCGCCGGCCTTGATTCGGTACCGCAAGTAGTGGCCGGCGGCGCGGGCTTTCTGACGGAGTACTCCACGATTCAGGTGCGGTGATTGGTTGGTAATCAAGCCCACAGGCCGTCATGCCGAGCGCAGCCGAGGCATCTCGCGTGGGGTAGTAACCCAATTGAAACAACGATTCGAGCGAGATGCCTCGGCTGCGCTCGGCATGACCGTTCATTTTGCACTTAGAGCCTATCCGGAAAATAAGGAAGTTGTAGCCGAGCGCGAGAATTTTGGGGTTACCACACCTAACAAATTTCCCGTTGCGCCCGACTACAACCGAATACGAAGCTACCATACACGCCGATTTTTTGCCTTCTCCCGCACTCTGGGCCGCCGCTGAACCGCTGCTGCCGGAGCCGGCCAGCGGCCCTGGTAAGCGCGGCCGGCCGGCCGCCTGTAACCGCCAAATGTTTTTTGCCATCTACTATATTTTGGTTACGGGGATGCAGTGGAAGGCCTTGCCGCGGTGCTTGGGGGCAACCTCCACGGTCCATGACCGGTTCCAGCAGTGGGCCCAGGCTGGCGTTTTTAAGCGGCTTTGGACCAGCGGCTTGGTGCAGTTACAGGCCGAAGGCCGCCTGGATTGGGACTGGCAGTGTCTGGATGCCTGCCAGACCAAGGCCCCGCTTGGCGGCGAGGCCGTCGGCCCCAACCCGACGGACCGGGGCAAGGGCGGCGTCAAACGCCACGTGCTGACCGAGGCTCAGGGCTTGCCCGTCGGCGTGGCCGTGACCGGAGCCAACGTCCACGAAGTGACGCAAGTACAGGCCGTACTCGATTCGATGCCCGTGCTGCCCCCACCGGCCGAAGGCGATTTCGCCCCCGGTTTCTGCGCCGACAAGGGCTACGACGCCGAGGCCATTCGGCGCCTACTGGCCCAGTGGGGCTACCGGGTGCACATCCTGAGCCGGGGAGAGGAAGCCGACAAATGCCGCACCCCCGGCTACCGCGCCCGTCGCTGGGTCGTCGAGCGCACCCACGCCTGGTTCCACCGTTTCCGCCGCCTGCTCATCCGCTGGGAAAAGAAAGTCGCCAACTACGAAGCCCTCCTCCACCTGGCTTGCGCAAACACCGTCTGGCGACACTCCCTCCTATTTTTCGGATAGGCTCT
>NZ_JNLX01000122.1 GCF_000715495.1 Hymenobacter sp. IS2118 | reverse complement strand
AGGAAACGATGGTCTTCTCGTAGCGGGTGGCCAAGCGGCGATACTGCTTCATGCGTCCGAAAAAGCGTTCGATTTTGTTGCGGTCGCGGTAGGCATTCTCGTCCAGGGGCAGCGGTTGGGTGCGGTTGGGGTGGCTGGGGATGACGGCTTGAATACCGCGTTGAGCGCAATAGGCGCGGGTTTGGTCGCTGTCGTAGGCCGTGTCGGCCACTACCTGGCCCACGTCGAGGCCGTCGAGCAGGGGCAGCGCCTGCGGGCTGTCGCCGGCCTGGCCGGGGGTGGCGAGCAGGCGCACCGCGTTGCCCAGCGACTCGACGCAGGCGTGAATTTTGGTGCTCATCCCGCCCCGGCTGCGGCCGAGGCACTCGGTCTGAGCGTCGCTTTTTTTTGGCCCGCCGCGTGCTGGTGCGCCCGCACGATGGTCGAGTCGAGCAGCACCCAGTCCAGCTCCGGCGCTTGGACGACCTGGAAAAGGCGGCGCCAGACGCCTTTTTCGGCCAGCCGGCGGAAGCGTTTGCGGGCCGTGTCGGACTTGCCGAAGCGTTCGGGCAGGTCGGCCCACGGGCAGCCGGTGCGCATTATCCACACCACAGCGTTGAAAAACAGCCGGTTATCGACGGCCGTCGCCCCGCCATCGGCGGCCTTGCCGGAGAGGTGCGGGGCAACCAGGGCCCAGGTAGCATCAGAAATTTCGTGACGGCGCATGCTGAAAAGTAAATAAGCAGTAAACATATAGCTGATTTCTTATTGTCCTCACGCCCTAGGCTCGGATGAATGTTTTTTTGTGTAATAATCACCCATCAAACCCGCACCGCCCGCCCCTTCCATTGGTAGCCGCCGCGCCAGCCCGCCGCGCCCACGGCCAGCGCATACGGCGCATACAGCACCTGCAGCGGCAGCAGCCCCCACAGCCACTTGCGCTGCCCAAAAAACACCAGCACCGGCCCCAACAACCAGGCATCGGCGCCCAGCTTGATAACCCACGCGCCCAGCACCCAGGGCCAGAGGACAGGCCACTCCAGCGCCGCCACCACGCCCCCGGCCAACGCCACGTTGGCACCCAGCACCAGCAGAGCCAGGCGACGGGAAGCCGAGCTTTGGTAGTGCCGCCACTTGCTGGCCCAGCGCACCCGCTGCCGTAGCAGCGCCCGCAACGTGAGCGGGGCAGCCGTGCGGATGATGGCCGCTGCATCGGCCAGAAAATGCGCCGAGCCGGGAAACGCCGCGTGGATTTTATGCAGCAGAAACTCATCATCGCCGCTGGCTACGTGCAGGTTATCGGTGAAACCGCCCACGGCCTCGAACGCGGCACGGCGGTAGGCCAGATTGGCTCCATTGCACATGGTGGGCCACTGGCGCGCAATGCAGGCCCCACCCACTCCCACCAGCCCCGCAAATTCCAGCCCCATGAGCAGGTGAAGAAAATTAGGCGGGCCGGTAAGCAGCACGGGCCCGCTGATGAAATTGGCCTGGGGCGTCCGCGCCAGCAGCGCGGCGTAGGCCGCCAGCCAGCCCCGCCCCACCCGACAGTCGGCATCGGTGCACACCAGCCACGGGGCCCGGGCCACTTGCAGGGCCGCGAGCAGGGCCGCTTTTTTACCGGTTTGGGCAGCAGGCAAGCTTATGAGACGCAGGCGAAAACCTGTTTCGGCAGCGGCGGCGGCCACCAGCGCCGCCGTGGCATCGGTGGAGTGGTCGTCGGCAATCAGCACCTCGAATTGCGCGCTGGGTAACGTTTGGGCCGCCAGGTCCTGGAGGAGCTGCGGCAGGTTGGCGGCTTCGTTGCGGGCCGCAATCAGGACCGAAAAGAGTGGGCCGGCCTCCCCTAGCTCCAGAGCTGATGGCCTCTGGCTCGCCGGGCATGCACCCCATCCCCTAGCCTCCCCTCCGCTTGATGCGCGGAATCCTCCGGGAGAAGGGGGACTAATTTTTAGCTCTAAAACACTAGAATAGTGTGCGTTAATTCTATCAGCTAGTTCCCCTTCCCCCGGAGGGGAAGGGGTTAGGGGATGGGGTGCACGCCCGGCGAGCCAGAACTTATCCCCTCTGGGGACTAGGGTGGCCTGGTTCCACCCGCCGCGCAGCCAAACCATCAGTCCCGCATACAGCACCGGCAGCGCCAGCAGCAACGCCCCGGCCATCATCGGCTGGTACGTTTTTCGCGCAGCACCCGCAAGCCCGGCACCAGCAGCAGTCCGGCGGCGCTGGGCAGGGCAATGTTAATGACCCACAAGCTGAGGCTGGCGCTGAGAACGGGCAGCGCGGGCTGCCCCAGCAAGCCAAACAAATGCGTAGCCGACAGCTCCCGCACGCCCACATCGGCTAGGGCGTTGAGGGACGGCACCAGGGATTTCAACAGGAAAGTGCCCACCACCGCCGCCAGCCCCGGCCCCAGTGGCGAGGCCGCGCCATAGGCGGTGAGCAGCAGCAAAAACTGCCCGCAAAACACGGCGTAGCGCAGCCCTGAAATGGCCAGCACCGCGTGCAGCGCCCGCGCCGGATACGTGGGCATTATCGCCAGTGCCGGCCGGAAGCGCCGCAGTGGCCGCCACAGCCCCAGCGCCGCCAGCAGCAGCCGCGACCGATACAGCGGCACCAGCACCGCCAGGCAAATCAGCAGCGCCGAAACGCTGACGCCCGCCCCGGCCGCCGGGTAGCCGTTCAGGTAAAAGGTCAGTAGGAAGTAGAGCAGGCCCGCCACGCCCGCCAGCACCGTGGCCACCAGCTGGCAGTAGCGACCCAGAAAAACCGCCCCCAGCGCACTCACGCGACGGCTTTTCAATTCGATGATGCGGCCGGCGTAGTCGCCCACGCGGTTGGGAGTGGCAAAGCCCAGGGTGAGGCCCACCAGCACCGCCCGCAGGCTGCGCCCAAAGGTGACGGGCTCCAGGTGGCGGGCCAAGCGATACCATTTCCAGGCTTCCAGACCCCAGTTCACGGGTACCAGCGCCAGGGCCAGCAGCACCGGCGTGCGCCCGGCGCCGCTGAGCGAGGTGGCCAGCAGCGTGCGCCAGGCCGCAGCAGTATCGGGCGCGGCGAAAATGGAGTTGTAGAGAAAGCCCAGCGTGAGCAGCGTCACCAGCACTTTGCCCCAGAACACGAAGCGGCCCCAGTTGCGCGGGCCAGGGGCTGGTTCGGATTTGGGGTTCGGGCGGGGCGCTGCCAGGGCCGGGGCGGGGTTCGCGGCGGGGGCGGCGGCCTTGCCTGCTTCGTAGCTTTGCAAAGGAGGCCCGCCGGCTACCCCGGTTTCTTCGCTTCCACTTTTCGTCTTCCCGCTTTCCTTTTGGCCGCTCCCCTTCGCCCCCGCCCCGCTCCCGCCGTCGAGCTGCTGCCCAAAATCATCATGGGTGTGGACCCCGGCACCCAGATTATGGGCTACGCCCTGATTGAGGTGCGCGGGCAGCGGGTCGACGTGCTGTGCTACGACGTTATCAATATGAAGGCGCTGGGGTCGAATCACGCCGTAAAGCTAAAGCGGATTTTCGACCGCATGCTGGAGCTGATAGACGAGTACCTACCCGACGAGCTGGCTATTGAAGCCCCGTTTTTCGGGGTCAACGTGCAGAGTATGTTGAAGTTGGGCCGGGCGCAGGGCGTGGCCATTGCTGCTGCGCTCTCGCGTCAGATTCCTTACGTGGAGTACGCGCCCACCAAGGTAAAGCAGTCCGTAACCGGTTCGGGCAACTCCACCAAGGAGCAAGTGGCCCACATGCTGCGCCAGACGCTCAAGCTGCCGCCCATTGCCGAAGCCAGCACCTTCCTGGATGCCACCGACGCCCTGGCCGTGGCCCTGTGCCACCACTACCAAAAGGGCAACAACGCCACCGTGAGCGGCGGCAAAAGCTGGGGCAAGTTCCTGGCCGAGAACCCCGAACGCCTGGGCGCCAGCACGGGAACGGGCAAGAAGAAGGCGCCGGCGAAATCGTAGAGGCGGGGCCGAATTACTTCAAATCCTTGGGCCACTCGTAATTTTTCGACCATTCCTGAAACACTGCTACCTCGTTTGGGTGCGCGGCCAGCCATTGCTGTACTTCGGGCGCGTCGGTTTGGGAGGAATGAGCCAAATAGGCGAAGGCGGGCCCGAAGCCTTTTTTTTCCAGCTCCACGAAATAGGGCACGTAGTAATTCCAGGTGAAACCCTTCTGATTATCGGCCAGCTCGCCCAGGCCCTTGCAGAGCGAGCTGAACTGCTGAACGAAGCGCTCAATGGCATTCGTGGGCGGCGGCACGCCTTTGTTGAGCGACGAATCCAACAAGGCCGCACTCGAAATGGAGAGGAGCATTTCGGCAGGACCAAAATTATCGGGGCCGCCTTCCTTACCGTTGGCGCCCGCCAGCGCCGCACTGGAAATATTGATGCTGATGGCATTTTTACCCGTGCGCGATACGCCCAGATTCATTGCCTTGTCGAGCATGGGCAGGCGCTGAACCGCGCGCGGGCTGCGTGGCTCCAGCACCAAAAAGCGGCTCAGGGCCAGCAGGCCCGGAATACGGTGCTCGCTCCCCAATTGCATCAGGCCCAGATTCACGTGCGAGCTGGCGTGGTTGGGGTTGCGCGCCACGGCCTGCTGAAAACTTGTGATACCGGCCGGCACCTGCCCGGCGCGCGCCTGCGTCACGCCAGCATTAAAATGGAGCATATACGAATTGGGGAAATATTTGAGGCCCTGCTCGTACACCCGCACGGCCTCCGCAGGCTTTTTCAGGCCGTCGAGGCTGTTGCCGTAGGTCACGTACACGCTCGGACCCACGCGGGGGTCGGCTTTAACGAGCTTTTTGCAGATATCCGCCGCCTCGGCGTGGCGGTCGAGAGCGTTGTAGGTGAGCGCCAACTCGCTGAGCGCAACAACATTGCCGGGCTCAGCCGCCAGCACTTCCTGATAGCGCGCCACCGCCTCGTCGTATTTGCCGGCATCAAAGAGGTTGGTGCCTTCCTCGATGACCTCACGGGCCGGGCGCGTTTGGGCAAGGGCAACGGGGACGAGGCCCAGGGCCAGCAATAGGAGTAGCAGGTTTTTCATGAGAATTAGGCTGGGTAGAAAACCAAAGTAAATGCCTAGCCCACGGTCCCCACCAGCAATTCCCCCGTCGCATACGTCACGGCGTAGCCGCTGATATCTACCCGCTCGTCGCGCAGGCGACACCAGAGGTCGCCGCCGCGGGGCGAAATCTGCCGGGCGCGCAGCTCGGTTTTGCCCAGTTTTGCGGCCCAGTACGGAATCAGGGTGTTGTGGGCGGAACCCGTAACGGGGTCTTCGGGCACGCCCACGCGGGGAGCGAAAAAGCGCGACACGAAATCGATGCCGTCGGTGCCGGGCGCGGTGGCGATGACGCCCACGTAGTCGAGCGCCGCGATGCGGGCGTAGTCGGGGTTCAGGGCACGCACTTCGGCTTCGGTGTTGAACACGACCAGCAGGTCGCGCGCGGCCAGCACGTGCAGCGGCGTGGCGCGGAGTCCGTCGGCCAGGCCGGTGGGGTGCGTGGTCATCTCCTGGGGCGGGCGCGCCGGAAAATCGAGCGTGAGGCGGCCGTCGGCTTCGCGCGAAACCCGCAGCGGCCCGCTCTGGCTGTGGAAAACCACTTGCGGCCCGGTAAAGCCCAGGTGCGAAAAAAGGACGTGGGCGGAAGCCAGCGTGGCGTGGCCGCACAAGTCAATTTCCACGGTTGGCGTAAACCAGCGAATGTCGTATTCGGCCGCCGAGCCGCTGCGAAGCACGATGAAAGCGGTTTCGGCCAGGTTGTTTTCGGCCGCAATTTGCTGCATCAGCTCGGTGGGCAGCCAGGCTTGGAGCGGGCACACGCCGGCGGGGTTGCCGGTGAAGGGACGTTGGGCGAAGGCATCGACGTGGAAGTAGCGTATCACGGAGGTCGGCGGTTTTAGAAAGTTTGCGGGTTGCGGGGGCAAGAATACGGCGCGGCGCGCAGCAACGCCTTTGGGAGAAAAGAAAATGTGAAATAAATTTAGGGGCCGTGCAACGTCCAAGGCCGGCCGCCGGTCAGGCTGGCACAAGGCGGGTGCTGTACAGCCGGCCTTCACCTACTTTCTTCTATGCCGCCACCCATTGCCCCCGTCGATGAGGCGCTGCTGGCGGCTTGCCGGCGCGGCGAATCGGCGGCGCAGCACCGGCTCTACCAAAAGCTGGCCTATCTGCTCATGGGCGTGTGCCTGCGCTACTGCCCCAACCGGGCCGAAGCCGAAGACGCGCTGCAAAATACTTTCGTCAAAATATTCACCCGCCTCGACCAATACCGCGGCCAAGGCCCGTTCGAAGCCTGGGCCCGGCGCATTGCCGTCACCACCTCGCTGCACGCCCTGGAGCAGCACCGCTTACGCCACCCCGGCCCCGGCCCCGACCTCGACGACCTGGCCGGCAACGTGGCCAGTGCCGAGCCCTCGGCCCTGGAGCAGCTGGCGGCCGACGACCTGCTGGCGCTGCTGGCCACGCTGCCGCCCGGCTACCGCGCCGTGCTCAACCTCTACGCCGTGGAGGGCTACTCGCACCAGGAGATAGCCGAGCTGCTGGGCATCGCCGAAGGCACTTCCAAATCGCAGCTGGCGCGGGCCCGCCGGCTGCTCGAAACCCGTCTGGCGGCCCACCACCACCCGCAATTGCCATGACCGACCCCAAACCCGACGACCTTTTTGATGCCCTGCGCGACCGGCTGGCCGATTATGGCCAGGAGCCGCCGGCGCAGCTGTGGGCTGGTATTCGCGCCCAGCTTCCACCGCCCGTAGCGCCGCCCCAACTGCGAAGTCGCCGCCGCCGCCGCTGGAGTTCCGTGCTGCTGCTGGGCCTGCTGCTGGCCGTGGTGGGCGGGGCTGGCTGGCAGTGGTGGCGCACCGCGGGCCCAGGCCAATTGGCCGCCGGCACCGGGCAAGTGGCAGTGAACGGCAAGCGAAGCGAAACGAGCACCGCAGCAAGAGCTTCCATGCCTTCGCAAACGGCCGTTGAATTGGCTGGTGCGACTAAGGCCGGGCCCAACCGGCCCGCAGTCCGGCCCTCGGCCCATCCCGCCACCGCTACCCAAGCCACTGATTTTGCCACTGCTGAAAACGCATCTCCTACTTTTTCAAAGCGTAAAGTTGAAAACGCATCTTCTGCTTTTCCAAGGCGTAGAAATGTCGCGTCGGTGAGCCGCGCTGCGGCTGCTACTTATAATGGTGGACGGCGCCAGTTCGCAACCAGGCCCGGTGCTTTTCCGGCGGGCCGCTCTAATGCTGCTTATGTCAGGCCGGCTACGCTAGCTTCGGATGCGGCAGCCAGCGCGGCGGCCTTTGGAGCAAGCAACGATACCGAAAAGGGGGCTGCGCGTCGGGGCAGTGCTGTAGAGGCGAATCAATCCGTGAGGGCAGCTTTTGCCCCGGCCGAGGTGCTTGCGGCCGAGGCTTATTCTCCGACTTCGTCCCCGGCTGCGTTGGCGAAGCTCCCCGCTCCGCGGGCGGATAAAATCGCATCGCAGTCGTCGGCCGACAGCCCGCAAGCCGGCACTGACGAAGGCGCACCGGCCACCTCTGGTAACATGCCAAACACTACAGCCGCAGCAGTACCTGGCGCGGCCGGCAAGCTGCGGTGGCGTACGCCGGTATTATTTCTGGCAGAATTTCCGCTGCCCACCGCCCGGCTTAGTGCGGATACGGTGCCTGCTCTGCCAGTGGTGGCCCGGCGTTGGGCACTACAGCTGCTGGGCGGCCCGGCGCAAACCTTCCGGACGCTGGGTTCCAGCACTGGTTCGGGGCCAGTGGCCTACCGCAATTTGCCCGCCGTTGCGGCCGATTTTGCCGACCGCAACAACATCGCTAATGCCTTAGCAGCGCAGGAACAAAGCAGCACCGGATTTGGCCTGCAAGTGCAGGCGCGCCGCCTGCTGAGCGGCCGGTGGGGCGTAAGCGCGGGCCTGGGCTACCAGGAATACGCCACCATAACCGATTACTCCGGCCCGATTACCTACACCACTTATTCCGGGCTGAATGGCCCAAGGCTGGCCACTCAGGAAATCAACTTCAGCCAACGCGACACCTACCGCTTTGCCACCGTGCCCCTGCGCATAAGCTATGCCCTGGGGCCAGCCAGCCAGCGCCTCCGCTACGGCCTGCTGGCCGGGACCGACGTGGCCGTGTACCTGGGCGGCAGCAGCACCGGCCAATTCCCCTCATCTGCTGCCAAAGCCGACAATCTGTATCGCCCGCTCAGTGTATCGGTTACGGCCGGGCTGGACCTGCACTACCGGGTAGGGCCGCGCCTCGACCTGCTGGCCCAGCCCAATGCTACTTACTTCCTCACCTCGTTGCCAAAACCGGTATCCGGCCTGACGCCGCGCTACCTGTGGGGCGCCGGCGTCCAGTTTGGCGTGTCTTACGACTTACGTTAATACGCTGACGTAGAAGGCCCGGGCCGGCACAACATCACCCCAGCTCGCCGCCGATAATGACCTCCCGCACCGGGTTTTCGCCCAGCCAGTACGGGATTTCGGCCACGCTGCCCACGTTCAGCACCAGGATATCGGCGCGCTTGCCGGGCTCCAGGCTGCCGCAGTCGGCGGCCAAGCCGAGAGCCGAGGCGGCGTTGCGGGTAACGGCGGCCACGGCTTCCTTGGGGCTGAGGCCCATTTTAAGGCAGGCCACCGACACGGCCAGCCAGAGGTTTTTACTGGGGCAGGAGCCGGGGTTGAAGTCGGTGCTCAGGGCCACGGGCAAGCCGCCATCAATGAATTCGCGGCCGGCGGCAAACTGCTGCTGGCGCAGGAACAACGGCACCAGCGGCAGCAGCACCGCCACCGTGCGCCCCTGGGTTTGGCGGGCAATGCGCGCCGCGGCCGCCGGCGTAAGGTAGTCGCAATGGTCGACGCTGGTGGCGCCCAGCGCGGCGGCCATTTCGCAGCCGCCCAGGTCGTGCAGCTGCTCGGCGTGGATTTTCAGGCCGAACCCCATTTTGTGGGCCTGCTCCAGGTAATAGCGTGCCACATCGAGCGGGAAAGCCCCTTCCTCGCAGAAAATATCCACGAAGGCTGCTTCTCCTTTGAGGTCGGACAGCACTTCTCGCAGCAGGAAATCGACGTAAGCCTGCGGCCCCGCCGCCTTGAATTCGGGCGGTACTACGTGGGCACCCAAAAACGTGGGCACCACCCGCACGGCCTGTTGCTGGCCAGCCGCACGGGCCACGCGCACCAGCCGCAGCTCGGTGTCACGGTCGAGGCCGTAGCCGCTTTTCGCCTCCAGCGTGGTGATGCCGTAGTGCCGAAAACCGGCCAGGTGCTGCAATGCACTGGCCAACAGTTCGGCCTCTGAGGCCGCCCGCGTGGCCCGCACCGTGCTCAGGATGCCGCCACCGCTAGCCAGAATGTCGAGGTAGGTTTCGCCCCGCAGCTTGCGCTCGAACTCGTGGGCCCGGTTGCCGCCAAACACCAGGTGCGTGTGGCACTCCACCAGGCCGGGCATTACCACGCGGCCGGTGGCGTCGAGCAGGCGGGTTTCGGGTCCGATGCGCGCCCGGTTCAATTCGCTCATCGGGCCCACGGCGGCTATTTTGTCGGCCACGCAGGCCACGTAGCCGTGCTCAATTATCGTCCAGCCGCTGGCGTCGGGGCCGGCCAGGGGCTGGTCCGGGGCGCCGCCCGTCAAGGTCAGCACCTGCGCGGCGTCAATAATAAGGAGCGAATAAGGAGCAGAATCGGCCATAAAAGAGAAGCAGGTGGGCCGGCAAAGTAAGCCCACCACGGCCTTGCGACCAGCACGGCACGCGGGCAGGAGCAGCAATCGGCGTGGCCACCCGGCGTATCATTTATCCTGCTGGCTTTCATTTGCGCGGGCTGGGGCGGGGCGGATGAGTGTATCATTGCCGCAGCATCGGCCGGGGCCAGGCGGCGAATCCAGGCGGATTCCCGTAACGCCAGCTCCCTCCCTTCCAATTCGCCTATGCTCTCCCCTGCCGCCCCCCCGCTCATCCTCACCCTCACGCTGGACGATGCCGCCCAAACGTATTTCAACGCCCTGCGGCGCCAGCATTTTCCGCCCAAAATCAATTATTTGGCCGCCCACCTCACCCTGTTCCACCACTTGCCGGGGCACGAGCTGGAAGCCGTGTGCACGCAGCTGCACCGCCACGCCCTAACGCAGGCCCAGCTGCCGCTCACGGTCACAGGCCTGCGCTCGCTGGGCTGGGGCTTGGCCTTCACGCTGGAAAACGACGAGCTGCGGACCTTGCACCGCCAGCTGCAGCAGCAGTTTGCCGCCCACCTCACGCCGCAGGACCAGCAAAAGCTGCAACCCCACGTCACCATCCAAAACAAGGTAGCCCCGGCCGAGGCCCGGCAGCTTCTGACCGAACTCCAGCCCGATTTCGCGCCTTTTGGCGCCGTGGGCACCGGCCTGCAGCTGTGGGCTTACCGCAACGGGCCGTGGGAAGCCCTGCAAGCATTTCCGTTTCAAGCCGCAGTCAGCCAGTTATGATGGCTGCTGGTTGTTAGTCATTATAATCTAAATAATCGTATTGAGTTTTGACCGTCATGCTGAGCTTGTCGAAGCATCTTTACCGCACCGTTGGACAGTTTCAACGGTGCGGTAGAGATGCTTCGACAAGCTCAGCATGACAACGTTTTTGCTACGGTTACTTTTGCACCACTGCTTAATTGCCTTCCCATGAGGCCAGCGACGTGCGCCACTCGCGGCGCACCAGGTTCAGCACGGCACTGTCGGGCCGGATGCCGATGGTGATGTGCGTGCCCCGCTCCCGCGCATATGGGTTGGTGACGGTAGCGAAGCGGCGGGAGGCGGCAAAGTGCGGCGCCAGTTCTTCGTCGGGCTCGTCGTCGACAACGATGATGGCGCGGCACTGATTCAGCGACGGGTACCAAAAAATAAAACTGCCGTTGAGACTGTTGGCCGGGGGCATCGCGCGGTGGCGGTTGTAGTAGTTGATGGCGCTGGCCTGGCCGTAGTTGGCGCAGTGAATGAGGGTGCCGGCCCGCACCGAATCGGGCAGGCTTTGGTAGGCGGCCCAGGTTTTATCGGCCATTTCGCGCCAGCCCAGCATGTCGGCGTAGTCCTGGGGCAGGGCGTGGTTCTGGCCGTCTTCCCAGCGGTAGGCGCCCAGGTGTTGGTAGCGGGGGCGCAGGGCGGCCATCTCGGCCGGGCTGCGCAACGGGCAGGCCAACGGCAGGTAGGCCAGGTGCAGCACCAGCGGCACGGCCAGCAGCGCGGGCTGCGCCAGCCGCTGCCAGCGGAACTTTGCCAGTCGCGCTTCCCACCACACGGCCCCAAACGCAAATAGCACCGGGTAGTAGCCCAGGGCATAATAGTCTTTGCCGTGCAGCGCGGCCAGCAGGCCCACGCCCAGCACCACCACCAGCCCCACGGCCCGGTACGGCCGGAATGCCCGCGCCAGCAGCAGCGCCAGCAGCCCCGGCGCCCACACCAGCAGCGCCGGAAAGCACATCAGCAGCTGCGCTTTCCAAAAATCGGCCGCTTCCACATGCACCAGCTGGGTTTGATTGAGCAGCGCCATGTGGTGCAAAAACGGGATGCCGTGGCTGATTTGCCACATCACATTAGGCAGCCAGAGCAGCAGGGCCACGCCCGCCGCGCCCCAAAAGTGGCGGTGGCCCAGCAGCCGCCGGGCGGGCGTGAGCAGCAGCGCCCCGCCCAGCGCCGCAATAAAAAACAGCGTGGTGTACTTGTTGAGCAAGCCCAGTCCCAGCCCCAGTCCCAACAGATACAGGTAGCGGACCCGCTCCTCCTGCAGGTAGCCCACCAACCCATACAAGCACGCCAGAAAGCCAAACACCTCAAACGAGTTGGGCTGAAAAAGCAGGTTCAGCCGCGCGAAGGCTGAGCACAGGTAGCAGACGCCCGCCAGGGTTTGGGCAAACCAGCCGCCGCCCAGCCGCCCGGCCAGCCGCACCACCAGGTACATGGTACCCGCGCCCCAGAGAAAGGGCCAAAACTTTACCCAGCCTTCGCCCCCGCCCAGGGCCAGGCTCACCCAGCCCTGCGCCGCGATGAGCGGCGGCACTTCCAGGTAGCCCCAGGCCAGGTGCTGGCCCTGATTGAGGTAGAGGTATTCGTCGCGTTGCAGCTCGTAGGCAGCGCTGATGAGGAAAAAGCCCGACACGAATTTGAGCACGGCGAAGGCCAGCGGCAGGATGCGTTTCATGGCCGGCAAGGTAAGTAACGGCCTTTATAATATTTATATTCTGATGTAAATCGGTACTTTATTACCGGGCTGCTGGCGCCAGTCAGCTCCGCGTGTTACTTTTAGCTCCCGCAGCAACTTCCACGCTTCTGGCTGATTCTCTACGCTTCCCATGATTATTTACGGTACCAATGGCGCGCACGTGCGCACCGCCCCGCTTCCGGGCATTGCCTGCCCCGGCTGCGCTGCCACCGACAAAATGCAGCTGAGCGTATTCAGCCGCTACGCCCATATTTACTGGGTGCCGCTGTTTCCGTACAGCAAGCCGGCGGTGCTGCAATGCAACCATTGCCAGCAAGGCTGGGAAGGGAAAAGCCTGCCTACTGAGTTTCACGAACCCGCCCGCGCCCTTAAAAAGGAAACCCGCGCCCCAATTTGGCACTGGTCGGGTCTGGGCATCGTGGCCGCCCTCATTGGCTGGGGCGCCTTTGCCAGCTCGCAGGATGCCCGCGCCAACGCGGCGTACCTGGCCGCCCCAAGGGTGGGCGACATCTATACGGTGCGCGAAAACGAAGGCGAGCGCAACTACTCGCTACTGAAAGTAGTGGCCGTGAAGGTCCCCACCGTGGATGTGGTGCCCAATGAATACGTCATCGACAACAGCCACCCGTTAGAGGAGCTGAACGCCCCGGCCAAGTACAGCAAGGAAAGCTTCACCCTCAACAAGCTGGAGCTGACCATTATGCAGAACAAAGGCCAGCTAACCGACGTGGACCGCCTAACGGAGGACTAATAATCTGCCCGCCGCCCTGCTAGCGGGGTCCCAACCCGGCCCAGCGCAGAAAGTCCTCCCCCACCCGGTGGCGAAAGGACTTGACAGATTGCCAAGATGTTGCATGCCGGCCAATTCGCTCAACGATAAGGAGGGGCTTCAATGCTCCGCAGCATTCGCCCAAAACCGCCGACGCCGATATCGAGGTAGAACAAAGTGCCTTGTAGCGCAGGCTGCAGGGGCGCTTCAGCGACTCGCACCCCGCTCCTGACTTTCAACATCCAGTAGCCCAACTCGGTACCACTGCGGGTTTTGATAACCGGAACATCGAGATTGATGCCTGCGATGAAGGGATGCCGCATAGACACGTTCATCTTCAGGGCAGGGTTTGCTTTGGAATCGCTGCTGGGAGGCGTGAAAATAAACCACGATAAGCCCGCAAATGGGGTTAGCATAAAATGCTGCCTATTGACCAGCCGAAAGCCAACTGAAACTTCCGGCACGTAATAGTTTATCGTTTGGCTGGCGGGCCAAACGTGCCCATCATAGCTGAAATCGGTTCGGGCTTCGGCCCAGCCAATATAGTTGCGCAGATAGAGCGCGAAACGGTCCCAACCAAAATCGAGGCCGTGTCCCATATTATAGCGCGGGCGAAAGGCGGTATTTAGTCTGCTAGTGAAAAAGCCGGTGCCCGAATGGAAATCCAAACCGTAGCGAAACCGCGAGGGCCGGCCACTTTTCAACTCCCAGGTATCATACGCCACCCGCCACTTTCTGATGGACTTACGGCGTGCCAATTTGGATGCCCATTCGGCCTCGCGCGTCCACTCTTCCCGCTCCCGCACGTGCCATTTGCGCAGCTCGGCTTTCACCTTCTCCTGCTTCTGAAAACTCTTCACAATGAAGCTATAAGGCGAATCCGGATATTGTTGCCGGAAGCGCTGGATTTCCGCATCCATGTCCGGCGATACGCCGCCGCGTGGCAGCACGTCCAGTAAAATCTGAATCAATTGTGCCTCGGCGGCGGGCAGGCGTTGCGCCATCTCCGCCAGTTTTTCCTGGTGGCTGGCAATGTAGAAATCCGCTACGTCCGCCAGGTCCTCATTTGGCAGCCGCGGCCACTCCTGATAGCGGTAAAAATCCGCTTCGATAGTGGGCGCGCCTAGGCGCTGCAACAACGGACCATACGCCCCGGCCGCGAGCAGCAGCGACATGGCTTCGCGCAACCGCACCGTGAGCGTTGATTGGGGCACGGTGCGAGCTAGGTAATCGAGCAGCAGCGGAATTTGGTGCAACTGCTGGTCCAGCACGGATTCGGCCAGCTGCTGGCGCACCAGCTGCGCGCGCTGCTGCGGGGAGGGCTGCCCGCCCAGAAACTGCCGGTTCAGCGACTGCGTGATGGAATCGGCAAGGGCGGAAGCCGGGACCTGAGCGCGGGCCGATGAAGAAAGCAGGACTTTAAGCACCAAGAGCAGGTAAATTTTTCGCATGTAGCGTAAGTAATCGGAAATCAGCCCGGTAAAAGTTCACCCGAAAGGTCGACGAAAATAGCCAGTTGGTGGTTGGCCAGCTACAGCAGGCAGCTGCACGCGGCCATGCCCTTACACCTCCACAAACTGGCGCTACCTGGCGGTGCTTTTTTCTGTCAGAAATTCCTCAATAAACTGCGCGTACGCTTCCCGCACGGGCAACTTCAGATTCGTGGGTAGCTCCCGGCGCAGGGTTATGGGTGGCTTTCTGCTTGATGAGGTTGTAGCCCAACAGCACCGTTGCATAGGCGGCGCAAGGACCCTACAGATTACCCGGTAGTTGCACCAGCCGCAGGTAGTCGCCCAGCCCGGCCGGCTTCTGGAACACGTGAATGAAGAGAATATCCGCCTCCCCGCGGCTGCGCCAGGTTTCCGCGTAAAAGCCTTCTACGGCGTACAGCGTCAGGTCGAAGCTGTCTTCCTGACGCTCGGCCAGGCGCGTGCCGTGCCGGGCGAGGTGCTCGGCCTGGTGGCGCTGGTGCAGGGCTTTGAAGGCGGTGAGGGTCATGGGTAGCGGAACCGGTTTTTTGCAAAGTTGGTGCGCCGCCGCCCTACTTTGTGCCATGAACACCTTTCGCTTTCCCCACCCGCTCGTGCTGCTCGTGGGCTTTATCATCCTGGCCGCCGCGCTGAGCTACGTGCTGCCGGCCGGCCGCTTCGACCGCCAGAAAGACCCTGCCACCGGCCGCGACGTGGTGGTCGCCGGCTCCTACCACCGCGTGCCCGCCACGCCCGTGGGTCCGCTCGACATGCTGGTTGATATTCCCAAGGGCCTGGCCGATGCGGCGGCCGTGGTGTTCCTCATCTTCCTCGCCGGCGGCGCCTTCACAGTCGTGGACCAGACCGGAGCCCTGCGCCACGGCGTGGACTGGCTGCTGGCCCGCGCCGAGGGCCGCGAAGTCATCGTCATTCCGCTGGTGAGCCTGCTGTTTGCCACCATGGGCGCTTTGGAAAACATGGGCGAGGAAATTATTCCGCTGGTGCCGGTGCTGCTGGTGCTGATGCGCCGATTAGGCTACCCCACGCTCACGGCCGTGGCGGCCAGCGCGGGCGCGTCGTTCGTGGGCGCCTCCTTCAGCCCCATCAATCCGTTTCAGGTGGGCATTGCCCAGAAGCTGGCGCAGCTGCCGCTGCTCTCGGGCGGTGGCTGGCGGCTGGGCTTTTTGGTAGTCGCCGTCGCCATCTGGATTATCGGCACCATGCGCTACGCCACCCGCCACCGCGTGGCGCCCGAAATCACGCCCGCCGACGTGGCGGCCGACCAGCGCGGGGCCGGGCGCCACGGGCTGGTGCTGCTGCTGATGCTCGTCACCTTCGCTGTGTTTGCCTACGGCGTGCTGAAGCTGGGCTGGGACTTTGAGCAGATGTCGGCGCTGTTTTTCGTGCTGGGTGTGAGCGCCGGACTGCTGGGTGGCCTGGGCGCCACGGGCACCGCCGAAGGCTTCGTGGCGGGCTTCCGCGACATTGCGTTTTCGGCCATCCTCATTGGTTTTGCCCGCGCCATTTTCGTGGTTCTGGAGCAGGGCAACATCGTCGATACCATCGTCAATGGCCTGGCCTCGCCCCTGGCCGAGCTGCCCGTCACCTTCGCCGCGCTGGGCATGATGGCCGTGCAAACCGCCCTGCACGTACCCGTGCCCAGCGGCAGCGGGCAAGCCACGCTCACCATGCCGCTGCTCACGCCCCTCTCGGACCTCATCGGCCTCTCGCGCCAGGTAATGGTGCTGGCTTTCCAGTACGGCGCCGGCCTCTGCGAGCTTATCACGCCCACCAATGGCACGCTCATGGCCATGCTGGCGGCCTGCGGCGTGCGTTTCGAGCAGTGGCTAAAGTTTGCGTGGCCGCTGTATGGGGCGCTGCTGCTGCTGGGCGTGGCCAGCGTAGTGGGCGCCATTTGGGTGGGGCTGTGACGGGGGCGCGAGCCCCATCCCCTAGCCCCTCCCTCCTGGGGAAGGGGGACCAGCTTCTAGCCTTAATCTACTAGTTTCTAAATTTTTAGAATTATAACTAGTTCCCCTTCTCCCGGAGGATTCCGCGCATCAAGCGGAGGGGGGCTAGGGGTTGGGGTCTTGCGCTGAACGAGGTGGAACAAACCGCGCCTCACAACCCCTAATCAGCCCGCAGCTCGGCGGCGGTGAACACCTTGGGCAGCTTGCGCTTGTGCTCCACGATTTGGAAGGTGGCCGTGTCGGTACGCTCGTCCCAGAACACGTCGGATACGAGGCCGAAGTGCCGGTACTGGCCCGGTTCGGGCGTCACCTCCTCCACTGAGTCGCCGAAGCTAAACTTGGGCTTGTGGTAAATTTCCTTGAACAGCTCGGGCTTTACTAGAAACTGCTGCTCGTCGTAGCGGATGGTCGCCCACTCGCCTTCGTCGTCTTCGCTGATTTTCTCGAACAGCTTGCCCACCGGCTCCAGCAGCTCGAACGAGCGGCGGTTAGCGGGGTGAATGTAGCGGAAGCCGTACTCGGGCGACCAGCCGTAGAGGCCAAAAACAACGGGTTTGGGACGACGCATTCTGATTTTTTCGGGAGCGGTTATCGGGAAGCTGCAACAAGCGGCCGGCGCAATTTGCTCATTTCCGCAGCAATTTTTCGGTAGCAAACAGCGCGGCCGGAGCTAACCCACTCAGCACGAATGACCCATTGAACGGCGTCCGCTGCGGCCGGCCCGGCCACTTAGGGCAACTTTTGGCCAAAACCTGCCCGTCCTCGTATTACCGGGTTCCCGACTGTTCCGCATCGGCCGCATTTTCGGCTGCCTGGGCGGCGGGCACTCTTTCTTTCGATGCCTCTCGATTCCGCTTCCGCTCCTGGCCGCGCAGCCGCCGCGCCCAACAATTCCCCTAAAAAAACCGCGCCCCAAGCGCCGCCCCAAGCGCCGCCCCAAGCGCCGCCCCAAGCGCCGCCCCAAGCGCCGCCCCAAGCGCCGCCCCAAGCGCCGCCCCAAGCGCCGCCCCTGGCCTCCGATACTTTGCAGCCGGGCATGGGCGCCGTGCCCCACGCCGCCGGTACCACCTTCCGGGTGTGGGCGCCCCACGCCGGAGCAGTGGCCGTAATTGGTACTTTCAATGACTGGAATGCCACCCAGCACCCGCTTCAGCACGAAGCCGATGGCTACTGGGCGCTGGACGTACCCGGCGTGCAACCCGGCGCCGAGTACAAGTACCACCTCACGAACGGCGACCAGGAGTTTGACCGCAACGACCCCTACGCCCGGCAGATGACCAACTCGGCCGGGTCCTCGGTGGTGCACGACCCGCACTTCGACTGGGGCGACGACCATTTCCAGATGCCCGCCTGGAACGAGCTGGTGATATACGAGCTGCACGTGGGCACCTTCAACACCCCTGATGAGCAACGCGTGGGCACCTTCCTCAGCGTGGCCGAAAAGTTGCCCTACCTGCGCAATTTGGGCATTAACTGCATTGAGCTGCTGCCGGCCACCGAGTTTCCGGGCAGCCGCTCCTGGGGCTACAACCCGGCCTGCCCCTTTGCCCTCGAAAGCGACTACGGCGGCCCCGTGGCCTTCAAGGAAATGGTGAAAGCGGCCCACGCGCACGGCATTGCCGTGGTGCTCGACGTGGTGTACAACCACTTCGGCCCCGGCGACCTGGACCTGTGGAAATTCGATGGCTGGAGTGAGAACGACGGCGGCGGCATCTACTTCTACAACGACTGGCGCGCCGAAACCCCCTGGGGCGACAATCGCCCCGACTACGGCCGCCCCGAAGTGCGCCAGTACATCCGCGACAACGCCCTGATGTGGCTGCACGACTACCGCGTGGACGGCCTGCGAGCCGATGCCATTGCCTTCATCCGCAACGTGAAAGGCGAGGAGGACCCCGGCGCCGACCTGCCCGATGGCTGGAGCCTGATGCGCTGGATAAACGAGGAAATCGACCAGACCATGCCCTGGAAAATTACCATTGCCGAAGACATGCGCGGCAACAACCGCATCACCGAATCGGTGGCCAGCGGTGGCCAGGGCTTTGATTCGCAGTGGGACAGCTCGTTCGTGTACCCCATTGTGGAAGCCCTCACCGCCCCCCACGATGCCGACCGCAACATGCAGGCCGTGGCGGGCGCCATCTCCGAATCGTACAACGACGACGCTTTCCGGCGCGTCATCTATACCGAAAGCCACGATGAGGTAGCCAACGGCAAAAGCCGGGTGGCCAAAGAGATAATGCCCGGCGATGCTGACGGCTACTTCTCCAAGAAGCGCACGGTACTGGGCGCGGCGCTGGTGCTCACGGCGCCCGGCATCCCGATGCTGTTCCAGGGGCAGGAATTCCTGGCCCTGGGCGAGTTCAACGACGCCGAGCCCCTGGTGTGGAGCGGCGTGGAAACCCGCGCCGGCCTCGTGCACCTCTACCGCGACCTGATTGCGCTGCGCCGCAATTCCGGCGGGCAAACCAGGGGCCTGAGCGGGCAGCACACCCACGTCTTCCACATCAACGACGACGCCAAACTAGTAGCCTTTGCCCGCTGGGCCGATGCCCACGGCGGCCCCCACGACACCACCATCGTGCTGGCCAACTTCGCTAATCAGGCCCACGAGGCCTACACCATCGGCCTGCCTGGCCCCGGCCACTGGAAAGTCCGCTTCAACAGCGACTGGCGCGGCTACGACGGTGACTTTGGCGATTTCGACAGCTTCGGCATGGAAGCCCAGCCCGGCGAGCGCGACGGCTACGCCTGGCACGGCAGCATCGGCCTGGCGCCCTACGCCGTGCTGATATTGTCGCAGGAAGGGTAACCGCGCTGGTTTTGAAGAGTGCTGGTACGCTCTTACAGCTAACTACGAACCGTCATGCTGAGCTTGTCGAAGCATCTCTACCGCTCCGTTGAACGACTTCAGCGGAGCGGTAGAGATGCTTCGACAAGCTCAGCATGACTGATTTACGGCTCACCAACCCTTTTTGCTGTTTTTGAAACCGGCAAAAGGGTTGGCCGGGTGCCGAGCAGCCGCAGCTACACCGGAGCCTGGTCGTAGCGCTCGTCCTTCAACCCAGGCCAAGTTCCTTCGAACATAAATTCGGCCAGGGGCTTGCGGGCGCGGGGCGCGGTTTCCTTATCGCGCAGGCCGTCGGGCAGGCCGGCGGGGTCGCCGGGGTAGCCAATAGTGAACACGGCCACGGGCTCGTAGCCGGCGGGAATGGCAAAAGCAGCCTGGATTTTGTCAACTGCAAAGCCCGCCATCTGGTGGATTTGCAGGCCCAGCTCGGTGGCTTGAATGGCCAGCGTGGCGGTGGCCTGGCCCACGTCGTGCTTGGCCCAGGCGTTGGGGTTGCCATCGTGCGAGAAATGCAGCTTGGCGATGCTGACGGCCAGCACCGGCGCGGCTTTGGCCCAGGCCTGGTTGAACTCGCCCATGCTGGTCAGAATTTTATCGTATGCCTCAAGGCTGGTTTCGCGCGCACCCACCAGGTAGCGCCACGGCTGCTCGCCAAAGCAGGAGGCCGCCGACGAGGCAGCGGCAAACAACTGATTCAGCGCGTCGGCGCTCACTGGCTGGCTGGTGTAGGCGCGAGGGCTGCGGCGCTCGGCGAGCACCGGCAAAATGGGGTATTCGAGGGCAAGTACGTTCGTGGAATCGGCCATGAGGTGAGGAGGAAATTAAAAATCGAGGAATAAAGCTGCGGGTAACCGCCGACGCGGCGCGAAGTTTTGCGGGCGGGGAAACCGCTGCTCTTTCCCCAGCACACCAATAAACAAGACTTGCGCTACTGCCTTTCTGACGAGCTTTCTCGCAGAGGTCCGCAGAGGCAAAACGCGGACCTCTGCAGATTTTACGGCTTGGCTGCTGCGAACCTCCGCGTTTTACCTCTGCGGACCTCTGCGAGAAATAACCTTGCGTATGTCCTGATAAAAATCGTTTGCAGTGGCTTCTAAACGCTGCTACGCTTACCTTTCGCCGCGTTCCGTTCTCTCCCGTCCTTTTGCCTCCCGTCTGTATGCAGCCCACGCCTAATGCCCCCGATGCCCTGTTTCCCGATGCTTTACTGGTAGAAGTGGCCTGGGAAGTTTGTAACCAAGTCGGCGGTATTTACACCGTTATCCGGTCCAAAGTGCCGGCTACTGTGCCCGCCTGGGGCGACCGGTACTGCCTGCTGGGGCCCTACTTCGCCCAGCAGGCGCAGGGCGAGTTTGAACCCCTGGACGAGCTGACCGTGCACACGGCTTCCGACCCGTTTGGGGCGGCCGTGCGCACCATGCGCGCCCAGGGCTACGACGTGCAAATTGGCACCTGGCTCGTGACGGGCCGGCCCCGCGTAGTGCTCATCAACCCCTTGCAGTCCTACGGCCAGCTCGGCCAGCTCAAGGGCGACCTCTGGCAGCGGCACGGCATTCCGGCGCCCGACACCGACGACCTGCTGCACCAGGTTATCTCCTTTGGCCACCTCACCACGGTGTTCTTCCAGCACTTAGCCGCGCAGGTCAAGCCCGAACAGCGCCTGCTGGGGCACTTCCACGAGTGGATGACGGGCGTAGCCATCCCGGAGCTGCGGCGCCTGCAAGTGCCGGCCCACTTGATTTTTACCACCCACGCCACGCTGCTGGGCCGCTACCTGGCCATGAACGACCCCAACTTCTACGACCACCTTATGTGGGTGAACTGGGAGGCCGAGGCCAAAAAATTCAACATTGAGCCGGCCGTGCGCATGGAGCGCGCCGCCGCCCACGGCAGCCACGTTTTCACCACGGTGAGCGAGCTTACGGTGCGCGAGTGCATCTATTTGCTGGACCGGATTCCCGATGCGGTGCTGCCCAACGGCCTCAACATCGAGCGGTTTGTGGCCCTGCACGAGTTCCAGAACCTGCACCAGCAGTACAAGGGTAAGATTCACGAATTCGTGATGGCCCACTTCTTCCAGTCGTACTCCTTCGACCTGGATAAGACGCTGTATTTCTTCACTTCCGGCCGCTACGAGTACCACAACAAAGGCTTCGACCTGACCCTGGAGGCCCTGGCTCGCCTCAACCACCGCCTGCAGGCCAGCGGCATGGAGGGACAGGTGGTGATGTTTTTCATCACCAAAAGGCCCTTCACCAGCATCAACCCGCAGGTGCTGGAGCGCCGCGCCATGCTCGATGAGGTGCACGAAACCTGCCGGGCCATCGAGCGGCAGGTGGGCGAGCGCCTGTTTTACGCCGCTGCCGCCAGCCAGGACCACAAACTCCCCGAGTTGGGCACGATGGTGGACGACTACTGGAAGCTGCGCTACCGCCGCACGCTGCAAAGCTGGAAAACCAACGCCCTGCCGCCCGTCGTCACCCACAATCTGGTGAACGACCAGGACGATGACATTCTGGACTTTATGCGCCGGGCCAACCTGCTCAACCATCAGCACGACCGGGTGAAAATGGTGTACCACCCGGATTTCGTGTCGCCGGCTTCGCCCCTGCTGGGCATGGAATACGGCCAGTTTGTGCGCGGCTGCCACCTCGGCGTGTTCCCCTCCTACTACGAGCCCTGGGGCTACACTCCGCTCGAATGCGTGGCCCGCGGCGTACCCGCCATCACCTCCGACCTGTCGGGCTTCGGCGACTACGCCCTACAAAACGTGCCCGACCCTGAATCGAAAGGCATTTTCGTAGTGCATCGCCAGGAAAAGACCTTCGACGAATCGGCTGAGGAGCTTACCGACATGCTCTGGGATTTCGTGCTCCTCAACCGCCGCGAGCGCATCATGCAACGCAACGCCGTGGAAAGCTCCGCTGAGCTCTTCGACTGGAAAAACCTGCGCGTGTACTACGACCGGGCGTATGCGCTGGCCCTGGAAAGGCAGTAAACTGTTTGTTTACCAAAATGTTAACCGCTAGCGATAAACTTGAAATAATGTTGCGGGAAGGTAGCTTCCTGGTAGGAGTTGGTGGCTCACTAGTTGCACTGCTGGGCCTCATGGTCCAGGTATCTGCTTCAGATTATTCACAAATGGAGCTATTTGCTTCTGCTGCGTTTATCGTTCTCGGGCTATTCATGGTCTATCAAAGCGTTGAAAAACATAAAGTAATGTGGGCAATTGCCGCTGATGCCCGTCTCGTTACCGGTAGGTTCGAAATATCCCGCACAACGGCCAAGGAAATTGATGGCACAACCTTCTATCTCATATTTTACAGCTACCAATTTGAGGAGTCAGCCTACGCTCACTGCGTAGAGACAAACTTTCCTGAGAAGTATGGTGAGCAGGAAAGTATTTTTATTCAACGCTCACAACCAGCAAATGCGGTATTTGCCACCGACCTACCCAGCGTAGTACGAGCAAAGCTCCTATCAGCAGTTTCTACTTAGTCTCATGCACAGTAGCATAAAACTTCTGACAATAAGCATCTTTCTTTCCGCTAGCACAGCTGCACTCGCCCGCGAGTTCTGGCTGGAAGCGTCGCGCTTCCGGCTGCAACCGGGCCAGACCATTCACATTCGGACGCTGGTGGGCGAAAACTTTAAGGGCGAACCCTGGACCAATAAGGCCGCGAAAATCCTGCGTCTGGTGCGCCACGGTCCCATCCCCGGCGACAGCACCGACCTGACGCCCGTGAGCCCGGCCGAAACCGATACCTTTCGCACGGCCTTCACCTTTGCCCGGCCCGGCACCCACGTACTACTGCTGCAAAGCACCAATTCCTTCATCGAGCTGCCCGGCGAGCAGTTCACCGCCTACCTCCGCGAAGAAGGCCTGGACTACGCCCTGAAGCGGCGCCAGGAAAACGACGAAACCGCCACGCCCGGCCGCGAAACCTACCGCCGCTGCGCCAAAGCCCTGGTGCAGGTGGGCGAGGCCACCGTCGTTGCTGCGGCCACCGACAGCGCCTGCCGCAAGGTATACGGGCTGCCACTGGAGCTGGTGCCGGAACAAAATCCATATCGTCTGGCGGCCGACAAAGCCCTCACGGTGCGGGTGTTGCAGGCCGGCAGGCCGGTGCGGGGCGCGACCGTGCAGATATGGCAGCGCCAGCCCGACGGCCTGCCCACCACGCATTTCACGGTGCGGGCCAACCAAAACGGCCGTGTGCTGTTACGACTGTCGGGGCCGGGCCCATACCTGCTGGGCACGGTGAGCATGACGGCGGCCCCGGCCAATCTGCGCGACCGCGCCGACTGGCAGTCCACCTGGGCATCGCTAACGTTTGCGGGGCCGCCCGCGCCCGCCCGGCGGCCCGGCGCAAAACATTAGCCCACTTGCTCCGGATTTTGGTTTTTTCCTTTACCTTCGCCGTTCTCTTACCCTCCTTGCCTACGTTGTATGAAGTACACGATTGATAAAAAAGAAAGCTACACCATCATTACCATTGAGGAAAAGAAGCTCGACACCACCGTTGCGCCTGACCTCAAGTCGGAATTCGTGAAGCTTAACGCCGAAGGCATTAACAATCTGATTCTCGACCTTACCAACGTTAAGTACACAGATTCTTCGGGCCTTAGCTCCATCCTGATTGCCAACCGCCTGTGCAATTCCACCGGCGGCCTGCTGGTGCTCACCGGCCTGCAAGACCACGTGCTTAAGCTCATCACCATCAGCAAGCTGGAGTCGGTGCTGCACATTCTGCCCACGGTAGAGGAAGGCATCGACCGCGTGTTTCTGCACACCATCGAGCGCGACCTGACGGATAAGGAGTAGTTTTTTTCAGTTGTCAGTTGTTGGTTGTCAGTTGTCAGTTATCGAAGCTGGCAGTTGGCAACCAACTTTTGTTTTCACTCCGCTAGCTTGCTACAAACTGACAACTAACAACCAACAACTACTTCCCGTGACTTTTGAGTTGAAGATTTTGGGCTCGGCCTCGGCCACTCCAACCATTGGCCGCCACCCCACGGCGCAGGTGCTGACCGTGGACGCCCATAATTACCTGATTGACTGCGGCGAAGGCACCCAGTGGCAAATGCTGGAGTACCGGGTGCGCCCGCATCACCTACGGGCCATCTTCATCTCGCACCTGCACGGCGACCATTACTTTGGGCTCTTTGGCTTGCTGGGCACCATGCACTTGCAGGGGCGCACCCAGCCGCTGCAAATTCTGGGGCCGGCCGGGCTCGACGAGGTGCTCACCACGCAGGCGCGGGTTTCCAACATGCAGCTGGGCTTTGCGATGGAGTTTACAACGGTGAATACCGAAATCCATGCCGTGGTGTATGAAGACGAGCACCTCACGGTATCGTCGCTGCCCATGCGCCACCGTATTCCGTGCGCCGGCTACCTGTTTGCCGAAAAGCCGCGCCGCGCCAACCTGCTGAAGGAAAAGCTGCCCGCCGGCCTCCGCCCCGAGCAGCTGGCCCGCCTGGCGCAGGGCCAGGACCTGCCCGCCGACGACCAGCAGCCCGGCCTGCGCCACGCCGATGTGGCGGGCCCCGCCCCCACCCCGCGCCGCTACGCCTTCTTCTCCGACACGCTCTACACGCCTGCCCTCGCCGACCTCATCCGTGGGGCCGACCTGCTTTACCACGAAGCTACTTTTCTGGACGAGATGCAGGAGCGCGCTGCCCAAACCCACCACAGCACTGCCCGCCAAGCCGCGCAGCTGGCCCGCGACGCAGGCGTGAAGCACCTGCTGCTGGGCCACTTCTCTAGCCGCTACAAGAAACTGGAGCCCCTGCTGCATGAGGCCCACGCCGTGTTTGCCGCCACCTCCCTCGCTACCGAGGGCCTTGTGGTTTCACTCTAATTAAAAATGGAGAATTAAAAATTAAAAATGAACGGCGGAAGCCGGCAGCTAGAAGCCTTACGCTGAATGAGCAAGCATTTTTAATTTATAATTCTTAATTTTTAATTCTTTTCAATATGACTTCTTACGCCCACAAAAAGCAGCAGCTTTACCTCGTGCTCAGCGGCATTTTTATCGTGAATGCGCTGCTGGCGGAAATAATCGGGGTGAAGATTTTCTCGGCCGATAAGCTCATGGGCCTGCCTGGCAACCTCACGGCGGGCGTGCTCATCTGGCCGGTGGTTTTCGTGACGACGGACATCATCAATGAGTATTTTGGCAAGGCCGGGGTGCTGCGCATCAGCTACCTCACGGTGGCGCTTATCCTGTTTGCCTTTGGGGTGATTTACCTCACCACCATCCTGCCACCCGCCGATTTCTGGCTGGACGTGAATAAGACCGACAACCAGGGCCGGGCCTTCGACATCGACTTCGCTTACCAGAGCATTTTCCGGCAGGGGCTGGGCATCATCACCGGTTCCATCATCGCTTTTGGGGTGGGCCAGGTACTCGATGCCACCATTTTCGCGGCCATCCGCAGGGCTACCGGCGGGCGCTATGTCTGGCTGCGGGCCACGGGCTCCACGCTGGTTTCGCAGCTCGTCGATTCCTTTGTGGTGCTGTTTGTGGCCTTTTATGTTTTTGGCAACTGGACGATGGACCAGGTAGTGAGCGTGGCCAACACCAACTACTGGTATAAATTTGCGATGGCCATTCTACTAACGCCGGTAATTTATTTGGCCCACTACCTCATCGACCGTTATTTAGGACCGGAGGAAACGGCCGAGTTGCAGCAGGAAGCCGTGGCTGACGTTAGTGTGTGAGTTTATACTATTCATCTTCATCTCACTCATGGTTTTCCGATTCTTGATTTTGCTGGCGATTGGCCTATTACCGTCAGCAGCACGGGCACAATTTTCGGAAGCGTACGAAACAGGCTCTTATGTTCTAAAGTCCGGCCCCTCAGAGCGTCATTACGGTAAATTGAAGCTACGCAATGGGCGAAAGTTGCTGGTTAGGACTCCAAAAGGTAAGCGGATTATAGTGAGAGCAAGACACGCGCTAAGCTGCACTATTGGCCAGCGTCATTATGCAGTCATCGATGACCTTCAATTTGATATAAATTCGCGTTCAGTAAATGAACGGGCTGGTTTTGCCCAACTCCTGGATAGCGGGAAAATTACGTTACTGCGCTACGACCACCTTTTGAATAGTGGTTTCGATTGGTTTTGGCTTTATCGTTACCCAATTACAGTTTATTTAATTCGGATTCAATCCGATTATCCTTACACCGCTGCGTGGGAGACTTTCGATGGGTCTTACTTTCGGCGACGGGTACGAAGCTTTCTTATTAGCCGTCCCGACTTGGTTGAGCTCTTAGATAAAGGGGCTATCACCTACCAAAATTTTCCCAACGCCATTCGGGCGTTGAACCACAACCTTTCGTTTCAGCCCTCGGCTGTTCCTGAAAGAAAAGAATAATCTCTTTCAAAATGTCCCGCATCCTCACCGGCATCCAAAGCACGGGCCGCCCCCACCTGGGCAACCTGCTCGGCGCCATCCTCCCGGCCATCGAGCTGTCGAAAAACCCGGCCAACGACTCGCTGTATTTCATCGCCGATTTGCACTCGCTCACCACCGTGCGCGACCCAGAAGTGCTACGCCAAAACACGTATGCCGTGGCCGCCGCCTGGCTGGCCTGCGGCTTCGACACCGAGAAAAACCTGTTTTACCGGCAGTCCGACGTGCCGCAGGTAACCGAGCTGACGTGGTACCTGAGCTGCTTCACGCCTTATCCGATGCTGGCCAACGCGCACTCGTTCAAGGACAAATCCGACAAGCTGTCGGATGTGAATGCCGGGCTTTTCACGTATCCGGTGCTCATGGCGGCTGACATTCTGCTCTACGACGCCGAAATCGTGCCCGTGGGCAAAGACCAGGTTCAGCACCTGGAAATAGCCCGCGACATTGCCAGCGCCTTCAATGCCCGCTACGGCGATACGCTGGTGCTGCCCCAGGCCCGCGTCGATGCGGAGCTGATGACTATTCCCGGCACGGATGGCGCCAAGATGAGCAAAAGCTACGGCAATACCATCGACGTGTTTGCCCCCGAAAAGGAGCTGCTGAAAACCATCAAAGGCATTGTATCGGACAGCACGCCGCTGGAGGCTCCCAAGAATCCCGAAACCGACATCACGTTCAAGCTGTATTCGCTGCTGGCCACGGCCGCCGAAACGGCTACCATGCGCGCCAACTACGAAGCCGGCGGCTACGGCTACGGCCACGCTAAAAAAGAGCTGTACGAGCTGATTCTGCGCCGCTTTGCCACCGAGCGCGAGCAGTTCACTTTCTACCTCAACAACCTACCCGAGCTGGATGCCAAGCTGGCCATCGGGGCCCGCCGGGCGCAGGAATACGGGGCCGACGTGCTGGCCAAAGTGCGAGCGAAGGTGGGTTACGGAAGGTAGTTTCAGTTACTAGACTTGTTCCCGAATAAGCAGAAACGAAAAAAGCGAGTCATGCTGAGCGCAGCCGAAGCAGCTCTACCGTGCAACTAATCCAATCGACTCAACGAAGCGGTAGAGCTGCTTCGGCTGCGCTCAGCATGACCGTCGATTTTACACTTTTCTGTATTTAGGAACAAGTCTGTTAGCTACTGGTTGTCAGTTGCTGGCTGTCCGGTCGTACTGACCATTTCAGTCTGACAACTGACAACCAACAACTAAAACACCTGAGGCTGAGGCTGCTGCGCCGAGAAGCTGAAGCCGACCTTACTGCCCCGGCTAACCTGCTGGTTTTCCAGCTTTTGCTTGACGCTGATTTTCTGGATTTCGGGCAGCGGCGGCGCGATGAGGTCGTTGTTGACGGCGGCAATCATGGCGCTTTCCACGAAAAGGCGCATGGCATCAGTCGCGATTTTGTTGTCCGACATGTCGTTGTTGGGCAGTTCGAGCTGCTGCACGCCTTCGAGGTAATAATGGTTGTCGATGTTGACGAGCAGGCGGCCCACAAGGTAGCCGGGGTCGTTCAGGCGCTGGTATTTAATACTGTCGGCCATGAAGTTGTAGGCCATGATGTGCCCGAAAAAGCGACGCCGGAAATCGGCTTCCACATATTTGCTGGGCATGGGGCCGTAGTCGTCGGGAAAGGTGACGATGTTGGAGTGCATGACGAAAATGAGCAAATCGCCCGAAAAACGAATATGGTATTCCATGTCGTTGATGGGCCGGTACTCAATCACCACGCTCGAATCGAGGGGCGTGAGCCGGCGCGTGAGCTCCAGCACCAGTTCCTGCGATACCAGCCGCAGGCAATCGAACGCCGCCAGGGTGTTGCGGTAGATGGCTTGCTTGGCGGTTGATTTCTGCTTGAGCCCGTCAAAAATCTGGTCGAGCCGGTCGGTGGGCGCCGCTACCGGCGAGCCGGCGGCGGCCGTGGGCTTGTTGTTGGTAGCCGTGGCTCCGGAGTGCGTGGGCTCTGGCGCAGCCGGGGCGG
>NZ_JNLX01000121.1 GCF_000715495.1 Hymenobacter sp. IS2118 | reverse complement strand
GGACGCCTTCGACGAGTAAGCGCAGGCTCATCAGGCCGCGCCAGAGGGTTTGCCAGCCAGGTGGTCCGTCGCCTTTGCGGCCCAGGTGGCCGCCCAGGCCAGCCAAGGCATAATACACGTCGCGCACAGTCTGCACGGGTCGTGAACTGCGCAGCGTGAGGACCTGTAAAAAAGTCGCTTCCAGCCCCGCTGCCGTCGCCGGCAAGTCGGGTTGGAGGCGACTTTTTTCGCGCATATCCACTAGCGCCAATGCGACCACGCTGAGCAGGGCGACGGCGGCAAAAAGACGGTCAGCGGTTTGGAGCTGGAGCTTTTCGGCCCCCAGGCCCGTTTTCAGGGCTTTGTGAAAGTCCTCGATGAGCCAGCGGCTCACGTACTGCCGGGCGCAGGCGTGGGCCTGGGCAAAATCCGTGATGGGTTGGTCGCAGAGCAGCAGCCATTCCAGGGCGGGCGTGGCCGGGCCTGTGTCCCCGACTTGGGCGGCTTCCCAGACCCGTACCAGGGCGCAGGGAACCGGGTCCCCTTTGCCCGTCGCCGCGCCCGGTCGCTGGGGCGCACGCAGGGCCAGCGGGGGGCTGAAACTGACCTGGAGCAGCACTTCGCGGGCCGGCTGGCCCGGCCGGCCACGCAAGGCCAGGGTCAACTGGCCCGCCGAGGGCTGGGCCCGCGCCACGGCGAAGAGCCGCCCGGCGGGCGCTTTGTCGGCGCCGGCCACCAGGGCCCGGTCCTGGGCGGCGCGCACCACGAAGCCCAGGCCCTGGGCCCGGCACTGCTGCAGGTGCTCGTAGATGTCGGCCCCGCGGTCGGCCACCACCACCCAGCGCGCGTCCGGTGGCGGGCTGCCCACGTTGCGCAAGCTCCGGGACCAGAGCGCCGATTCGCGGACCCGGCCCTGGCGCAGGCGCGAGCCGCCGTGGAGATGGTCTTTTTCGGCCTCCGGCACCGGTTGACGGACGTGAAACTGCTGGTCCAACAGGCCCAGCAGCGGCAGGGCGGGCCGTTTGGCGGCCGGGTCGGGGTCCTGCACCGGCCAGCCGGCGGCCACCAACGAGTGCAGCAGTACGCCCTGGCTCGTGGCCTTGCCCGGCCCGACCGGCCCCAGGCCGGGCCGGCGCTCGTCGGCTTCGGGCCAGCTCAGTTCGCTCGTGTCTTCGACCAGCAGGTAGGTGCCCGGCTCCTGTAGCGCTTGGCGAACCACGGCCTGATGCGCCCCCTGCAGCGCCTCGGGCGTGGCCCTTGCACCGCCCAGCAAGCGATACGCCGCTTTACTGGCCCCCGCCTGGCCGGTCCCCAACTGCGGAATGGTGGCCCCCGGCTGCCGGGCCCAACCGGCGGCCAACTGCACCACCCGTCGGCTGCGGCGGGCATCGCCCAACACCGTGCCCCCAAAATGCGTCTGCGCCCACAGCTGCGGGTCGCAGAAATGCGTCGAAATACTCATCTCGCAAGCTACTAAGCCGGCCCCGCAAGAACCCACAAAAAAGCGCCGACCTGTTGGCCGGCGCTTTTCAAAGATGTGGGTAAGGACAAGTGCCGTGAGGTGCCGGGCTTTTTCGTTAGCACTTTTTTAAATAACTGGGGCTGAGTTTATCATCCGCAGCCGAGGCCGCCGCGTTCCACTGGCAGTCACTGATGATAAGGAATTCTCGGTCGGCGATTCGCCGTCCCTGCTCCCTGGGCAGGCGGGTAACATTGTCCGCTGCCACTTAGCGCTCTCATTTTTAAAAGCACGGCGGTGAACTTCCATGCGCGCGGCAGCGTAACGGGGCGACAATGGTGAACCGCGGGACCGTGTTTACTTGGCCGGCCGCCTGAGTTGTTTATTCCTTAGAAGAGCCCTTAGGCTACAGCCAGGAGAGCGGCCCGGAGCCCGAAGCGAAAGAGCCTGCATTTCAGCCTGAATATCCATATGTCCGATACGCCTGCTTCGACCCTACCCGCTGACCTGGCGGGGTCCGACGATTTCTCGCTCACGCTGCTCGAAGTCGCCCTGACGGGCTTCGCGCTATTTCGCCCGGTGTACGACGCGGCCGGCGAGACGATAACCGACCTGGCTTACGAGTACCTCAACCCCGCCGCCCAGCAGATGCTGCGGCTGCCGCAGCGCCCCGCCGAGTCGTTCCTGACGCGCTTCCCCAAGGCCGGACCGGCTGGCATTTTTGCTTTTTACCGCGACGCTTTTCTATCGGGGCAGACCCAGCGCGAGGCTTTCAATTTTCAGCACGACGGCCTCGACGGGTTCTTTCACCTGGTGGCCCGGCGGCAGGGGGCGCTGCTGGTCGTTAGCTTCCTCGACACCCACGACCCGCTGCCGACGGCCCAGGCCGAAGCTTTGCGCCAGGCCCAGGCCCGCGAACAGGCCGCCCAAGCCGAAGCCGAGCACCAGCGGGGCGAGCTGAACCGCGTGTTCGAGCAAGCCTCCGTGGCCATTGCCGTGTACCGGGGGCCCAAGTACATCATCGAGCTGGCCAACCCCACGGTGTGCCGGCTGTGGGGCCGCACCCCGGAGCAAATCATTGGCAAAGGCTTGTTTGAGGCGCTGCCCGAAGTGGCCGGCATGGGCTACGAAGAGCTGCTGGACGGGGTGATGGCCACCGGTGTACCCCACGTGGCCTACGCCATGGAGGCCCAGCACGACCGCAACGGCCGCCGCGTAACCGTGTACTGGGACTTTGTGTACGTGCCCATGCACGAGGCCGACGGCAGCATCTACGGGGCCATGGTGGTGGCCACCGAAGCCACCGAGCAGGTGCGGGCCGGCCAGCAGCTGCAGCAGCTCAACGACGAGCTGGAGCAGCGCGTGGCCGCCCGCACGGCCGAAACCAGCGAGGCCCTGGTCGGGGCCGAGCAGCAGCGCGAGCAGCTGCGGGTGCAGCAGGGCCTGCTGCGCCAGATAATCGGCCAGGTGCCGGCCGCCATCGCCACGCTCAACGGGCCCGAGCACCGCTATTCGTTTTTCAACGACCAGTACCAACAGTTGGTGGCAGGCCGCGCCGTGCACGGCCGCCCGGTGGCCGAGATGCTGCCCGAAATCAGGGAACAGGGCTTTCTGGCCCTGCTCGACCGGGTGTACGCCACCGGCCGGCCCCACAGTGGCACCGAAACGGTGCTCCTGCTGCCGGGTTCCGCCGCCGGATTGACCGAGACGCGCTACATCGACTTCATTTACCAACCGCTGTTCGACGGCCAGGAGCGCCCGCAGGGGGTGCTGGTGTTCATCGCGGACGTGACCGACCGGGTGCGGGCCCGCAAGCAGGCCGACACCGTGCAGGCCGCCATGCTGGCCGTGGTGCAGCGCCAGGCCCAACAGCGGCAGGACCTGTTCCAGGTATTCGAGCAGACGCCGGTGTCCATCGTGCTGCTGCGCGAGCCCGACCACCGCATCGACCACTTCAACCCGGCTTTTGCGGAGCTATTTCCGCCCGAAGACTGGAACGGGCCGCTGCGCGGCCATACGCTGGTCGAGGTGTACCCGCGCATCCGGCTGGCGGGTTTGGTCGAGCTGCTGGACCTGGTGTACACCACCGGCGAAAGCCAGGCCATCATCGACATGCCGCTGGCCAAGCTGCACCCCGGCAGCCCGCGCTACGTCACCTTTGCCTACCAGGCCTACCGCGAGGAAGGCCGCATCGTGGGCGTGGCGGCGTTTGTGTACGACGTGACCGACCAGGTGCTGGCCCGCCACCAGGTGCAGGCCCTGAATGCGGAGCTGGCCGCCGTTAATGAGGAAATGCGGACCACCAACGTGGAGCTGAAGGCCACCAACGGCCGCCTCACGCGCACCAATGCCGACCTGGATACCTTCGTTTATTCGGCTTCGCACGACTTGAAGTCGCCCATCACCAACGTGGAAGGCCTGCTGCTTGCCCTGCGCGAGCATCTGCCGGCCACGGCCCTCGACGTGCCGCTGGTGCCGCGCCTGCTCGGCATGATGGACGACGCGGTGGCCCGCTTCCAACAAACGCTGAGCCACCTCACCGACGTGACGCGCCTGCAGGAGCTGCCCGACCATTCCGCTGCCGAAACCGTGGACCTGCCCGCCCTGGTTGAATCCGTGCGCCTCGACATGCTGCCCGAGCTGACCGCCGCCGGGGCTACCCTCACCGTGGACCTAACCACGTGCCTCATGGTCCGCTTTTCGGCCAAAAATCTGCGCTCCATCGTCTACAACCTGCTCAGCAACGCCGTGAAGTACCGGGACCCCAACCGGGCGCCGGCCGTGGTGTTGCGCTGCCACGCCGCCGCCGGCCAGGTGGTGCTGGCCGTGCAGGACAATGGGCTGGGGCTGAGCGCGGCCCAGCAGGGCGAGTTGTTCCGCATGTTCCGCCGCCTGCACGGGCACGTACCTGGCTCGGGCGTGGGCCTGTACATGGTTAAGAAAATGGTGGAAAACGCCGGCGGCACCGTGGCGGTGCGCAGCCAGCCGGGCGTGGGCTCCACCTTCACCGTTACGCTGCCCAACGCGGGCTAGCCCTTTCTCTTTTATCCCCCTGCTGCCATGAAAAAGCTTTCGAGTGTACTCCTGGTCGACGACGATTCGACCAACAATTTTTTGAACGAGCTGCTATTCCAGAGCCTGGGCGTGGCGGACAAATTGCTGGTGGCCGAAAACGGTAATCAGGCCCTGGACCTCATTGAGAGCAGCACCAGCCCCGACGAGCCCGCCCTCATCCTGCTTGACGTGAACATGCCCGGCATGAACGGCATTCAGTTTCTGGAAGCCTACAAGCGCCTGCCCCAGGCCCAGCGCAGCGCTACGGTCGTCATCATGCTCACCACCACCATGGACGCCCGCGACCTGACCCGCCTCGAAGAGCTCAACATCGCCGGGCTGGTCAGCAAGCCGCTGACCAAGGAGAAAATCGAGAACATTCTGCAGCTGCACTTTCAGCGCTAGAGCAACGGGGCACGAACGAGGTCGCAATAGCTGACCGGCGGCCTAGATTTCGGCTTCGTGACTTGAGAAGCCTGGTGCCGCGAGGTGAAGGGCTTTTTTGGTAAAAGGTTAAAAATTCCACCGTTTACGTGAGCGGCTCCGGTGTATGGGCGTTAGGCACTTAACCGCCTGGTTGTACTTTGGCCAGCCCGCTCGCTTACCCCTTGCCCATGCCCCTGCACCATTCCGGTTCCTACGTCTACTTTGCCTTGAAAGGGGAACGATTTGACCTCGCCGAGGTAACGGCCCGGCTCGGCGTGGCCCCCAGCCAAACCTGGCAGAAAGGCGACCCCACCCGCTATGGCAACCGCCAGCGGCAATACAGCGCCTGGGAGCTGTCCACGGCCAAAGGCACCGAACGGCTGGACATTGACCGCCTGGTCACCGAAATCGTCGACCAGCTCCACGACCGCACCAAGGCGATTGTGGAGCTCAAGGAACAGTTTGCCCTCACCTCAGTGCTGGAAATTGTGCTCTACGTCGACGTGAATCAAGAAGCCCCCACTCCGGCGCTGGGGCACGACCTGCGGACCATCGACTTCCTCTTTCACACCCGCACCATCACCGACGTGGACATCTACCGCTACGATTCCGGCAACGAGGATTACCACGGTATACCCTCCTTCAGTTGAACGGAGCGCGTTTAGCTTGCTACCGTTTGAGTAAACTGTGACAGGGCATTGACAGGACTGACCCACGAAACGGAATCAGTTCGGCTATCTGCTCTAGTAAGCGCAATTGGGCTTGGGCTAGTCGATATAAAGCCTCTTTCGCCGTTGCTTTTCTGTCCAATTGCTTCTGCTTACCCAAGCACCTGAGAGGGCAATCAACCCAACATTAACAAGCGCAGTTACAGCAAAAAAACGGTCTGTTTCGGTAGGAATATTGTGCCCGCTCGCGTGAGCAATGGCCCAAAAGAATCCCACAAGTAGCAGGTATAGACACAGTAACACCAGCAAGAAGTACTTCATCCTGTTTTTTCTATCGCTTTTTTGTCAAAGTAACGCTCCTTTCCGCAAACCACTAGCAACTGGCCAGCACCAAGTGCTAACAGGCCGCTGCAGGGCAATATGAGTTTACGAAACCCGTCTACGATTCAAAGTTTACGAAATGCTATTTGGAGATGAGTTTCGTGAACTCCTTCCGAGGCGTGTTTCGGCTATTCCGCGGTCTTGCTAAGCAACGCTAAGGCAGCACGGCCGGCAGCCACTGGTTAGCAATCGGCGGCAGTACCTTCGCCCCATGTCCTCTTCCCCTGCCGAAATCACGCCTCTGGCCCTGCTGCGCGAGCATTGGGGCCACGCGGCGTTCCGGCCGGGCCAGGAGGACATCATCAACTCGGTACTGGCCGGGCACGACACGCTGGCGTTGCTGCCCACCGGCGGCGGCAAAAGCATCTGCTTTCAGGTGCCGGCCCTGGCGCTCCCCGGCATCTGCCTGGTGGTGTCGCCGCTTATTGCCCTGATGAAGGACCAGGTGGACAACCTGCGCCGGCGCGGACTCAAAGCCGAGGCCATTTACGCGGGCATGAGCCACCAGGAAATCGACCACGCCCTGGACAACTGCGTGTACGGCCGCAGCGTGAAGTTCCTGTACGTGAGCCCGGAGCGGCTGCTCACCGAGCTGTTTCAGGTGCGGGTGGCCAAGATGAACGTGGGCCTACTGGCCGTGGACGAGGCGCACTGCCTCTCGCAGTGGGGCTACGATTTCCGGCCGCCGTACCTGCGCATTGCCGAGCTGCGCGAGCGGCTGCCGCCGGGCACGCCGGTTATCGCCCTCACGGCCACGGCCACGGCCCAGGTGCAGACTGATATTGTGGAGAAGCTGAAGTTTGGGCCGGGCTCGGGGGTGTTCCGGCAGAGCTTTGCCCGGCCCAAGCTCTCGTACTCGGTGCTGCATACCGAGGACAAGCTGCGCCGGCTGCTGGAAGTGGTACGCGGCGTGGGGCCCAACAAAACGGCCATTGTGTATGCCCGCACCCGCCGGCAAACCGAGGACACGGCGGCGTTTTTGCAGCAGCACAAGTTCTCGGCGGCGGCCTACCACGCGGGCCTGCCCTCGGAGCAGCGCACGAAGGTGCAGCAGGATTGGATTGCCGATAAAACCCGCCTCATCGTGGCCACCAACGCCTTTGGCATGGGCATCGACAAGCCCGACGTGCGCCTTGTAGCCCACCTCGACGCGCCCGATACCCTGGAGGCCTACTACCAGGAGGCCGGCCGGGCCGGGCGCGATGGGCAGTACGCCTTCGCCGTGCTGCTGGCCGGTCCGAATGATGCTGATGAACTGCGCCGCCGCACCAACCAGTCGTTTCCGCCCCTCGATACGGTGCGGCGCGTGTACCAGGCGCTGGCCAACTACTCGCGCACGGCGGTGGGCGGCGGCGAGCTGGCCGCGTTCGAGTTCGACTTGCAGCAGTTTGCCGAAACCTACCGCATCCGGGCCGTGGACGCGCACAACTCGCTGAAGATTTTGCAGCGCGAAGGCTTTGTACAGCTGAACGAAGCCGTGAATACGCCGGCGCGGGTGCACCTCATCCTCAACCACCAGGATTTGTACGCCTTCCAGGTGGCCAACGCCCAGCACGACCAGCTGATAAAGGCGCTGCTGCGGCTGCACGGCGGCGAGCTATTTGCCGATTTTCAGGCTATTTCGGAGAACGCCGTGGCCACGCACCTGCGCCGCAGCGTGGTGGAAGTGCGCCAGCAGCTGCGCTACTTGCACACAGCCGGCATTCTGCACTACCAGCCCCGGCAGGAGTCGCCGCAGGCCCTGTTCACCACGCCCCGCTTCGACGCGCCCAAGCTGCCCATCGACCAAGTGCGGATGACGGCCGCCCGCGACCTGGCCCGCCACAAAACCAACGCCGTGGGCCAGTACCTGAACGACTCACGCTGCCGACAGATACTGCTGCTCAGCTACTTCGACGAAGCTGACCCGGCCCGCTGCGGCGTGTGCGACGTGTGCCTGGCCGACAAGAAAGCGGCCCAGGCCACGGCCGCCGTGGGTTCGCTACGCGAGCCGGTGCTGGCGCAGGTGCGCCAGGCGGCGCAGAGCCCACGCGAGCTGCTGGCCGCCTTTGCCCCGGCGCAGGCCACGGCCGTCACGGCCACGGTGCGCGAGCTGGTGGACCGCGGCGAGCTGGCCTACGCGGCCGATGGGAAGCTGGTAGTAGCGCCGTAACCGGCGCGGCCCTTAAGTAGCCGCGCAGCATTCATCGTCTTTCATTTGGTCTGTCATGCTGAGCGCCCTTTTACGAGAGTGCCTATGAGCCCAACACGGCCAAGACCCAGCTATTGTAAAGTCTTATATTACTAATACAACCTTTTGTTTATCAATTAATTGTCAATAATTATATTTTTTTGAGATGTCCTGAAAATTGAAAGATTCAGGTTGATAAAGCGTGCGTGGGCTACACCTTTGTAGGGTGCTGCGGGTAAAAGCAGTGCTGCTGGCCATTGGCGCCCTTTGCCACTGCCGCGCTCCCATTCTTTTTCATTGCCCCCATGACCTCTCTCAGTGAATCTACTGGCCGCTTGAAAATTGGCGAAGGCCATATCAGCGGTAATATTTCCATCTTTTTGGCGCTGCTGGCCCAAGGCGCGGTGCTGTGCTTTCACTTCCCGGAGTACTTCACCACGCCGGAGTTTCGCGAGGTATACACCGGCGAGGCCATGAAGGTGCTGCTGATGGGCGGCATCGTGGCTTCGTTTTTTTTCGCCGCGCTCAGCTTTTTGCTGAGCCAGGAAAAGAAGCGCGCCATCATCGGCATTGTGATTTCGGCGCTGGCGGTGGCCGGGGGCGGGCTTGAGGTGCAGGCGCGGGCCGTGGAAAAAACGGGCTGGCACCTGGGCCTCGACTGGCTGCTGCTCGACCTGCTGCTGCTGGCCGTCATCTTCGTGCCCATCGAAATGGTGTTCCCCAAAAACAAGCAGCAGGCCCGCTTCCACGCCGAGTGGCGCACCGACCTGGTGTACTTCGTTATCAGCCACTTGTTTGTGCAGTTTTTTGGGGTAATTACGCAGGCGCCGGCCAAGATGCTCTTCGGCTGGATGGGCCTGACGCCGCTGCAGCACTGGGTCCAGAACCTGCCTTTCGTGCTGGAGTTTTTGCTGGCCCTGCTTGTTACCGACCTGTTTCAGTACGCTGCGCACCGGCTGTTTCACTCGCATGTGTACCTGTGGCGCTTCCATTCGGTGCACCATTCCACGCAGGCCATGGACTGGCTGGCGGGCTCGCGCACGCACTTCGTAGATATTTTCGTGACGCGCTCGATTTCGTTTATTCCGCTGTACGTGTGCGGTTTCTCGGAAATTGCTTTCAGCGCCTACATCCTGTTCGTGTCCATTCACGCGGTGCTTATTCATGCCAACACCAGCATCAATTTCGGCTTTTTGAAGTACCTGCTGGTTACGCCGCAGTTCCACCACTGGCACCACTGCGAAGACCCGGCCCACTACGGCAAGAACTTCGCCATCCATTTCCCGCTCATCGACAAGGTATTTGGCACCTACTACCTACCCGGCAACGAGTGGCCCGACGCCACCGGCGTGCGCGAAGGCTCCTACCCCAAAGGCTACCTGAAGCAGCTGACCCACCCCTTCACCAAAAGCCCATTCGACAACGACCTGAACGTGGCCGAAACGAGTAGCCGTTGAACGGCTGTTGTTTGTTGAGCACTGAGGATTTAGCGGTACCAAAGTACCCCGGCCGCCGAACGCGTCAAGGCACGTTCGGCGGCCGGGGCACTTTGGTACTCAACCAGCTGCCGTGTAGGCCTGGAAGCCGCCTTGCAGGTTGCGCACGTTGGTGAAGCCCTGCTGGGTGAGGTAGGCTTTGGCCGAAGTGGCGCGGCTGCCGCCTTTGCAGTGCACGATGACTTCCTGGTCCTTCAGCTCTTCGAGGTCGTCGAGCTTCTCGGGCAGGGAGTTGAGGGGAATATTCTGGGCGCCGGCAATGCGGCCTTCCTCGTACTCCCAGGTTTCGCGCACGTCGATGATGGTGGGGGTTTCGCCGGCTTGCTGGCGCTGCTGCAGTTCGGCGGGAGTGATGTCGGGCATGGATGGGAGGATGAGATGAGAGAGGGAAATACAGCCGCGAAAGTACGGCTGAACAATTATTGCTTTGGTAATAAACGGGTGACTTGGGCCTCGCGGCAGAGTCCTTACCTTTGATACTTCGTTTCCCTGGCGCAATTATTTATGAAGCACCTTTTTACTACTTTGTTGCTGGCCCTGGGCTTACTGCCCGCCACCCTGAATGCCCAAACCGTGCCGCCCATGCCCGCGGCCCCACCCGCCAACCTGCAGGGCGTGGCCCTGCGCGACTGGTACCGCACCAACTGGTACGACGGCAAACGCGTGGTGCTGGACTACAGCACGGCCCGCGGCCGGATGTATAACTACGTCGATAACTTCGATAATAAAGTAACCTGCGTGTACTCGGGCTATGCCGAAAACGTGACGTACAACGCCACCAACACCAGCCCCGGCGTGGTGAACGACATCAACTGCGAGCACTCCATCCCGCAGTCGTGGTTTAATGAAGTGGTGCGCATGCGCTCCGACATCCACCACCTCTACCCCACCCGCATTCAGTGGAACTCGGACCGCGGCTCCGACCCGTTTGGCGACATTCCGGATGCCAGCACCCTGGGCTGGCTGCGCGGCACCACGCGCCTGACGAGCATCCCGACGAGCAATATCGACGAGTACAGCGAGGACACCAACTCGCAGTTTGAGCCCCGCGAAGACCACAAGGGCAACCTGGCCCGCACGGCATTCTACTTCTACACCATGCACGCCAACGAGAATTTCGACGCGGGCAAAGGCGTTATCACGGCCCTGGCCGACCTGGCCACGCTCTACCGCTGGCATTTGGCCGACCCCGTGGACGCCCGCGAAATCGAGCGCAACAACCGCACAGCCGCCGCGCAGGGCAACTTCAACCCCTACATTGCTTTCCCGGCTTCGGTAGCTACGGCCTGGGGCTTTGCCCCCGCCGGGCCAGCCTTTAGCTTCGCTACGGCTACGGGCAGCATTGCCGAAGGCAACGCCGGCACCAGCACCTACACCTTCACGGTGAGTTTGAGCGCCGCCGCCACCGCCGCCACCACCGTGCAGGTGAATGCCAGCGCCAGCTCCACGGCCACCAACGGCACCGATTTCACCTTTGCCTCCCCCACCACGGTTACCTTTCCGACGGGCAGCACCACCCAAACGGTGACCCTGACCGTGACCGGCGACACCCAGCCCGAAGCCGACGAAACGGTGGTACTGACCCTGACCAACCCCAGCACCGGCACCAGCGTGGGCACGCCCACCACCCACACGCTCACCATCACCAACGACGACGGCGCGGCCCCCACGCTGTCGTTTGCCGCCGCCACGGGCAGCATTGCCGAAGGCAACACCGGCACCAGCACCTACACCGCCAACGTGACCCTGGCCAATGCCGCCAGCCTCACCTTCCCCATCACGGTACCCGTGACCGTGGACGCCGCCGGTACCACCGCCGCCAGCCCCGCTGATTACACCCTGACTACCAGCACGCTCACCTTCGCCACCGCCGCCAACCTCACCCAGGCCGTGACCGTGACCGTGGTAGGCGACCTGACCTTTGAGCCCAACGAAACCGTGCGGCTGCTGCTGGGCACGCCTTCGGCAGCCACTGTTATCGTGGCCGCGCCCACCGCGCACGTTCTCACCATCACCAACGACGATGCCGCCCCGGCGGGCGCGCCCTGCACCAAGCCGTACTTCTCGCAATACGTAGAGTCGGGCACGGGCAATACCAAAGTGCTGGAGATTTTCAACCCCACCAACGCCCCCCTGTCGCTGAACGGCAAGCGCGTGGTGCTCTATGCCAACGGCGCTTCTACAACGCCCACCGCCACCCAGCAGCTCACGGGCACGCTGGCGGCCGGCGATGTGTACGTTATTGTGAACACCGGCGCTACCGACGCGGCGGTAGCGGCGCAGGCCGATGTGCAAAGCAACGTGGCCTTCTTCAACGGCAATGACGCCATTGTGCTGTTTGATGGCACCGATACGCTGGATGTCATCGGCGTAGTGGGCCAGAGCCCCACGGAATGGACCGTGACGAATGGCTCGACCCTGAACAACACCCTCGTGCGCCTGCCCACCACCAGCCAGGGCGGCCGCTGGAATGGTCCTTTCGGCAGCGCCACCTGGACGGCCCTGGGCACCGACAACTACACGGGCGTGGGCAGCTACACCAGCACGGCCTGCGGCACTATTACGGGTACCCGCGCGGCCGCCGCGCGGCGCAATGCCCTCGAAATCTACCCCAACCCGGCCAGCACCACGGCGCAGCTGCGCCTGCCGGGCCTGACCACCGCCCAGGCCGCTACCCTGACGCTGCTCGACATGCTGGGCCGCCCCGTGCAGCAGCGCGACGCCCGCCTCAGCGCCACCGAAGCGGTTCAGCTCGACCTGCGCGGTTTGCCCGCCGGCATCTACGCCGTGCGCGTGCGCTGCGCCGGCCTCGACTACACGAGCCGCGTGGTGGTGCGGTAATTTGCATAACCGTTTAAAACCAAAAGCCCCGACCGTTCAATACGGCTCGGGGCTTTTGGTTTTTCAGGAATTATTCCGGTCCGGTCGGACCGCTAAAATCAGTTTGACCGGACCAACAACTTGCCACGGTTGCCTTCGCAGCATTAGTTGATGGCTTGCAGCTTGTAGCTTAAAGTTTGCGGCTCAGCAATTACGCCAGCAGCTCCGCGTATTCTGCGTGGTGGCGCTCCACAAAGCCGGCCATGAAGCTGCAGCTCGTTTTCACTTTCAGGTTGTCGTTTTTGGCGAAGGTGAGTCCGGCGCGGGCCAGCTCTTCGGCCAGGCCCTGACCACGCAGCTGCTCGTCCACGAAGGTGTGGGTGAAATCGATGACGCCCTCGGCGGGCCGGGCATAGGCCAGCTCGGCCGAGTGGCCCTGGCGGCGGGTGGTAAATTCCTGGTTTTGGGGGTTGTGCTCAATGGCAGTACTCATAACCTAAAAAGCTAAACAGTAAGAGGTGAAAAATGAAAACGAGCGGCGGCAGCCCCGAAGATGACCGGGCCCGGCTGGTTTGCGTACAGGAATAGCAAGTCGGGCCAGGCCCGTTTCACTTCTCCTATCTTCTTTCCCATGAGTACGCAAAACACACCCAATACGCCGGACAACGATTCCCGCCCCGAAGACCAGCAGAACCGGGCGGCCTCGGCTCATTCCAACCCCAACGACCCAATGGTGAATGCACAGGCCCCCAACTACGGGGAATTTGGCGGTATCAATCCCAACGATTCCACTAATGGCCAGGTGAGCGCGGCCATGCCAACGAACCAGGCCGAGGGCCGCGACGGCTCCAACGACAACCCGGACGAATTCAGCGAATTCCGCACCAAAAAGGATGCACAAGATGCACCTGCGGACCCCGCCGACCAGGTTGGCCACGTGGAGCAAAACCAGGACCCCGCTGCCGTGCGCGCCGCACAAGGCGAAGACAATGAAACCCAACGCGACGCCTGGGCTAAAGACGACCCTCGCTGGGCCGGGGGCGGCACCCACAACACCCGCGACGAATCGGCGGATACCGCTAATTAGTTGCTAGTTGTTGGTTGTCAGTTGTCAGGCCGTCCTTTCCAGGTATTGCGGCTTTCCGAAACCAGTAACTCATAACTCGTAAATCTTAACTCATAACCATGTTTCCTGATAACCAGAACGAAAACGCCAGCCAGGACCCGAACAGCGGCGACGGCGCATCTACCTCCATGCTCGACGCGGCCACCCACGGCCAGGTGCTGGACAATAACAACGCCTCGGGCCAGGAAAAGGCCGACGAGATGGACGACTCCCTGCGGGTAGACACGCAGGCCATGAACGCCGCCGGCCCCGCGCCGGCCTCCGCCGAAAACCTGCCCCGCGAGCTGACCGACCCCAGCGACCGCGCCTTCACCTTGCCCGAAGAGCAGGAACCCAAGTAGTTTTTGGGCGCAAGAAAAACGGCTTCCATCACGCGATGGAAGCCGTTTTTGGTTTCGGCCCGTTACCAGCGCCAGCCCAGCTGGGCGCCGGTGTACCAGCTGCGGCCCGGTGCGGGCTGGAAATACCGCCGGCCGAAAGCATTAAGGTCGTTGCCCAGGCTGTAGTTGCGGTCGGTGGCGTTGTCGAGGCCCGCGTAGAGGTTGGTTTCGAGGTGGCCGGCCAGCGTGCGCCGCCAGCCGCCGCGAGCCCCGAAAACCCAGTAGCCGGACGCCCGTTCGGTATTGGCATCGTTGAGCACCACTGAAGCCTGATGGCTGAGATTGGGGCTAAAATAGAACCCTAGCCGCTCGCTGAAATCCAGGCCGGTGCTCAGGGTGTGGGGCGTGGTGCCCGTGAGGCGGTTGCCGCGCAAATCCTGCCCGTCAGCGACGTAGTTCCCAAAACGGAAGTTATTGTAGGCGTAGCTGCCCCAGGCGCGCAGGCCGGTTTCAGGGGCTGGCGTAGCGCCAGGGCTTGCCAGTGGCGCGGCCTGCCGCCATAGCCAGCCACTCACGGCCGCTTCGAGGCCGCGCTGGGTGGTGCGGCCGGTGTTGCGAAACACTACCACGCCCTGGTCGGTGGTGCTGCTGACCACGGTTTCGCGCAGCCGGAAATCGAAGGCGTTCAGCTCGTAGCGCAGGCGGTTGGCGAAGGCGCGGCCTCGCAGGCCCAGCTCGTAGCTGGCGCCGCGCTCGGCTTGCAGCGCTCGGTTCAGGCTGGCATCCGAAGGGCGGATTTCTTCGATGGTGGGCGGCGAGAAGCCGGTGCTTACGCTGGCGTAGGCCGAAAGCGCGGGGCTAAATTCCTTTAGCAGCGCAATGCGGGGAGAGATTTCGGGGCGAAAACCGCGGCTGAACTGGTAGGCGTCGGGCTGGGTGGCGGCGTTGCTCACGCGCGCAATGCGGTAGCGGAGGCGGTTGTAGCTGGCGGCCACGGTGAGCAGGAAATCGGCGGGCAGGCTGTAGTCGGCCTGGGCAAATGCGAAGCCGGTGCTGGTCGTGATTTCGTCGTTGTAGCGCAGGGCACCCACGGCGCCGCGGTTGTTCTGGTAGCTGCGCGCATCGGCAAAGCTGCCCTGGTACTCGCCGCCGCCCTGCAGTCGCAGCACGCGCCCGGCCAGACTAGTACGGTAGCTCAGGGCCGTGCGCCCGCCCAGGCCCAGGGCGGTGTTGCGCTCATAGTCCACCAAAAAAGGTGTCTGGATGGCCGTGCCACTGCCGTAAAGGGTGGTTTGCAGCTCCAGCTTATCGCTGAACCGGTATTCGTGGGTGAGGCCGAGCAGGCCGTAGCGCGAGGCGTAGGCCGCCCGTTGCGCCACGGTGCCGGGCGCCGTGGCCGTGCTTGGCCGCGCCTGCCGCGGGTCGGCCTCAAACTGCGCGCGGGTGAGGCCACCCGGCAGCTGGTAGTTGATATCGGTGTAGAGCAGATGTACCGCCAGCGTGGTTTTGGGCGAAGCCACAGCGCGCACATCCAGGGCAAAAACATCGCGCCGGAGCGCGCTTTGCTCGCGGTAGCCGTCCAGTTCCTGGCGGGTGTACTGGGCGCGCACGCTGCTGGTGGCCCCGCCCGTTTCGGCCGTGATGCTGGCGCGCCGCAGCCCGTAGCTGCCCACCGCGACGCCGGCCGCCACGCGGCTGCTGCCCGCCGCCACTTCCGGCGTACTGAACAAGGCCACGCCGCCCGTGCCGGCGCCGTACACGCTGCCGGCCGGCCCCTTTAGCACCTCCAGCCGCCCGATGAGGGCGGGGTCGAGCAGGTTGAGCGGCGTGCTGCCACTGGCTTCGGTGAAGGGGATGCCGTTGTAGTACACCTTCGCGTTGCGCACGCCAAAGGGCGAGCGCAGCGTGCTGCCCCGAATGCTGAGGCGGTAGCTGGCGGTGGCGCGCTCTTCCAGCCGCACGCCGGGCAGCGTGTTCACGGCCTGCGTGAGGGCGGCAGGGTTGAACTGCTCGATGATGCGGGCATCAAGCACGCCGATGGCGGCGGCCGTGCGGCGCAGCGGCAGCTGCTGGCCGTAGCCGGTCACGGTGGCTTCGGGCAGGGCCACGGCGCGGGCGGTGTCGGCGGGGGTTTGGGCGCGGGCGGGCCGCAGGGGCAGCGCCAGTAGCAAAAGCAACAGGTAGCGGAAAGACATAAAACACAACGGCATGACGAGGCAGACCAGCGGAGTACGTGAATTGTTGCCCGACCACATATTTGCACGCACCTTTTTGCGTTCTACTTTTCTAAATTCGGACGAATTAACCAGCCGCGCATACCCGCGCCCACTTCCCTCATGCACTTCCACCTGCCCCGCCGCCACCGCCGCGCGCTGCTGTTTCCGCCGGGCCTGCTGGCGCTGGCGGGGCTGCTGTGGCTGGGGTGCGTGATATTAAGAGAGCAGCAAAGAATTGTGAGATGGAATGTTGTCCAGTTAACAATGCCCTCGTTGCATGCTGAAGACGATTATCCCAATGGTCCGCCGAATCCTCTTAAATGGTCGGATGCTAAGTTGAACAATTTTCGCAATTGGAGGGAAATCAAATTCGTTGGGTCCCAAAGCAGCAATGCTTCCGCTAAGAAGCAGCTTACCCAAGCAGTTGCTCGTATGGCGGCCAATCCCTCGATTGAAGATGGCACCAAGGTTACATTTGGCGCGACAGCTACTTACTCCGATTTGATTTTCGTGCTCGACCTTATGAACCAATATGATGTAAAGAAATATTGGCTCGATGTAGTACACGCACCTACCACATTTTACGCAATTACATCGCGACCTCTAGCAAAAAAAACTTTGTCTGATGTTAGTTTTCCGCTTGGCCCATGCATGGTTTACGAATATCACCCCCTGTCTTTAGCCCCTCGGTACTTGTCTCGTTCTTACCTCGTTCGGTTTGATAATTGGGTGACTGAATTATGGAACCCAAAGCCAATATTTGAGCCCAAAGATTATCCTTATGGCCCACCTTATGAAGAACCAATATTCAGGCCTGAACGAGAATATTTGTCTGCTGTATTCAGGCAGTGGAACATGCTATTAGCGCCCTTCCGACAGCCTGAATGGGTCGTATTTCCCGTGCTCCTTTTATCTCTCATTGTGATAAGCTGGCAAAAGCTAAAACGCCAAATCAGCCACCGTTAAGATGCCCGCC
>NZ_JNLX01000120.1 GCF_000715495.1 Hymenobacter sp. IS2118 | reverse complement strand
AGAGCCTATCCGAAAAATAGGAGGGAGTGTCGCCAGACGGTGTTTGCGCAAGCCAGGTGGAGGAGGGCTTCGTAGTTGGCGACTTTCTTTTCCCAGCGGATGAGCAGGCGGCGGAAACGGTGGAACCAGGCGTGGGTGCGCTCGACGACCCAGCGACGGGCGCGGTAGCCGGGGGTGCGGCATTTGTCGGCTTCCTCTCCCCGGCTCAGGATGTGCACCCGGTAGCCCCACTGGGCCAGTAGGCGCCGAATGGCCTCGGCGTCGTAGCCCTTGTCGGCGCAGAAACCGGGGGCGAAATCGCCTTCGGCCGGTGGGGGCAGCACGGGCATCGAATCGAGTACGGCCTGTACTTGCGTCACTTCGTGGACGTTGGCTCCGGTCACGGCCACGCCGACGGGCAAGCCCTGAGCCTCGGTCAGCACGTGGCGTTTGACGCCGCCCTTGCCCCGGTCCGTCGGGTTGGGGCCGACGGCCTCGCCGCCAAGCGGGGCCTTGGTCTGGCAGGCATCCAGACACTGCCAGTCCCAATCCAGGCGGCCTTCGGCCTGTAACTGCACCAAGCCGCTGGTCCAAAGCCGCTTAAAAACGCCAGCCTGGGCCCACTGCTGGAACCGGTCATGGACCGTGGAGGTTGCCCCCAAGCACCGCGGCAAGGCCTTCCACTGCATCCCCGTAACCAAAATATAGTAGATGGCAAAAAACATTTGGCGGTTACAGGCGGCCGGCCGGCCGCGCTTACCAGGGCCGCTGGCCGGCTCCGGCAGCAGCGGTTCAGCGGCGGCCCAGAGTGCGGGAGAAGGCAAAAAATCGGCGTGTATGGTAGCTTCGTATTCGGTTGTAGTCGGGCGCAACGGGAAATTTGTTAGGTGTGGTAACCCCAAAATTCTCGCGCTCGGCTACAACTTCCTTATTTTCCGGATAGGCTCTTAATTACAGTAAAAGCAAAAATTTATTTACTGACACCTGAGGAAGGGTGTAGGAAGGCTAGTATCAAATCTGGTTATAGGCCTAACCATGTGTTTGAAAAGCCGAATAACATTAAAGAGATTCATACTCACGTTGGAGAGTTTCAGTTTAGCGACCAAGACATCATTCAACCTGGACAAACAAAAACTGTTAATGTAGTATTTTTGCGAAATCCAATAATTGAAAAATATATCAAGGTTGGACAAAAATGGCTTATTTATGAAGTTTCGAGACTTGTAGCAGAAGGCGAAATCATCGAAGTATAATTGCTGCGAACAAGTGCATTGGCAATAGCAGGTCTGGACGTTGTTGCCTTCGGCCGCATTTCGCTGCCAAATTCATTTTTGGCTGAATAATAGCGGTTTAGCTTATGCATTCAATTTTCGATTTTTCAATCAACTGTTGTTCTGGTCTGGACTTTCATTGAATCCTCTGCCATAACTAATTTGTACCGTTACCAACAAAAAAGTCCCTCCCGAAGCAATTGCTTCGGGAGGGACTTTTTTGTTAGTGCAGCTGACGGTTATACTTCGGCCAGCATTTCCCAACGGTTGTTTAATTGGGCTAATTCTTTTTTTACTTGCTCGAATTTCAATGTCGCGTCTTTGAGCTGTGCAGTATTCTGATAGATTTTTGGGTCGGCGAGCTCTTTTTCATAGCCGGCCAGCTCTTTTTCCAGCGTGTCGATTTTGGCTTCTACTTCGGCTAGTTCACGGAGGGCTTTCTTCTGGTCCGGCGAGGAGGTTTTGTGGGAGGTAGACTCAGCTTTTTTCTCTTCTTTGGGCTGGGGCTTGGGAACCGATGGGCTGGGCAGGCCGGCTTTTTTGGCGGCTTTTTCGCGGTCTTCCTGCCACTGTTCGTACTCGGCGTAGGTGCCGGGGTACTCTTTCAGCTGGAAATCTTCGATATACCAGATTTTGGTGGCCACATTTTCGACGAAGAAACGGTCGTGGCTGATGACGATGAACGTGCCGGCGTACTGCTCCAGGGCCTGAATCAGGATATTTACCGACACCATGTCCAAGTGGTTGGTCGGTTCGTCAAGCAGCAGGAAGTTAGCTTCCGAAATCAGGGTTTTGGCCAGGGCCACGCGGCTTTTTTCGCCACCGCTCAACACCTTGATTTTCTTAAATACCTCCTCACCCGTGAACAAAAATGAGCCCAGAACCGAGCGCAGCTCCATCTCGCTGCGCTTGGAGCCGGCTTCCAGCATCTCCTGGATAATTTCATTGTCCATCGTCAGCGACTCGAGTTGGTGCTGGGCGTAGAACGACATGATGACGTTGTGGCCGAGCTGGTGCTTGCCGTCGGTGGGGGCTTCGGTGCCGGCTACCAAGCGCATGAGCGTGGATTTGCCCTTGCCGTTGGCCCCGATTAGCGCGATTTTGTCGCCCCGCTCGATGTGGACGTGGGTATCGCGGAAAATCAGCTTCTGGTCGTACTTTTTCATCACGTGCTCCATGCGCAGGATGTGCCGGCCGGGCTCCACCCGAAACTGGAACTTCATGTTAATCTTGGCCGCGTCGCTGGCCACGTCCTCGATGCGCTCCAGCTTATCAAGCGCCTTCACGCGGCTCTGGGCCTGCTTGGCCTTGCTGGCTTTGGCCTTGAAGCGCTCGATAAACCGCTCGGCCGCGCGGATTTGCGACTGCTGGTTTTCAAAAGCACCTTTTTGAATCAGGTTGCGCTCCTCCTTTTCTTCGAGGTAGTAGGAGTAGTTGCCGGCGTAGGGCACCAGCTTGCCGCCGATTACCTCCACGGTGGTGTTGGTGGTGCGGTCCAGGAATTCCCGGTCGTGGCTCACAATGATAACCGCGCCCTCGTAGTCGGCCAGGTAGTTTTCTATCCACTTGATACTGGGCAGGTCCAGGTGGTTGGTGGGTTCGTCGAGCAGCAGGAGGGAAGGTTTTTGCAGCAGGATTTTAGCCAGCATCACGCGCATGCGCCAGCCGCCCGAAAAGGTTTTCAGCGGCTTGCTCAGCTCCTCGGTGGTGAAGCCCAGGCCTTCGAGAATTTCCTCGGCCTGCGACTGCATGGTGTAGCCGCCCAGCGCCTCAAACCGCTCCTGCATATCGGCCAGCTTCTCGACCAAATCATCGGAATAATCGGTTTCGAACAGCACCAGAATGTCATCAATCTTTTTCTGCAATTCCAGGGCCTCGCCAAAGGCCTGCATGGCTACGTGCAGAATGCTTTCGTGCGTGTCGTAGCTCAGCAGGTCCTGGTTGAGGAAGCCGAGGCTCACGTCTTTGGCCATCGAAATTGAGCCACCATCGGCCTTGTATTCGCCCACCAGCAGGCGCAGCAGCGTCGATTTACCGGTGCCATTGAGGCCAATGAGGCCAATTTTGTCTTTGGGCTTGATGTGCAGGCTAGCGTTGTCGTAAAGCGCGCGGGAGCCAAAGTGGAAGTCGAGGTCGGAAATGGAAATCATCGGGTCGGAGGTATTGGGGGGCAAAGGTACGGCGCCCGCCGGAGCCTAACGACCAAAAGGCCGGGCAGATTCATTTCTTAACCCCAGCGGCCCGTTGTTTCCAGCATCGCCAGGGCCAGCGCAGCTCCGGCCTTGTACGGGTTGGTCGGCACTTACTTCGGCAGCGGCGCTTCGTCGGTGCTCTCGCTGAGCTTTTGCGCCAGCTTCTGGGGTACGCCCACGTTGTGAAACAAGCCGCTGACAACGCCCTGGCGCCAGAGCGTGAAAACCGAAAAGCGCGGCTCGCGGGTTGAGGTCATCTCTCCGGTCACCAACTCGCCGCGCTTGCGCGGGTTTTGGTCGCGAATGACCACCGCATTGACAACCTTGGACTTGATACGGCTGAACAAAGACTTTTTTATTTCCTCAGCTTCCTCTTTGTAGCTGAGCAGGGTTAGCTGCAGGTTGGTGTATTCCGTCCAGGTGGTACCGGTTACGCCCTGGCGGTCGGCCCGCAAATCGAACCGCAGGCGCCGCACCTCGCCGCTTTTGAACTTGACCAGGCGGGTGGGCACGGTCATGGAATTGAGCATGGCAAACGGGCCCGGCCCAAACGTGCCCCACACCCGATGCCGGCCTTTGGGGTCGAGCAAATACATGGAAATCCGGGCATCGAGCCGGCACTGGTTTTGGAGGTAAGTGGTGGCTTTGCCGGTGAGCGGGGTCGCGGCGGTTTGGCGTCTGGAGTCGTTGCTCAGGTTGTAGAAGCTGCCGCTGAAACGGTTGATGCTCATGGTGCCCGTGACGACCGTGAGCGGGCTGCGGTAAGTCGAATACAGGTTGCCACCCCGGATGTCGAGGCGCCGCACGTCCACAATCATGGGCAGATTCCGCATTTCTTCGGGCGAAATCTTGGACCAGTTGGGGTTGATGGGGCCGCGGCCATCGGAGGCAATACGCACCACCGGCCGTTGAACCGTGATGTTGGCCACCCGAACGTTCGTGTTGCGCACCAGGTCGGCGAAGTCCAGGCCTCCAAAAGTCAGTGCCGCCAGCTTGATGGTCACGGCCGGTGCCTGATAGCCTTTATGCAGATTCATACCCACCGCCGAGTATTTGGGCGTGAGCGCCATGTTCTCAAAACGAAGGGTTTTTTCCTCGGTATCTAAGCGCATTTGCTGACTACTGGCCTGGTAGTAAGGCGGGTCGAATGGTGCCGTGATGCGGCCGGAACTCGCCTGCCAGCGGCGGGCATAAGCAATGCGGTGGGGCGCCAGCGCGCTCAGCGAGTCGATGCGGAGGCCGGTGCCGGTCAGGTTCAGGTCCAACATTTGGGGTGAGTGGCGCAGGCCGCCAATGCGCACGTCGGCCCCTTGCACCCGCACTTGGCCCAAGTCGGCGCGGCGCAGCACTGGCGCCAGCAGTTTCCAGACCGGCGGTGGCGCCTGCTTGGGCGGCGTGAAGGTGAGTACGGGCTTGTTGACCACCAACGCTGC
>NZ_JNLX01000119.1 GCF_000715495.1 Hymenobacter sp. IS2118 | reverse complement strand
CACTCTACCCTACTAAACTTTAGGGCATAAAAACGGGGCAGTCCGACCTTTGGGGTTCCTACACACCATTGTCCGTCCTGCCCCGTGAAGCCAAGCCTCATTGCCAAAATTACGACGCTTTTGCGTCGCGTCCAGCTAGTGCCCCATCTGTCCCGGCAAAAGTTTGTCAGCCAGTTTGTTATCGCCCTGCTCAAAAGCCGCAACGTCCAATTTTGCGAGGTAGCCCAGCACCTGAATGACGCGGTGAAAATCGCTTCGAATGAAACCCGCATTCAGGACTTTTTTCGGCAGGTGGACCTGAATTATCTGGTGCTGGCCCACCTGCTGCTGCGCTTGCTGCCCGCCACGGGCAAACTGCGCCTGTGCCTGGACCGCACCGAATGGGACTTCGGCCGCTGCCAGGTCAATATCCTGCTCGTGACCGTAGGCCGAGGCGACTTTCAACTGCCGCTCTATTGGGAACTGCTCGACAACCGCAGCGGGAACTCCAGTGCGGCCGACCGTATTGCCCTGCTCAAAATCTGCGTACAGGTGCTGGGCCGCGACCGCATCGGGCTGGTGGTGGGGGACCGGGAGTTTGTGGGCCATGTCTGGCTTAACTGGCTACGGAAGAATAAATTGCCTTTTGTAATGCGCCTGCCCAAGCACCACCAAATCACCTTTGCTAGTGGCCGACGGCAGGCCGTCACGGCCCTGGGCCTTGCCGTAGGGCAGCAGCGGCATTTTCTGCATTGCCAAGTGGCTGGGGTCTGGGGACAGGTCTGGGTCAAGCGGCTGGCCGACACGGAGTTTCTGTTTCTCTTCGCCGCGCCCGGCTTGCGCAACCTGGGCGGCCTCTACGCCAGCCGCTGGACGATTGAGCAGTGCTTTCAGAACCTGAAAGGACGCGGCTTTAACCTGGAAGCCACCCACTTATGCTGCCACCAGAAGCTGCGCAAGCTCGTGGCTCTGGTCAGCCTGGCCTACGCGCTATGTCTGGGCGTGGGCACGATGGCCCACGGCAAAATCAAGGCCATTCCACGCAAAAATCACGGCTGCCGGGCCACAAGCCTGAGCCGCTACGGACTGAATCTGTTGCGCCAGCTCACGCGGCCCCACGCCCAGCCACAAGAGCCGGTGGCCCGTAAAATCATGGCCCTGCTAGACTGGTTTATTCGGCAACTTACTTATTATCAAATCCCTAAAATAGTAGGGTAGAGTGCGGCTTTTGATATTCATGTCGACGTCGCCAAAGGAGAATTTGGCTCCGGCGAGGAACCCGACCTGTGGGCCGCCCTCGAAGAACAGGCCACCAGCGTTTACTTTCACCAGCAACGGTACGTCGATATAGTTGATTTTGTACTTTATATCGTTGTTTACTTCCGCCTGATAGCCTTTCTGAGAGTACAGCACTTCGGGCTGAATTGAAATCAGGTCGCTGAGGGCGAAGTTTGCGAGGGCGCCCGCCTGCAAACCGATTTTGCTTTCGACTCCGGCCGTGTTGTTTCCGGTTATTGAGCTGTAGTTGACGCCGCCCTTCAGGCCGAAGCGAATTTCCTGGGCGCTGGCAGCGGTTGCAACGCTCAACAACAGGCCTAGGGAGAGCAGGGTTTTTTTCATAATGCAAAGAAAAGTGGGGAGAAAAGGAAATAGCGCAACAAATGTATAGACAAAACCTTGCGAATGGCTAGGTGCTAATTTCCGGGATTTGCCTTGATGACATAAAAAAGCCCGGCTTCCGCTACGGAAGCCGGGCTTTTTTGGCGGTGGTCTAATCTAAGGTGAAATGATTAATTTTAGGGATGGTTTTTACGCAACATTTCTGCGCTGCTTGCGGCAGTGAACATATTCGCCGTAACGGCAGCGCTGGGGGCCATGCCAAATACCAGTGCAAAGGCTGCGGGCATCAAGCCCGTTTTACCCCCGCCGCCGTGGCCAAAGCGCTGCAGTATGCGCAGGTGGACGAGTTGCTGGGCGAGCGCAACTCGCAGCGCAGCATTGCCCGCGTGACGGGTATCTCGCGGGTGACGATTGCCAGCCGGATAAAAAAAAGCGCAAGCGGCTTCGCCGGCGCTCCCGCGCTTGCGCCCCAAAAAGGACCAGAAAAAGGAGTGGGAAGCGCTGGAGCTGGATGAAATGTGGACCTTCGTGGGCCGCAAGAAGCGCAAAGTCTGGCTGTGGTTGGCCGTCGAACGGGCCAGCCGGCGCATCGTGGCCTGGGTGCTGGGCCGACGGGACGCGGCCACGGCCCGGCGCTTGTGGTTGGCTCTGCCTCCGCGCTACCACCGCCATTGCTGGTATTTTACCGACCTGTGGGAGGCCTACGTGGAGGTGTTGCCCCGCTGGCACCATCGCCGCTGCCCCAAGGGCAGCGGCGGAACAAGTATTGTCGAAGCCATCAACTGTTCGCTACGCCAGCGCTGTGGGGTGCTCGTGCGAAAATCTTGTTCCTTCAGCAAGTCGCTGAGTATGCACACCGCCCGG
>NZ_JNLX01000118.1 GCF_000715495.1 Hymenobacter sp. IS2118 | reverse complement strand
ACTGATGTTACGCAGCCATTTTGGTTAACGCGTAGTGCATGGCTTTGAGTCCGCGCAAATAAAGTTGGGCTTTGAGGCGAAAATGACCAATGCCTAATTGTCGGGTTATCTTCTCTAACTTGATGTAGGCCAGGATGGAAGAAAAGAAATGATTGGCCTGCGTATCGATGGTTTTCGTAGGCGACTTGCCCATCGACGTGTTTTGCTTGAGCGATTTGTGGTACTCCTCGATTTTCCACCTTTTCTGGTAGATTACCGTCACTTGTTCCCCGGTCAAATTCGTATCGCTGCTCACCAGATATAACACGCCCTGCGAACCGTCCTTATTTGTAAAGACTTGCCGGACCACGAGCACCGCCTCCACGACGCTCCGTAGCCAGACGCGCAAGGGCTGCCCATCCGGGAAAGCCAGCGTATCAAGGGCCTGGAATTCCCCATTGCCGCGCCCCACTTCGCTCAGGGCCACGGTGCGCGAGGTGGGCAGGGCAAAAATAAAGTCGTGGCCCAACGCGCGCACCTGGTTCATGTTCTCAGCCGAGGCATACCAGCTGTCGGCCAGCAGGTAGCCGTAGGCCACTTGCTCTTGGGCCACGCGCAACATGGCGCGGAGCATCTCGTTTTTCGTCAGCGGGCTTTTCTGACTCACTTTCTGGGTTTTAGGGTCGGTTACGGCCTGCGTTTTCTCCACCAGCTCCACGGCAATCGGCACGGCGAGCGAACCGGCCACATAGAGCAGGCTCACGAAATTGAGCCCCTTCACGTACCGCCCCAGGCTATGGTCGTAATGGGTACAGAGCAGGGCATTGGCATCGGTGTGGGCCTTCTCCAAAATAGAATCATCGACGATAAGAACAGCAAAATCGGCTGCTTCCAACGTCCGCTCGGTTTGCCGAATCAGCGGTTTGGCATGGCCCCAGACCTGGCGTGAATCCAAGTGTACGCTGCTGAGCCAGCGCGTCACCTGGTCGTGACTAAGCTGCCCATCGAACAGGCGTGAGAGGCCCGTAGCCGAAGTTTGGCCCGTCGAGCTGATGAGATAATCCGTGTACAAATCCAGGGTGCAGGCCATCGAAAACGGTAGTTAGAACGGAAAAATACTGCGTAACATCAGTTAGTTACAGAATCAACGAAGCAATAACAACGAGCAACCAGTAACTAATGAATCCGGTCGTCGCGAACGGGCAGATTCGTCACAATTTCGCCTTCAATTAATAGCAATTCCTGCAATCTTTCTTCGGCGGTGGTCTAATCTAAGGTGAAATGATTAATTTTAGGGATGGTTTTTACGCAACATTTCTGCGCTGCTTGCGGCAGTGAACATATTCGCCGTAACGGCAGCGCTGGGGGCCATGCCAAATACCAGTGCAAAGGCTGCGGGCATCAAGCCCGTTTTACCCCCGCCGCCGTGGCCAAAGCGCTGCAGTATGCGCAGGTGGACGAGTTGCTGGGCGAGCGCAACTCGCAGCGCAGCATTGCCCGCGTGACGGGTATCTCGCGGGTGACGATTGCCAGCCGGATAAAAAAAAGCGCAAGCGGCTTCGCCGGCGCTCCCGCGCTTGCGCCCCAAAAAGGACCAGAAAAAGGAGTGGGAAGCGCTGGAGCTGGATGAAATGTGGACCTTCGTGGGCCGCAAGAAGCGCAAAGTCTGGCTGTGGTTGGCCGTCGAACGGGCCAGCCGGCGCATCGTGGCCTGGGTGCTGGGCCGACGGGACGCGGCCACGGCCCGGCGCTTGTGGTTGGCTCTGCCTCCGCGCTACCACCGCCATTGCTGGTATTTTACCGACCTGTGGGAGGCCTACGTGGAGGTGTTGCCCCGCTGGCACCATCGCCGCTGCCCCAAGGGCAGCGGCGGAACAAGTATTGTCGAAGCCATCAACTGTTCGCTACGCCAGCGCTGTGGGGTGCTCGTGCGAAAATCTTGTTCCTTCAGCAAGTCGCTGAGTATGCACACCGCCCGG
>NZ_JNLX01000117.1 GCF_000715495.1 Hymenobacter sp. IS2118 | reverse complement strand
CCGACTCGTATTAACGAGTTCTGTGTATTCGTGTTACGCTTGTAATTGCTGCTCCTCACATCACTGTGAGAAGCCCTTACTATTTGTCTTTTCCAAACATTCAAAGAACGTGTATCAGCCCAGTTGGCGTGATAGTGTGGCTGTTAGCAGCCGGGGTTTCTTGCTTTCAAATCCCTTTCTTGCGATTGGGAGTGCAAAGGTAAGCAGAAGTTTTTACCAGACAAGCGAAAGAGAAAATTTTTTTATTTTGTCTTCGTTTCGCTTTTCAAGTCTTTCCGGCCTCCTATCGAAGCGGGGTGCAAAGGTAATGCGCTTTTCTCGGCTTTTGCAAGGGCTTTCGAAAGTTAATTTTCGAAAGCTTTGCTCGGCGGGCTCGGGATGCAATACAGGTAGTGCGACCGGGCGGCTCCTCGCTTTTCAATTCGCTGATCAAGCAGTTGCTTTGGCAGCTCCCGGCGTCCGGTTGACGTTTTGGGACTGCAAAATTAGGAGGATTTTCTGGGCTTACAAGGCGTGGATGTAAGATTGGGGCTGGTGGTGGTGCGGCGGTTGGGTAAATGGGGCGATGGAATTTTAGGAATCAGGTACTTAGCGGGAGGTAAAAAATTGGAGAAATTTAGCTGATGGGCTCGGGGGCGAAGAATTCAGTGAGGTTGGGGCGGTATTGGCGGAGGCGTTGGGCTTCGTATTGCTGAATTTGGCGGCCGAGTTGAGCGAGAAAGGGCTGGCCGATGGTGTCGTATTCGTAGGTGCCGTCATTGATGATGCCGTTTTTATTGACGTAGAGCACGGCGCTGAGCATGAATTCGGACTGGTGGAGGGAGTCGGCGAAGTAGGCGATATCGGACACGAAGCCGTGGGACATGCCGACGATGTTGTAAATGCGGAGGGTGGATTGCTGCCGGAGGTTGGGGTTTCGGCCGTAGTATATGTATTTTTTGTAGGCATCGAAGTAGCGGGCGGGGGCGTAGGGATGGAAACCGGACTCATGAGGGGTGGCGTGCAAGTAGCGGCGGAGGAAGGCGTAATCTGTCGAGGTGAGGTGGGGGCGCAGGGCGTCGGGGACGGATTCGGGGAAAAGCAGGCTTTGGAGGAGGGCGGTGATGTCGGGGAGTGGGAGGTGGTTGGCGGTGGTGAAATCGTAGGGTTCGGGGATGACGCGGGTGCCGGCTTGGTGGGCGCGACCTTTGAGGACGCGGCCGAGGGGGCTGTGGTAGGCGGTGGGGTTGTATTGGGCGGGTTGCTTATGTAGGGTATCGCCCTGGGGGGTGTGGAAGCTGATGGGGTTGGTATGGCGGTTGGCGGCAGTGTCGCAGGGGGCGAAGCGGCGGGTGATGCGGGCGTTGGGGTAACCGAGTTGCTTGAGGCGCTGGTTGAGGTGTTGCTGACTGAGGAATTCGTAGAGGCGGTTGTAGGCGAGGTTATCACTGACCAGGAGCATGCGTTTGATGTAGTTGCCGACGGTGGCGGTGCGGTCGCTGTCGGCGGGGGCGGCGAAGGAGGTGGGGGTTTGGCAGCGGTAGGCGGTACCGGTGGCCATGATAGTGCGGCGGGTGACTCCCGGTTTGTTGAGGTCGTTGAGCTTTTCGAGAGCAAGGGTGACGACGGGGAGTTTGACTAGGCTGGCTGGGTTGAAGTACTGACGGGGATTGAGGTGGTAGGTGTGCGGAATGAAGGTGGGGCGGTTTTGGGCGTCGCGGTTAATTTGGGTGTAGATAATTTGGAGCTCGTATTGGGGGTTGTTGGCTACTCGCTTGAGTATGGGATTGGCTTGGAGTAGGGAATCTAGGAGGGGCGAGTCTCCTGGCGTTGACCTCACCGCCTGTCCCCTTTCCCTAAAAAGAGGAGGCACCGGTTCGTGAAGGCCGGTTACTTTGCTTGCGCTCTTATGGAACGACAGGACCGGGCTTATTCCTTTTGCAACTGGTGTTACTAAGGTTGTTATTAGTAGCAGCAAGGCGACTCCTGTTATATAGTATAGAGAGGGGCGGGATTGGTGAGGAATTTTCATAAGATAGGGAAGCTAATTGTTGTTGCAGTAAAGATGTTTCGACAAGCTCAGTATGACATTCTGTTTCGTTCTGAACAGAATAAATAAAACAAAAAGGACCATGATGTTGCCACCACGGTCCTTTAGGCTGGTTTTGTGCGGGTTTTAGTCGGCTAGGGGGACCAGGCGCTTGGCGAGGAGGAGGTTGGAATCGGTTTGACGCCAGTTGTAGCCGGTACCGAACGGGAGGGCTTTGGGCTTGTGGAGGGTGTCGCGGTAGGCGGCAGTGAGTTCAGGCTGGTATTGCTTGGCGAAGAGGTTGATGGGGCGGCGGTAGGTGCCGTAGTAATTGAAATCCCAGGCCCCTTTTTGGAAGTACTTCATGGCGATACCGGAATCATCTTGCAGAATGTATTGGCTGCGACGAAGAACGGTGCGGCGCACTTTGTTGAAATAGCTTTTGTGCATGAGGTAGGTGGCCGACTTCACATAGGTGGTGAGGGGACCGAGGTGGCGCACGAATTCGAGGGGGGCGGGCTTGGCGTTGAGCTTCCAGTCGCTGAGGTCGGCGGAGAAATAGTAGACGGTTTTGGGCTGGCCGTCGGGGCCGCGGAGTTTCATTTCGACGCCGGGAATGGATTTAGGGTCGGGGGTTTGGATGGAATCAGCGGGCTGAAGCTGGCCAGTGGCGTCGAGCTGCACGGGGCGGATGGCGGTGATTTGGTTGCCGGTACGGGCGGCGAAGAGCATCATGAGGGGCAGGGCCCCGTCGAGCTCGACGGATTTCAGGTCCACGGCCATGTCGTTGGTGCGGAAAAAGCTGAAATTGAGCACCGACCAGAGCGAGGTTTTGACGGCGGGCAGCAGCTTGGGGTTTTTGAGGGTGGTGCGGGCGGGGATGCTGCCAACGGGTTCGAGGCCCATGAGCACGTAGGTTTGGCTGGTGGGGAACATCGTGACGACGTTCAGGAAATCGGGGCCGCTGAAGGGGTAGAAGGTGGTGGGGCTATTGGCGTGGACCGAATCAAGCTCGGTATTGGCCCACTGGGTCATGCGCGTGGTGTGAGTGGCGCGGTATTTCTCCCAGCTCTTGTCCTGGTCTTTGGCGAAGGCTTGCCAGGCGGGCGTGGCGGCCAGAGCGGCGAGGTCGCTGTGCTGGCTGGGCTGCTGGCCACCGAGGAACAGAGCCACGTCCTGGGCATAAGTGGTGTCGGGGGCGGCGGCAGGCTTGGCAGGTGCGGCAGTTACCGGGGCTGCTTCGGTGGAATCGATGGCATCAGCCGTGGTGGCCATCGTTTCCTGCTTGCCAGTGGTTTCAGTTTTGGTATTTGACTCGGTGCAGGCGGAGAACAGAAACAGGATGGCGGGAAGCAGCCGGAGTGCGGCGGTGCGGAGGGACATTATATATAGGAGTGGATGAAGGTGCAAGTTACGGTGGCTCACCTCACGAGCCTCCTACGGGGCTGGCCCCCTCTCCCGCAGAGAGGTGAGCCAGACGACGGGTTTGGGAAAGGAGGAATCAGGCGCGGTAAATGGATTGGTTAGAGCCGTTAGAAGCTGTTGTGACCGTGCGCTTCGGCCGATACCGGGCGACCGATGCGAACAGTTACGAAGTACACCAATACTCCCACTACCAGAGTAGCCAGGCCATAGAGGGATTCCAAAGGCTTGTCGCGCAGGATAAAAAGCAGCGTCCAGCCGCTGAGGGCCAGGAAAAGGAGCGGCGTAAATGGGTAGCCCCAGGCGCGGTAAGGACGCGGTAGGTCGGGCTGACGGAAGCGGAGCACGAAAAGCCCCAGCACCGTGAGGAAGGTGAACAGGTTCAGCACGAAGCCAGCATAAACCAGCACGCCCTGGAAACTGGGCTTCAGAATAAAGGCCAGGGTGATGACGGTTTGCAGGACGAGGGCGCGGACGGGGATGCCAGCGCGGCTTTTGGGAGCCAGGAAGCGCAGAGCGGGGATGTCCTCCCCCATCGTTTGCACGATGCGAGGGCCGGCAAAAACCATCGAGCTGATGGTGGAAACCAATAGGGCCGCGATAACGCCGCCCATGATGCGCCCGCCGATAGGGCCGAAAAGGGAGGTGGCGGCCACGAAGCCGACTTCCAGTTGGCCCTTCAGCCCGTTAATTGGCGTGGAACGCAGGAAGACATAGTTCAGCCCGACATACAATAGGAGCACGATGGCGGTGCCGGCGAGCAGGATGCGTGAGAGGTTGCGGCGGGGGTTTTCGATTTCACCGGTCACATACACGGCCGCGTTCCAGCCGGAGTAGGCGTAGCTCACATACACGAGGCTCACGGCGAATGCGGGGCTGAGCAGGGCACGCCAGCCGGCGGCATCGGGCGCGAAACTGATGGGCTGCCCCTCCCCTACCACCATGCCCGCGCCGATAAAAACCACCAGCACGACTACTTTGAGCGCAGTAATGATGATTTGGAGGCGGCTGCCGACGCGGGTGCTGCTGCCGTGCACAACGGTGAGGGCCAGCACTACGGCCACCGACAGCCACTGCGGCTCCAGGCCCGGCCACACGCTTTTGGCGTATTGGCCCAATGCCAGCGCGGCCAGCGCCGTGGGGGCCGCGAAGCCCACCGTGGCCGAAACCCAACCCGATAAAAAGCCCAGGGCCGGGTGGTAAATCTGGGTCAGATAGTGGTATTCGCCGCCTGAGCGGGGCATGGCCGAAGCCAGTTCGGCGTAGCTCACGGCCCCGCAGAGGGCAATAAGGCCACCCACCAGCCACAGCATCAACAGCGCAAAGCCGCTTTCGATGCCCAGCACCTGGAAACCGAGGCTGGTGAAAACGCCCGTGCCCACCATGTTGGCGATGACAATGGCCGCGCCGGTGAGAAACGTTATTTTATAAGGGGTGTGCTCGGGCATGGTGCAAAGATGCGAACGAGTTATCCGAGCGGGTTAAGAAAAAAGAACCGTTATGCTTCGGCTACGCCCGGCATGACGGTTCTCTCTTATCCTGTTCCCTTTACTGCGCCACTGCTTTGGGCTTTTTGTAGAGCGGCACGGTGCTGCACGGCTCGCCGTACATGATGCTGCTGGTGACGGGCAGGAGCTTTTGCATGATGGCCACGTAGGCGAAAGTGGGCACAGGCTTGTCGCCGCAGCCTTTCACCACCACTTTGCCGTCGCGGTATTCTTCGGCATCGAGCGCGGCGATGGCTTCTTCAAACAGCGACTGTTCCAGGGCATCGAGGTTACCGAAGACGTAGCGGTGGGCGTGCCCCTGGAGTTTGGTGGCCAGCAGCATGTAGGCCCAGGTGGGCACAATGGCATCGGCCGAGCAGATGATGGCGACGTTTTTCTGGTCGTACTGCGTCCAGTCGTGGGTTTTCACGAACTCGCGGAAATCCTTTTCGCGCAGCATGAGGCCGTGGAAAAGGTTGTCCTTGATGTCGTACACCACTCGTTCGCCGGAGTGCAGCATTTCTTCCAGGTTGAGGGTAACCAGGCCGGAGTTAGCGACGCGGTTGACGAAGAGGGGTTCCGTTTCCATAAAAATTATTAGCAGAATAAATTAGAACAGTGCCTGGCGGGCAACAGTTACAACAGTAGCAAAACAAGCCAGCAACCATGAAAACCAAGCTTTGCGCGCATTGCCAGCAAGAAGCTACCACGCTATACAGGATTCAAACGACGGCCGGCGGCAAGAGCTGGATTTTTGTGTGCGAGCGTTGTTGTATCAAAGCCAAAACCCAACCGGGCTACCGCTACGGCGGCACCTGGCAGGGCTACCGGCACTAGGCCGCAAGTTCACAACGACTACTTCTTCGGCGTTGTGGTGTACACTTCTTTCAGATAAAACGGCTCGTAATAGGCCACGTCCTGAAATTCCTCCCGCTGAAACGCCGCCACGCCCAACTGCCCCACCGCAATAGCCGAAGGCTCAATCCCCGCCAGGAAACCGGCGTTGGAATGTTCTCCCAGCACCGCCTGAAACTTTGCCGCGCCGTTCCCAAAGAACAACGTCGGGTGCCGGGCCAATTGTTCAGCCAGCGTATCGGCGTCGAGGATGAGGGGCGTGGGCGCCAGCACCTCCTGTCCCTCGTGGGTGTACATGGCGGCATACACTTCCTGCCGCCGGGCATCCAGCATGGGGCAATAGAAGTGGTTTTCGGGCCGGGCGGTGCCGGCTGCCACTTGCGCCGCGAGGGCTTTGAGAGTGCTCACGGCTACCAGCGGTATATCGAGCGCGAAGCACAGCCCCTTAGCGGCGGCGGCCCCAATGCGCAGGCCGGTATAAGAACCGGGCCCGTCGCTCACGGCCACGGCAGCGAGGTCGGCCAGCTGGTGACCGGCATTAGCCAGCAGCTGCTCAATTAAAATGGTGAGGTGCGTGGAGTGCGACTTATCAAGCCGCAGCTCGGTCTGGCCGATAAGGGAGCCGTCGGCAACGCGGTGCAGGGCCACCGAGCAGACGGGCGACGAGGTTTCGAGGGAGAGAAGGAGCGTTTGCATAGAGCAGGCAAATTTACGGCGGCCGGATTTGGCCGCGCCTGCTCGCTGTACTATTACTTATTGCCGCTAAGCAGCCCAAGCAACTGGTCCAGCTTGGTATCTAAGCCGGTCACCTTGGCATCTAATCCGGTCACCTTAGCATCCAAGCCAGTGATTTGATTTCCCATGAAGGAAACCGAATTTTCCATGTCACCAATCCGGGTGCCTGTCAATGATTGGGTTTGCTGGATGCCGGATGTTTTGTGTTTTAACTCGTCAAGGTCAGTCCGCACTTCTTGCCGTTGCTCGCTTACTTCCCGCAGTAGAAATTGGATGTTATCACTTTGCATCTGCCCAGCTTCCAACAGCTGGCCGACAGCATCCTGTAAGCGGTCAACATTCTCCTGTAAGTAGTTCACCGTCACGGAAATCTGCTTGAGCTGCGCCGTGTGGCGGTCAGCCACGGCCAGCGTCTGAGAAACGAGCGGTTCGAGGCGTTGGCCGGCAGTCATATAAAAACCAGAGTCGAAAGTAACTCTATTGCTAACAAATGAAAATAAAATGCTACAGAGCAGTCCTCAACCATAAACACTGACCTTCGTCATCTTTATATAAATGATTTTTATTAAATCCCATTTTTCTTAGTAAGGCTAAGCTTGCCACGTTTTCCTCATCAACCAGTGCAATAACACCTTCTGCTCCTTGTTCAAAAATAGCCTGTATTATGCCATCCACAAATAGAGTCATTATTCCATCCCCCCAGTAAGCAGGGTCTAAATAACATTCTATCATCCAACTGTGCTGTGATTGCAAACTAGGAAGGCTGTGAATTATTGGATATAAAATCTTAATACTTTCCGGAGGGTACAAATGGACTGTTCCAATTACGCATCTCGTATCAGTTCTGGTCAGAAAGTAATTGAAACACTGTTCTAATTGCCATGACTCAACTGAACGAAAAATAAATTCTTTGGCTGATTGAACACTCGACAATCTTCTATTTTGATTGTGCTTATAAACACGTTCATTTGAGAAAATCGCAAACAATTCCTCAGCTAATGAATCTACTGAGCCTGCTGGACGTTCAAAAATCGAGTGCAACTCCAATCCGCCGGTAGACAGCACTACACCTCTATGAATGCACTTAGAATTTTGTTCAGGCAACATTTGTGCGCTCCTTAAGGCTATGTGAGTGCCATATTTGGAAAGTCAGTAATCTATTTCGTCCCCGCCGACTTGCGGGCACTCGCCGCCTGGCCCGTGGGCTTCAGCAACGCCGCATACCGATTGGGCTCGTTGAGCACGGCGACGGCGGCGATGATGTTGGGGTCGTCGTCGAAGCCGGCTTCGGTGCGGCCCTTCTCGAAATAGTAGCGCGACACAATTTCCTGCTCCAGCAACTCTTTGATTTCGGGTCTGAAGCGCTGCAGGTCGTTGGCTTTGTTCACGGTCACCTTCTTCCGAATGGCTTCGAGTTCGGCTTTCACATCATCATAATGCTTGTCGTCCTTCACCTTGACGCCAAGGTCAGCGAGGGCTTTCTCCGCGTCGGTGCTGTAGCTGATGTTTTTTCCTTGCAGAAAGCCCACGAACTTCTGGTAATCGGCATCGGTCAGCTTGAACTGGCGGGCCGGAACAATGCTGGCGTGCTCGGCCCGGTAGCGGGTGGCGTAGTCGAAGAGGTAGCTTTTCTGGAGCAGTACGCGGGTGATGTCGGCAATTTCGCGCTCCTGCACTTCAATGTCGGGGGCTACGCCGCCGCCGTCGTACACGGTGCGCCCCGCAGTGGTTTTGAAAGCAGTGCGCAGTGAATCCGGAAATTTGCCCAGCGTGCCGTCTTCGCCGCGGTGGGCGTAGTCGACTTCCTGAATGCAGCGGCCGCTGGGAATGTAGTATTTGGCGGTGGTCACCTTCAGCTGCGAGTTGTAGCTGAGCGGGCGCGTGGCCTGCACCAGCCCCTTGCCGAAGGTGCGTTCGCCCACCACCACGGCGCGGTCGTAGTCCTGCAGCACCCCCGACACGATTTCGGAAGCCGAAGCCGAACGGCTGCTCGTAATAATGGCCACCGGAATCTCCGTATCGAGCGGCTGGTCGAGGGCTTTGTAGGTTTTATTCCACTCCGTGACTTTGCCCTTGGTACTCACCACGTCCAGCCCTTTGTCGATGAAAAGGTTGGAAATATTCACCGCCTCGTTCAGCAGCCCGCCGGGATTGTCGCGGATGTCGAACACAATTTTCTTAGCGCCCTGCTCCTTGAGCTTGGTCACGGCGGCGCGCACTTCCTTGCCCGCATCCACCGTAAAAGTGCCGAGTTGGAAGTAGCCCACGTCGCCCGAAATCATGCCTGTGTACGGCACATTATCCACCTGAATCCGGTCACGGGTGATATCAATCTGCACGGGCTGGGGCTGGCCGTAGCGCGTCACCATCAGCTTCACCACCGAGTTGGCCTGCCCTTTGAGGAGCTTGCTGATGTCGGAATTGGTCTTCTTATCAACCACAACGCCGTTGATGTTCAAAATCTCATCGCCGGGCAGCAGGCCGGCTTTTTGGGCCGGATAGCCTTCGTAGGCGCTTTGCACCACGGTTTTGCCGTTGCGTTTCACCACCGAGGCCCCAATGCCGCCGTACTGCCCGGTAGTCATGGTGCGGAAGTCCTCAATGTCGTCCTCCGGAATATAGTTGGTGTAGGGGTCGAGCGAGCGCAGCATGGCGTCGATGCCCGTTTTCACCAGTTTGGCGGGCGTCACCTCATCCACATAATAGGTGTTCACCTCCTTAAACAGCGTAACGAAAATGTCCAGGTTTTTGGCAATTTCGAAGTACCGTTCGTTGTCGGAAGCAGCCCGGAAGGACACCAGACCCAAGGTGCTGAGCGCAAGCGTAGCGAGTAGCTTTTTACGGATAGTCATAAAAATACAGGTAGCAGGTAGGCGAATCTACGGGGCCGGCGCCGGGACGGATGTCCCGGTGTCGGCGCCTGGCAAACGTTGGAGACCGGAAATTAATTTTTTTTCCACCAACGTCAGCGGGCTTTTTTCCTTGCCCGTGAAGATAATACCTAGAAGAGCGACCTGATGCCCGCCGGGTTGCTCCAGCAACCGATATTTATTGAGCCGATACGCCTCCCGAATGAGCCGTTTGAGCCGGTTACGGTCGACGGCCCGCTTGAAGGTGCGCTTGCTCACGCTGATGAGCACCTGCGGGGGTGCCGTAGTAGGCGCGGCGCTCGGCACCCAAACCATGCGCAGGGGGTAAACGCCAAAAGAGGAACTCTGCTTGCTAAAAAGCTCTTCGATGAGCTTCTTGCGGCACAGGTGTTCCTCTTTTGGAAAGGTATACTTTCTCCTAGCTGTTGGCTGAGAGATTTTAGCTGTTAGCTCGTTCACGATGCCAATACGCGCAAGGTGATGAAACCGCTAGCTAACAGCTACAAGCTATTGGCTAACAGCCAAGAAATGCTAGCGTTTGTGCTTGCCCTCGTCAGATACGGTGAGGCGCTTGCGGCCTTTGGCGCGGCGACGGGCCAGCACGTTGCGGCCGTTGGCGGATTCCATGCGGAGGCGGAAGCCGTGCTTGTTAACACGCTTGCGCTTCGAAGGCTGATAGGTACGTTTCATCTTATGTGTAGTTTCAAGTTGGGCCGGCAAAGGTACGGATTCCGTTTGGAAAAGGCAAGGGCTTTGTGCGGTAAGCTTTAGCTTGCCGTTTAGGGCTAGCGCATGACCTTACACGGCAAGCTCAAGCTTACCGCACAAAGGAATACGGCCACTGCGTCCACTCCGCTACCAGACCGGATTTCACGGGGTTGTTCAGCACGTAGGCGATAACGCGCTCCGCCTCCTTGCCGTCGCGCACCAGGTGGTCGTAGCTCTCGTGCCGCCAAAAAGGCTCTCCCTGCCGATGAAGCAGCTTGTTGGCTTCGAGCGCGGTGCGGCCTTTCAGCCGCTGCATCATCTTGGCGGGCGAGAAACCCACAGAATCAGGTAATTGAAGGACAACATGCACATGATTCGCCATGATGCAATAGGCCAATACAATGATGTCCAGCTCGTCTAAGCGCAGAATTTCCTGTGCCACCAAATTGGCAATGCGTTTGTCGTTGAGCCACGTTGGGCCGTCGGCCGCTCGGTCCAGTACGGCATCGTACCTGGCAAAATGTGCTTTTCTGATATCATAGACGGCTTTTGCCCGCGCTTGCGGCAGAGCCAGTTGCACACAGGCTTCGGCGATGGCTCTTTCGCGCTCGTCAGCAAGCCGTTGAACAACAACCGCCGCAATAGAGCCAGCAAGGCGAAACGTAATGAATACGGTGCCGCCCGGCGGAAGAATGTGCGGCAGGTTGCGCTGGTAGATAGTCTTCATGTGCCTGGTTTGTGAGGTAAGCTTTAGCTTGCCGTATTGCGTACTGAACCCGACATTATTTGCATCACTCCCAACTTCTGACGGCCCTGCGGTGCCAGCTAAAGCTTACCTCACTATTATGATTCACTACCGCGTTTCCTTCCTAAACCCCCTCACCTTTTACCTCCAAATTGAGTTGACGCTGGATGTGGCGGCCGATGCCACGGCGCCACTGGAGCTCCAGCTACCGGCGTGGCGGCCGGGCCGCTACGAGCTGCAAAACTTTGCGCAGAAGATTCAGAAGGTGGAAGTGGCCAATGCCCTAACCAACCAGCCCCTACCCTGCCGCAAGCTCACCAAAGACCGGTGGGAGGTGGCCGAGGCCGCCGGCTGCACGGTGCGGGTGCGTTACAACTTCTACGCCCACCAGATGGACGCCGGCGGCTCCTGGCTCGATGCCTCGCAGCTGTACCTGAACCCGGTGCAGGCGCTGCTGTATGCCGAAGGACGCCAGCAGGAAGCCTGCGAGTTGACGCTGGACGTGCCCGAAGGCTGGCAGATTGCCTGCGGGCTGCCCCAGCCCCGGCCCAACGTGCTGGCGGCGCAAAGCTTCGACCACCTGGCCGATTCGCCCCTCATCGCCAGCGCCACGCTCCTGCACCAGGAATACGAGGCGGGCGGGGTGCCTTTCCACTTCTGGGTGCAGGGCGAGGCGGAGTTGGACTGGCCGCGCCTGCTGGCAGATTTTCGAGCCTTTTCGGAAGAGCAGTTAGCGTTGTTCGGCGGCTTTCCGGTGGCGGACTACCATTTCCTGAACCAGTTTCTGCCCTACAAGCACTACCACGGCGTGGAGCACGGCAATTCCACGGTGATTACGCTGGGGCCGGCCGAGCTCATTATGAGCGAGGGCCTGTACAAGGAATTGCTGGGCGTGAGCTGCCACGAGCTGTTTCATACCTGGAACATCAAGAGCATTCGTCCCGCCGAGATGCAGCCCTACGACTACAGCCGCGAGAACTACTTCCGCACCTGTTTCATCGCTGAAGGCATCACGACTTACTACGGCGAATACCTGCTGGCGCGCTGCCATGTGCACACGCCCGCGCAGTACTTTGAGGAGCTGAATACCGTGCTGCGCAAGCATTTTGACGATGCTGGCGGGGAAAACCTCTCGCTGGCCGACGCCAGTATGGACCTGTGGCTCGACGGCTACAAGCCCGGCGTGCCCGACCGCAAAGTATCAGTGTACCACAAAGGCGCGCTGGCGGCCCTGATTCTGGACCTGACCCTGCGGCAGCTTTCAGGCCACGCTCGCAGCCTCGACGACGTGATGCGCCGGCTGTACGAGGAATTCGGCAAAACCGGCGTGGGCTACACCGAAGCCGACTATATCCGCATCGTAAACGAGGTGGCCGGACGCAACATGCAAGCCTATTTCGACAAATTCATCTACGGCACCGCGCCGCTGCTGGAGCCGCTGGACAAGGTGCTGCACACGGTAGGCTGCCAGCTGTTAGTGGGAGAGAATGCCTCAGCGTCGGAAGGAATTTTTGGCTTCCGGACGGTGGTAAAAAACGAGCGAACGGAGGTGACCACCATTTGGCCCAACTCGCCGGCCGCCGCCGCCCTCACCGTGGACGATGAGATAGTGGCCGTGAACGGTCGCCGCGTCGACATGAACCTGCAAAGCCTGCTCAGCACCGGTGCCGCGGCCTACGAGCTGAGCGTGTTCCGCCAGAACCGCCTGCTGACCGTGACGCTGACCGCCGCGCCGGGCCACCGCTTCGGGCAGCGCTACGCCATCGACAAGCTGGAAACGGCCGATGATACGCAGCAGCGCGGGTTCCAGCAGTGGCTGGGCTGGGATTTTTGAGGCAGTTAACTGGTGAGGCGCGCGGCTGTTTCACCAGCGTCACTGTAGCGGTACATCACCAGTGGCATCATATTTCAACCGAAAGTCCCCGCCGGACAAATCCGGCGGGGACTTTTGCTAGTGCAGGCGCACCCGTTACTAGTGGTCTTTGCTGTTATCGGCGCCCTTCTTCATCGGGCCTTTGTTTACCGACATCGGCTTGTTGTTCTGAGGGTTGTTGCGAATGTTGTGCACACCCTCGCCGGCCGTATTGCCGTCGGTAGTGTTGCCCTGGTGCGACACTTGGTTGTCGTTGGCGTTCTGCACCTGCGTGCTTTTGCCACCGTTTCGCGAAGCAGGGTCCACGGGTGGGTTTTGGTTTTCGAGGTTGGCCTCTTCTTGATGCAAGCTCATAGCGGGTGGGGTTTAGGTGAAAAGAAAGGTATTGTATTAGTTTACCGGCTTTTCGCCCAAAAAGTTACGCCACTTGCCGGGGCCTTCCCACCAGGGTCCCGGCTCCGGCGGTGCCAGAAAGTCCCGCCTGCTTAGTAGTCGCTCCTTGACACTTTGCCCAACTCCTGCCAGTTCACATCGCTGGCCCGGATGGGCGTGTTGCTCTGGTAGTAAGTGCCTTTGCCGTCGGTATAGGCGTGGTCGTAGCGGTTATCGAGCTTCACCCGTTCGCCGGTATTGGGGTTCTCGTACTTGGTTTCGTTGCGGATTACGTTGTCGACGTATGCCTCGTGCTGCCGGTCGTTGCTGGCCTGCCCGGCTTGCCAGTTGGCCATGTTCTGGTCCATCGCATCCATACGGTCATTGTAGCGGGCGGTGTTGGCGGCTCCGGCAGCGGCAATGTCGCCCATGCGCTGGTTGTGGGCGGCGGTGTTGGCGGCCGTCATGGCGGCAATGCCCGCCATCGTGGCCTCGTGCTGGCGGCGGCTGGCTTGCTGGCCCTGCTGCATCAGCTCGTTGTTTTTCTGCTGCCAGGCCGGGTTGTTCACAATGGATTCCTGCGTCGTTTTGGTGTGCGCATAGGTGGCGGCCAGGTTGTCGCCGCTGGTTTGGGTAATGGACGGCACCACCACCCAGCTGTAGAACACATCGCTGCCCATCTGCTGATGCCCCGACACCATGCGCACTTCAATGCGGGCCTGGTGCCCATTGGGTAGCACCCCATCGACTGAGGCAATAGATTCCATGTTTTGGCTCTGATTGGGCTTGGTGGACGGGTGCGGCGCAATGCTGCGCTCGTTGCCCACGTTGCGCAGCGCCAGTCCCTGCTGCGCCAGCTGGGGCAGCAAAAAGCGCTTCACGTAGGTGAGGGCCGGCATGGGAGCCAACTCGTGAGGGTTCGTGTTTTGCGGCATGCCCATTTGCTGGGCCATCATGCGATTTTGCTCCGTCATCGGGCCTTCGCTAAACATATACTCCCGAACCGGCAGGTAATCCACCTGCTGCGTTCCATCGGGCGAGCGGTAGCTCAACGTGGCCTGAATGTGGGACATCGTCCCCTCCCACTCCCGCCGAAACGTTTGTTTGGTCTGCCAGCCACGCGGCACTTTTAGAGCATACGCCACCATGTTGTTGAAATCCGGGTCCACAATGCCGAGCAAACGGTATTGGCCGGTTTTGGGCGGTGGGGCTTGGGCAGCTGCCTGGCCGGCATTTGGCACAGCATCGGGCTCGGGGCGGGAGTTTTCCATCTGATTATCGGTTTGGCGGATGTCCTGGGCGGCCGTGTCAACGTCAGAAGCGGCACTGCCGCAGGCTATCAGGCCGACAGCTAGGGTTAGCAGGGAAAACGGAAAAGGGCGCATGGCGGGAGTTTTGAATATTAATCTTATCTCATTATTTCAAATATATCATATTTTATCCATATTTCTAACCTTGCCGGACAGCGCTAAAAGCAAAGTGGTGCCGCGTATTCCAAACCGGAATTCACGACACCACTTTTTGACAACCAGCCACTCACCTGAGCTGAGGCCTGGGTTCAGCACACGTTGACGGCAATCAGACGCCGGCTGCTTACGCCACGTTCGCCACGGCCGTAGCCGGCACCACGCGCACCAACTCGGCAAATTGCGCCTCGCGGGCTTGCACTTCTTCATCGGTGAGGTTGAGCAGGCGCTCAGTGCCGAACTTTTCGACGCAGAACGACGCCATGGCCGAACCGTGAATCACGGCGCGCTTCATGTTCTCGAAGCTGATGTCGTCGGTGGCTGCGAGGTGGCCAATGAAGCCGCCCGCGAAGGTGTCGCCGGCACCGGTGGGGTCGAATACTTCTTCCAGGGGCAGTGCGGGCGCGTAAAACACCTTGTTTTTGTGAAAGAGCAGCGCGCCGTGCTCGCCTTTTTTGATGATGAGAAACTTCGGACCCATGCCCATGATTTTCTTGGCGGCCTTCACCAGCGAGTACTCGCCGGACAGCTGCCGGGCTTCTTCGTCGTTGATGCTCAGCACGTCAACCATTTCAATGGTGGCGATGAGCTCCTCCAAAGCAATGTCCATCCAGAAATTCATGGTGTCCATCACAATCAGCTTGGGCCGATTTACGAGGCGCTGAATGACGAGGCGCTGCACCTGCGGGGCCAGATTGCCCAGCATCAGGTATTTGCAGTCCTGGTACGCATCGGGGATGATGGGGTCAAAATCGGCCAGTACATTCAGCTCCGTCACCAGGGTTTCGCGCGAGTTGAGGTCCTGCGAGTACTTGCCAGACCAGAAAAACGACTTTTCGCCTAGCTTGATTTGCAGGCCCTCGGTATCCACGCCGTGCTCTTTGAGCAACATGATATCGGACTGCGGAAAGTCTTCGCCCACCACGGCAACCAGTTTCACGGGCTTGAGCGAATAGGACGCCGAAAGACTGATGAAGGTGGCGGCCCCGCCGATGATTTTATCGGTTTTGCCGAAAGGGGTTTCGATGGCGTCGAACGCGACGCTGCCGATGACGAGAAGACTCATGTGGCTGAATTGTAGTGGAAGAGAACAACCGTATTAAAACGGAATTAAAGCAAGCAACAAAAAAGTCCCCGGATAATTCTCCGGGGACTTCATTTTTGTGGGTAAATAATGGGGCTCGAACCCACGACCTCCGGAATCACAATCCGGCGCTCTAACCAGCTGAGCTATATCTACCAGGTTGGTTTTGGTGGTGCAAAGATAGCAGGAGAAGCGAGATTGGGCAAAAAAAGTTAGCCCTTTGCGCTAAGCTTTGGCTGACCGTGGTGGGGCAGCGTGCTAATTATCGATGCGTCAAGCGAAAGCTTACCGCACAAAAAGCCCGACCTTTGCGGAATGGAACCCAATACCACCCCGTCGTTCAACGATTTCAAGCTCAATAAACAATTCCTGACGGCCGTGGCCGAGGCGGGCTTCACCGTCCCCACACCGGTCCAGATTCAGACTATCCCACTGCTGATGGCCGGGCACGACGTGCTGGGCATCGCCCAAACCGGCACCGGCAAAACCGCCGCCTTCGGCCTGCCGCTGCTTATGAAGGTGAAATACGCTCAGGGCACCAACCCGCGGGCCCTGGTGCTGGCCCCCACGCGGGAGCTGGCCATTCAGATTGAGAAGCACCTGAAGGTGCTGGCGGTGAATACCGACCTGCGCATTTTTGCCATCTACGGCGGCCTGGGGCCAAAAACCCAGATTGAAACCATCTCCGGCGGCCTTGATGTGCTGATTGCCACGCCGGGCCGGCTACTCGAAATTTATCTGAAAGGCGCGGTGCGCCTCACCGAGCTGAAAACGCTGGTGATGGACGAGGCCGACAAAATGATGGACATGGGCTTTATGCCCCAGATTCGGCGGATTCTGGAGATTATTCCGCGCAAGCGCCAGAACGCGCTGTTCTCGGCCACCATGCCGGAACGGGTGACTACGCTGAGCGAGGAGTTCCTGGAATTCCCGGTGCGGGTGGAAGTGAGCCCGCCGGCCAAAACGGCCTCCACGGTATCGCAGGTGATGTACGAAGCGCCCAACCTGCTCACCAAAATCAACCTGCTGCAATTCCTGCTGCACCGCGACATTGACACGATGACGCGGGTGCTGCTATTCTGCCGCACCAAGCAGCACGCCGACCAGGTGGCGCACTTTCTGGAGCGCAAGGCCCCGGCCGGCGAGGTGCGCGTGATTCACGGCAACAAGGGCCAGAACGCCCGCATGAACAGCATGGACTCGTTTAAGGCCGGGGAAGTGCGCTACATGGTGGCGACGGACGTGGCGGCGCGCGGCATCGACGTGCCCCAGGTGACGCACGTTATCAACTTCGACGTGCCGATTGTGCACGACGACTACGTGCACCGCATCGGCCGCACGGGCCGGGCGCTGCACACCGGCGCGGCCATTACCTTCGCCAACGAGGCCGAAATGGTGCATGTGGCCGAAATCGAGCTGCTCATCAACCAAAAGATTGAGCTGCTGCCGCTGCCCGAAGAAGTGGTGGTGGAAGAAACGCCTTTTGAGGAGCAGCAGAAAATGGGCCGCGAGCTGGACGAGCGCCGCAAAAAGCTTGACCCGACCTTCCAAGGCGCTTTCCACGAGAAAAAGGAGTGGATAAAGCCCGGCGTCACCATCGACAAGCGCACCGGCAAAGCCTTCAAGGAAGGCCAGAAAAAGAGCACCAAGGGCTCCAAAGCCTTCGTGGGCAAAAAGGGCGGCTCCAACCCCGGCGTGAAGGCGCTGAAACGGCGTGGACGGTAATTTGGAGGGTTGAATTTTGAGAGTTGAATGTGGCTGACTTTTGAGCGCTTATCTAACTAATGTTACTCAATACGCCCGTAAACCTCACCCCCTAACCCCCTCTCCTCAGGAGAGGGGGGACTAGAATTAGCTATAAAATTCACGTTTTTAATATTTTACCCTAGAAACTAGTCCCCCTCTCCTGGGGAGAGGGGGCTAGGGGGTGAGGTTGGCGTCTGGGCTGCGCAAGGTCAGTTGTCTAATTCAGCCCTACGCCTTGCTAATGCCCGAACCAATGCCCGAACCGCACGCTGATGAACGTGAGGGCGCCGCCCCACAGCACCGCGCTCCAGAGCATGTGTAGCAAGATGCGCTGGCGCGGCACCCCCAACAGCGTGGCAATGACGGTGCCGCCGATGGGCGAGAGCAAAATGGGCGTAAGGAAGGCGATGCCGCCCATGCCAAACTTGCGAAACACCTTGATAATATTGCGCGAGCGGGTGGTAAAAATGGGCGCGCGGCGCAGGCGGCGCTGTTTCTGGCGGTGCTGCATCCAGACGCGGCCAATGCCGGAAAAGATGAATACACTGGTCATCATGCCGGCCACCGTGAGGCTCATGGTCCACCAGAAACTCAGGCCCAGGGAAGCGCCCGCCAGCGGCCCACCCAAAAACTTGACCGTGCTCAATAAGAACACCGACGCGTATTTAACGGCGAGCTGGAGCAAAACGGGACAGGAAAAACGGGCGATGGGAAAGCAGCAACAGCGCGGGGTGGGCGCGTAGCAAAGATACCACGTTTGGAAAGTGGTAGTTCAAAACGGCGGTGTTATTGCGCACGCCGCCCGGCTTGGTTGCCGCGGGCGGCGCTACAGCTTACTGCCGAACGACAGGTCGCCGGCGTCGCCGAGGCCGGGGACGATGTAGGCCTGGGCGTTCAGCTTTTCATCGATGGCGGCCACCCAGAGATTGGCTTCGGGGATTTCGCGGGCCACGTAGGCCAGGCCCTCGGGCGAGGCAATGACGGCCGCGATGTGCACCTGCCGGGGCGTACCGAAGCGCAGCATGGCCCGGTAAGTTTGCACCAGGCTTTTGCCCGAGGCCAGCATGGGGTCGGCCAGAATCAGCACCCGCTCGTCGAGGCTGGGCGCCGAGAGGTAATCGACCTGCACCTGCACCTGGGCCGTACCCTCAATGCGGTAAGCGGCCACAAACGCGCTGGGACTCTGGTCGAAATAATTGAGGAAGCCCTGGTGAAACGGCAGGCCGGCCCGCAGCACGGTGGCCAGAATGGGAAAGTCGTGGAGCAGCTTACCGGTGGTTTCGGCCAGCGGGGTCTGAATAACCTTGTCGGTGTAGCTGAGGTGGGCGCTGATGCGGTAGGCCATGATTTCGCCCAGACGCTGCAGGTTGCGGCGGAAGCGCAGGCTGTCCTTTTGCACCTCTTTGTCGCGCAACTGGGCCAGAAAATGGTTGGCGATGCTGGGCTCAGCGCATACGACGTGCACGTTGGCCAGGGTAGCGGCGGCATCAGCAGCGGCGGCAGGCACGGCGGCGTTGGCCGGAGCGGCAGAAAGTGGGGTTTTGGCCATGCTGGAAGAGGATTGGAAGATGAAGGCGGGGAAAGGACCGGCCGGATGCCCGAAGTTGGCACAGAAACCGGGCGCGGGCAAGAAACCCGGCGCGAATTTGCCAGCTGGCAGCCGCGAGGCAGGGAACTACGAAGCCCGACATTCGGGACGCCAGGGCGGGCGCCGCTTATTCTTCCCAACGGCCGGCTGCGTAGTTTTGGGAGGAAATCAGCGCGCGTGGGGTTTAGCCGGCGGCGGCGTTTCAATTCTTATGAATACTATCTGGATTTATGCATAAAGCGCTACTGCTGTTTTCCGCTCTGACGCTGCCCCTGGGGCATTTGGCGGCTCAAACAGTGCCCTCCCCGCCCCCGGCCGAACCGGCAATGCCCGCGCCGGTGGCCACGCCGCCCGCCACGCCCGCTGCTACAGAGCAAGCCTCGCCTTGGGTGAAGTTTGACCAGCCGGTAGCACCCGTGGATTTGACGCCGCCGCCGAGCAAAACCACGCAGGGCGCCAATTACGTGCCTCTCGATGCCGACATCTACCGCCTAATTGACCGGTACGCCATCAAGTTCGGCCCCGATTCCTTCAACGACCCGCACACCAGTGTGCGGCCCTACACCCGCGCCGCGGTGGCCCGGCTGGGCGAGCGCATGCTGACGCCGGATAGCGCCAGCACTGGCGGCACCCTTTCGCGAGCCGACCGCTTTAACGCGGAATACCTAGTGAAGGACAACTGGATGAACAGCACCCAGGGCGCAACCCTGAACGAAAGCGCCAAACCGCTGCTCACCCATTTCTACCGCAATCAGACTGACCTTTTCCACGTGGAAGCCGAGGGCTTTAAGCTGCGCGTGAACCCGGTGGCGCTGCTGCAAGTGGGCCGCGACAGCGAGCTGAGCGGCCTGCGCTACGTGAACACCCGCGGCCTGCAGCTGGAAGGCACCATCGACCAAAAGCTGGGTTTCTACACCTTTCTGGCCGATAACCAGATGGGCGTACCCCAGTACGTGCAGGACCGGATTCAGCGCGACCAGATTGTGCCGCACGAGGGCTACTGGAAGTATTTCAAGACCGAGCGCGGCAGTCAGTACGACTTTTTCACGGCGCGGGGCGGCATTACCTACGCCACCAAGTACGTGAACCTGCAGCTCGCCCACGACCGGAATTTTATCGGCAACGGCTACCGCTCGCTCATTCTCTCGGACTACAGCGCGCCGTACTTCTTCCTCAAGGTGAACACGCGCATCTGGAAATTCAACTACCAGAACATCTTTGCCGAGCTCACGGCGCGGCGGGAAAACGCAGACCAGGTGTACCCTAAAAAGTACATGGCCATGCACCACCTCAGCTTCGATGTGACGCCTAACCTGAACATTGGCGTGTTTGAAAGTGCTATTCTGGGTGGCCGCAACCCCGAACCCGATAGCGTGGTGGCCGGTGGCAAAATTGTGCCCGGACGTCGGGCCCGTGGCTTCGAATTGCAATACCTCAACCCCATTATTTTCTATCGGGCTGTAGAGCAAAATGTCGGCTCGGCCGATAACGCTATTCTGGGTCTGGACTTTAAATGGAATGTTCGCCACACGGCCCAGATTTACGGCCAAGTGGTATTGGATGAGTTAAAAATCAGCGAAATACGTGCTGGAAATGGCTGGTGGGGCAACAAGTTTGCCCTGCAGCTGGGCGGCAAGTACATTGACGTGGCAGGCCTGCGCAACCTCGATTTGCAGTTGGAATTCAACTACGTCCGGCCCTTCACCTACGAGCACAAGGACGAATTCACCAACTACCAGCACTACCAGCAACCGCTGGCCCATCCCCTGGGCGCCAACTTCACCGAAGTGCTGGGCGTACTCAGCTACCAGCCGCTACCCCGCCTGATGCTGGTGGGCAAGGCCTTTTACTCGCAGCAGGGCCTCGACCTTGTTAATGGCGACGTGGACAAGCAGAATTACGGCGGCAACGTACTAAAATCCTACGACACCCGCGTGAGCGAATACGGCAATAGCCTGGGCCAGGGCAACAAGAGCCGCCTGCTGCACACCGATTTCACGGCCACCTACCAGCCGCGCCTGAACCTGTTCGTAGACGCCAAAGTAATTGCCCGCAACCAGACGTACTCCCTCACGCCCGAGCGCGACGGCACCCAGGTTTTCGCCTCGCTGGCCCTGCGCTGGAACATCGCACAGCGCCTCCACGAGTTTTAAGACCAGCCTCTTTTAACCGGTGATGCGCAGCATGTTGCCGGTTTGCACCAGGGTGTAAACCTTTAGCGGCGTGGAGGCCGGACCGTTGAGCGCCGTACCGGAGGTACTAAACCGGGAGCCGTGGTTGGGGCAGAAGAAGTTGTTGACGGCGGGCTGAAACGACACCGTGGTGCCCTGATGCGTGCAGGCAGCGGCCAGTGCCACGTAGCTACCCGTAGCGGTTTTGGCGACAATAACCCCATTATCAGCCCCGTACACGTAGCCGAAGGCCGGGTCGTTGAGGCGGGCATTGGCCGGAGCGGTCACATCAATGGTAAAGTCGACAGTGCCGGGAGTTGGGGTTGGGCCCGGACCGGGCTGGGGGTTGTCGGTTTTACTGCCGCAGCTGCCCAAACAGCCGCTCACCAGCAGCGTGGCCCCAAAGCCGAATAACTGTAGAAATTCGTTGCGTTTCATACTATTTGCCACAAGTTTAACAGCGTGAGTGCCGCGCCTGCGGTCACCTACGTAACCGGGCCCGGCAAGGGTTTGTTGGCGGGCGCACGTGGCAAGCGGCGTAGCTTTGCAGCCCGTATGAAGACTTACCTCCGCATTCTACAGTACGCCCGGCCGTTTGCCAGCTTTCTGCCGCTGTACTTTGTGCTGACGATACTGACCATTGTGTTCAGCATTTTCAACTTTACGCTGATTGTGCCGCTGCTCAATGTGCTGTTCAACCAGACCGAGACGGCGACTGAAATCCCCAAGTCGCTCCCCGGCTTCTCGCTGAGCGCGCGCTTCATCACCGACGCTTTTTACTATTATTTCGGGCAGGTAATTGATGCTTACGGGCGCATGGGGGCGCTTTCGTTCGTGTGCGGGGCGGTGGTGGTATCGGTGTTTTTCAGCAACCTGTTTCGCTACCTCAGCCTGCGGCTGATTGCCAAGGTGCGGGCCCGCGTAATTCGCGGCCTGCGCCTCGATTTGTACCAGCGCATGCTGCAATTGCCGCTCAGCTTCTTCAGCGGCGAGCGCAAGGGCGACCTGATGTCACGCTTTACCAGCGACGTGCAGGAGGTGGAAACCTCGGTGGTGAACACGCTGACCGGCGTCATCCGCGACCCGCTCACCATCATCTTTTACTTCGTGGTCCTGTTCACGATATCGGCCAAGCTCACGCTGTTTTCGCTGGTGCTGCTGCCGATTTCGGGTGGCATCATTGCCACGGTTTCCAAGCGGCTGCGGCGGCAGGCCAAGCAGAGCCAGCAAACCCTGGGCACAATGCTCTCGGTGATTGACGAGACGCTGGGCGGTGTGCGCGTCATCAAGGCGTTCAATGCCCAGCAGTATATTCTGGGCAAGTTTATGGCCCAGAACGACCAGTACGCCCGCACCTCGCGCAACATCGACAACACCCGCGACCTGGCCTCGCCGTTTTCCGAATTTGCCGGGGTTTCGGTGGTGGCGGGCTTGCTCTACTTTGGCGGCTCGCTGGTGCTGGGCGGGGAATCGGACCTGACGGCGGCGAAGTTTATTGGCTACATCATTCTTTTTTCGCAGGTGCTCACGCCGGCCAAGGCGCTGTCGTCGTCGTTCGGCAACATCCAGCGCGGGCTGGTGGCGGGCGAGCGGGTGCTGAGCATCATCGACATTGAGCCGGCCATCCGGGACCGGCCCAACGCGGCGGTGCTGCCGCCGTTCGAGCGCGAAATCGAGTTCCAGAACCTGCAGTTCAGCTACGGCGAAACCCCGGTGCTCTACGACATCAACCTGACCATTCGCAAGGGCAGCACGGTGGCGCTGGTGGGCAGCAGCGGCGGCGGCAAAAGCACCCTGGCCGACCTGCTGCCGCGCTTCTACGACCCCAGCGCCGGCCAAATCCTGATTGACGGGCACGACCTGCGCGGCTGCACGCTGCATTCGGTGCGCGACCAGATGGGCATCGTAACGCAGGAAAGCATCCTGTTCAACGACACCATTTTCAACAACATCCGCTTCAACACCCAGGCCACGGAGGCCGAAGTCGTGGAAGCCGCCCGCATTGCCAACGCCCACGAATTCATCGTGGCCAGCCCCGACGGCTACCAAACCGTGATTGGCGACCGGGGCTCGCGGCTGTCGGGCGGGCAGCGGCAGCGGCTGAGCATCGCCCGCGCCATTTTGCGCAACCCGCCGATTCTGATTCTGGACGAAGCCACGTCGGCCCTCGACACCGAGAGCGAGAAACTGGTGCAGGAAGCCTTGCAGCGCCTGATGCAGAACCGCACCTCGCTCGTGATTGCCCACCGCCTGAGCACCGTGCAGCACGCCGACGAAATTGTAGTACTCCAGCACGGCCGCATCGTGGAGCGCGGCACCCACGCCGAGCTGGTGCAGCGCCCCGGCGGCGTGTACCAGCGCCTGAGCTCCATGCAAACCAATGCCGCGCTGGTTTGATGAGCCAATAGCTTTCAGCCGTCAGCTGTTATCCCTTTACTTCTCGTCCAATAATTCGCTAAACAGCTTCAATAACTGTTCACTGCTAACTATTAACTGTTAACTGACATTCCTTATGCTCGGCAAAAATCGATTTCGTTGGTTTCTCTATCTGGTGGGGGGCATCGTGCTGGTGCGGCTGATTTATAACCTGGGCTACCGGGCCGTCAACGACCGGCTCAACGCAACCACTGAAATGCCGGCGCAAACGCCCAAGGCCAGCCGTGAGGGCCAGGGCCTGCGCGGCATCATCGTCGACCCGGCCGATTCGGTGGAAGTGGCCGATACCGCCGCGCAGGCCCGGTAACTCGGTTAATAAGCGCTATTTTGCCGTTGTTTTCCAGGTCTGCTGCTTTTGGCGGGCGTGTTTCCTCCACCTTATTCCGTTTTCGTCATGCTCGCTCTCAAACGTATTGTTACCGTCGCCGTGATGGTTTACCTGCTGCTGGCGCTGTTGTTTGTTCTGGCTCCGGCCGTACGCACTTCCGTTATGGGCATGGGCACGGGCTTGTCGGCCCTGGAGCAAGAGCGGAGTTTTTACTACACGCTGTTTGTGGTAGGCGCCATTATTCTGGCCCTGCATCTGGTGACCGAAAACCTCGATAGCGTGCTGCTGCGCCGCTCGGTGACCCAGCACGAAAACCGCATCAACGAGCTCAAGGCCAAACTCTACGACCACCAGCAGCGCGGCACGACGCCGGTTGTGGCGCACACGGGCAGCACCGTCGACGGCCGCACCATGGAAGTGCAACCGCCGCTGGGCAGCAATGCCACCGACCATCTGCCCCAGCCCCTTTTCCCGCAGCGCGACCCCAGCCTGAGCAACACCCCGCCAGCCGAACGCCCACCGCTGTAGCCGGCCCGGCCCCTCGCTCCTGCTTTTCCCGCTCCTGAGTACCCATCAGTGCCCGACAACGTTCTCCTGCTCCCCGACCTCATCCGCGCCGAACTGACCGAGGCCCGCGACGTGCTCGACCAGTTTCTGGCCGAGCCCGCTAACCTGACCCGCATCGCCGACGCCGCCGAGGTGTTTGCCCACTGCCTGCGCAACGGCGGCAAGGTCCTCACCTGCGGCAACGGCGGCAGCCTCTGCGATGCTCAGCACTTTGCCGAGGAGCTGAGCGGCCGCTACCGCCAGAACCGCCGCGCCCTGGCCGCCATCGCCCTCACCGAAGCCTCGCACATGACCTGCGTGGCGAATGACTTCGGCTTCGAGTTCGTGTTCAGCCGGTTCGTGGAGGCGCTGGGCCGGCCCGGCGATGTGCTGCTGGCCATCAGCACCAGCGGCAACTCGCCCAACATTATCCGCGCCGCCGAGGCCGCCAAGGAGGCCGGCCTGCACGTTGTTGCGCTCACCGGCAAAGACGGCGGCCTGCTGGCGGGCCTCAGCGACGTGGAAATCCGGGTGCCGCACTTCGGGTACGCCGACCGGATTCAGGAAGTCCACATCAAGGTGATTCACATCCTGATATTACTGATTGAGAAGCTGGTGCTTGGCGAGGTGGTGAAATAGTAAGCTGGTGAACAAGTCAGGAAGATGTATGGTAGGTTTGTAAATCTGCTGAAATTCACCACCCCACCATTTCACCTACCAAACTCCATGCTCACCAAAACTTTCGGCTCGGCCGTGCAGGGCGTCAATGCCTACACCATTACCATTGAAGTGGTAGTGACGGCTGGGACGTTGTTTTACGTGGTGGGCTTGCCGGATAATGCCATCAAGGAGAGCCAGCAGCGTATTGAGGCGGCGCTGAAGCTGCGCGGCTACCGCATGCCGCGCACCAAAGTGGTGGTGAACATGGCCCCGGCCGACATTCGCAAGGAAGGCGCGGCCTACGATTTGCCCATTGCGCTGGGCATTCTGCACGCCTCGCAGCAGCTGAATACGGAGAAGCTGGGGGATTACATTATTATGGGGGAAATGTCGCTTGATGGCGACCTGCGGCCCATTCGGGGCGTGCTGCCCATTGCCATTCAGGCCCGCAAGGAAGGCTTCAAAGGCATCATCTTGCCTAAGGAAAACGCCGAGGAAGCGGCCATTGTGAACAACCTCGACGTGATTGCCGTCGGGAGCATGCAGGAGGCCATCGACTTCTTTGAGGGCCGGCTGGAAATCGCGCCCACCAAAGTGGACACGCGCGAGCTGTTTCAGCACACCGTGAACAAGTACACGGCCGACTTTGCCGACGTGCAGGGCCAGGAAAACATCAAGCGGGCGCTGGAAATAGCGGCGGCCGGCGGCCACAACGTCATCATGATTGGGCCGCCCGGTGCGGGCAAAACCATGCTGGCCAAGCGCCTGCCCAGCATTTTGCCGCCCCTGAGCATGCAGGAGGCACTCGAAACCACCAAGATTCACTCGGTGGCCGGCAAGCTGGCGGGCGGCGGCTTACTAAGCTCGCGGCCGTTTCGGGCGCCCCACCACACTATTTCGGACGTGGCGCTGGTAGGCGGCGGCAGCAACCCGCAGCCGGGCGAAATCTCGCTCTCGCACAATGGCGTGCTGTTTCTCGACGAGCTGCCGGAGTTTAAGCGGACGGTGCTGGAGGTGATGCGTCAGCCGCTGGAGGAGCGCCGCGTGACCATTTCGCGGGCCAAGGTCAGCATTGAGTTTCCGGCCAACTTCATGCTCATCGCCAGCATGAACCCCTGCCCCTGCGGCTACTACAACCACCCCGAAAAGGAATGCGTTTGTGGCCCCGGCGTGGTGCAAAAGTACCTCAACAAAGTATCTGGGCCGCTACTCGACCGCATCGACCTGCACGTGGAAGTGACGCCCGTGACCTTCGACCAGATGACCGAAACGCGCAAGGCTGAAACCAGCGCCGACATTCAGCCCCGCGTGGATAAGGCCCGCCAGGTGCAGGAAACGCGGTTTCGGGAATACGCCGACATTCATTCCAACGCCATGATGCCGCCGCAGATGGTGAAGGACCTCTGCCAAATCAGCGAAGAGGGCCGCACACTACTGAAAACGGCCATGGAGCGCCTCGGCCTTTCGGCCCGCGCCTACGACCGGATTCTGAAAGTGGCCCGCACCATTGCCGACCTGGCCGGCACCGACGACATTCAGATTAACCATTTGGCCGAAGCCATTCAGTACCGCAGCCTTGACCGGGAGGGCTGGGCGGGGTAAATTCCCGTACTTTGTGGCATGCAACAACTCCCGCTTTCGCTCGATTACATCCGGCAGGTAGTGGCCGAATACTTCGCCGACAAACCGGTGAAAAAGGTACAGGTATTCGGTTCGTACGCGCGGGGCGAGGCCACGGCCGAGTCGGATTTGGACCTGCTGCTGAGTTCGGTTTCCGATAGCGGAATGACGCTGTTTGATTTGGTAGACTACAAGGACGATTTGGAAAGCCGCCTGGGAATTGCCGTTGACCTTGGTACCGTCATTTCCCGCTACGCTCGCCCACACATCGAACCCGACTTACTGACCATGTATGAGCAAGCCGCTTGATTCTACTCGCTTGCAAGAGCTGCATTACGCCGCCACGCGCGTGCTGACCCGTCTGCAGGACACCGGCTTGCCGGAGTTTCTGGCCGACGAGGACTTGCAGGATATTGCGCTGCTTCAGTTGGTGATTATTGGCGAAGCTGCGGCCCGTGTGTCGGAAGCAACCAAGCAACAATATCCTCAGATTGAGTGGCGGCGAGCAGCCGGCCTGCGGAATTTTATTGTTCACGAATATGCCAAAGTTGATTTTGAGGTGATTTGGAGCACAATCACGCAGGAGTTGCCTGGACTTGTGACCGAACTACCAAGCGTACTGGAGCAGGTAATAGCCACCGAACAAGCCGCTCGAAATGCCCGTGTATAAATCCCTCGTCAAACCCGCCCTCTTCAACCTCGACGCCGAGCGTGCCCACCACCTCGTTTTCGATAATCTGCGCCGGGCCGCACGTCTGCCGGGCGCCAAAGCGCTGCTGCGCGGACTCTACGACTACCAGCACCCGAGCCTGGCGCGGGAGCTTTTCGGGCTGAAATTCCCAAATCCGGTGGGCCTGGCGGCGGGGTTTGATAAAAACGCCGTGCTCACCGACGAGCTGGCCACGCTGGGCTTCGGCTTTGTGGAGATTGGGACGGTGACGCCCCGGCCGCAGCCCGGCAACCCGCAGCCGCGCCTGTTCCGGCTGCCGCAGGACGAGGCCCTGGTGAACCGCATGGGGTTCAACAACGATGGGGCCGCGGCGGTGGCCGCCCGGCTGGCGCGGCGCCAGAACCGGCAGCTCATCATCGGCGGCAATATTGGCAAGAACAAGGACACGCCCAACGAGCACGCGGCCGCCGACTACGTGGCCTGCTTCGAGGCCCTGGCCGACGTGGTGGACTACTTTGTGGTCAACGTGTCGTCGCCCAACACGCCCAACCTGCGCCAGCTGCAGGAGAAAAAACCGCTCATCGACCTGCTTCAGCAAGTACAGGCCTGCAACCAGCGCCGCTCCGAGCCCCGCCCGTTGCTGCTGAAAATAGCCCCCGACCTGACCGACTCGCAGCTCGACGACATTCTGGAAATAGCCGAGGAAACCCGGCTCAGCGGTCTGGTGGCCACGAACACCACCATCAGCCGCGACAATTTGGTAACCGACGCCGGGCAGGTGGCGGCTCTGGGCGCGGGCGGGCTCAGCGGCCGGCCGCTGCGGGCGCGGGCCACCGAGGTAATCCGCTACCTGCACGAGCGCAGCCACGGCAACCTGCCCATTATTGGCGCGGGCGGCATTCATTCGGCGACCGATGCACTGGAAAAACTGGCGGCGGGTGCGGCGCTGGTGCAGCTCTACACCGGGTTTATTTACGAAGGGCCGGCGCTGGTGAGTCAGATAAACAAGGGGCTGGTCAGCCACGGGGCTTAAGCTGTAAGCCCCCACTATATTTATCATCGCTTGATTGTCAAAATTTTATATAAAAAATCGAAAATCCGTCATGCTGAGCTTGTCGAAGCATCTCTACCGCATCGTTGCGCTATTTCAACGGTGCGGTAGAGATGCTTCGACAAGCTCAGCATGACGTTACATACTAAAACACTTATTATCAATTAATAATACCTCAATTATGCGGGCTCGGGCTGGATGCGGACCTCCAGCGCCTCGGTGCCAGTGGGCGCGACGGCCAGCTGGCGCCGCACTCGTCGCTGCCACCACATGGTGAGGGGAATTCCTATTACGGAGGGCCACAGGAAATTATACGGGAAAGGGATAAACGTGAGGCTGGTGGCGGAGAAGGCCGATACCGCCGCGATGTAGGCGCCCAGAAAACCGGAAATATGATTGTGCAGCCATTGCGTGCGCGACCACGAGCCGGCCCGGCGGTAGCCGCGCAGCTGCCGGCTCGTCATCAGCAGCCCAATAACGCCAAACACGCCGGCCGGCACGTTGCGCGCGACCACGCCATAGACCAGCGTAAGCAGAAAAATACCGAAGCCCAGGCTGGCAACTATCCAATCAAATAGCGGGGCCGAGCCGCCACGGGCCAGCTGTTTCAGGTAGAGCGAGCGGTAGCCGAAGCCCGCCAGGTACAAGCTGAAAACCCCGGTGAGCAGCAAAAAAGTAAGCCCTTTAAAGCTGGCCGCAACAATAGCAGTGACGCCGGCCACCGCCATGGCCCAGAAAAACACCTGCCCCCAGCGCCGGTGCCACGGCCCGCCCTTGCGCACAAACAAGGCAGCCGGAGCCATAAAAAACCCAATAAACCCCGCCGTGATGTGCAGGTAGCGGTTGAAGAGCAGGAAGGTTTCCATACCAAAAGGCGCGGCGTGAACAGAACCGCGAACCGAAGATGGCCGGTGCTGCCGCTTGCCCGCGCCTGTTTCTTACCCAAGCGCCACCAAAGCCGCCCGAAATGCAGCACGACCCGGACGAACCACAGTGCGCTGGCTACAGCTTCGCTCCTATTTTGAACTCGATGACATCGGCGGAGCCCCGGTGAACTTTCAGGTCGATGGCCCCGAAAAGCAGGTCGGTAACGTGGTATTTCATCCCCAGCCGCTCGTAGTAAAACGTGCTCGACCGGTAGGGTTCGTACACGTACACGCCCAGGTGCGAAACCACAGACATGCGCCCGAAAAGCCATTCGTGGCCCACAAACACGCCGGCCTTCTTCACGTCGGGCTGCCGGAGGCCGGCGCGGGTGGTGTCCTCCAGCGTGGCTTTCAGCGACCGGTCGTAGAAACCCTCGGCCCCGGCTACCAGCGCGGACTTGCGGCTGACGCGCCGGCCCACGGCGGCGGTAATGGAATTGACGAGGTACTTCTGCTGGTCGCTCTGCGAGCGTTGCTTGAAGCCCAGGCTGGTGCTCAGGTTGTAGAACGTGCGGCCCACATCGGTCGGGGCGGGGGCGTTGGGGTTGCGCTGGGGCGGCGTACGCAGCTGGTGGTAGTTGAGGCCCAGCAGCACGGAGGGCAGGTTCACGCCCAGGTTGGGCTTGGTGGTGGCGCCGTTGGAATAATGGTTCAGGCCCAGGCCCGCCACCAGGCCCAGGTGCGGCGTCAGAGCATAGTCGTACTCAAACCGCAGCTGAATACTGGCGTTGAAAGCCGAGCTGGCAATGTTGTTTTTGTGGTTGGTGAGGCGGTTATAAGGGTTGGTGAGGTAGGCCAGTCCAGCTCCCAGGCGGAAGCTGAGGTCGTGCTTGGGCCGCCGCCACAACGACTTGCTCATGTAGGGCGTGGCCGCCACCGCGTAGCCCAGCACGGGGTTGTGGAAATCGTAGTACGTGAGCGTGAGGCCAAGCTTGGGGTAGCCGTGCCAGCCGTGCCAGGGCTGGGTCCCGGTAGTTTGTCGCTGAAAATTCAGCTCCAGCCCCGTGGGGTGCGACACCACCAAATGCCGGAGCGCCGCCGTGTGCGCCATAATAAAGCTGCCCTGGGCATACAGGCCCACCGCAAGCGGCGCCCGCCGCATCACCGCCACCGAATCGGTTTGGGCGGCCACGGTCTGCGGCAGCAAGGCCAGCAGCAGCCAGGCAAAGCGGCTCAACAACAGCCGAGTTAGCACCTTCTGCCGCATAAAACAAGCATCAGGGCAACTCCCCATTCACAATTCAGCCGTTGCATTTCCAATGCTATATCTGAAGCATAATCTATATTTCCGAGCCTCCCCACTTCCTCAAAAGTCGCTACAAAAAACAACATGCAAAAGCGCAAAGCCGTGAATTCATTCGTTTCGCACTGCTTTTTTTGGTTGTTCAGTTTCTTAATAGGTCGATACGCCGGCGCCGGCAAGACGTGCCACTAAGCCCAAATACAACGACTGTTATACTTGCCGGGCCATGACAGCCCCCGCAGATTCATGCTTCCAATCATTCGGTGCAGCTGTCTTCGGGCTAGGCCAAACTCACAGCCGACGGCCGGTAATCCTACTCAACCGTTTCACGACAAAAAACCAGAAGCATCCCACTAACAGCACATTTGACGCTTTCAGTTTAAGTAGTTTGCTCGTTCTCAAACGATAAATTTCTGCCTTTTCTCAGGAAGTTGCTTACGCCGGTTTTGCCCCTATATTTGATGCGTAATTCTTCTTTCTTCACCTTTTTTTCTTCCCATTATGAAAAAGTTAATTCTCTCTCTTGGCTTACTGATGAGCGTTGCGACTGCCGCCAGCGCCCAGGAAATCCGCTTCGGTGTAAAAGCCGGCGCGAATTACAGTTCCGTCACAGCGGACGAAACGGATGGCATCGAAAGCAAAATCGGCTTGCAAGCAGGTCTGTTGGCCAACTTTGCCCTCAGCGACCTGATTTCGATTCAGCCCGAAGTGTTGTATTCGCAGAAAGGCCTCCAATCTGAAGCAGACAGTGATGATAAGCTTAAGCTTAACTACATCGACGTACCCTTACTGGTGAAAGTAAACGCCGGTGGCCTGTTTTTTGAAGGCGGCCCGCAGGTAGGTTTTCTGGCTGGCGCCAAAATCACCGATGGCAACGAGGACCGGGACATTAAAGATTTGTACAACACCGTTGATTTTGGCTACGTGGCCGGCCTGGGCTACCAGCTCGAGAGCGGCCCCATGATTGGCTTGCGCTACAACGGCGGCATCAGCAACATCGTTAAAGACGGCGACGACGACGACAAAGCACGCAACAGCGTATTCCAGCTGTACGTGGGCTACACGTTCGGCGGCAAATAGACTGCCTTGATGACATAAAAAAGCGGCGGTGGTCTAATTCAAGGTGGTATTGTACCGGTCAATTACAATTTTAATCCGGGCGGTGTGCATACTCAGCGACTTGCTGAAGGAACAAGATTTTCGCACGAGCACCCCACAGCGCTGGCGTAGCGAACAGTTGATGGCTTCGACAATACTTGTTCCGCCGCTGCCCTTGGGGCAGCGGCGATGGTGCCAGCGGGGCAACACCTCCACGTAGGCCTCCCACAGGTCGGTAAAATACCAGCAATGGCGGTGGTAGCGCGGAGGCAGAGCCAACCACAAGCGCCGGGCCGTGGCCGCGTCCCGTCGGCCCAGCACCCAGGCCACGATGCGCCGGCTGGCCCGTTCGACGGCCAACCACAGCCAGACTTTGCGCTTCTTGCGGCCCACGAAGGTCCACATTTCATCCAGCTCCAGCGCTTCCCACTCCTTTTTCTGGTCCTTTTTGGGGCGCAAGCGCGGGAGCGCCGGCGAAGCCGCTTGCGCTTTTTTTTATCCGGCTGGCAATCGTCACCCGCGAGATACCCGTCACGCGGGCAATGCTGCGCTGCGAGTTGCGCTCGCCCAGCAACTCGTCCACCTGCGCATACTGCAGCGCTTTGGCCACGGCGGCGGGGGTAAAACGGGCTTGATGCCCGCAGCCTTTGCACTGGTATTTGGCATGGCCCCCAGCGCTGCCGTTACGGCGAATATGTTCACTGCCGCAAGCAGCGCAGAAATGTTGCGTAAAAACCATCCCTAAAATTAATCATTTCACCTTAGATTAGACCACCGCC